>CALQQB010000015.1 GCA_943332615.1 Phenylobacterium deserti
AGCAGGGCGTGCACCTTGGCCGCCGCCGCCAGGTCCATCTGCGCCAACTGGCCCAGCGCCTGCTGTTCGGCTTCGTGGAGATTGTCCGCGTCGATCATTCGAGCAGTGAAACACATGGGTACGTCAGAATCGGTCGTAGCGGGTGCGGGTGGGGCGAGGAATATTGCGTGGACCAAGGCGTCGGCCTCGATCGCCCCCCAGGTCGATCATCCAGAAGTTACTGAATGTATGAAAAGTATACTTTATAGTGAATCATTAAATAAGTAAAACTAGTTCATTGTACGCAAAATACTGAAAATTATGGCTGTGATTGACATTTCATAATTACTGTAGAGACTTTCATGCAATTCCCCGTCGCGCGATGAACATGCGGCAACGGGGTCCTCGGGGGGGGCTTACATGACTTACAGGCATAGCCTGCTGATTTCGTGCGCGATCGCGGCAAGCGCTGTCGCCGGCGGCGCATCCGCGCAGACCGCCAAGCCCGGGAACCAGATCCAGGAACTGGTGGTTACGGCCGAGCGGCGCGAACAGTCGCTGCAGGACGTGCCGGTGGCGATCTCCGCCTTCACGAGCGAGCGCCGCGACCTGGTCGGGATCAACACGATCCAGGACATCAGCAACTTCACGCCGGGGCTGAACTACACCTCGGGCAATGACCGGGCGAGCCTGCGCGGCATCGGCCGCCTGACCAACGCCCACCCGATCGCCACCGCGGTCGCGGTGTACGACGACGGCATCTTCACGACCTCGACGGTGACGGCGGGCAAGACGCCGATCTTCACCGACCGGGTCGAGGTGTTGCGGGGCCCGCAGGGCACTCTCTACGGCCGCAACTCCATCGGCGGCGCGATCAACGTGATCTCGAAGCGCCCGAGCAAGGAATTCTACGCCGAGGTGCGCGGCACCTATGCGAACTACAACCGCACCCTGCTGGAGGCGGCCATTTCCGGCCCGGTGCTCGACAATGTGCAGGTGCGGCTGGCCGGCAACTGGGAAAAGCAGACCAAGGGCTACTTCGACAACCTGGTCCCGGGCATGCCCTCGGAAGGCGGCGTCATCGACCAGTTCTTCGTGGAGGGCCAGATCCAGGCCCAGCTGGGCGAGCAGACCGACGTCTGGCTGAAGGTGTACAGCGCCGGCTGGAACAACGGCTCCGGCGGCCCGGGCGCGCGCTCCGGCTTTACCCGGGGCCTCACCAACCGGAACCTGGTGGGGTTCGGCGAGTTCGGCGGTCAGAACGTGAACTCGGGCTTCGCCTGCGCGCCAGGCGGCGTGGTCACCAATGTGGTCAACACCAGCCCGATCGGGTGCAACGCAGCGTCGCGTACCGATCCGCGCGCCTTCGCCACCAACTTTGCCCAGACGGTTTCGCTGGACCAGACCTACGGCGTCTCGTTCCAGTTCACGCATCACTTCGAGGGCTGGGACTTCCGGTATATCGGCGGCGGCCTGAACTATAACTACACGCTGCAGTCCGATAACGGCGGCGGCTCGATCACCTCGTTCACGATTCCGCTCCGCGCCGGGTCGGCGGGACCGCCGGCTGCGACCTGCTCGCCGGGGTTGGTCGCGTTCGGCATCTGCGGGCCGCTGACCATCTTTCCGCGCCAGTCCTCGACCTATCGCGAGGACTATCACAACCTGAGTCACGAGGTGAATTTCTCATCGACCACGGACGGCCCGCTGCAGTGGATCGCCGGCCTCTACAACTACCACGAAGGCTACATCCAGCCGGTCTTCACGACGCTGCATGACCAGCCGCAGCTGGACGGCCCGATCACCGCTTCGGTCCCCTCGGTCACCGGCGCGGTTCCGCGCGACTTCCGGCGTCGGCTCTATGACGACCGCACCAAGTTCGAGCAGGACAGCTACGCGGCCTATGGCCAGGTGGACTGGAAATTCGCCGAGCATTGGAAAGCCACCCTGGGCCTTCGCTATTCGACAGACGCCCTGAAGGGGACGGAGTCGGTCCGCGCCATCTGTTTCGCCACCACAGCCTGCGGCACGACGCCTGAACTGCTCGGCACCTTCACCCCGGCCGTGGACATTACGGCGGCAATCGTTCACCGCGGGGAGGTCCCGGTCGGCGTGGTCGACAACGGTCAGCCGGGCGGCGTCGCATTCGCGAACGGCTTCGCGATGCGCACGTACAACGTCGACTTCCACGCCACGACGGGCACGGCCGGGATCCAGTGGGAGCCCGACGACGACACCCTGGCCTACTTCCGCTACAGTCGCGGCTACAAGATGGGGGGCATCAATTCCGGCGTGACCTCGTCGCTGGGCCGCTTCCCCTACACCGGGCCCGAGCACATCGACGCCTTTGACTTCGGCTTCAAGAAGAACTTCGGCCGGACGCTGCAGACGAACATTTCGATCTTCCACTACCCCTACAAGGACCTGCAGGCGCCGCTGACGGTGGCCAACAACACCGGCGGCCTGGCGGTCAGTGAGAGCCGCTTCGTGAACGTGCCCAAGGCCGTCACCCAGGGCATCGAGATCGAGACGACCTGGGCCCCGATCGAGCATCTGCAGATCCTGGCGAACTATTCCTATGACGACGCCCACATCAAGACGCTGACGAACATCATCGACCCGAACGATCCCAGCGCGCGCGACCCGCGGGCCAAACCCCTTTCGTCTGTGCTCCAGGCCTGCACGGGCACGGGCTCGACCCCAACACCTGCGAATCCTAGCCCGAACCCCCTCTGCGACACCGCAACTGGCTTGGTTCAGCGGGCGCAGAACCTCAGCGGCAACTCCCTGCCCCAGGCGCCGAAGCACAAGGTGGCGATCAATGTCACCTATAGCTTCGAGTTCGAGCCGGGCACGCTGACGCCGTCGGTCAGCTACGTCTGGCGCGACAAGCAGTACTCCGGCCTGTTCGAGCGGTCCTACAACGCCGCGCCGTCCTGGGATCAGGTGGACGCGCGCCTCATCTGGCGAGACAAGGACCGCAGGTACACCTTCATCGCCTACGTGAAGAACGTCTTCGACACTCTGGGCTATGACGGCGGCGCCGGCGCGGGCCGAGTTTCCGGCACCTATGCCAATGCGACGGTCGCGGCCTCAGGCGGCGGCGTGACACCCGGCTTGCCAGCGCCGCTCCCCGGCACCGTGAACGGCGTCGAGGGATTCGCGACCAGCTACGCGATCTCGCCGCCACGAACCTACGGCCTGGAGTTGCAGTACCGCTTCTGAGCGAACCGCCCGCCGGGCGCATACTCCGGGGACATCGCGTCATTGAAGCGGGCCCATCCAGGCCTTGAACCATGAAGTCGGAGCGAGGTGATCGCTACGCTTGACGAATGAGGATGGGCTCACCTCAATGACGCGATATCACCGAAACCACTTCGCTAGCCCTGCGAGCTCACATACGGGCTGACCAGGCCCAGCGGCGCCGCGGTGGTGTTCTTCACTGAGCGGATGACGATGCGGCTCTCGATGTTGGAGACCAGGCCGAGCGAGAGGATCTTCTCGCGCAGGAAGTCGTCGAAGGCGTGCATGTCGCGGGTGACAATGCGCAGCTCATAGTCGGCCGAGCCGGTGACCGTGGCGCACTGCACCACCTCCGCCAGCTTGGTGATCGCCGTCTCGAAGGCGTCGAGGTTGTCCTTGGTCGGCAGGCTGAGCTTGACGGTGCAATAGACCTCGAAGCTCAGGCCCAGCTTGTCGCGGTCCAGGATGGTGACGCGGCGCTGGATCACGCCCGCATCCTCCAGGCGTTTGATGCGGCGCCAGCAGGGGCTGGACGACAGTCCCACCCGTTCGGCGATCTCGGCCACGGACAACCCGGCGTCGTGCTGGATCAGATCCAGAATCTTGGCATCGACGGCGTCGAGCACCTCGGACAATATTTCCTCCTGTAAACGGCGTCAGAGCATATGGTTCTTGCCCCGGAACCGCAGCGCCGGGGCATGCTTTTAGCAAGCATTTCCGGCGGCCTTATATGATCTTGCAGGCGGCATGGGGAGACCCGAAGGGAAAAAAATTGCGATGCGCCGCCAGGAAGTGACGCTCGACGACAAGTTTCTGCTCACGGACGGTCGGGTGTTCATCACCGGCGTCCAGGCGCTGCTGCGAGTTCTGATCGATCAGCACCGCCTGGATGAGGCCGCCGGGCTGAAGACGGCAGGCTTCGTTTCGGGCTATCGCGGCTCGCCCCTGGGCGGGCTGGACCAGCAGGCCGGGCGGGCGGGCAAGTTCCTGAATGCCGCCGACGTGGTCTTCAAGGAGGGCCTCAACGAGGACCTCGCGGCAACCGCCGTCTGGGGGAGCCAGCAGGCGAACCTGTTCCCCGGCGCCCGCTACGATGGGGTCTATGGCATGTGGTACGGCAAGGCGCCGGGGGTTGATCGCACCGGGGACGCCTTCAAGCACGCCAACTTCGCCGGTATCTGGCCCAAGGGCGGGGTGCTGGCGGTGGCCGGCGACGACCACACCTGCAAGTCCTCCACCCTGCCGTCGCAGTCGGAATACGCCTTCCAGGATTTCGAGATGCCGGTGCTGTCGCCGGCCGACGTGCAGGAGGTGCTGGACTACGGCCTGCTGGGCTATGCGCTTTCCCGGTTTTCCGGCCTGTGGGTCGGGATGATCGCGCTCGCCGATACGATGGACAGCGGGGCTACGATCGATGTCTCGCTCGGCCGGCACCAGTTCGTGACCCCGGAGAATTTCCGCATCCCGGCCGGCGGCCTCGGCATCCGGCTCAAGGACCAGCCGCTCGACAAGGAACGGCGGCTGCGGACCCAGAAGATTCCCGCCGCCCTGGCCTTCGCCCGCGCCAACCGTATCGACCGGATCATGCTGGGTAGCGCGCGGCCCAGGCTCGGCATCGCCTGCCAGGGCCAGGCCTACAAGGATGTCGTCGAGGCCCTCGCCGCCATGGGCATCAGCCAGGATGAAGCGGCCTCGCTGGGCGTCGCCATCTACAAGGTCGGCATGCCGTGGCCGCTTGAGCCGATCGGCCTGCGCGCCTTCGCCGCCGGGCTCGAGACGCTGATGGTGGTGGAGCACAAGCGGCCGTTGATCGAGAATCAGGCCCGCGCCGCGCTCTACGACCTGCCCGCCCACGCGCGGCCCCGGATCATCGGCAAGACCGACGAGCACGGCCAGCCGCTGCTGTCCGAACTGGTCTCGCTTTCGGTGGCGGAGATCGCCCTGGCCATCGCCGACCGTCTGCCAGCCGGCGGCCACATGGACCGGGTCTACGACTATCTGAACCGGGTCTCGGCCGCCTCGATGGCCGCCGTCACGCTGTCGGCCGACCAGCAGCGCAAACCGTTCTTCTGCTCGGGCTGCCCGCACAATTCCTCGACCCGCCTGCCGGAAGGCTCCCGCGCCCTGGCCGGCATCGGCTGCCACTACATGGCCAGCTTCAACGACCCCTCCACCGACCTGAACAGCCACATGGGCGGCGAGGGCCTGAGCTGGGTCGGGGCGTCGCCCTTCACCGACGAGAAGCACGTCTTCGTCAATCTGGGAGACGGCACCTACAACCACTCCGGCTCGCTGGCGATCCGCGCCGCCGTCGCGGCCGGCGCCAACATGACCTACAAGCTGCTGTTCAACGACGCGGTCGCCATGACCGGCGGGCAAGCGGCCGAAAGCGGCTTCACCGTCCCGCAGATTACCCGGCAATTGGCAGCTGAAGGGGTGACGCGGACCGTGGTCGTGGCCGCCGAGCCCGAGCGCTACCAGACGATTACCGACCTGGCGCCGGGTGTGGAGGTGCATCCGCGCATCGAGCTGATGAAGGTGCAGCGCCAGCTGCGCGACATCCCCGGCGTGACGGTGCTGATCTACGATCAGGTCTGCGCCACCGAGAAGCGCCGGCGGCGCAAGCGCGGCAAGATGCAGGCCGCGCCCCGGCGGGTGATGATCAACCCGCTGGTCTGCGAAGGCTGCGGTGACTGCTCCAAGGCGTCCAACTGCGTCTCCGTCGAGCCGCTGAACACCGAGTTTGGCCGCAAGCGGAAGATCAACCAGTCGACCTGCAACCAGGACTATTCCTGCCTGGACGGCTTCTGCCCCAGCTTCATCACCCTGGAAGGCACCGAGAACGCGCACCGCGAGGCGATGCCGGCGCTGACCGCCGACAGTGTGCCCCTGCCGAAGTTCGAGGTGCTTCACGGCGTCCGCAACATCGTCTTCACCGGCGTCGGCGGCACGGGCGTGACGACGGTGGCCTCCATCCTGGCCATGGCCGCCCACGTGGACGGTCGCTCCGGCTCGGTGGTCGACATGACGGGTCTGGCGCAGAAGGGCGGGGCGGTGTTCAGCCACGTGCGCATCGGCGAGACCGAGACCACGGTAATCGGCGGCCGCGTGCCGGCCGCCAGCGCTCATGTACTGATCGCCTGCGACCTGCTGTCGGCCGCTGGCGCCGACGCGCTCTCGCTCTACGCCAAGGACCGAACGGTCGCCGTCGGCAACGCCGACTTCGCGCCCACCGCGGACTTTGTCACGGACCGTGACGTCCGTTTCGACGCCGACGAGCAGGGCAGGCGGATCGCCGCGGCGACCAAATCCTATGATGCCGCGCCGGCCAGCCATCTGGCGGAGAGCCAGCTGGGTGACGCGATCTACGCCAACATGATCATGCTGGGCTTCGCCTGGCAGAAGGGTGTGATCCCGGTTTCCAGCGAGGCGCTTTACCGCGCGATCCGGCTGAACGGCGTCGAGGCCGAGGCCAACCTCCAGGCTTTCGAACTGGGCCGCAAGTCAGCATTCGACCCGGCTGCGCGCGGGCCACGTGAAGACGACGTTCCGACCCCCGAGACCATGCCGCTGGACGACCTGATCGCCAAGCGGGCCGCCGAACTCACCGCCTACCAGGACGCCGCCTATGCGCGCCGCTACCTGGACCGGGTGGAGCGGGTGCGGGCCGCCGAGGCGCCGCTGGACCACGCCGATCTCACCCGCGCCGTGGCGGTCAATCTCTACAAGCTGATGGCCTACAAGGACGAGTACGAGGTGGCCCGGCTCTACAGCGACGGCCGCTTCGTCGCCTACCGGGCCGAGACGTTCAAGGGCGGCAAGGCCAAGGTGTGGCTGGCCCCGCCGCTGCTGGCGCCCAAGGGCCCGGACGGCAAGCCGCGGAAGATGGCGTTCTCGCCCTGGATGCTGGACCTGGCTTTCCCGACCCTGGCGAAGCTCAAGGGCCTGCGCGGCTCCCCCCTCGACCCCTTCGGCCACACCGCCGAGCGGAAGATGGAGCGCGGCCTGGTCACCGCCTACGAGGCCGATGTGGAGCGCATCCTGGCCGGGCTCGACAAAGCCCATCATCACCTGGCCGTGAAGCTCGCCGAGGTCCCGCAACAGATCCGCGGCTTCGGCCACATCAAGGAGGCCTCGGTGGGCCCGGCGAAGGCCGAGGCCCTGCGGCTGTGGCGCGAGTGGGAGAAGGTGGGCGCGAAGGCGCTGGTGACCGCCTAACCCGGGGGACGCTCAGAAGAAGTCGCTGGGCCCCACTTGGAAGCCGGCGCGTGCGGGCGGAGTGTGGCCGCGGCCGGTGCGCCATGCCGACCGGCCTTCCGGGTCTTGGGCGATCAGCGCGCCGCCCGTGTAGAGCCCGCTCCTGTCGTCCGCAGGCGTCGATCGCGGCGCCGCCATCGCCTGCCACCAGGGTAAGCGGCTTGCCACCCCGGGACCGGTCCGAAGACGGGCGACCTCGATAGCTCCATCGCTCTGGTCCCCCTGGCGTTTCTGCCCGCCACGGGGTTCGCGCCGCAACACTATGGCTTCAACCTCTGGCCGCGCTAATCCCCCGCCAGCCGTCCCCACCCGATCGCTCGAACCCGCTGGGTCCCCAGCACCCCTGCGAGCGGCGGCCGCACGAACATCCCGGCGAACGCCCGCTCCAGCACGTTCAGCCCCCCGGCATAGGCTCCGAACGCCGGCAGGATCACCCGCTCGCCGTCGGTGATGAAACAGCGCCGGCGCACGGTCCCGCGCGGCGCCACCACTCGCGCCGCCGGGTGCAGATGGCCCGCGACCTCGCCAAGTTGCGCGCCGGCCTGCGGCTCGTGGCGCAGGGTCAGGCCGGCCAGGGTCAACTCGTCGGCGACCTCGCCCGGCAGGGCGCGGGGGCCGTCGGCGTCGTGGTTGCCGATCACCCAGACCAGCCGGCGGCCTGCCGCAAGCTCGCGCAGCCGCTCGGCGTCGTCGCCGGCCAGCCGGTCCTCGCTGCGTCGGTCATGGAAGGTGTCGCCGAGCAGGACCACTGTCGCCGGCGCCAGCGCTGTGATCTCTTCGTCCAGCCGTCGCAAGGTCTCGCGGGTGTCGTACGGCGGCAGCATCTGGCCGCGTGACGCGTAGGCCGAGCCCTTCTCCAGGTGCAGGTCGGCGACCAGCAGCGCGCCCTCGTCCGGCAGCCAAAGGGCCCCGGAGCACCGCATCACCACTGGGACCCCGCGGACGCTCGTCGCCAGCCCGCCGCAGTCGCTCGCGGCGAACCTATAGGCGGGCGGGGTGGGGGCTATCGCGTTCACTGGGTGGCCTCTGCGATCAGCTCGTCTTCCGCTTCGGCCAGGATGCGCTCGCGCGCGTCGCCGGGTGAGCGTTCCTTGCCGATCTCGAGCAGGATCGGCACTGAGAACGGCGATAGATGCTCGAGCTGAGAATGCCGGATTCGCCCCTTGATGCGCGCCAGCATGTCGCCCAGCCGCGCCACGTCCACCAGGCCTGTCGCCGCATCCGCCCGCGCGCACTTCAGCAGGATGTGATCTGGCTGGTGTCGGCGCAGCACGTCGTAGATCAGGTCGGTGGAGAACGTGATCTGCCGGCCGGTCTTCTGTTCCTGTCCCGGGAACCGCTTCTCGATAAGGCCCGAGATGATCGCGCAGCTCTTGAAGGCCCGCTTCATCATGAAGCTCTCGGAGAGCCAGGCTTCCAGGTCGTCACCCAGCATGTCCTCGGCGAACAGGGCGTCGAGATCGAGCCCCGCCATCGGTTCCAGCGACCAGATCGCCAAGGCGTAGTCGTTGCAGACGAACCCCAGCGGCCCGGCGCCCAAGCGTTCCAGGCGCCGCGTCAGCAGCATGGCCAGGGTGGTGTGGGCGAGCCGTCCTTCGAACGGGTAGCAGACCATGAAGTTTCGCTGGCCCTTGGGAAACGTCTCCAGCAGCAACTCGTCTTCGCCGACGATCAGCGACCTGTCCTTCTGCATCTCCAGCCATTCGCGAACGTCGGCCGGCAGCACCGTCCAGTGCGCCTCGTCGAACATCAGCTGGCGCACGCGCTTGGCCAGGTAGGTGGAGAGCGCGAACTTCGACGACCCCCAGGACGGCATCTTGGGGTCCTTGCCGGTGGCCGGGCTGACCAGCACGTCCATGTTGGTGATGCCCACCAGGGCCCAGACCTGGCCGGCGAAGATGAAGGTGTCGCCGGGATCGAGCATCTCCAGCATGCCCTCCTCGATCTCGCCGATCTTGCGGCCACCCCGTCTTGCTGAATTGGCCCCCCCCCGCATGGCGATCCGCACCGACAGCATGGCCGGCGACACGATCGCGCCCACGTTCAGCCGATGCCTCTGCGCCACGTTCAGGTCCCGCACCTTCCAGCGTCCATCGGGTAGCCTGACGATGCGTCGGAATCGGTCGTAGGTTTTCAGCGCGTAACCGCCGGTGGAGACGAATTCGACGACCGCCTCGAAGTCCTCCCAGGTCAGGTCGCGGTAGGGGCCGGCGGAGCGGACCTCGTCGTAGAGTTCCAGCAGGTCGAAGGGTTCGGAGCAGGCGCAGCCCATGACGTGCTGGGCCAGGACATCCAGGGCGCCGACTCGTGGCGGATCGCCGTCGAGCCGGTTCTCGGCGATGGCCTCGCGGGCGGCCTGGCACTCCAGCATTTCGAACCTGTTTGCCGGGACGAAGAGCGCGCGGGACGGCTCGTCCAAGCGATGGTTGGCGCGGCCGATCCGCTGCACCATCCGCGACGCGCCCTTGGGACTGGCCAGTTGGATCACCAGGTCCACGTCGCCCCAGTCGATGCCGAGGTCGAGGGTGGAGGTGCAGACCACGGCGCGCAGTTCGCCCCGCGCCATCGCCGCCTCCACCTTGCGCCGCTGCTCGGCCGCCAGGCTGCCGTGGTGCAGCGCGATCGGCAGGCTGTCGTCGTTCAGCTTCCACAGCTCCTGGAACGCGAACTCGGCCTGGAAGCGGGTGTTGACGAAGACCAGCGCGATGCGGGCCTTGCGGATGACGTCATAGACCTCCTGCATCGCGTGCTGGGCGGTGTGGCCGGACCACGGGACCCGGCCCTCTGATAGCAGGACATCGACGATGGGCTGCGCGCCGGCCGGGCCGCGGACGAGGTCGATGGAATGGGGGCCGTGCCGCCGCGACGCCCCCTCCACCACTTCGTGGTCCCCCTCCCCCGCTCGCGAGGGAGGAACTGAAGCTCCGATGTCGATGCCAGGTTCCTCCCCCGGTTCAACGGGGGAGGGGGACCACGACGTGGTGGAGGGCGCGCTGACAATATCGAGGCGATGCGACGCCATCCAATTCTTGATCACCTCCGGATCGTCCACCGTCGCGCTCAGCCCCACTCGCCGCATCGCGGGCGCCAGGATCTGCAGTCGCGCCAGGTCCAGCGCCAGCAGGTCGCCGCGCTTGGACGCATGCAGGGTGTGGATCTCGTCCAGGATCACGCAGCGCAGGTCTTCGAAGTAGAGCCGCGCCCCCTCCCACGCGCACAGCAGCGCCAGCTGTTCCGGCGTGGTCAGCAGGATGTCCGGCGGCTTCACCCGTTGGCGCTGGCGGCGCGCGAGGCCGGTGTCGCCGGTGCGGCTCTCGGCCACGATCGAAAGGCCCATGTCAGCGATCGGCGCGCCCAGGTTCCGCTCCACATCCACGGCCAGCGCCTTGAGCGGCGAGATGTAGAGGGTGTGCAATCCCCTAGGGACATTGGCCGGCGGGCGTTCCGACAGCTCGATCAGGCTGGGCAGGAAACCCGCCAGCGTCTTGCCTCCGCCGGTGGGCGCGATCAGCAGGGCGTCGCGGCTGGCGCGGGCCTTGGCCACCATCTCCAGCTGGTGTGAACGCGCCGCCCAGCCCCGCCCCGCGAACCACTTGGCGAACCGGGGCGGCAACAGATCGGCGGCGGATGCTTGAAGGGTGTGGGCGGCGGTTGCCATCGCTCGCCTATATCACGTTCCTGTTCCGTTTCGTCCGTCGCGTCGCCCGGGTTGTCTGCAATCAAGAGGGGTGTATGCGGGCGCTTCGCGAGATGATTGACTTCTGAACCTGAGTAGAACACCGTTATTTTGGTAGGGCGATGTGGATGCGGGGGCTTACCATGCGGCAGGTCGGGCGACGGGCGCGGAGCGCAAGTCTTGCCGCCGCGCTGCTCGGGTTGACCGGCTGCGTTTCTCTGGACGACGCCAGCGCTCCGGGTGACCGCTGGGTTCTGGGCCTTGTGCATCAGAAGGTGGCCAGGCCGGACGCCGCAGGCAGCCGCATGGTCTCCGTCACGACGGTCGGCCTCGCCCTGGCCGCCGGCGCCGCCTCGGGCGTCACCCTCGGCTATAACAAGGACGTCGTGCTGAAGCTCGGCAAGAACGCCTGCGTGGACATCAAGGCTGTCGGGGTTTGCCGGGAACTGGCCGCCGCATCCGATCTGAAAGTAGGGGGACCATGATGAACAGTTGGAAGTTCGCAACCACCCTTTCCGCGTTGCTGGCCCTGTCAGCCTGCACGAGCGACAAGGTGATCTTCGTCACCAGTTCGTCGTTCGGCATCAACCTCGACACGACGCCGAGCTCTGTTTCGATCGCCTACGATCGGACTGAGGGCTACGCGGCGCCAAGCTACAAGAGCGGAACTCTGCCACCGGTGATGGCCTCCATCGAGACGGACGGCACGGCAATCGCGCCCAAGATTCGTCAGGTCTATGCAACCGGCGCCGCTGCGGTGATCGCCGCCGGCGGCCGGGGCGCCGAACCTTCAGGCATGACCCACCGGACTGGTCGCCTAGCGTTTGTGGGGACCACCACGACGCTCGGGCTGAAGGCTGCCTTCACGGCGGCGGTCCCTGAGAGCCTCAGCCTCGGCTTCAAGCGCAAGGAGTTCTCTTACATTCCGCTAGGCTGCCAGAATGCCACGGCCGCGGCATGCGCGGAGGACGACCAGGACCTGTATCCGTCGGTGATCGCTTCTTACGACACCACCATCTCAGTGCCGAGCGGGCCCGGCACTGTGTTCAAGACGCGGCAGTATGTAGCCACCGGCCTCGCAGCGGAGGCCTTGGCAAAGGTTCCGGAAATTGCGGCCTCATTCGTCAATTTGGGATCGACGGCAGTCGCCGATGCGACAGGTCAGCAGCAGGCCGTCGAACATCAAGTTCGCGTCGCCGATCTGGGCACCCACCTCACGAAGGCGGGATCATTCGACCAGGTGGAACTGTCCAGGTTGGTAGACTTGGCGAACACGCGTCGGCCCAACTCGGTGCCCCAGTACCTGAAACAAGCCCCCACCGTTGACCGCCTCAGATCGAGCCTGAGGGGCAACCCGACGGCCGCAGCAAGCCTTCTCGAGGTCGTTCGAAACCCCTGACAGGATATCAGGCGATGACTCAGCAGATCACGATCTTTGTATGCGAAACGGAGGCCAGGGCCGACGAGGCCGTCGCTTTTCTTGTCAGCTCAGGTTTTCCCCGTACGACGAAAGAGAACGTCGAACAGGACCTCGTCTACGACGGGACCACCTATGGCGCCGGAGGCGGCAATGATGGGCTGTTCGGCAAGTGGTTGGTGACGGGTCGCAACTAGCCGCGAGTCGAAAGGAGCGATCCAGGGCTGGCGGAGTCTGCTGATTTGGGGGCAGAAAAGCGCCATGCGCGTTTCAGTTGTCCTGTTCGTCGCCATCGTGCTCATGCTCGCCTGTTCCAGCCCCTCGCCGCAGGGCGCGGCTGCCAGGCCCAGCGCGGCGCGCACGGTCGATGGCTTCCCGGTTCCTGACCGGCCGGTGGCTGGCATCGTCTCGCCGATCTGGTCTTCGGGTCCGGACCGGGACGCGGTCGATGAGTCCGGCCAGCTGATCCGGCGGCTCGGTATCAAGCCGGGTATGGCGGTGGCCGACATTGGGGCCGGGTCCGGCTACCACACGCTTCGCCTGTCGCCTGTGGTGGGCGACACGGGCGTGATCTACGCCGAGGACATCGTGGAGTCCTACATCTCGGGCCTGCGCCGCGAGGTGACCGCGCGCGGCCTTAAGAACGTCAGGATCGTGGTGGGCACGGCCGACGATCCGAAGCTGCCCGAGCGCGGCGTGGACCGGGCGGTGATGGTCCACATGTACCATGAGATCGAGAACCCCTTCTCGGTGCTCTGGCATCTGGCGGGCTACTTGAAGCCGGGTGGCCGGGTGGCGGTCATCGACCTGGACCGCCCGACGCTCAGCCATGGCACGCCGCCCGCGCTGCTGAAATGCGAGTTCGAGGCCGTCGGCTATCGCCGGATCTCCCAGGCCGACCTGGACGGCGGCGTCGGCTACATCGCCATCTTCGAGGCGCCTGCGGCGGCGCCCAAGCCGCACGATATCAAGCCTTGCAAGGCGCCACGGTAGCGGTCGGCAGACCCACCAGATCCGCAGGCTGGTGTCACGCTGCGGAAGGTCGCGTAGCGTCGCGGCCGTTCCACCCACGAGGGCTACCCATGAACGTCGTCCTGCCGCAGACGCGCGTCCGAAGGTTCGCTGGACGGGGCCTGGAGATCGTCGCAGATGAGGCTGGCGTCGTGGGCGGGGCACCGGTCATCCTGCTGCACGGCGGCGGGCAGACACGGGCGGCCTGGGGCGGCGCCCTTGCGGAGGGCGCGCGTCGTGGCTTCCATATGATCAGCGCCGACCTCCGCGGCCACGGCGAGAGCGGCTGGTCGCCGGACGCTGCTTACGGCATGGCCGACCACGCGTCCGACGTGGCTGCCATCGCCCGCAAACTCGACCGACCGCCGTTCGTCGTCGGCGCATCGCTCGGGGGTATGGCAGGCTTGGCCTATGCGGCCGCCGGCCACGCGATGGCGGGCCTGGTGCTGGTCGATATCGCGCCGACGGTGAACACCGCCGGGACCGACAAGATCCTGGCCTTCATGCACAGCGCGCCCGACGGCTTCGCCAGCATCGATGAAGCCGCTGACTCCGTCGCCGCCTATCTGCCAAACCGCCCGCGCCCGAAGGACCCGTCCGGCCTGATGAAGAACCTGCGGCTGCGCGAGGATGGCCGCTATCACTGGCACTGGGACCCGCGGATGTTCGGCGAGGGCCGGGGGCCGCGCCATACTGACGGCCTGCGCGACGCGGCCCGCGACCTGAAGGTCCCCACCCTTCTGGTCCGTGGCCGCCTCTCGGAGGTGCTTTCGCAGGAAGGCGTGGATGACTTCCTGAGCCTGGTCCCACACGCCGAGTTCGCCGACATCGCCGGGGCCGACCACATGGTGGCGGGCGATCGCAACGACGCCTTCAACGCCGCGACTTTCGATTTCCTTGAGCGGCACCGGTAGCGCACGAGGCCTATGCGGCCTTGGCTGAGTCCCAGACGCCGTCCCAGTCGGCGGGGGGCGGGGAGGTAGCGAGCGTCCGTGACCGCTGCAGCATGAGCGCCGATGGCCCGTCGCCGGGGCTGGCGGCCAGCGCCGCCTCAAACGCCGCGATCGCCTCTTCCCAGCGACCGCCGGCCATTGCCTCCCGGCCCCGCGCATAGGCCTCGAGCGTGGCTGTGCTCACCTCGGCGTCGGCGGTCAGCACCTGGAAGATTCGCGCCGGGCGCTGGCGTCCACGCACCTTGATCGCGTCCAGCTCGCGCATCGGGTGCAGGCCCTCTGAGGCCTTGGCGGTGTCCTCGCAGATCACGATGCCGACGCCATAGGCCTTGGTGATCGCTTCCAGCCGGGACGCCAGATTCACGCTGTCGCCGATCACGGTGTAGTCCATCCGCTTGGGGCTGCCGATGGTGCCAGCGACCACGGCGCCGCTGGCGACGCCCACGCCCAGGCGAACGTCCGCCAAGCCTCGAGCACGCCGACGTCCGTTGATCGCCACGATCATCGCCACCATCGACACGGCGCTATCGACGGCGTTCTGCGGGTCGCGGCCGGAACTCAACGGAGCGCCGTAGACGGCCATGATCGCGTCGCCGATGTACTTGTCGAGCACGCCATCTGAGGCCGCCACCGCCTCGAACAGGTCGGTGAAAATCTCGTTCAGCATGTCGACGGTATCGCGCGGACCCAGGTGTTCGGCGAGGCTGGTGAACCCGCGGATATCGGCGAACAGCACACTGGCCTCGCAGGCGGCGCCGAACAGCAGCTCGTCCTCCCGGCCCATGATCTGGTCCACGACCTTCTGAGTCATGAACCGGCGCATGGCGCCCTGCAGACGTTTCCCCTCGCTGATGTCCTCGATGATGATCAGCAGGCCCGCCTGCTGGTCCTCGACGATCAGCGGCACGATGGAGATGTTGGCCGAGACGGTATTGCCCAGCACGGTCTTCATCTCGGCGTCGAGGAGCACCTTGGCCTGGCCGCTCTCGCCCACCGCGGCGAGCTCGGCCGACAGCCACGGATTGTTCTGCGCCCAGGCGCGCTGGGTCTCGGGCTTGGCTGCGTCCTCGGGCTCGACCTCCAGGATCTCGCAGGCCGCCGCGTTCAGCTTCACGACGCTGGCGTCGACGTCCAGGGTGACCACGCCCGACGACATCGAGCGCAGGATGCTGTCGTTGTAGTTCCGCTCGGCCTGCACCTCGCCGAACAGGGTGGCGTTCTCGATCGCCACCGCCGCCTGGGCCGCGAACGCCGTGATCCGCGCCACGTCGGCCTCGTCAAACACCAAGCCATCCCGGCGGTTGAAGGCCTGCATCACGCCCAGCTTCTTGCCCGCCCGTGTAACGATCGGCGCCGACAGCACTGTACGGGTGCGATAGCCCGTGGCCTTGTCGACATCCTGGTTGAAGCGCGGATCGGCATAGGCGTTGGTGACGTTCACCGGCACACCGAGGCGGAAGCAGGCGCCGGCCAGACCCGCCCCGGCCGGAAAGCGGATCACCCGGCTGTCCACGCCCTCGGCCACCATCGACCACAGCTCGTCGTCGCGTTCGTCGTAGAGAAACAGTGAGCCGCGGTCGGCCTCCAGGATCTGCGAAGTTACCTGAACGATCCGGGCCAGCAGGGTTTCCAGCTGGATCTCGCTGGCGATGGCGACATTGACGTCCAGCAGCTGGCGCAGCTCATCGGAGGTGTCTTCGGCCTCCTGGATGGCGACAGCCCAGCGCTCGGCCATGATCACGATGTGCGAGAACAGCATGACCAGCATGCCCAGCGGCATCAGGTCCAGGCCGAGGCCCCGCTCGGGCAACAAGCCGTTGGTCGTCAGGTCCGTGTAGATCAGGGCGCCGAAGAAAAACGCCATGCCCAGCAGGTAGATCGGCGCGCTTTCACGCTTGCGGATCGTCGCGGCGGCCACCACGGCCAGGATGTAGCCCAGCGCCCCGATCCGCACCCATAGCGACGCGAAGGCCACGATCGAGAGACCCATGGTGCCGTTGGTGATGGCTCCGATCACATAGGCCGCCAGGTCTCCGAGGATCACCAGCCGCACGATCAGCGTCGGGATCGGGGAGCTCTCCTTCGGGAAGAGCTGCTGGGTGTAGGCCAGCATGGCGCCCAGGGAGACCAGCACGGTCACGTACTCGATCAGCCGCATGGCCAGCAGCGACAGTCCCGGCAGGGCCAGGAACATGAGATTGTCGTGGGCGAACACCGCCAGCACCGGTGTGATCGACAAAGCCGCGATGGCGAACCATAGCCACCCGCGTTCCTGCCGGCGGAAGACGTAGATCACCAGCCCGTAGCTCGCGAGCAGCAAGCAAGAGGCGAGCAACAGCAGGCCCCGCAGCCAGTGCAGCGCGATGTACCGGTTCATCGCCCGGGTTGGACCCAGCACCGGCGTGCCCTCCACGCCGTTATCGCGCTGGTGGAAAGCCGAGACATCGATCTGGATGTCGAGGGTGCGGCCGGGAACATCAAAGACCACGTCGTGAGATCGAACCGTGGCCTGTGTGGTCGCCGCCGTGGGCCCGGGAACGCCCTCTTCGGACAGCGTCCGACCATTCAGGATCACTCGCGAGGCCGCATAGATGGTCGGTACGTAGAGGGTGTAGCGGCCCGGCGTCAGGCCCTCCACCCTCAGGTGGTAGCTGGCCGCGCCCTGGTCGGGCAGTGACCCGCCCGGCGCGAGCTTTTCGGACCAGCGGCCTGGCACCACCTGCAAGCGTTCGGTGCCTGCGGCCGGTCCCGGGGCGCCGCTATGCCATACCAGCCGCCACTTGCCGCGCAGCTCGACAGGCGCCGTCAGTCGCCCATAATCCGAGAAGTCCACCCGACCGGCCACGGGCCTTGGCGCGCTCCGGTCGATGCCGTCCACGAACAGCGGCGCGGAGAAGGCGCAGAGGATCGCGATCACCAGCAGGGCGAAGCGCAGCCGCGACCCACGCGGTCCCGCGCCGGTGTGCCGCGCCGCGCGCCTATCGGTCACTGCCCCCGCAGCCGTCATCCGCCCCCTCCGAAGAGGTATGACTATCGCATTCAACTTCCGGGGAAGTCACCTACCCGCGCACGTTGGTTTCCAGCCTACTGCGGAAATGCCGGCCAGGGTGGCGGTCAGTGGCCGTCCGCCGGCGCGGGCTTCGCCGGGGACGTCCGCGCTTCCTCCGCGCGCGCACCGGACAGGGCGTTTGGGAGCGAGTAGTTGCCCTCCCACCAGCCGACGGAATCGCCCATCCAGGGGGTCATGGCGTCCGGGATGTGGCCACGCTCGCTCAGGCGAATGATCCGCACGTCGTGGTTCATCTCGATGTAGATCGCGGGATGCTCCCACAGCTCCCGGCGCACCGACCAGTAGAAGGGCCGGATGCGGGATGGCGATGTGACGTCGCTCACGTCAGACCTCCCACCACGGCCACGAACACATCGGCCAGGCCGGCGTTGCGGACCTCGCCAAGCAGGGCCAGGCGGTCGCGCGCGACGGTGTCGAAAATAAACAGACTGCGACCGAAGAGTTGTCTCTCGGAAAGTGGCTTCAGGGCCCGCGCCTCGGCGGCCTTTTCCGGGGTCACCCGCATCCAGCGCGGCAGCACCGCCACGTCGGCGATGAAGCAGACTTCGGTCATCAGCCGGTCGCGCTGGGTCCAGGGGTCCAGCCCCAGCACCCTCAACTGCCCCTCGAACGGGGTCAGGCCCAGGATGGCCTGCAGGGCGGTGCTCTTGCCCGCGCCGTTCGGGCCGTCAGGCCGACGATGCGGCCCGCCTCGACGGTGAGGTCGATGCCGTCCAGGGCGACGGTAGCGCCATAGCTGCGGCGCAGGTTGCGGGCGTCTAGGACAGGCGCCATGGCCTCAGCCCTCCCCACGCTTGGGGGCCGCGGTCCCCAGCAGGTCGCCGGCCAGACCCAACCGCAGGATCGTCGCATGAATCTGCGGCCACTGTTCGGTCAGAAACCGCTGGCGCTCGCCGGTCAGCAGCAGGACGCGCGCATCGGGTTTCACGAACATCCCCAGGCCGCGCCGCTTGTCCACCAGACCCTCGGCCTCCAGCTGCTGGTAGGCCTTCAGCACGGTCAGCGGATTGACCCGCGAGTCGGTCGCTACATTGCGCACCGAGGGCAGCGGATCGCCCTCGGCCAGCAAGCCATCGAGGATCATCGCCACCACGCGATCGTGGATCTGTCGGTAGATCGGCTGACTGTCGTTCCACTCTGGATCCATCGTCCGTTCCGACTCGCGCGGCGGCAGGCTGAGACTCGGAAGCCGAAGTGGCCCGAGTCGCAGGCGACCCCGAATCTGCAAGCCGCCCCAACATTCCAACTCCGTGGCCGGCCGCATCTCCAGACTGGCGCTGCAACGGTGTTATACTCAACTACATCACCAATTCAAGCCTTGGCTTACGCGACGTGACAGCTTCCCCAGGCCGCCCACCGCGCTAGGGTCGTTGCCAACGAACAGGGAAGGACGCGCCATGAAGGACTTTGCCGGCAAATTTGCCGTGGTCACCGGCGGGGGCACGGGCATGGGCCGTGAGCTCGCCCGCCAGCTGATCGCCGAGGGCTGCAGCGTGGCCATGTGCGACGTTTCCCAGAAGAACATGGAGCGCACCATCGCGCTCGCCACCGCCGACGGCATCCCGCAGGGCGCGAAGATCACCGCCCATGTGGCCGACGTGTCGGACGAGGCGCAGCTGATCGCCTTCCGCGACGAGGCCCTGAAGGCCCATGACATCGACCGGCTGCACCTGCTGTTCAACAACGCCGGCATCGGCGGCGGGGGCTCGATGATCAACACCGACCGGGCCGAGTGGGAGCGGACGTTCAACGTCTGCTGGGGCGGGGTCTACTTCGGCGTCCGCACCTTCCTGCCGGCGATGCTGAAGGCCGACGAGGGGCACATCATCAACACCTCCTCGGTCAACGGCTTCTGGGCCAGCCTGGGGCCGAACGTCTCGCACACCGCCTATGCCGCGGCGAAGTTCGCGGTGAAGGGGTTCACCGAGGCCCTAGTCACCGACCTGCGGCTGACGGCGCCCCACATCAAGTGCTCGGTGGTGATGCCGGGCCACATCGGCACCGAGATCGCCGCCAACTCGCGCAAGGTCATCGCCGGCACCGACGAGGACACGCTGTCGGCCGAGGAACTCGTCCGCGCCCGCAAGCGCATGGCGTCGGCCGGGGTGGATGTGTCGGCGATCCCCGACGAAGCCATCCAGGCCATGGTCACCGAGCAGGCCCGCCGCTTCCACGACGACGCGCCGATGACCGCCGCCGCCGCCGCCACGGTGATCCTGGACGGCGTCAAGGCCGACCGCTGGCGCATCCTGGTCGGCGACGACGCCGAGGCCCTCGACAAGATGGTCCGCGCCGCCCCGGAGCAGGCTTATGAGCCGGAGTTCTACCAGCGCATGGCGGCGGAGGCTGGCTGGAGGCTGGGCGTGGTCGCGGGCAACCGGCCGGACTGAGGCGGGCGGGACGCCTCGCCCCCCTCCTCCCGATCGTCCCGGCGAAGGCCGGGATCCAGATGAGATGGCTGGGAGATCGGCTCGAAGAGCGCCGAGCCTCTCCAATCCAGCTGCCGGCCTTGAGATCTGGCTTCCGGCTTTCGCCGGAACGCTCGGAGTTTGTATGGGGGATGGCGGTCGATTGAACCCGCCGCCTAGGGCTGCGAGCCAACCTTTGCCCCGCCCGCCTCGGCGCGGTCGGCGGCGCGGCTGCCGCCCAGGATGCCAGGCATGGCGTAGTTGCCTTCGTGGCAGGCGTACTCGTAGACGAGCCCCCCGAGAGCCGCGAATTCGTACTCGCCACCCCAGGGCGTCTCCCAGACCGCGGAATCCTCGACGGTGAACTGGTAGCGCAGCCGCCCCTTGGCCACCCGGGTGAACCGCTCGGTGACCTTCAGGGTCTCCCAACTGCCGAAGAAGGCCTGGGCTTCCGGGAAGTTGGTGGTCTCGACCACCAACGTATCCCCCTCGTACCAGCCCACCGAGTCGCCGAACCAGGGGCGCAGAGCAGCCGGCGCGTGCTGGCGGGTGTTGAGCCGCACGACGCGGCCGTCATGGACCATCTCGGTGACGATCAGCACCGCGCCGGGCGACTGCTGGATGACGTAGTTGTTGTTGTAGAAGCCGTTCGGCATCATCGGCGGCGGGCCGTTGCGGCCGAAGCTGGTCAGGCAGCGGTCGGCCAGGCTCATCTCTTCGGGATTGTTGTAGCGGCGAGCGGTCTGCTGGTCCTCGCCGAACAGGGCGGCCGAACCGTACTGGTCGATGAAGTACGGCGAGCCGGAGAAGCTGCGCATCTGGGCGGCCGAGACCTTGGAGCCGGCGCGGGGCGGCGGGACCTGGCCATCGGCGGTGGTGATCAGGCTGGTCCGCGCCTCGCCGCCCACCCGCATCACGCGGATGCCGGGGTCCAGGAAGCCACGATTGTAGCCGCCGACGCTGCCGTCGGTGACGGTCGGCGCGTTGGGGTCGGTCTTCTGGTTGCCGCGGGAGATCTGGGCCTCGGCGGCGCCCTCAATCTTCGTGACCTCGTCCGGCGTCATGGCGCGCCGGGCGCCGTATTGGGTCGGCCGGGTCTGGGGGGTCATGGTGGCGTTGGTCCACGATCCCTCGAGGTCCGGCTGTCCCATGGTGTTGCGGGGCGCTTTCCACACAGGTGCGGAGAGCGAGCTCCCCGCCAGAGCCGCCAGCGCAAACCCCAGTACGATCGCACGCATATCGAGCCTCCCCAGGCGTCTTGGCCGTTGTTCGTGTCCCCCTAGTTTCTGCGGGGGATCATCACCGGCATCGTCTCATAGCCCTTTACGAAGGTAGACAGCACCCGCTTGGGCTCACCGGCCAGCTCGATAACCGGGAAGCGCTTGAGAATCTCTTCCCAGATGATGGTCAGCTGCAACTCGGCCAGGCGGTTGCCAACGCAGCGGTGGATGCCGAAGCCGAAGGAGATGTGCTGCCGGGGCCGCTCGCGGTCGATGATGTAGTCGTTGGGCCGCTCGATCACAGTCTCGTCGCGGTTGCCCGACACGTACCACATGACCACCTTGTCGCCCTTCCTGATGGTCTTGCCGCCGATCTCCACGTCCTCGTTCGCCGTGCGGCGCATGTGGGCGAGCGGCGTCTGCCAGCGGATGGTCTCGCTCACCATCGAGGGGATCAGCGAGGGATCGGCGCGCAGTTTCGCGTACTGGTCGGGGTTCTGGTTCAAGGCCAGGATCGACCCGGAGATGGTGTTACGGGTGGTGTCGTTGCCGCCGACGGTCAGCAGCACGACGTTCCCGAAATATTCGCGCGGCTCCATGTTCCGGGTGTCCGGATTGTGCGCCAGCATCGAGATCAGGTCGCCGGCCGGCGGGGCGTTGACCTTCTGGTTCCAGAGCCCGGTGAAATAGGCGTGGTACTCCTGGAAGACCCCCATTTTCTGCTCGAGGGTCTCCACCAGTGCGCCGGGCGCCGGCGCGGTGGTGACGACATCGGACCAGTGAGTGATCTTGCGGCGGTCGGCCTGCGGCGCGTCGAACAGGGTGGCCAGGGTCATGGCCGTCAGTTCCTTCGACACCAGATCGACCCAGTCGAACACCTCGCCGATCGGCAGGGAGTCCAGGATCGCGGCGGCGCGCTCGCGGATCTCGGGGCCCATCGCCAGCAGGGCGTGCGGCGACACCGCCGGGGTGACGGCCTTGCGCTGCACGTCGTGTTTGGGCGGGTCCATGGCGATGAACATCGGCAGCGGGTCCATGTTGGACTGGCCGCCGGCGATGGTGATGCCGCCCTTCATGAAGTCGCTGGAGAACCGGCCGTGGTCGGTGTCGATGGCCATGATGTCGTTGTATTTGGTGATCGACCAGTACGGCCCGAACTCGTGTTCTTCGAAGTAGTGGATCGGATCCTCGGCGCGCAGGCGCTCGAAGATCGGCCACATGGCGTCGGCCTGGAAAAGCTCCGGCTGGGCCGGGTTCAGCTTCTCGATGGGAAGGCGGTAGGCCTCCGCACGCGCGGATTCCCGGGTTATGCCCGTCACATTGCCGTCCGCCGCCATGGCCGTTTCCTTCCGAGTCCAGATAGGCCACAGTGAACGACGATAATGTGCATTTGAACAGGGCTTGGTCGTCGTTGTCGGCATGTAAGACTGTCGTCACCAGCGTCGAGGTTGCGCAGGAGATTCTCGAAGTGGCATCTGTTTCCTCAATCCTGTCTCGGCGCCGCCTGATCGTCGCGGCCGGCGGTCTGCTGATTGCACCGCGGGCCCTCGCTGAAGACGCCGCCCATGCCGAAGTCGCCGCCGGCGTCACACCAGAGGCGGCCATGGCCCGGCTGGTCGATGGAAATGCGCGCTACGCCGCCGGCCGGGCGACCCATAGCCATCAGGATGCGCAACGGCGCATGACCTTGGCGACCCGCCAGGCACCCTTCGCCACTATTCTGGCCTGTGCCGACAGCCGCGTGGCGCCGGAACTGATCTTTGACCAGGGCCTGGGCGACCTGTTCGTCGTCCGCGTCGCGGGCAATGTGGTCGATGACGCCGTGCTGGCGTCGATCGAATATTCGGTGATCCACCTGGGCTCGACGCTGATCATGGCCCTGGGTCATGAACGCTGCGGTGCGGTCAAGGCGACGATCGACGCCCTCGACGGCCATGGTTCCGAAGAGGACGCTGACACAAAGATCGGCGCGCTGGCTGCGTTCATCGCCCCATCCGTGAAGGCCGCGGGAGCCAGCGGGACCGACCGGCTTGACGCCGCGGTCTCACTGAACGCCGCTCATGCCGCAGCCGAAATCTTTGCCGGCTCGCCGCCGCTGCGCGCTCGCGTTCTGAGCGGAAAACTGAAAATCGTGGCGGCCCGGTATGATCTCGATGACGGCCGGGTCACGCCGACCCGCTCCGAACAGACCTGATCTTCAGCCGTTTCAGGCCTGGACGACGTCAGGCGTGGGCGACGGCGGCCTCGACATCGGCCGCCGGCCGACCGATCAGATCCTTGGCCAGTTCGCCCACCAGCACCGCTTCCAGGCCCTTGTGATAGTGTCGCCGTAGTTCACCCAGGGTCTTGGGCGCGGCGATCACCATCAGCGACCGTATCCTGCCCTCCAGCACCTCCCGGTTCAGCCAGGCTGCTGCGCCGGCGGCGAACCCGTCCTCGGTCTGGTGATGGCCGTCTGGATTGGCCGAACCGGAGACGTGCCGACCACCGGAGCCGGCATTGGCTGTCTCGATATGCGGGTTAGGCTGCGCGGTCAGCGACAGCGCGCCTTCGTGACCCCCGTTCTGGAACAGGTGCAGGTGTTCGCCGTCGATCACCGCCACGGTGGCATGGATGGGTAGCAGCATTGGCGACTCCTTCGGTGTCGGACGTTTCGGCGTCCATTGCGCGCGGCGATGGCGACCACGCCTTGAGCGAAAGCAAAACCGGTCGCGGATTTCAGTGTCCGCCACACGGGAGTAGGCTCATCGCCAGACCAGCTGGCCGGGGGATTCGATGACGCCACGAGAGACAACGCTCTACGCCGCCCTCGGGTTCGGCGTCTGGCTGTCGGGGGCGGTAATGTTCCGCTTCGGGGGCAAGCTGATGTTCGAAAGTGGCCCCTGGATCCTGCTGGCGTCGGCCGTCGGGATCGCCGCCAGCGTCTGCTTCCTGCTGAAGGCGACGATGGACTGGCGCAAGGCCGCGGCGAAGGACGCCGTGACGGTGGCGGCGATCATGGCGCTGCCGGGCCTGCTGGGCGATGTGGGCTACATCCTGGCCTTCCCGCAGATCACCGGCCTAAGCCCGCTCACCGCGGGGCCCTATGCCGCCCTGATCATCTTCGGCAACGCCGCGCTGCTGGCCTACGCGTTGTTCCGCGCCCGTCCGGTCCAAATCATCAAGTCCTGACTCGAGCTTCGCGCACCCTTGCGCACTGCGGCGGCAGGTTCCAGCGTGGGGGCCCCTCTGGAGGACGCGCCATGGACTTGGCTCCCATCGACCTGGATTGGCCCACCATCGTGGGCGACCTGCAGCAGTTGTTGAAGCTGCGCTCCATACCGTTCGGCATGAAGCTCTACGCCGACCGCGCCGAGATGGAGGCGATCCCGCGCATCCGCCGGCCCACGGCGGTCCACACCCTGGACCAGCTGGTCGGCCAGGCCTCGCGGCTGGGCTGGACGGTGGGGGTGACCTCCGAGGACCTGGTCGGCGCCCAGTGCCGGGCGGTGGTGGGGCTGGGCGCGGCCAAGACCGACGACTGGAAGTCCGGCCGCCACATGACCGGGGTCTGGTTCGAGACGGTGGAGGACGCGTCGGCCCACCAGGCGGCTATGCACTGCGTGCCGGACGGCCAGTATGACGCGCTGGCCATCGGCCCCTTGGCGGCGGGCAAGCTGGTCGATCCCGATATCGCGCTGTTCTACGCGACGCCCGGGGCGATGATCTATTTCATTAATGGGCTGCAGTGGTCTGGCTACAAGAAGTTCGACTGGGGCGTGGTCGGCGAAAGCGCCTGCGCCGACAGCTGGGGCCGGGCCCTGACCCGGCGCGAACCCAGCCTCTCCATCCCCTGCTTCGCCGAGCGCCGCTACGGTGGGGTGCTGGACGACGAGATGCTGATGGCCCTGCCGCCGGAGTACCTGGTGAAAGCCATCACGGGGATGCGGGCGCTCAGCAAGAACGGGTTCCGCTATCCGTTCCCGCAGTACGGCGTGCAGCAGGACGTGCGGGCGGGGATGGCGGTGAGTTACGGGGGGTAGAGGCGCCGGCGACCCAATGGCGGCCGCCATGCTGGCGAATGGGGTGGCCATGCTGGCGGCGTCGTAGCCCTCAATGATGCGCCGGTGGCCACCTATGCCGCGGCGATCCGGGCGGGTGGGTCGGCGAAGGGCGAGGTGCTGGGCGTGCTGGGCATCCACTTCGACTGGCGGCCCCAGGCCCGCGCGGTGGTGGACGGCGTGCGCCTGACCCAGGACGAGCGCAGCCGCTCGCGGGTCATGCTGCTGGACAGCTCGGGCCGGGTGCTGGCGTCGTCGGACCGCAAGGGCGAACTGGTGGAGGTTTTCAAGCTTCCGGCCGACGCCAGCGCGATGGGCAGCTACGCCGACCGTGGCGCCACCGTCGGCTACGCGCTGACGCCTGGCTACGAGACCTACAAGGGTCTCGGCTGGTACGGTTGCATCACCCAGGCCGAGCCCCGCAGGGTCGCCCCCGCTGTCCCGAGGGCCACCGCGGCGTAGGGCGGCCGGCGTCCGCATTTGGCGTCGCGGCCAGTCATCCACAGGTTCGGCAGTCATCCACAGGTTTGGCGGCGCTGTCGGTGCTACCGGTGTGAGCGATGGTGGGTCGGTTCGACGAGCGTTTTCTGGAGGAGATCAAGTCGCGGCTTCGGCCGTCCGACGTGATCGGCCGCACCGTGAAGCTGCGCAAGCAGGGCCGCGAGTATGTGGGCCTGTCGCCGTTCAACAAGGAGAAGACGCCCTCGTTCTATGTGAACGACGACAAGGGCCAGTTCTTCGACTTCTCGTCCGGCAAGAACGGCGACCTGATCACCTTCCTGCAGGAGACCGAGCGGCTGTCGTTCGCCGAGGCCGTCGAGCGGCTGGCGGGCGAGGCCGGGGTGGCGCTGCCGGAGGTCGATCCGCGCGGCGCCGAGCAGGAGAAGGTCCGCCAGGGCCTGGCCGAATGGCTGGAGCTGGCCGCCCAATGGTTCGAGGGCGAGCTGAAGCGGCCGGCCGGGCGCGAGGCGCGGGCCTATCTGGCGACGCGGGGCCTGCCGGACAGCGAGTGGGGCCGCTTCCGGCTGGGGTTCTCGCCGTCCAGCCGCACCGCGCTGAAGGACTATCTGGTCGCCAAGGGCGCCCGGCCGGGCGAACTGATCGAGGCCGGGCTGCTGATCGCGCCTGAGGATGGCGGGCAGCCCTACGACCGGTTCCGCGACCGGATCATCTTTCCGATCCTCGACGCCCGGGGCCGGGTGATCTCGTTCGGCGGCCGGGCGATGGACCCGCAGGCCCGCGCCAAATACCTGAACGGCCCGGAGACGCCGGTCTTCCACAAGGGCCACCAGCTCTACGGCCTGTCGGAGGCCCGCAAGATCATCGCCGCCGCATCCGGCGCCGAGACGCCGCCGCTTGTGGTGGTCGAGGGCTACATGGACGTCATCGCCTGCCACCGGGCCGGGGTCCCGGCCGTGGCCGCCATGGGCACGGCCCTGGGCGAAGAGCAGATGGAGGTGCTGTGGCGCCATCATCCGGAGCCGACCCTCTGCTTCGACGGCGACCGGGCCGGGCGGCAGGCGGCGGCGCGGTCGATGGACCGGGCGCTGCCGCTGCTGCGCGCCGGGCGCAGTTTCCAGTTCGCGATCGTCGAGGGCGGCAAGGACCCCGACGAGGTGCTGCGCGAGCAGGGCGCGCCGGCGCTGAAGGCGCAACTCAGCCGCACCACGCCCTTTGCCGAGGCCCTGTTTATCCGCGAGCGCGACGCCGAGCCGCTGGACACGCCGGAGCGCAAGACCGCGCTGAAGGTGCGCCTGCGCAAGCTGGCCGCCACCATCGCCGACCCGGACCTGGCGGGCGCCTACAAGGAAGACCTGCTGGGCCGGTTCGAGGAATTGTCACCGCGCCGCGAGCAGCCGGTCTATTCCCCCGGCGCGGCGGGTCGCGCCCTGGCCAACCACGGCTGGGCCAAGCGCAAGGCGGCCCTGACCGGCGCCACGCCGGAGGCCAAGGACGCCGCCGAGCGCATGCGCCACGCGCCCAAGGCGCTGTCGGCCGCCCTGGCGGTCGCCGCCGTCCACGATCCGGGCGTGCTGGACGACGCCATCGAGCGGGTCGGCTCCCACGGCTTCGGCGATGCGCGGCTGGACGGGTTGGCGCACGAACTGGTGGCCCTGCGCTACGAGGCCGAGCACCTGGAATTCGACGCCGCGCTGCGCCGCCTGCAGGCCAGGGGCTTCGGCCCGGACGATCTGGCGCGACTGGAACGTGACGCCAGCCGCGCCGGGGTCAGCGCCCCCTTTCTCGACCCCACGGCGGCCCGCGAACGCACCCGCGACCTCTGGCGCCAGGCCTTCGACCTGATGCTGGAACTGGAGAGCCTGGAGCGCGCCGTCACCGTCGCCGTGCAGGACCTGGCGCGCGACGGCGACTCCACCACCCTCAACAGCCTGAAGTCCGAGCGCGACCACCTGCGCAAGCTGCTCAACAGCGACTGGTCCAACCCTGAGGCCGCCATGGCGCCGGTGCTGCCGCACTGAGGGGAGGACGCGCTGGTTGGCTTCAAAGGCCGCGCAATTGTGTCACGACCTTGACATCGCGCCCTCCCCACGCCATCTGCAACTCTGCGGATTTAGCGCACCTATGACAGACATCGCCGGGCCGTCGCGCAATGCGGACGCGCCCCCTACGCGGATGATGATGTCTCCCTCGAGGTGCGGTGATCCCGGCGGCCGCAGTGCTGCCTCGCTGTTTTCGGCCAACGGGTCGGGGCGGCGTTCGGACGACTGCGCGCGTGACGTCGGATTTCGCGAATTCTGAATGGATACGAATTGGCGGGTGGCGGGTCGTATTGTCGCGGCCCCTCTGGTCCATCCGCCGGCCACATCATCTAGCGTCCGGGCCCTTGGCGAAGGGGTCTGGTCCGCAAATGGAGATTTTGGATGAGCACGAATACGGCTGAAGCCGAAGCTCCCGAGACCACGAACGCCAGCGGAAACGACGGGCCGCTGCTCGACCTGACCGATGCCGCGGTCAAGAAATTCATCAAGGCGGCCAAGACCCGCGGCTACGTCACCATGGATGAGCTGAACAAGGTCCTGCCGTCCGAGGAGGTCACTTCCGAGCAGATCGAAGACACGCTGGCGATGCTGTCGGAGATGGGCGTCAACGTTGTCGAGAGTGAGGACGACGCCGAGGGCGGCGAAGTGGCGGTGCGCGAAGAGAGCGCCGTCGTCGAGACCACCAAGGAAGCCGCCTACGACCGCACGGACGATCCGGTACGGATGTACCTGCGCGAGATGGGCTCGGTGGAGTTGCTGTCGCGCGAAGGCGAAATCGCCATCGCCAAGCGCATCGAGGCCGGCCGCGACACCATGATCCGGGGCCTGTGCGAAAGCGCGCTGACCTTCGAGGCCATCATGGTCTGGCGCGAGGAACTGGAGGGCGGGCGCATCCTGCTGCGCGAGGTCATCGACCTGGAGCAGACCTACGGCGGCATCAACGCCGCCGCCGCCGCCGAACTGGAAGCCATCGCCGCCGCCAATCCGCCGCCGGTGGTCGAGGAAGCCGAGCCTGAACTGAACGCCGACGGCGAGGCCATAGCCAAGAGCGAGAGCGACGACGACGACGACTTCGACGACGGCGCGGGCCCGACCATCAGCGCGATGGAAAGCGAACTGCGCGAAGGCGTCATGGTGACCCTGGACGCCATCGCCGCCGAGTTCGAAGGCTTCCGCCTGCTGCAGGAGAAGCTGGTCGCAGCCAAGCTGAAGGGCGAGGACCTGAGCGCCAAGGAGCGCACGGCCTACCAGACCGCCGCCGGCGCCATCGTGCTGCACCTTAAGACCCTGAAGCTGAACAACAACCGGATCGAGGCGCTGGTCGAACAGCTCTATGCGATCAACAAGCGGTTGATGGTGCTGGAAGGCCGGCTGCTGCGCCTGGCCGACAGCTATGGCATCAGCCGGGCCGAGTTCCTGAAGGCCTACTTCGGCCAGGAAATGCGGCCCGACTGGTCGACCCAGGTGAAGACCATGGGCGTGCGCTGGACCAAGTTCGCCGAGAACGACGCCGGCCAGATCGGCGACATCCGCACCGAGATCGCGGCCCTGGCCACCGAGACCGGCGTGCCGATCGACGACTACCGCCGCATCGTCCAGACCGTGCAGAAGGGCGAGCGCGAGGCCCGGCAGGCAAAGAAGGAAATGGTCGAGGCCAACCTGCGCCTCGTGATCTCCATCGCCAAGAAGTACACCAACCGCGGCCTGCAGTTCCTGGACCTGATCCAGGAGGGCAACATCGGCCTGATGAAGGCGGTGGATAAGTTCGAATACCGTCGCGGCTATAAGTTCTCGACCTACGCAACCTGGTGGATCCGCCAGGCGATCACCCGCTCGATCGCCGACCAGGCCCGGACCATCCGCATCCCGGTGCATATGATCGAGACGATCAACAAGATCGTCCGCACCAGCCGCCAGATGCTGCACGAGATCGGTCGCGAGCCGACCCCGGAAGAACTGGCCGAGAAGCTGGCCATGCCGCTGGAGAAGGTGCGCAAGGTCCTGAAGATCGCCAAGGAGCCGATCAGCCTCGAGACCCCGATCGGCGACGAGGAAGACAGCCACCTGGGCGACTTCATCGAGGACAAGAACGCCATCCTGCCGATCGACGCGGCGATCCAGAGCAACCTGCGCGAGACCACGACCCGGGTGCTGGCGTCGCTGACACCGCGCGAGGAGCGGGTGCTGCGCATGCGCTTCGGCATCGGCATGAACACCGACCACACCCTGGAAGAGGTGGGCCAGCAGTTCAGCGTCACCCGCGAACGGATCCGCCAGATCGAAGCCAAGGCGCTGCGCAAGCTGAAGCACCCGTCACGGTCGCGGAAGCTGCGAAGCTTCCTGGACAGCTGAGGCGGCGGATGACGCAAGCTTAAGCTGACCTTCCGCAACGCAAGCATCTATGACTCCCCGGGCGCAAGTCCGGGGAGTTCTCATGAGTCGAGCCAAGGTTCTGGCCGCGGCCGCCGTCGCCGCCCTGGCGCTGGCCGCGGCGGCGCTGGCGATCCCCGGGGACGGCGCGCACGCCCAGCCGAACGAGGCTGCCGCGGTCTCCGCCGCCCACGTCAAGGCGCACATGACGTTCCTGGCCAGCGATCTGCTGCGGGGGCGGGAGGCTGGGTCTCCCGGCTTCGACATCGCCGCCAACTATGTGGCCTCGCAGTTCGCGCAGCTGGGGCTGAAGCCGGCGGGCGGGGACGGGACCTATTTCCAGAAGGTGCCGCTGCTGGCGACGCGCCCGATGGACCAGGGCCGCTTCGTGGTGCGCGGCAAGGATGGGGGGGAGGTCCCGCTGGTGTTCGGCGAGGACGTGATGGTGGGCCGTCCGGTCGGGCCCAGCGCGCGCCATGTCGCGGCCCCGATGGTGTTCGTGGGCTATGGCCTGGTCGCCCCGGAGCGCGGGCGTGACGACTACAGGGGCCTGAATGTGGCTGGCAAGATCGTGGTGGTGCTGAACGGCGCGCCAGCCAGCTTTCAGACCGAGGAGCGGGCCTATTACGCCAACGGCCGCACCAAGCGGGCGCAGGCGGCGGCGCACGGCGCGGTCGGGATGATCTCGCTATACCTGCCGCGCGACGAGCAGCGCCGGCCGTTCGCCGAGGGTAAGCGCACCTGGCAGAGCTGGGCCATGACCTGGCGCAAGGCCGACGGCGCCCCCAACGACGTGGCTCCGGACACCCCGCAGCTGGCCATGGTCAGCATCCAGGGCGCGGCTAAGCTCTTCGCGGGCGCCAAGGTTTCCTATGACAAGGTGGCGGAGGCCGCCGAGACGCCCAAGGCCAACCCGCCACGCTTCGCGCTCGCCACATCGTTGGATGTGACGCTGCACACCGAGAGCCAGGTTATCGAGAGCGAGAATGTCGCCGGCCTGCTGGAAGGCTCGGACCCGAGGCTGAAAAACGAGGTGGTGGTGCTGTCGGCCCACCTGGATCACATCGGGATCACCCCACCGGTGAAGGGCGACGAGATCAACAACGGGGCCCTCGACAACGCCGCTGGCGTCGCCACCACGCTGGAGGTGGCGCGCGCCTTCGTGGAAAGCGGCCAGCGCCCGCGCCGTTCGATCCTGTTTCTGACCGTCACCGGCGAGGAGAAGGGCCTGCTGGGCGCCGAATACTTCACCCGCAATCCGACCCTGGGGCCTCGGCCGATCGTGGCCAACGTCGATCTCGACATGCCGATCCTGCTCTACGACTTCACCGACGTCGTGGCCTTCGGGGCGGACCGTTCCGGTATGGGGCCGGCGGTGAGCCGGGCCGCCGCGCGGATGGGCGTCGCGCTATCCCCCGACCCGATCCCGGAGGAGGGCATCTTCACACGCTCCGACCACTACCGGTTCGTGGAGATGGGCATCCCGGCAGTGTACCTGATCACCGGCTTCCAGAACGGCGGCGAGGCGAAGTTCCGCAACTTCCTGGCCGGCTGCTATCATCGCCCCTGCGACGACCTCGCCCAGCCGATCGACTATGCTGCGGGCGCCAAGTTCGCGAAACTCAACTACGAAATCACCCGTGAACTGGCCGATGGCGAGACGCGTCCGCTGTGGAACAAGGGCGACTTCTTCGGGACCCGGTTTGCGCCGCCGCAGCTGATCGCGGACCGCTGAGTCTTTCGGGGGCCGGGTTCCGAAGGGGGCGCTGTCAGCCGCGGACCATCTCCAGAATGCCGAGTGCCAGTTCCGCCAGGATCAGCGCGACGACCACCGCCTCGAGCCGCAGCGACCGCTCGGTGTCAATGAGATCGGTCTCCAGCCGGGCGTAGAGCCGTTCCAAGTCCGGCCGATCCCACAGCAGGTCCGGCTTTTCGCCGATGGTGAAGCGGCCGCTGACTTGATGCTCAACGAGCAGGGCCGAACCGATCAGGCGGATCACAGCGCGTCGGCCGCCCCGCCGCCGACCATTTCGGGCCAGGTCGCTGGCCCAGGGTTCGATCGTCTCCAGTACCTCGGCGACCTGATGCTCGTGGTGGGCCGGCACGACGCTGCGGGCCAGGACGAAGGCGACGGCGAGCAGGCGGGCTGGCGACCGGCCGGCGATGCGCACCTGCTCGCCGACCCGGAATGCGAGCGGCGCCGTGGAAAGCGCGTCACTGCGCTCGAGCCCGGCGGTGTCGATCCTCTCACCAACGAGAACCGCGCGCGCCGTGAGGGGTGTGAAGGCGGTTTCCGACTGGGTTGCGATCTCGTCCATGCCAAGCGGGACAACGCCGCGTCCTTCGCCGCTAACGCCAGCCGTAGTTGAAACTCACGCTCACCCGCTCGGTCTTCGCGCCGTTGGCGGGCACCTCGTGGCGAAGCCACGATTCCCAGAGATAGAGGGTTCCGGCCGCAGGCTGCAGGTAGACGAAGGTCTGGGCGCTCTCCGGCGCGTCAGGGCGGCGCGGCGGTGCGGCCATCATCATCGGCAGCCGCGGGTCCTCCAGCTTCAGCGCGCTCGCGCCCGGCGGGGTGGCCACATAGTAGGTGCCGGAGATGACGCTGTGCGGGTGGATGTGGCCGGAGTGGGCCGCGCCGGGCTTCAGGATGTTGACCCATAGGCTGTCCAGCCGCAGTCGCCCGCCGCCAAGGTCCAGTGCAAGGTCAGCAGCGAAGGCCTTGGCGTGGCGGTCGAGCTTGACCTTCAACTCGCCGAACACGCTCATGCGCCGGGGCAGATCGTCCAGGGAGGCATAGGATGTGTAGCCGCCATAGCGGTTGGCGCGGCACCAGGCGCGCCCTGCCTTGTCCTCATCGGCAAGGCCTTGGCAGGCGGTGAAAATCTCGGCATTGAAATTTTCGAAGCTACGGTCCGGTGTAAGGCTGGCTTCGTAGATAGGCGTGACGAATAGCGGGCGCAGCGTCATGATAGGCGACTTACCTCAGCCCATCAGTTTTTCAAAATGCCGAGGCATGTCTGGCGCTCCGCATGAACGTTGTTTAGGCTTGCTGGCAATTAAGGCCTCGCCGAATCCAGGCGGGCGCGTTGGGGGAATGAGAGCATGATCAGGATTGTGGCGGCCCTGGCTGTGGCCAGCCTCGCGGTGGCCGGCCCGGCTATGGCGCAGATGAAGCCTGCCGCGAAGGCGACGCCCGCCAAGGCTGCGGCGTCGTCCTATCGGGCGGCCCGCGGCCCCGACGGCAAGCACCCCGACCTCAACGGCGTCTGGCAGGTGATGAATTCCGCCAACTGGGACATCGAGCCCCACGCGGCGCGCGCGGCCCTGCAGCTTCGCCCCGGCCCGTTCGTCCCGGTGCCGGCCAAGGCGGTCGTGGCCCTGGGCGCCGTGGGTGCGGTTCCGGCCGGCCTGGGCATCGTCGAAGGCGGCGAGATTCCCTACACGGCTGACGCCAAGAAGCAGCGCGACGCGAACCGGGCCGACTACCTGAACCTCGACCCCGAGGTGAAGTGCTACCTGCCGGGCGTGCCGCGCGCGAATTACATGCATCTGCCCTTCCAGGTCTTCCAGTCTGAGAAGTCTATGATCATCGCCTACGAATACGCGGGCGCCGTGCGCAACGTGCTGTTCACCGATCCGGGCCCGGCCCCGGTCGATAGCTGGATGGGCCAGTCGGTGGCCAAGTGGGACGGCGACACCCTGGTGGTTACGGTCACGGGCATGAGCGACCGCAGCTGGCTGGACCGCGCCGGAAACTTCCACTCCGACCAGATGACGGTCGTGGAGCGCTGGACGCCGACGGCGGCGGGCGTGGTCCGCTACGAGGCGACGATCACCGACCCGAACGTCTATACGAAGCCCTGGAAGATGAGTTTCAATCTCTACAAGCACGTCGGCGAAGACGCGCGTCTGAACCAGTTCAAGTGCGTCGAGTTCGTCGAGGAACTGATGTACGGTGACCTGCGCAAAGAGCCACTCAAGTAGTATTCCCATTCGCCGTGGTACGGCGTGATCGAAGTCAGCATCCGGCGTTTGGAGGCGCGAGATGAACAAGAAAAACCTGATGATTGCCGGGGCTCTCGGCGCGGCGTTGAGCCTCGCCGTGGCCGGCGGCGCCGCCCTGGCCCACCACGCCTTCGCCGCCGAATTCGACGGCAAGGCCCCGGTGTTGCTGCGCGGCAAGGTGACCCGCGTGGAGTGGATCAACCCGCACGCCTGGGTTCACGTCGCCAACGTCAACCCTGACGGCACGACCACCGCATGGATGGTGGAGGGCGGCACCCCCAACACCCTGTTGCGCTCGGGCATCGACCGGAACTCACTGAAGGCCGGCCAGGAAATCATCGTCCGCGGCTATCAATCCAAGGACCGCCTCTGCCGTCCGGCCTGTAAGGCCAACGGTCGTGACGTGACCTTCCCGGATGGCAAGAAGCTGTTTATGGGCTCGTCGGGCACCGGTGCGCCGAAGGATGGATCGGACGCCACCGAGAAGTAACACTTGCCGGCCATGCCGGATGTGCAGAGGGGAGCCGCGAGGCTCCCCTTTTTCATTCCGGATGTGTGGCCCGAATTCAGGCCCGAATTCAGGCCCGAATTCAGGCCCGGATTCCGGTGCGGAGTGCGGCCCCGGCGGCGTATCGGCGCTGGAGCGTCAGCCTGGCCGCGACGGGCAACCGGACTGGGGCGATGCTGAAACCGCAGTAACGGACCAGGGCGCTCGGGGTCGATTGAAGGGACGGTGCGGCGCCGGGCAGGGCGTGGGTCATTTTCGGCCGGACGACTGGATGGAGAGCAGGCTGTCCCACATGTCCTCGGCGAACCGGATGACCATGGCGTTGGCCTTGAAGGCGGTCTTGGCCTCGGTGAGGCCGACGATCCCTTCAGCGAGGTCGCCGGCGTCGCCGGCGCTCCCCTGAGCGATCTGGGTCGCGGAGGCTTCGAAGCGTTGTGAGGCCGCCATCAGGCCGTATCGGGCGGTGGCAATTGGGTCCATGTCACCCAGCCTGCTCCAACGGCGGTTAATTCACGCCTGAAAGACGTGGTAAATCAATTGCACGTCTTGGCGAGTACGGCAGCCACTCTGCCCAGGACAGGCCCCGGCTGGTCGGCTTCTCGGGTTTGGGGAAGCCGGAGCCGGCGGAGTGGCGTAACCTTCCAGGTGAACGGAGCATCCCCCATGCGACTTCAGATCCTCGGCCTCGCCATAGTCCTTGGCGCCACGACCGCCGTCGCCCAGCCGCTCGGCGCCAATCCACCGACCAAGACCATCCAGTGCATCGAAGTGAGCGGCCAACTCATCCCGCCGGTCTGTGATGTGCCCGCCAGCCGGCTGGATTCCCGGGAGTACATCTGCACCTGCCCCAACGGTGGCCAACGCCTGGAGGTCGCGATCTGCGCCAAGGGCCAGACGCCGCCGCCGGAGAGCCGGGCGCTCGACATCGCCCGTCGCCTGGGCATGAAAGACGGCAGCCTCGTGGGCGACAAGGTGGGCGACCGCGCCATCTGCGTTGCCCCGCGCAACGGGTAGCCTGGAGCAAGCGGCAGCGCGGCGTTGCCGGGTGAGCGCCGTGCCTGTCCCTACCCCAGCGCGGCGTAGACCATCTTCTGGAAGACCGGCCCTCCGATGCGGGCGGTGGGGCGCTGGCCCTGCATGGCGGTGACGGCTTCGGGGCCGAGCGGCATGGAGTCCTGGATCAGGTAGATCAGGATCATGTCGTTGGCGGGGTCAGCCTGCCACCAGGTCCCGAAGGCGCCTGGCCAGCCGAAGGCGCCCGCCGCGCCGGCGCCCATCCACTCGTGCTTCTCGGCATCCAGGATCATCGACAGCCCGAGGCCGAAGCCCTGGCTCAGCCAGAACGGCATGCCCATGAAGCCATGGCCCCGCTGCTCCTCGGAGAGCCGGTTGTGCATCATCGCATCGACCGTCTCGGACTTCAGCAGGCGCACGCCGCCGACCTCGCCGCGTCCCAGCAGCATTCGGGCGAAGGTCAGGTAGTCGTCGGCGCAGGAGATCAGGCCGCCACCGCCGCCTTCAAAGGCCGGGGGCGTGTCGTTTTCCGGCAGGGAGACGTCCTTCAGCGGACTGCCCTCGGGACCGACCTGATACAGGCGCGCCAGGCGCGCGCGCTTCTCCGGCGGGAGCCAGAACGCGGTATCTTTCATGCCGAGGGGACCGAAGATGCGCTCGCTCAGCACCTGGCCCAGCGGCTTGCCCTCTATCCGGGCGACCAGGAAGCCTAGGACGTCAGTGGCGTGGCTGTAGTGGAACCGCTCGCCGGGCTCATAGCTCAGCGGCAGTTCGCCCAGCGCCTTCAGCCATTGGTCGGGCGTCATCGGATTGGCCAGCGCCGAGCCCAGCTTGTTCTCATGGGCATAGGCGATCGGGCCCATGGACGTGAACCCATAGGCGAGACCCGCGCGGTGGGTCATCAGGTCCTCGACAGTGATGTCGCGCACCGCGGACTTCGTCTTGTCCAGGGAGCCGGCGGCCTCCTGCAGGACCAGCATCCCTGAAAGTTCCGGAATCCATCTGGTCACCGGATCGTCCAGCTTCAGCTTGCCTTCCTCGACCAGCATCATGATGGCGACAGAGGTCACCGGCTTGGTCATCGAGGCGATGCGGAAGAGCGTGTCGCGCTCCATGGGCAGGCTCTTGGCCACGTCGCGCTGGCCCAGGGTGTTGAGTTGCGCCACCTCGCCCTTGCGCCAGACCAAAGTGACCGCGCCGGACAGCACGCCGGTGTTAATCAGTTCCTGCAAGGCGCCCGGCACTTGGCCGAGTGCATCCGCCTTGAAGCCTGACGGCGCTTGAGCCCCATCCATCGCGCATCTCCCTTACCGTTGTTCACCCACGAAAGACGGGCGGACGGGGCGGGTCAAGGGATTCAGGCGCCAAACATCCGTCCAGCCGGGGCGGACGTAGACCATTCGGGGACCTATCGAGCGCCCGGAAGGTTGCGCCCACCGCCCTGCGTTCGTAATTGGAGCCCGATGCCAATCACCGTCACCAAGCGCCTGACGCTCGCGGGCCTGGGCGCCGCGCTTGCCAGTGCGTGCTCACCCCTGACCATGTTCGCGACCCTGTCGCCGAAGGACCCTGCCACCGTGGTCGCCAGGGGCGAGGCCTATGGCCCCAATCCCCGCCAGCGGCTGGACGTCTATGCGCCGCGCGGCGCGAAGGGCGAGGCGCCGCTGGCGGTGTTCTTCTATGGGGGATCGTGGGATTCCGGTCGCCGGCAGGACTATAACTGGGTCGGGCGCGCCCTGGCCTCCCGCGGCTTCGTCACCGTCATCGCCGACTACCGCCTTTATCCCGAGGTCAAGTACCCGGCGTTCCTGGACGACAGTGCGCTGGCCGTCCGCTGGGCCGCCGACAACGCCGCCCGGTTCGGCGGCGACCCGACCCGCATCGTGCTCGCGGGCCATTCGGCCGGCGCCTACAATGCCGCCATGCTGGCGCTGGATGGTCGCTACCTGAGGGCGGCCGGCGTCGATCCCGCGCGGGTCAGGGCGCTGGCGGGGCTCTCTGGGCCCTATGATTTCCTGCCGCTGCAAGGCAACATCACCCACCGAATTTTCGGCGACACCGCAGACCTGCCGGGCACCCAGCCCGCCGCCTATGTGACCGCCGCCTCTCCGCCCGCCTTCCTGGCCACCGGCGATTCTGACGACATGGTGTGGCCGAAGAACACCGTGGCCCTGGCCCGCGCGCTGCGTTCGGCCGGGGTGGAGGTCGAGGAGCGGCACTATCCGCAGGTAGACCACATCAGCATGGTCCTGGCCCTGTCGCGGCCGCTCCGGGGCCGTGCGCCGGTGCTGGACGAGATGACGGAGTTCCTACGGCGCCACGCGGCCTAGCACGCTTGTGACCCAGCGTCACAGATCTCTCTGCCGCCGTATTGAACGCACATTTCGGTCGGCGTATCGGCCGCTCCACAATGCTGGACGAGGAAGCTCGCACCCATGCTGCTGACCCTGCTGAAGGCCAAGCTGCACCGCGCCACGGTGACCCAGGCCGACCTGGACTATGAGGGCTCCATCGCCATCGACCGGGACCTGCTGGACGCCTCCGGCATCTTGCCGCACGAACAGGTGGACGTGCTGAACATCACGAACGGTCAGCGCTTCACCACCTATGCCATTGAGGCGCCGCGCGGTTCGCGTGTGATCGGCGTCAATGGCGCCGCCGCGCGCCTGGTGCAGAAGGGCGACAAGGTGATCATCGTCACCTATGGGATATTGCCGGCCGTGAAGGCCCGCAACTATTCGCCGACCGTGGTGCTGCTGGATGATGGCAACGAAATCAAAATCGCCGCTTAGGGCCCTGGCTGCGGCGGGCGCCCTCGCTGTGTCGGCATGCTCGCCGGGTGGGCCACCCGGCGTAGACCGTCACGAGCTCGATGCTCAGGTATCCCGCGCCATCGGCGACCCCAGCACCTGCGTGCTGATCGCCCGGGGCGGCTCCGGCCAGGTGCTCTACCGCTACAACTCCGCCACCGCGTGCGACCGCGAGCTGCCGGCCTGCCAGGGACCGGGCAATACCAAGGTCGGGGGCCTGCTGGAGGCGACTGCCAAGGACCGCCAGCCGCGCGCGCGCAGCTGCACCTCCGCCGCCGCCGCCTCGCGCGGGGTGGGCTGGGCCTCCGGCCCGATCGCCGGCACCGACATGGTCTATGCCGCGATGATGGAGGGAGACCGGGCCTTTCCCGGCCGGATGATGGCCGATCGCCTTTCCGGGGCCTTCCGGCGCGCCAAGCTCAGCAAGTAGGCCTTCGTCGCGCGGCGGGCTTGCGCCCTCCGCGTTGCCCATGGCTGATAGCGGCTCCGGCGACCTGGGAGCGACCGCCATGACCACCGCGATCCTGGAGCACGTGGCCAAGAGCCCGCGCCACACGACCTTCTACCTGGCGGCGGGGCCCGAGGCGGCGACGCCGATGATCTTCGTACACGGCTGGCCGGAGCTGTCGATCTCGTGGCGCCACCAGCTGCCGGTGTTCGCCGGCCTGGGCCTGAGGGCTGTCGCCCCCGACATGCGCGGCTACGGCCGATCCAGCGTCTACGGCCGGCACGAGGATTATGCCCAGCAAGAGATCGTCGCCGACATGATCGAGCTGCTGGATCACCTGGGCGCCGAGAAGGCGATCTGGGTCGGGCACGACTGGGGCGCGCCGGTGGTCTGGTCGCTGGCCCAGCAGCATCCGGAGCGCTGCCACGGTGTGGCGACCCTGTGCGTCCCCTACATCCCGCAAGGGTTCGCGCCCGAGTCGATCATCCCATTGGCCGACCGCGCGATCTATCCGGAGGCGACGCTCCCCGCCGCCCAGTGGGACTACATGATGTTCTACCGGGAGAACTTCGCGGCCGCCTGCGCCGGCTTCGATGGCGACGTCCGGGCCACGGTGAAGCTGCTGTTCCGCGCCGGGTCGGCGGCCGGCAAGGGCCAGCCTGCGGCGACGGCCTTCCCGCGCGCCAACGGCGGCTGGTTCGGCCCCGGCGGCAAGGCGCCGGACATGCCGCGCGACGAGACCGTGCTGACCCAACAAGACGAGAACCGCTACACCGCCGCCCTCGAGGCTAACGGCTTCTTCGGCCCCGACAGCTGGTACATGAACGGCCCGGCCAACATGGCCTATGCCGCCAGCGCGTCCGGCGGCGGGCGCCTCGCGATGCCGGCGCTCTTCGTCCACGCCGCCTATGACTATGTCTGCGAGACCCTGGATTCGCGGTTGGCCGATCCGATGCGCGCCCACTGCGCCGACCTTACCGAGGCCATCGTCGAGTCCGGCCACTGGATGGCGCAGGAAAAGCCCGCCGAGGTCAACGCCGCGCTCGCCAAGTGGCTGGCGGCGCGACTTCCGGACCTGTGGCCCAGGCGTTGAGCTCTATTTCGTCACCTCGTAGAGCCCGGTGATGTCGATCCGCACGTTCAATTCGCCGCTGGCGACGGGGGTCGAGTCCTTGAACTGGGCGCGTCCGGCCATGGCCAGCATCGGCGGCTGAGGCACATAGCCGCCGCCTTCGCTGAGCGTAACCAGGCGCGAGACACGGTAGCCGGTAGCTCGCGCATAGAGATCGGCCTTGGCGCTCAGGGCCTTTACGGCCGCCTCGCGGGCGGCGTTCTCGGCCGCCGTCGGGTCGGAAAGGCCGAAGCTGATCCCGTTCACCTGGTTGGCGCCGGCATTCACGGTGGCGTCCACCGCCGCGCCCAGCTTCTTCAGGTCGCGCACCGTCACGGTGACCTGGTTGGTCACCTGATAGCCGATCAGCACCGGCGGCTGGTTCTCCACATAGCGGTACTGCGGGTTGAGGGTCAGGCCGGAGGTCTGGATATCCCTCTCGGCGATCCCGGCTTTCCTCAGGCTGGCCATCACCGCGGTCATCCGCGTGGCGTTGGCGGCCAGCGCCTCGGCGGCGGTCTTGCCCTCGGTCATCACGCCCAGGCTGCTACTGGCCATGTCGGGCGCGATCCGGGTCTCGCCAGAGGCCGACAGGTTGAAGGTGGTGGCGCGGAACATGGTGTCCGCGGCCGTGGCGCCGGGCGCCTGGGCCATGCCAGGGACGGCGGCCGTGGCGGTGGTGAGCGCCACGCCAAGGACAGCTGCGCGCATCAGGGTCTTCATCGAAAGCTCCAGTCCACAGCGGTGGGGTGACAGCAGGGTCGCAATTCCCACCTGAACGTAAGCTTTAAGCGCCGTGCAGCCCATGGTAACGCGCGGGGGCTGTCGCTGCAGGGGCCTGTAGCTCAATGGTTAGAGCCGACCGCTCATAACGGTCTGGTTGCAGGTTCGAGTCCTGCCGGGCCCACCAGCAGCGCTTCCGAGAGCATCCCAGGACGACCAAAGCCTAGAAATAAATATCATAAAAACAGTAATATAGAGTCCAATCACGTCCCAGGTCATCCTGGGGTATCCCTGTAGGCGGTTGGCACTTTAGGCACCTGATGCCAACAGGCTTCAGGAATATGCCAACAGCATGGCCCTGTCAGACGCAAAGCTCCGCACACTCAAGCCGGGCGCGAAACCGATAGAGCTCGCCGACTCGGGTGGCCTGATGGTGGTGGTGACGGCCAACGGCTCGCGATTGTGGCGGCTAGCCTACCGCTTCAACGGCAAGCAGAAGCAACTCGCGCTGGGGCAGTAGCCGCTTGTCTCCCTGGCTGATGCTGGAGACCCACGCGACGCTGCGAAGAAGCAACTGATCGCAGGCGTAGATCCATCTGAAGCGCGGAAATCGGACAAGCGCCGCGAACAAATAGCAGCCGGCCACACGTTCAGATCCGTCGTAGATGAGCGGTTCGAGAATCAAACGGAGCATTGGGTTGAGAGCTCACATCTAGGCCTCAGCCGGGCAGGAAGATGCGCAGCCGCTCGGTCACCAGCAGCAGCAGGTGGTCGGCGAAGAAGCTCTCCGCCGACGCCTCGCGCACGGCCTCGCGCTTGCGCATTGAGGCCTCGAAGGTGGGCCAGTCTGGCCACCAGAGCTCGGCGTAGCCATCCCAGCGCGAGCCCTTAGACCGCGCCGCATCGACCAGGTTCAGCATGTAGCCCGAGAGGCCGATCTGGCGGGCCACGTCCGGCCCGTGCTCGTCGCGCCAGTCGTCGTAGAACCGCTGGCGGTCGTGGCCGGCCGGGCGGGAGACCAGGCCAATGCGTTTGGCCCCTGCGGTCGCGGCTCCGTCCAGCGGCCTGATCACCACCGTGGCGGTGACGATCTGCATCGGCCGCGGCAGGGTTACGGCAGAGCCGGCGGCGAGGGTGCCAGAGTCCAGGGCGGCATCCAGGGTCCGGGTGTTGGCGAACTCCAGCTCTGCGACGCCGTCGTAGGGCGTGTCCGGCGTGCGGGCGGCATCGACGGCGTTGAACACCAGCGACCTGAGGCCGGGCGTGCGGGCGAGGCGGGGCGCATCCGCGGCCAGCCAGCCGGCCACGAAAGCATTGCGGTCGGCCGCCGCGGCGCGGGTCAGGAAGAGACTGAGCTTCGGCCGCGGGGAGACGACGCCCACATGGGCGGCCGCCCTGGCTGGGCCGGCGGTGAGGACCAGGCCGGCCGCGCCGGCGACCACGCGGCGCCGATCGCTCTGGTGTTTCATCAACCGCGCTTCATGAGCTAGACGATCCCCGCCGTCCGCAGCGCAGCGATCTCCGCGGCTCCGTAGCCGACCTCGGCAAGGACCCGGTCGGTGTCGGCGCCCAGGGCCGGCACCGGGCCCGAGGGCGCCGTTTGGCGGCTTTCCAGCCGATAGGGCGGGCCAAGCACGCTGATCGCTTCGCCGCGGTCGGCGACCAAGGCCTGGTGGATGAGGCCACGCTGCTGGACGTGGGCGCTCGCCACCACCTCCGGGATCTCGCGGACGGCGGCGGCGGGCATGCCGGCGCGGGTGAAGTCCTGCTCCCAATCCTCGGCGGTGCGGACGGCGAGGCGCGCCTCGATGGCCTGGCGCAGCGCCTCGGCATTGGCGTCGCGGGCGGCGGGGTCGGCGAAGCGCGGATCATCGATCAGCGCCGGGGCGCCCAGCACGTCGGAGATCGTCCGAAACCAGCGTTGGTGCGCGCCCATCAGGAAGATCTGGCGGTCCTTGGCCATGAAGCGGCCGACGGCGGGGCGGCGGTCGCGGCGGCCCGAGCCTGAGCCGCCGATGCGCGGGCTCATCAGGCTGAGCGCCACGTCGATCATCGCCACGTCGAGGCGCTGGCCGCGGCCGGTCTTCGCCCGCTGCAGCAGGGCGGCGAGGATCGCGGTGGCCGCGGCGTGGCCGCTGCTCAGGTCGAGTACGCCCAGGCCCGGGTGCAGCGGATCGGCCTCTTCGTCGAGGTAGCTTGCGGTGAGCCCCGAAGCCGCTTGCACCGACCACTCGACGGCCGGCAGGTCGCGCCAGGGTCCGTCGAGGCCGAAGCCGCTGATCGAGCACCAGATGAGCTTCGGGTGGGCTGCGCGCATGGCGTCCCACTGCAGCCCGAACTTCTCGGCGGTGCCCGGCTTGAAGTTGTCGACCAGCACGTCGGCGTCGTGGAGCAGGCGCTGCAGCACTTGCGCCGATCCCGGGTCCTTCAGATTGAGCGAGACCGAGGCCTTGCCGGCGTTCACCGCCTCGAACGTGGTCCGCATGAAGCCGCGGAAGTCGTCGCCGACGCCGGGGTTCTCGACTTTGATCACCGTCGCGCCGAGTAGCATCAGTTGATAGGTGCAGAACGGCCCCGCAAGCGCGTGGGTCAGATCGACAACGGTGACGCCTTCCAGCGGCTGCATGCGGCTTCCTTCCAGGTCAGGACTGTTGTCTAGCGGCGGGCGGGGCCGGCTACAAACACTTGCCGCCAATGGGCTCATGCCGGATGGGAGTGGCCGGACCCGCGCCAGTCGGCGATTGATCGGCGCTGGGTAGGCGGCTACGCAAACGGGGTGTATCGCCGTCGCGCGACGGGCTTTGCGTGTCGAGGAGTGGTTCGGGTTGGGCAACATCAGGATCGCGGTTCCGCGGGGAGCCGAGGCGGGCGACGGCGAACGCCTGGGCCTGGGCGTGCTTTCGAGCCTGCTGGGCTTCCGGTTCCGGCGGATCCAGAACCACCTGGCGCGCGGACTAGTGTCGATCCCGGACTTGGCGGCCAACCGCCCCGGACTGCTGAGTTCGCTGGCGATCATTTCGGCCAATCCCGGTGTCTCCCAGGTGATGCTGGCTCGCGAGGCCGGCCTCGATAAGGCCACCCTGGTGATGATCATCGACGACCTCGAGCACGCGGGGCTTGCGCGCCGGAAACGCGACACCGACGATCGGCGCCGCAACCTGCTGTTCACGACGCCAAAGGGCGAGAAGATGCTCGAACAGTGGATAGCCTTGGCCCGCGGCAATGAGGCCAAGGTCCGCGCCTGCCTGACGCCGGCCGAGTTCGACCAGCTCTCCGAGATGCTGGATCGCATCTACGACAGTTGCTTTGGCGCCGTTGAAGGCTGACCGGCGCGAATAAGGTTCGAGGCGACCAGCCATGGACACCCGGCGTCTGCGGTACTTCCTGGCGATCGTGGACGCGGGCAGCATCAGCCGCGCGGCCGCCGAGATCGGCGTGGCTCAGCCGGCGCTCAGCCAGCAACTGGCGGTGCTGGAGGGCGAGCTGAAGGCCAAGCTGCTCGACCGCTCCTCCACTGGCGTAACGCTGACCCCCGCCGGCCAGGCTGTGGCGGGACAGGCGCGCGCCTTGTTGCGCCATCTGGAGGATCTGCGGGCCAGCGCCCGCGCCGGGCCCGACCAGCTCGCCGGCGTCGTGTCGCTGGGCGTCAGCCCGACGCTCAATTTCGACTTCGGCGTGGAGCTGACCACCCGCGTCCTGGCCCGGCATCCGCAGGTGCGCCTACGCATCCTGGAGGCGCCCAGCGCGGGCCTGCGCGAAGGCCTGGCGCGCGGCGATTACGACCTGGCGCTCGCCGGCAACCAGGCGCGCGGGACGGAGCGCACTGAGGTGCTCTTCAAGGAGCAACTCTTCCTGATCTGCGCGCCACATCTGCGCCCGGCGGCGGCGGACATGGCCGGCATCGCTGGGCTGCCCTGGATCGTCACCACGTCCCCCAACGCCATGCGGAGCTGGCTGGACGCCCGTTTCACGGAGCACGGCGCCGAGCCGCGGATCGTCGCGGAAAGCAACTCGCTGAGTTTCGTGGTGTCGGCTGCGGAGCAGGGCCTGGGCGCCACCGTGCTGTCCCTCGGTGCGGTGCGCGAGGCGCTGGCGGCCGGACGGCTGGTGGCCGTGCCGTTCTCGCCGCAGCCGTTCTGGCGCACCATCCGGCTGGCCGACCGGCCGGCCATCTCCGCGACCCCGGCGGCCGGCGCCGTGCGCGATATCCTGCGCGATCTGGTCCGCGAGCGCTTCCCGGAAGGCTAAGGACAGCCATAAGAAAACACGATGGCTGCAAGGCATCTTCTGTCTGAGGGCTTCTCGCGAAGGACAGGCTAGGTTTCGCCCATGCCAAGCGCGCGAGGATTCCATGAGTGAGACCAAGACGGCCCCTAGGGCCCTGCCGGACGGCCGCACCCCGGACGTGGTGCGCGCCTTCTCAAAGACCATCGACGCCGATCCGGCGTTGCTGCACGCCAGGCTGCGCCGGGAGTGTCCGGTGGCCCTGCAGGACGGCAGCGGCGGGACGAGCAACGGCCTGCAGGATGGCTGGCTGATCACCCGCTACGAGGACATCTTGGCTGTCAGCCGCGACACCGACACCTTTGGCCAGTCGATCCGCTGGCCCAGCCGCCGGCGCCCGCCGCTGGAGTCCAACCCGCCGGAGCACCGGCAGTTTCGGGCGCTGATGCAGCCCTTCTTCATGCCCGCGGCGCTGGCGCCGCTGGAACCTGTCTCGCGACGCATCGCCGTCGAGCTGTTGGAGCCGCTGCTGGCGGCGGGCTCGGGCGACTTCGCCCACGCCGTCGCCCGGCCGCTGCCGCCGCAGGTGCTGCTGGCGCGCATGGGCCAGCCGCTGGAGGACTGGCCGCGGATCAAGGCAAGCTGCGAGGCCGCCTATCTGCAAGGCTCCAAGGACCCGAAGGACATCGCGACCTTCGAAGAGGCCAACGAATACCTCTGGAGCTACAGCCACGCCGCCGTGGCCGACCGCAAGGCGGTGCCGCGCGATCCCAAGCAGGACATCATCGCCGCCTTGCTGGCCGGCGAGATCGACGGCGCGCCGGTTGACGAGGACCTGATCGCCGGCATGGTCCGCCTGGTGCTGGCCGCCGGCCACGACTCGACCACCAGCGCGATCGGCATCTGCGTCGGCTACCTGGCGGAGAACCCGCAGGTCCAGGAACAGCTGCGGCAGGACCGCTCGCTGATCGGCACGGCCATCGAGGAGATTTTGCGGCTGCGGGCCCCGGTAATCCAGATGCCTCGGGTCGTGCGCAAGGACACCGAGCTGGGCGGGCGCCACTTGCTTGAAGGCGACCGGCTGCTGATGGTCTTCGCTTCCGGCAACCACGATGAGACGGCGTTCGAGGACGTTGAGACCTGTGTGCTGGACCGTATGCCGAACAGGCACCTGTCATTCGGGGTGGGGGTCCACGTCTGCATCGGCAACGGCCTGGCTCGCCAGGAGATGAGGGTCACGCTCGACGAACTGCTGACGCGTACGACGGCGTTCGGCCTTGAGCGGGAGCCGCAGCGCGAGTTCTGGCACCCTTACGGCGCGACGGCGCTGCCGCTCTGGTTCAAGTGATCTGACCCGCCGCGGAAGGCGCGGGGCGAGACGCCCGCGGCTTTGCTGAAGAACCGCGAGAAGTAGGCCGGGTCGCTGAAGCCGAGGTAGTAGCCGGCCTCGGCCACGGTCATGTTCGAATAGAGCATGAGCCGCTTGGCCTCGAGCAACAACCGCTCGCTGACGATGCCGAGCGGGGTGGCGCCCGCCACGCTGAGGCAGGCTGTCCGCAGGCGCTTGGGATGGGCGGCCAGCGCCTCGGCGTAGGTCTCCATCGGGGCGCCGGACTTGTAGCGGACCTCGACCATTTCGCGGAACCGCGCCACCAGCGCCGCCTGGGCGCCGTGAGCTGGCGGAGCGTCGGCGTCGGAAGCCTGGCGCAGCCTGAGGATCTCGACGAAGAGGGTGACCAGCAGGGCTTCGACGGCTGCGGCGTGGCCGGGGGCCGTCCAGGCGAGTTCGCGGCCCAGGCGCTCGAGGCAGTCCTGCGCGAGCTGCGGCTGGCCCAGCGGCACGCCGGCGCTGGCCTGGAAGAGGCCGCGGAACTCAGCCTCCCGACGGACAATCTCCTGCCGGTAGGCCTCCGAGATCGTCAACACGGTTCCACAGGTGTCCACCTCGAAGGCGAAGCCGTGCACCGTCCCGGCCGGGACCAGCAGCAGGCAGGGCGCCTGGAAGGGGATCGAGCGGGCGTCCGCGGTCATCGCGCCGCCGCCGTTTTCGATGAAGAAGACGTGGTTCAGGTTGGCGTGGGCGTGCGGCCGGATGTTCCAGTTGTTGGGCCGGCTTCGGTCGTCCAGCGCCTCAAGATGAAGGAAGCGGTCGCCCACCGCCTGTGGCGCCTCGCCGTAGAGGAAGAAGCTTGGGATGGCGTCGTGGCGCATGCCGCCGAGTCTCCCCCCAGGCGATGCGGGTGGCAAGCCGCGGCGTCCAAAAAGTCCAAGTATTCGGGTCCCTGGTCCATCGCGCTCGCCGCGCGTCCGGGTAGTCTGAAGACAAGGTCCCGACTATCAGTGGGCCATCGGAAGGAAGCCGCGCCATTCGCACCCAGGTCGCCATCGTCGGGGCCGGTCCCGCCGGGATGTTCCTGGCCCACCTGCTGCGCCAGGCCGGCATCGACGCCGTCGTGCTTGAGCGCCGCGACCGCGCCTACATTGAGGACCGTGTCCGCGCCGGGCTGCTTGAGCAGATCACCGTCGAGTTGATGACGCGTCTCGGCCTCGGCGCGCGGATGGCGCGCGAGGGCCTTGTCCACGGAGGCGTGAACCTGGCGCACGAGGGCCAGATGTTCCGCATCGACATGGCGGCCGCCACCGGCAGTCCGGGCATGATGATCTACGGCCAGCAGGAAGTGATGAAGGACCTCTTCGACGGGGCCGAGGCCCTGGGGCTCAACATCGTCTTCGACGCCGAGGCCGTGCAGCCGCACGACGTGGGCGCCGACCAGCCGTCCGTCACCTGGCGGAAGGATGGGGTGGAGCACCGGCTCGACTGCGAGGTGGTGGTCGGCTGCGACGGCTACCATGGGGTCAGCCGCGGCTGCATTCCGGACACTGTGCTGCAGACCTTCGAGCGCGCCTATCCGTTCGGCTGGCTGGGCATACTGGCCGAGGTGCCGCCGCCGAACCACGAGCTGATCTACTGCAATCATGAGCGCGGCTTTGCGCTGGCGACCATGCGCTCGGCGACACGCAGCCGCGCCTATGTGCAGTGCGGCCTGGACGAGCGGATCGAGGACTGGCCTGACGAGCGGTTCTGGGACGAGTTCGAGCTGCGGCTCGGGCCGGAGATCGCCGCCAAGGTGGTCCGCGGACCGTCGTTCGAGAAGTCCATTGCGCCGCTGCGCAGCTTTGTCGCCGAGCCGATGCGCCATGGCCGCCTGTTCCTGGCCGGCGACGCCGCCCACATCGTGCCGCCGACGGGAGCCAAGGGACTGAACCTGGCGGTCTCCGACGTGATCGTGCTGGCCGAGGCGCTAGGCGAATTCTTCCACGAGCGCTCGACCGCGGGCATCGACAGCTATTCGGCTCGGGCGTTGGCGCGCGTCTGGAAGGCCGAGCGCTTCTCCTGGTGGTTCACCGGCCTGACGCACCGGTTTCCCGAGACGGGTGGCCTTGAGCGGCGGCTGCAGGTGGCGGAGCTCGAATACCTGCGGACTTCGCAGGCGGCGCAGACGGCGTTTGCGGAGAACTATGTGGGCCTGCCGCTGGCGCAACGGCGGGCAGTCTGACCGCCAAATCGAATATAAATTATAACTATTATCTTTACAGGGCCCCGACAGGGGACGGAAATCGACCAAACAAACGCCAAGGCGAGCGGCCACCTACCCGGTCGGGCCGGATCGCCGGGCGACAGAACGCGCAGGAAACGAAACCATGTCGGAAACCATCAACCGTCCGCAGGCGGGCAAGCCCGGCGCCAGCTTCGAACGCCGCAACCCGATCACGGGCGAGGTCGCCTCGACCTCGCGGGCCATGACCGCCGCCGAGGCTACCGCGGCCGCCGACCGCGCCGCAGCCGCCTTTCCGGCCTGGTCGCGCAGCTCGCCCACCGAGCGCCGCACCCTACTCAACAAGGCCGCCGACGCCGTGGACGCCCGCGCCGGGGAGCTGATCGAGATCATGGTCGCCGAGACCGGCGCCGCCCCCGCCTGGTGCGGCTTCAACGCCTTCCTGGCCGCCAAGATGTTGCGCGAAGCCGCCGCCATCACCACCCAGATCGCCGGCGAGGTGATCCCCTCCGACAAGCCGGGCTTCCTGGCCATGTCCATCCGCCAGCCGGCCGGCGTGGTGCTGGGCATCGCGCCCTGGAACGCGCCGCTGATCCTGGGCACGCGGGCGATCGCGGTGCCGCTGGCCTGCGGCAACACCGTGGTGCTGAAGGGCTCGGAGCTGTGCCCGGCGCTGCATGAGAAGCTGGCCGAGGTGATCGCCAGCGCCGGCTTCCCCGAAGGCGTGATCAACGTCGTCACCAATGCGCCCGAAGACGCTGCCGACGTCGTCGAGGCGCTGATCGTGCACCGGGCGGTGCGGCGGGTGAACTTCACCGGCTCCACCCATGTGGGTAAGATCATCGGGCGGCTCTGCGGCGAGAACCTGAAGCCCGCGATCCTCGAGCTCGGCGGCAAGGCGCCGCTGATCGTGCTCGACGACGCCGACCTGGACCTGGCCGTCAACTGCGCCGCCTTCGGCGCCTTCATGCACCAGGGCCAGATCTGCATGTCGACGGAACGGATCGTCGTCGATAACAAGGTGGCCGACGAATTCGTGGCCAAGCTGGCCGCCAAGGCCAATTCGCTCCCCGTCGGCGACCCTAGCAAGGGGCCGGTGGTGCTGGGCTCGGTTGTCAGTCTCGACGCAGTGAGCCGCGTGCAGACCCTGGTCACCGAGGCGGTCGGCAAGGGCGCCAAGGTTGTCGCCGGCGGTGAGGCCACCCACACCTTCATGCAGGCGACGGTGGTCGATCACGTGAAGCCCGGCATGCGCATCTATGGCGAGGAGTCCTTCGGCCCCTCGGTTTCCGTCGTCCGCGTGGACGGCGAGGAGGAAGCCATCCGCATCGCCAACGACACTGAGTACGGCCTGTCGGCCGCGGTGATCACCCGCGACATCGCCCGCGGCCTGCGTATCGCGCGGCGCATAGAGTCCGGCATCTGCCACATCAACGGTCCGACCGTGCAGGACGAGGCCCAAATGCCCTTCGGCGGCGTGAAGGACAGCGGCTACGGCCGGTTCGGCGGGCGCGCGGGCATTGAGGCCTTCTCGGAAACCCGCTGGATCACCATCGAGACCGAAACGCCGCACTTCCCCTTCTAAGGACGCCCCATGGCCGATCCCACCGAACTGCTGCGCCACAAGGCGATGGATCAGGGCGTGGCCGAGACCGATGCCCGCTCGGCGTTCTATGCGCGCGCCGGCGAGAAGGACCTGGCGCCGCTGTGGAAAGTGCTGGCCGGACTGGTCACACCCTTCCCGCGACCCAAGGCGTTGGCCCACCGGTGGCGCTATGCCGACGTACGGCCGTTCCTGATGGAAGCCTGTGACCTGGTCACCGCGGCGGAGGCCGAGCGGCGCGTCATGGTCTTCGAGAACCCTGCACTGCGTGGCCAGTCGAGGGTGTCGGACAGCCTCTTCGCCGGCCTGCAGATCATCAAGCCGGGTGAAGTCGCCCCGGCCCACCGCCACGTCGCCTCTGCATTGCGGTTCATCATTGAGGGCGAGGGCGCCTACTCCGCCATCGGCGGCGAACGCAGCGTGATGCACCCCGGCGATTTCGTGATCACACCCTCCTGGGTCTGGCATGACCACGGCAATGAGGGCCCCGCGCCGGTGGTCTGGCTCGATGGCCTGGACATGCACATCGTCAACCTGCTGAACGCCAGCTTCCGCGAGGAGATGGCCGATCAGCAGCACCCCATCGTGCGGCCCGACGACGCCTCCCGGGCCGAGTACGGCCATGCCATGGCGCCCGCCAGCCGGCCGCTGCACCCGAGCACCGTGAGCCCGATCCTCAACTATCCCTATGTCCGCGCCGACGAGATGCTGACCAGTATGGCGGCCCATAGCCCGGCCGATCCGTGGCGCGGGCACATGCTGGACTATCTGAACCCGCTGACCGGCGACTGGGCGATGCCCACCATCGCCACCTCCATGCGCCGGTTGCCCGCCGGGATCGGGACCAAGCCTTATCGCTCGACGGACACCACCGTCTTCTGCGTGGTGGAGGGCGAGGGAACCAGCAAGATCGGGGACCTCGAGTTCGACTGGGCTCCGCACGACGTCTTCGTGGCCCCCAGCTGGGAAGTTCAGGAGCACCAGGCGAGCCGGACCGCCACGCTCTTCAGCTACTCCGACCGAGCCGTACAGGAGAAGCTCAGCCTGTGGCGCGAAGCCCGGCTCGACGCGAAGATCTGATCTGGAGGACGCGATGACCTATGTATTCGAGCCGCCGCCGCAGGCGTCCGCCGCTGTGGCTGGAAGCGACGCGCGCTTCCCCGTGCACCGGATCTACTGCGTCGGCCGCAACTACGAGGCCCACATCCGAGAGATGGGGTTCGAACCGGAGCGCGAGCCGCCGTTCTTCTTCCAGAAGCCCAGCGACGCCGTCGTCGACAACGGCGCGACCATCCCCTACGCCAGCGACACCGAGAACCTGCAGTTCGAGGCCGAACTGGTGCTGGCGATCGGCAAAGGTGGGCGAGATATCGCCATCGCCGAGGCGCTGGACCACGTCTACGGCTACGCGGTGGGCATCGACTTCACCCGCCGCGACCGCCAGTTCGAGGCGCGCGACCGGGGACGGCCATGGGAGCCCGGCAAGAGCTTCGACCAGTCGGCGCCGATGGCCGCGATCCATTCCGCCTCCGAGGTGGGCCACCTGCAGGCCGGCCGCATCCACCTTTCCGTAAACGGGGCGATGAAGCAGGATGCCGACCTTTCACAACTCATCTGGAAGACGCCCGAGATCATCTCGATCCTGTCGCGCTCCTGGCTGTTGGCGCCGGGTGACCTGATTTTCACCGGCACGCCCGCGGGCGTCGGCTCGGTGACGCCGGGCGACGAGATCACCGTCGCGGTCGAGGGCCTGGAGCCCCTGAAGGTGCGGATAGGACCGCCGGCCTAGACCCCTCGCGGGCGAGCCGGCTTTTCAACCCTGCCGGGCGCCGCTATCTGCAGGGCATGGCCCAGGTCCAAAAACGTGACTCTTTGCTCGATCTGAACCGGAGCGCGGTTTCCCGGTACATCCAGCTGGCCACGCTGTTTCGCCAGCGCATCGAGTCTGGGACCTGGCCGGTGGGCGCGCAGATCCCGATCATCGACGAGCTGGTCGCCGAGTGCGGCGTGGCGCGCGCCACGATCCGCCAGGCGCTGGGCGTGCTGGAGGACGAGGGGCTGCTGGCCCGCTATCGCGCTAAGGGCACCTTCGTGCTGCGCCGGGCGGCGGAGGGGCTTTGGTGTGAGATGGAGTCCGACTGGCAGGGACTGCTCACGGCCCGTGAGGGCGCCGTGATCAAGCTGATCCGCAGCGAGCTGGTCAGCGGCTTGCCGGCCTGGCCGCACCGCATAGGCGAACCGGCGGGGTCCTATCGGCGGCTGCGCCGCCACCATTGGCGGGACAACCGCCCCTACCTGGTGGCCGACGTCTACGTGGACGCCGAGTTGGCGCGTAAGGTGCCGAAGCTCGCCTTCACCACCCAGACGGCGATGCGCCTGGCCGCAAGCCTCCCCGGCGTGGAGATCGCCGACGCCCGCCAGACCCTGACAGTGGCCAGCGCCGACGTGGAGGCCGCCGCCGCCCTTGAAGTCCCGTTGAACGCGCCCGTGGCGCACGTGCACCGCTCGGTCGTCGACCAGCATGGCCGTCTGGTGCTTGCGGCCTTCGGCATCTACCGCGGCGACGTGGTGCGGGTGGACGTGAAGCTGAAATAGGCCGCCGCGCCCAGTGCTGGCCTAGTTTTGTTATTCCCTATAACAAATTGCCGCAGGAGCTGACCTGCGGAGGACGAAGATGGCTGAGCGCCGGCTGACCGGGCGGATCGCCGCCGAGCGCATCCGTCTCTTCAAGGTCCCCTCACCGCCTGCCGGGACGGTCGAGGGTTTCCTGGCGCTGGGCGACGCCAGCGGGGTGGTCTCCGACGTGCTGGACGAACTGGGATTGGGGACAAGCGCGGTCGGGGCGAGCGACCTGCGGCCGACGCTGCCGGGAACGCGCATGGTTGGCCCGGCGCTCACCTTGCGAAACGTTCTGCAACGGGGCGACCCGATGGCGGCGGCGCGGGCGAAGGTCAACCGGATGGCCGAATTCGAGGCTCATAACCTGGCGCGCGCCGGCGACGTGCTGGTGATCCAGGGTGTGTCAGGCGTCTCCAACATGGGCGGCATCTCGGCGCTTACCGGCAAGCGCCAGGGAGAGGCCGGAGCCATCGTCTGGGGCGGCGTGCGCGACGTGGCCCACTCGCGCGAGGTCGGCTACCCAGTCTGGGCGCGCGAACTTACGCCGGTGACCGGCAAGTGGCGGCTGGAGACCGTGGAGATCAACGGTCCGGTGCAGATCGGCCAGGTGCGCGTGGAGCCCGGCGACCTGGTGGTGGCCGACGAGACCGGGGTATGCTTCGTGCCCCAGGGGCGTATCGAAGAGGTCCTGGAGCTCTGTCGGCGCAAGACCCAGGCGGAGGACGAGCGGTGCGCCGCCATCGACCGCGGCGTGCCGGTGCCCGACATCGCCAACGCCAACTACGGCGAGAAGCCCGCCTAACGCCGGTCCTCTCAGGACTCGATCAGGCCGGGTTCGCGGGCGCGCAGGACCGTGCGGAAGGCCTCAGGCCAGGCCGTGGAACTGTGGCTCGCGCGGTGGGTGTTGACCCAGACCTGGTCGCCGGAAGCCAGCACGAGGTCGGAGCCGGCGCGGAAAACCTCGTAGACGAAGGTCAGGCTGCTGCGGCCGAGTTTGGCGACGCGGCAGGCGATGTCGATCTCCTCGTCCAACAGGATCGGCGCCTTGTAGCTGACAGTGGCCTGCACGACGTGCATGGCGGTCCCGTTCTCGGCGTCGGCGGCGAAGCGGTCGAAGCCGAGGCCACGGAAGTACTCGTTCATGCCGACGCCGAAATAGACGAGGTGCATGGAGTTGTGCGCGATGCCTTGGCGATCCACTTCGCTGAAGCGGACACGGAGCCTATGGATCAACGAGAAGTCGGACCGCGCCACGCAATACCTTCCAAGAATAACCAAGCCTTGCGCCCTGACCTAGCCCCGCGGATCCAAAAGGGCAATCAATAGGACTTTAAGCGCCCAAATGATAAGGCGACGCGGGGCCGGCCAAGAAGCTTCTGGTCTGGATATATTTCCTTGACGAGCCTACGGCGGCAAATAGGGTCCAGGCTGACGGCCGACAGAAGCCGGATCAGGGAACGGCCGGAGTCCGGACATGACGACGACATCGGCGGCCACAGCGCCCAAGGCCGGCGCCTGGCGGCCCTATCAGTACTACGTGCTGTTCGTCCTCATGCTGGTGAACACCTCGAACTATCTCGACCGCGGAATCCTCGGGATCCTGCAGCAGCCGATCAAGGACGACCTGCGCCTGACCGACTGGCAGCTCGGCATCCTGGGCGGACCCGCCTTCGCGATCCTCTATTCCGTCGCTGGCCTGCCGATCGCCCGGCTGGCGGAGCGTAAGAACCGGGTCACGATCCTCAGCGCTGCGCTCGCTTTCTGGTCAACCATGACGGCGCTCTGCGGGGTGGCTGGCGCCTATGGGCAACTGCTGCTGTTCCGGCTGGGCGTTGGTGCGGGCGAGGGGGCCTGCACGCCGGTCACCCACGCGATCTTGGCCGACTACTTCACCGCCCGGCAGCGCGGCATGGCCATGGCGGTGATGACCACCAGCATTCCTTTCGCCCACATGATCGCGCCGCTGGCCGGCGGGTTGATCGCCCACACCTGGGGCTGGCGCGCGGCTTTCATCGCCGCCGGCTTGCCTGGCCTCCTCATCGCGGTCCTGATGAAGACCACCGTCCGGGACGGCCGCGCCAAGGACGAGCACGGCGCGCCGGTGCGGCCGCAGACCAGCAAGTTCCTCGCCGACGTGAAGCTGATCTTCTCGATCCGCGCCTTCCTCTTCCTGTTCATCGCCAGCGCCTTCCTCGGCCAGGCGATCACCGGGACCAACTCGTTCTCGGCCTCCTACTTCATTCGCGAGCATCACATGACGGTGGCCCAGGCCGGGATCATCTCCGCGGTCGGGTTGGGCGTTGCGGGGCTTTGCGGCACGATGTTGGGCGGGTTCCTCGCCGATCGGTTCGCCGGGGCCCACGGGCGCTCCTATGCGTATGTCTGCGCCCTGGCGGCCGGGCTGGCGGGGGTGAGCTTCCTTGGCGCGCTCGCCAGCGGCGCATTGCCGCTGGCCGTGACCTTCTTCCTGATCGCCAACGTGGCTTCGGAAATGAAGAACGGCCCGAACTTCGCGGCCGTGCAGAACCTCGCGCCGCCGCACATGCGGGCCACCGCCTCTGCAGTGCTGATGGTCGGCGTGATCGTCATCGGCGCGGGCTTCGGTCCGATCGAGGTGGGCGCCGCCAGCGACTTCATCGCGTCCCGGAACTTCCCCGCCGCCCTGGGCGCGTTCAGCGTCGTCTGCCCAGGCGGCAAGGCGCTAGCCAACGCCGCGCCTGACATCGTGGCGAGCTGCAAGGCGGCCTCGGCCGCGGGCCTGCGGGGCGGGCTGGTGGTGCCCTGCATCGCCTACATGATCGCCATGCTGTTCTTCCTGCTCTCTGGACGCGCGATCCGCGCGAAGCTCCAGACCTAGCAGGCTGTTGAAATTCGTTTTTGGGTACCCTGAACTTGCACGAAGCTTCTCTCGGAGGACAAAAAGCTGAGCTATTTCAGCAACAGAAATTCTTCCAGACGACGGGATGCCACCAAATACCGGCCAAATCGACCGTGGTGGCCGACTTTTTCAACAGCCTGCTAGAGCATTCCCCGGCCTCGATGAATCGAATGTGATCGTGGGTAGGATTCCGCGGGTTAGCGGTGCGTGCGCCGATGGTGGCCTGTGATTCGGGAGGCGGACATGGGCGCGGCACACCCTGAAGATCTTCGGTGTCGGGTCGTGGCGGAGGTGGAGGGCGGCAGCACACGGCGGGCGACGGCGCCCCGGTTCAAGGTTTGCGACTCGTCGGCGATCCGGTGGGTGGCGCTGAAGGCGGCGACGGGAAGCCTGACGCCGAAGAGGGGCCGCAAGGCCCGCTCTCCGCTGGAGCCGCTCCAGGCCTGGCTACTGGAGCTGAACGCCAGGGAGCCGGATCTGACCTTGGACGAGACGGTCGAGCGGATCGGCCTCGATCTGGGCCTCAAGACCAGCGACAGCTCGGTGGACCGGTTCTATCGACGCCATGGCGTCACCTTCAAAAAAACCCCTGCACGCGGCCGAGCAGACCCGTCCCGACGTGGCTGAAGCGCGCGAGCGCTGGAAGGCCGGCCAAGGAGACCTTGACCCCGCCAAGCTGGTCTTCATCGACGAGACCGCGACCAACACCAAGATGGTCCGCGCCTACGGTCGCTGCCCCAAAGGCCAAAGGGTGGTCGGCAGCCAGCCCTTCGGCCAGTCGAAGACCACGACCTTCATCGCGGGGCTGCGCTGTGACGCGATCACCGCGCCCTGGGTCCTCGACGGGCCGATTAACCCCGACGCCTTCCTGGTCTACATAGATAAGGTGCTCGGTCCCACGCTCCGTCCGGGCGACATCGTGGTGATGGACAACCTGCCCGCCCATAAGGGCGACGAAAGACCTTATGACCGTACTTTTGGTTTGGAGTTTTGAACTGCTGCAACGCGCAGCGTGAAAACCGTGCCGCAGCCGGCGGCGCGGCTTGACAAAGTTATCGTGTATAATAATTTGTGCCGGACATCGCGTCAGACGAATACTACCAGTGTGGAACAGGCGACCGGCCCCTTCGCGGACGCGAAGACCTTCTCGGGCTGAGATCGCTCCCGCGCTACCAAGGGAGGATATCTATTGACTACCCAGTCAGCCCACAGCGTTATCCTGCGTCGCTTCGCAAAGGCCACCCTGCTGGCCACCGGCGCCAGCCTGCTGATCGCGCACGGCGCCGGCGCCCAAGCCGCCGCCAAGAGCGACCCGTCGGAAGCGGCCGAACTCTCCGAGGTGGTGGTCACCGGCACCTCGATCCGCGGCGTCGCGCCGGTCGGATCCGCGCTCACCGCTGTCACCCGCGAGGAGATCAAGGCGTCCGGCGCCGTCAGCGTCGTGCAGATCCTGCAAAAGACCCCTTCGGTGTTCAATGTGGGCGTGTCCGAGACCTCGCGGGGTCAGACCGGCGGCTCCTCGAACATCACTTACGGCTCGTCGATCAACATCCGCGGCCTTAGCCCCTACGCGACCCTGACCCTGATCAATGGGCACCGCATGGTGCAGCAGGAAGCCCGCGCCGAGACCGTCGATCCCTCGCACATCCCCACCAACATGCTGCAGCGCGTCGAGATCGTCGCCGACGGCGGATCGGCCATCTATGGCTCCGAGGCGATCGCCGGCGTGGCCAACCTGATCCTGCGTCGCCGCGTGGAGGGCGTCGAGGTCGGCGTGCGCTACGGCGAATCCAACCTAGGCTACCAGGAGAAGGTCGGCCAGGTCACCGTCGGCCACGTCTGGGACAGCGGCCAAGTCACGGCCGGCATCGAGTACATGCACAAGCATGCGTTCTCCCAGTCAAAGCTGTCCTATAACGACCGCTTCCAGATCCCCTTTGGCGGCCAAGATATCCGGTCCACCTCCTGCCAGCCCGGCAACGTCCAGATCGGGACGACCTTCTACCCGATCCCCGCAGGCGGCGTGACGCCCGCGACGGCAAGCGGGCTGGTGGCCGGCGCGCCGAACCGCTGCAGCACCTTCCTGACCGCCGACGCCCTGCCGACGCAGGAGCGCAAGAGCTTCGCGATGACGTTCGACCAGAACATCACCGAAAAGCTGCACATGAATGCCGAGGCGTATGTCTCCAAGCGCAACTTCAAGCTCACCGCCGTGCCCAACAGCATCACGGTCACGGTGCCCAGCACCAATGCCTTCTACGTAGCCCCGGCCGGCGTCACCGTGCCGCTGTGCTCGGCGGCCGTGAACACGACGTTCGGCACCCCCACCGGCACCCGTTGCGAAACCGTGCTCTACAACGTCGCCAATGACGTCGGGATCGAGAGCGCGCTCTACGGATACTCGAGGGTCTACGAAGGTACGCTGGGCTTCACCTACGACCTTCCGAAGGACTGGCAGCTCGCGGCCGACTTCACCTACGGCTTCAACACCGACCGCAACTACGATCGGTCGAACGCGCGCACCAACGCAGCCAATCTCAACCGCGCGCTCGCCAGCTCCAATCCGACGACGGCGTTCAATGTGTTCGGCGGTAGGAGCGACCCGTCGGTTGTTACTTCGACCTCGCCGACCGGCATCTTCAACCAGTTGTTCGATACCGGCGGCCACACCATTATTAAGGTGCAGAACTACAAGGTGGACGGCCCTCTGTTCACCCTGCCGGGCGGTGATGTCCGCGCCGCGGTCGGCTTCCAGGACTTCGAGTTCCGCTGGTGGAGCAACAACGCCACCGGGCCGCTGACCGCGCCGCTTTTCACTGCCCCGCAGCATGTGACGCGGACCGTTCGCTCCTTGTACGGCGAAGTGAACATCCCGATCATCGGTGAAGGCAACGCCATGCCGGGCATACAGGCGCTGGAGATCAATTTCGCCGGCCGGATCGACAAATACAACGACCTCGGCCGCACTTCGAACCCGAAGGTCGGGCTCCGGTACACGCCCGTCGATGGCCTCGTCCTGCACGCGAGCTACGGCACGTCATTCCGCTCGCCGAACGTGCTCGACCTCTACCAGATCTCCACCAATCTCAACGTCAGCACGCTGGCCGATCCGACCTGCGGCTGCAACGTCGTGAATATTGCGCTGTCAGGGGGCAATCCGGACATCAAGCCGGAAAGCGCCGACACCTATTCGGCGGGCCTCGAGTGGAATCCGACATTCCTCCCGAACTTCAACGCGAGCGTGAACTACTTCCAGATCAAGCTCACCAACCAGATCGCCGCCTTCCTGTCGGACGCCTCTATCCTCAGCAAGGAAGCGCAACTGGTAGGCACCGGGATCATCACTCGTGTCCCCAACGTCGCCTTTGTCGACGCCATCCTGGCGGTGAAGACGGTCACCAGCGGCACGCTGCCGGCCGACCACTCGCTGATCAAGACGATCGTCGATGGCCGTCCGCAGAACCTCGGCACCACCAGGGCCGCCGGCATCGACATCGCCGCCAGCTACCGCCTCTCGACCGAGAAGTATGGCAATGGGGTGGTCGGCGTGGCTGGCGAGTACTTCACCAAGTACGAGGACAAGGCGCTCTTCTCGGCGCCCTACGTCGATCGCAAGAACACCATCTTCTACCCGCCGAAGTGGCGCGCCCGCTACTACGTGGGCTGGACCTACGAGAACTGGTCCGGCACGGCGACGCTCAACTACCTGAACTCCTATACCAACACGCTGGTCGTCCCGAACACGAAGATCCGGTCCTCGACCACCACCGACCTGCACCTGGCCTATTCGGTGAAGTCCGACATCCACACGCTGGACGGTCTGACCCTGGGTCTGGATGTCACCAACCTGTTCGACCAGGATCCGCCCCGGGTGCTGGGCCAGGGCACCGGCGTCCTGGGCACCGGCGGTGTGTCCAACTTCGGCGGGGCCGGCTTCGATCCCACCAAGGCCTACATCCTCGGCCGCCTGATCTCGTTCACCATCGACAAGAAATTCTAGTCCCAGGTCACATCCCACGACGGAGTTCCTCCTCCAACGCCGTGGAAATTCTCAAGGGAGCCGGCCCGCAGGGGCGGCTCCCTTTTTCTTTGCCTGCGGCCCCGCGCGCGGCTCCCTAGGGGGCGACGGCCGCCGTCACCTCGATGGTCAGGCGCGAGCCGGGGACCACGGGGCGGTTGAGGTTGATCAGGGTGGCGGCCGGTTTCGCGTTTCCGGGAAAGACCGACAGCAGGCACTGCCGATACGGCTGCGACCAACGCATGTCACTGAGGTAGGCGGTCACCTTCACCGCGTCGGCGAGCCGCGCGCCTTCGGCCCGCAGCCGCGGCCGTCCGGAACGCCTCGCCACACCGCTGCCTGAATGCGCCGCCTGGCTCGTCGTCGATGCCCGCGAGGTAGATCATCCGGCGTGGGCCGGAGATGGCCACCCCATCGGAGGGCCCCGTGATCGCGCGCCGCTCCAACCGCGCCGGCCCCGGCGGCGTGGGCACGACCGCGGTGACGTCGTAGCCGAAGCGCTCGTCGCGCTCGGGGAAGCCCACCAAGTTCAGGAAGGCGCCGGTGGCGCGCCGGGGCGAGCCCTTGAAGGCCGCCGAGGTGCAGGGGCGCAGGTCCTGCAGGGTTGTGTCGCTGGCGACAAAGGTCGTCGTCCGTACCATGTCGGAAAAGCCCGCGCCTTCGGCGGCCAGCGAGCGGCCGATGCGGCCGAGCGTCTCGCGGCACTGGGCCTGGATGTCGCCCCGCGACGCGTCGCCGGCGCGGCCGTCCGCGGCGAGTGTCGAGAGGTAGAGGGTGCGGTCAGGGCCAGAGACCGTGACCACCTCCGCCGAGCCACCGGACCATTTGGCCTGGTAGTGGTCGGCGGTCTTGGCGAACGCCTGGCCGGGCCGGGCGGCCACCATGGCGATCACCGACACCTCCAGCAGCATGCCTGGGTGGGCGAGGTGGTTGATGTTGACCATCGTGGCCGCGGGCAGGGGCGAACCGGCGAAGGCCTTGCGGACGCAGGCTTCGTAGTCCGTCGCGTAGCGGGCGTCGGTGACATAGGCGGTCATGCGCACGAGGTCGCCCATGCCGGCCGGCTGGGTGGCGAGCAGGCGGCGGATCTTGTCGAAGGCGTAGTCGCACTGGCCGGTGAAATCGCCAGGATGGACGGGTCGGCGGATCGAAGCTTCTGGTGCTGTCCTCGTCCTCCGCGCCCGAGCCCCAGAGGTAGATCGTCCGCGCCTCGCCCGAGAGGCTGATGGACGCGGGATTGCCGACCGGACCCGTCGTATGGAGCGCGAAAGGAGCCGCGGCGGCTGGTCTGGCCAGACCCACGACCAGAGCCGCGCAGAGCAGGCGCCGCGCAGGCCGCACTATCTGCGCCGGGTGTTGCGAAGCTCTTCCCACTGCTCGTCGGTGCGCTCCAGCAGGTCCTCCACGCCGGAGTTGCGCAGGTGGCGTCCGCCGTCGATCGCGACCATCTCGCCGTTGATGTAGGAGGCCTCGTCGGAGATCAGATAGGCGGCGAGGTTTGCCAGCTCCGGCGGCCGGCCGGAACGCTCCAGGCTGTTGTCCGAGGCTTCTTCCCCGCCGGCCTGGCCTTCCTTCAGGCGCGCAAGGAAGCCCTCGGTGGCGAAGCGGCCGGGTGCGATGGCCACCAGCCGGATGCCGCGCGAGGCCCACTCCACCGCAAGGCTGCGGGTCATGGCCAGGACCCCGGACTTGGCGATGCCGGTGGGGATCTGGAAGGCGCGGCCGGTCATGGTCGAGGTCGAGAGGATCGACACCACCACGCCGCCCCGGCGCTTTCCCTCGATCCAGCGACGTCCCACTCCCAGCGTGCAATAGATCGAGCCGTGCAGGCTGGCGGCCAGCACCGCGTCCACCGCCCGGTTCGACAAGTGCTCGGTCTGGGCGATGAACAGCGCGCCTGCGTTGTTGATCAGCACGTCCAGCGGTCCGGCGGTCCAGATGGCGTCGAGCATCCCCTCCACCGCGTCCGGTATGCGGATGTCGCACGCCAGCACGTCGACGCTCGCCCCGTGGCGCTCGCGGATCGCCTTGGCGGTTTCCTCTAGCACCTCCAGCCGCCGGCCGCAGATCACCAGGTGAGCGCCAAGCTCGGCGAAGCGTTCGGCCATGGCTGCGCCCAGGCCCGTGCCGCCGCCGGTGACCAGCACCTTCTTCCCTCTGAGCAGTCCGGGCGCGAACATCAGAGCATCATCTCGCGGCGGCGCTCATGGGCGGGGATCACCCGTTGCTCGATGAAGTCGACCATCAGCCGGCGCATCTTGTCCTCGTCCCAGGTGTTGGCGTTCACCGGATCGACCGGCAGGGCCAGCGTCGGGACCCCGTTCTCGTTCAGCATTCGGGCGATGAACTTCATGCCCCGCCCGGACTCGATCTGCAGGGCGCCGGAAATACGGAAGGTCTCGGCCTCCCAGGTGTGCCAGCTGCTTGACCAGGGCGGGATGTGCATCTGGCGGTTGAAGCTGGAGTAGCGGCTGCCCAGCGTGCGGATTGGGTCCTGCAGGCCGTAGCGGAGATAGCCGTCGCAGAGGAAGCCCAGGTAGTTCGACCGGGCGAAGACCACGCCGTGGCTCTCCTCGAACTTGGAGAAGAAGTCCATCTGCTGCCAAAGCCCCGCGCCGATGTACATCAGCCGGTACTTCTCGTTTTCGCAGACCCACTGCTTGTTCTCGACGCGGGCCTTCACCTCGTCGCGGAAGGCCTGGGCCTGGGCCAGCGCCCACTCGCTGCCGCGGTGCCAGTTGATGCCGAGGATCTGGCTCATCACCTCCTCGATGCGCACCGGCAGCTTGGGCGCGGTGCGGATGAGGTTGCGGACCTCCTCGAAGCATTCCTCCTGCCTGTTCACCCGGTCCACGAACTCGCGCAGACGGTCGTAGTCGAGTTTCTTGCCGGCGATCTTCTCGCAGGCCGCGATCAGTGGCTGGTACTGGGCGGCCATCACGTCGATGCGCTCGGTCCCGTCCAGGTCTTCCCAGGCGTGGCGCGACATCTGCCACCAGTTTGGATAGAGCTTGCGCGCCGCGGGCACCTCGATGCCGATGTAGGGCACGCCCCAGTGCTCGGCGAGCACCTCACCCGAGCGGTCGTTCAGGTTGCCGGTGACGAGTTGGGCCGGGGGGATACCCCCCCAGGCCTTGTCGTCGTGCTCTTCGTGCATGACCACGGCCAAGGTCAGGGCCGCGTAGCGCGAGAGCCCTGCGTGGAAGCCGCGCTCGGTGAGGAAGTCGTCGTAGAGCCCGGACTGGCGCCGCGCGGCGACCATGCCAGAGTACCAGACGTCGGTGACGAAATGGATGTCGAGGGCCTCGAAAATCTCGTGCGGGATGTTGGGGCCGCTGATCGCGAAGGGCTCGCCCCCGTCGATGACCCGGGTGCGCAAGTCCGCGAACCACTCGCGCTGATGCGCGCGCAGCGTCTTGGTGACTTCGAGGACCGAGAGATCGACGCGGGCCGGCCGTGGGGCCGGTGTCGCCGTGGTGGTGGTCATATCCGCCGTCTCCCGAGGTCCCGCCGCGCAGCGCCCGGAGCGCCAGCAGGCCCTGGCGGACGCTAGTCCAAGACCGGGCATCTAGACAATAGTCGTTATGGTCTATATTCAATTTGCAAGAGCGGCGCCGCAAGAAGGCTGCCAGACCTAGGGAGATCGCATGGCCACAGGACGCTCCGCCAGGGCCGCCACGACCGGCGTGCTAGGTTATGTCGGCGGGCCGTTCCCCTCCGAGATCGCGTTGGCGTTCGGGCTGTCGCCGAAGCTCCTGAGCGTCGATCCCAAGCCCAGCAGCGACGCGCCGTCGGAGGAGTTCCTGGACGACAAGGAGGACGCCGAGATCCGCTCGGTGTTCGGCCGCGCGATGCTGGGTGAACTGGCCGTCGACGCCTTGGTGGTGACGCGCCGCCACGACCACCTCTATTACTTCCTCAAGGAGTGCCAGCGGCTGGGCGCGGCCCCGGAACTACCGCCCTTCCACATCCTCGACATCATGCAGATGCAGACCGGGGTGGCGGAGGACTACAATGCCTTCGGTCTCAACGCCCTGGCCGCCTTCCTGGCGCGAACCACAGGCCGCGCGCTGGATGGCGGGCGGCTTGCCGAGGCGGTGCATCTCGGAAACCTTCGCCGGACCGCGCTGCTGAATCTCGAGGACCTGCGCCGTTCGGGCGAGGTTTCGGGGGCGGCGGCCTTTGCGATGATCGCCGAGGGCCTGACCACTGATCCGGTGGCCCACACGGCCGCCCTGCAGGCGTTTTGCGCATCCCCGCCCAAGGGCGCGGTGACGCCCCGCGTGCTGCTGGTCACCTCGCACGCGCTCGGCGACGCGCGGCTTCACGAGGCGGTGGAGGCGGCGGGCGTTACGGTCGTCGCCGAGGAAGACGGCTCGGGCCGGCACAACCCCATGGGCCTGATCCCGGAGAGCGGCGATCCGCTGGCGGAGGTCGCCAGGTTCTACGCCGAGAACTGCCCCTCCGTGGTGGCCTATCCGCGCGCCGCGCGCGACGCCTATATCCGCCGCCGGCTGGGCGAGGGCGGCATTGCCGCGGTGGTTTTCTGCATCACCCCCACCGACCAGCTGTTCGGCTGGGACTACCCGGCGCTCAAGGCGAGCCTGGACGCCGAGGGGCTGCCCTCGCTGCGCGTGCTGGCCGATCCCGGACAGCCCCAGGAATGCGACGCGATCCGCGCCGCCGTGGCCGGGTTCGTCGCAGAACACCTGGCTGTCCCAAGCCGGTAAAGGGCGTTCCGTCCCCGCCGGTCCACATGGTTCTTCGGCACTGGGGTATACATACAACCTATATGGTCTTTGTGCCTGTGCGCGGTTATGCTGCGACGAAGGCCACATGAGCGGCGCGCGCTGAGATAGTGGCCGAGGGTAGATAGGGAGAGCGGTCTTGCTCAGACGGAGCCTCGTAATAGCCATAGCCGCGGGCGCCACGTTCGCCGGCCCCGCGCTGGCGCACCATTCCTTCGCCATGTTCGATCGCACGAAGTCGGTGATGATCGAGGGCACGGTCCGCGAGTTCCAGTGGACCAATCCCCACAGCTGGATCCAGGTCGTCGTACCGAACGGCAAGGGCGGCACGGCGGAATGGAGCATCGAGTGCGGCAGTCCGAACATGATGTCCCGCCAGGGCTGGAACAGCCACGTGCTGAACCCCGGCGACAAGGTGGGCCTGGTGATGCACCCGATGCGCGACGGATCGCCGGCCGGCAGCCTGGTCAGTGTCACCCTAAAGGACGGCCGCGTCCTTGGTCCGGGCGGCGCGCCGGCGCCGACGACCGGAAACGCACCGCCGCCGAAATGAGCGCGCTTCGCAAGACCCGCTGCGCCCTCGCAGCCCTGCTGGCGGCCGCGGCGTTCGCCGGCGGCGCCGTACCGAAGGCCCTGGCGCAGTCGCAGCCGACGCCGGCCAACCTCGACATCACCGGCGTCTGGATCGGCATCCGCGACGATCCGAAGGCGCCCTACAAGAACACCCCGCTGAAGGACCCGCCGCTCACGGCCGCCGGCCTGAAGGCGTCGGCATACTGGAACGAGCCGCGCAACAACCTGGGCGCCCGATGCCTGCCGGGCGGCGGGCCCGCCGGCCAGATGAACGGCAGCACCTTCTTCCCGATCGAGACCATCCAGAAGAACGGTCAGATCACCATCCTCTATGAGCTGATGCAGCAGGTCAGGCGGGTCTTCACCGACGGTCGAGGCCATCCGCCGGCCAACGAGCTGGACGAGAGCTGGATGGGCCACTCGATCGGCCATTGGGAGGGCGACACGCTGGTCGTCGATACCATCGGCATGCACCAGGGACCGCTCAACGGCAGCGGCGCGGCGGTGATCGCACAGAGCGGCGACAGCGATCCGCGCTGGCCCTATTCGAACAAGCTGCATCTCACCGAGCGGTTGCGCATGCTGGACGGCGGCAAGTACCTCGAGACCACCATGACGCTGGACGATCCGGCGATGTACACGCGCCCGTTCACGCTGAAGCGCTACTGGCGGCGCGCGCCGGAGCTCACGCCGATTGAGTACGTCTGCGCGGAGAACCAGCGCTCGGCCGACGAAGGTTATGCGCACCTGGTTGAAGAGAAGCCGGCGGCGGCCGGGACCAAGCCCAAATAAGGGCCGGTCGGCCGCATGACTCCCAGGAGGCGCTGATGCCCGGCCTCGTCTGCCATCCCGAGCCGCCGGCGCACCGCGTGGTGTGCGGCTGCGGAGTCAGCCGCCGGGGCGTCTTCGCGGGACTGGCCGACGGGGGTCGTCACCCTGTCGGCAGGCGCCGCCAGCACGGCGGCCAAGGTGGGCCGGATTGATGTCCACCATCACATCTTCCCGCCGCAGTTCCTGAAGGAGGCGCCGGCCTCCGCCAACTCCTACCGGACCAACCCGAAGATCAACGGCTGGAGTCTGGAGCGCAGCCTGCGGGATCTCGACGACAATGGCGTCGACAAGGCGATCCTGTCATTCCCGCAGCCTTCGCAATGGTCGCTGGCGGTGAGTGAACAGCGGCGCCTGGCGCGGTTCTGCAACGACTTCTTCGCCCAGGTGGTGCGCGATCGGCCCTCTCGGTTCGGGCTCTTTGCCGGCCTGCCGCCGCTCAGCGACGCCGACGGTTGCCTGGCCGAGATCGACTATGCCTTCGGCGCCCTGAAGGCCGACGCGCTGCGGCTGATGAGCTCCTACCAGGACGTCTGGCTGGGCGATAAGCGCTTCGCCCCGGTGATGGACGAGATCAACCGGCGCGCGGCGGTCGTATTCGTCCACCCGGACGCGGCGGTCTGCTGCCGCAACCTGATGCCGAGCTTGCGGCAGTAGGGATGTTTCGTTGTGATGATAAACTAATCTGGATGGGAACTAACTTGACGCCCCGAGTTGGGGCTCTAGCATCGCGGCGGGCGCATGGCGCCTGCAAGATCCGGTCACCGGACGCTCGACCAGGAGGAAGCCAGACCGATGAAGGCGCTCGAAGGACTGGTGGTCCTTGATCTCACCCATGCGCTGGCGGGGCCGTTCTGCACCTATCATCTGGGCCTGCTGGGCGCGGACGTGGTGAAGATCGAGAAGCCCAAGATCGGCGACGACTTCCGCGATTTCGCGCGCCAGCCCGGCTGGGAAGTCAGTCCCTCGTTTATCGCCGTCAACGGCGGCAAGCGCTCGATCTCGGTCAACCTGAAGAGCTCCGAGGGCAAGGAGATTGTCCGCAAGCTGGCGGCCCGCGCCGACGTGGTTGTCGAGAACCAGCGTCCCGGCGCCGTGGCGGAGCTGGGGCTCGGCTGGGACGACCTGAAGAAGATCAACCCCAAGCTCATCTACTGCTCGCTCTCAGGCTTCGGCCAGGATGGGGAGATGAGCCGCTGGCCGGCCTACGACCACACCATCCAGGCGATGTCCGGCATGGCCTGGACCGGCGAGGACGACGACACCCCCGCGCAGGGCCGCGGCTTCAGCATCGACTGCTTCTCCGGCTACGTGGCGTTCTCCTCGATCCTGGCCGCCCTGGTGCGCCGCGAGCGGAGCGGGGAGGGTCAGTTCCTGGACGTCGCCATGCTGGATTCCAGCATGCTGCTGATGGGCGTGGGGCTGGTGCGCCAGATGCTCACCGGCGACAAGATCAAGGCCACCCAGCCGATCATACACGATCGGCCCACGGTCGGGCCTTTCAAGACCACGGACGGCTGGCTCTGGCTGAGCGGCAATTTCCAGAACCACTACGTCTCGCTGTGCGAGGTGCTCGAGGCGCCGGAGCTGATCACCGACCCCCGCTTCATCGACATGAAGGCCCGCGTGGCCCACACCCCGGAGCTGCGCGCCGAGCTCTCCAGGCGGATCGCGCCGCATCGGGCGGCCGACTTGGAGCGCAAGCTCGCCGAGCGCGGCTCGCCGGCCGCGCGCGTGCGGACCTCGAAGGAGGCGCTGGCGGTCCAGTCGCTGAGTGACCGCCAGATGCTGCAGCACACCACCACTCATGACGGCAAGCCGGTGACGGTGATGAACGCGGCTTTCACCGCCGATAAGGACGGACCGGCCCTGGGCGGGCCGGTGCCCGGCCTTGGCGAACACACCGCCCAGGTGCTGGGCGAGCTGGGCTACAGCCAGGACGCCATCGCGCGCCTGCAGGAAGAAGGGGCGATCTGACATGGTCACGACACTGGAGCGGCCGGCCGTGAGCGACGCCTTCGCGACCCTGAAACAGAACTACGACGACCGCAGCCGGGCCGCGCGCGCCGCGGCCGCCG
>CALQQB010000016.1 GCA_943332615.1 Phenylobacterium deserti
CGACCTTCGAACGCTCGCTCGACAAGATCGCCCCGGCCTTCCTGATGATCCTCGGCCTCATCGCCGCCGTCGGCTCCGCCGGCCTGGGCTTCTGATCCCACCCAACCGCGAGCACCGTATGAGGGCTCCTTCGGGAGCCCTTTTTCGTGGTTCTCTTATCCGGCCTGAGGCGCGCTCAGTGGTAGGCGGCCTCGATGAGGCGCCGGGGCCGCAGGTCGCCCATGAGCGCTGTGCCCTGCTTGTTCATCACATAGGCTCCGCCCAGTTTGGCCCGCGGGTCGGCGAAGGCGCAGGCGCCGCCCCAGCCGGCGTGGCCGAAGGTCTCCGTCCCCGGGCCCCAGGGGAAGTTGGGGGCGTTGCGCATGAAGCCCGCGCCCCAGCTCATGTCGAACGGCAGCACCAGGTCCTGACCGCGGATGCGCTCGCGGCTGGCCTCGGCGATCAGCGCCGGCGACAGGATCTCGTCGCCCTCCAGCCAGCCGTCGTTGGCCAGCGCCCCCATCAGCCGGGCCATGGACTCTGCCGTGACGTGGCCGTTGGTGGAGGGGACGGGCAGGCGGCGCCACGCATCGGGCCCCTTGCCGGCGGCGGCGGACCAGGGGGTGAGGAAAGCCGCCCGGGTGGCGTCGTTGATCTCGCCGAACTGCGGCAACGCGCTCGGCCGCTGCAGGTCGGCGACGCGGTCGACCTCAGCGTCCGGGAGGCCGATGAAGAGGTCCAGGCCGAAGGGCAGCGCGATGTCCTGCCGCAACGCCTCGGCCATCGTGCGGCCGTCCACGCGGCGGAAGATCTCGCCGGTGATGAACCCCACGGTGATCGGGTGGTAGCCGCTGGCGGTTCCCACCGGCCACATCGGCGCCATCGCCGCCAGCTTGGCGCAGACCGCGTCCCAGTGGTACCAGATGGCGGGGTCGGTCCTGTCCGGGAAGCCGGGCAGGCCGGCCTGGTGGGAGATAGCCTGCTCGACGGTGACGGCGCGCTTCCCCGACTGGCCGAACTCGGGCCAGACGCTGGCGACGGTCTGGCCGTAGTCGAGCCTTCCGGCGTCCACCAGCCGCGCGATCATCAGGGCCGCGATCGCCTTGGTGGTGGAGAACACCGGGGTAAGCGTCCGCTCATCCCAGGGGACGGTCGCCTTGCGGTCGGCGAACCCCGCCCAGAGGTCCAGCACCACCTCGCCGGCCTCCACCAGGGTGACGCGGGCGCCCAGTTCCTCGCCGGCCGCGAAGTTGGCGGCGAAGGCGTCTTTCACTGCGGCGAAGCGGGCGGGTGCGAACCCCCCAATCTCGACAGCTTTCCCGACGCTCATAGCCTCTCCATACGCACCTCGGCCTTGGGATTCACGATCCGATCGGCCAGGGCCACGATCGGCAGGTCGTTGGACTTCCAGGCATGGGCGACCAGCAGGGTTTCGGCCACCGCGCGCGCCGCGAGTTCGGCGGCTTCGCGCGGATCGCGGCCCTGCACCAGGCCCGCGCCGAATTTCGCGGTGACCAGGTCACCGGTGCCGTTAGGCGCCCTCTCTCGCCGCGCGTGGGCAAACAGAACGGCCTCTTCCTTGTCCACATAAAGCAGGCCGACCTCGCCCTCGCCTGCGGGGACCGAGGTGACCAGCGCCGGCTTGCCCAGACTGCGGGCGGCGTCACGGGCCTCGGCGGCTGTGGTGATCTGTTTGTCGGCCAGAAAGGCCAGCTCCCAGAGGTTGGGGGTGATCCAGTCGGCCAGCGGCACCAGCTGGCCCTCGACCGCCTGAGCGACCTCGGGCGTCACGTAGAGCCCGCGCGGGGAGTCGCCCAGCACCGGGTCTACGAGCACCAGGGGCCGCGCGCCCCAGGCGTCGCTGCGCTCGGCTGTGCGCACGCGCTCAATGACGCCCGCGGCGATCTCCACCTGCTCGGGATCGGAGAAGTGGCCGGTGATGATGAGGTCCACCATGCCGAACAGGGCGTCGGCCTCGATGTCGCCCAACATGCGGCGGAAAACCTCGGGTGAGGTCACTTCGCCACGGCTGCCGCGGGCGGGAGTGCGGCCGAACATGACGGTCGGCGCCAGCACAGGATCGATCTTGTGGGCCGCCAGCACATATTGCTGGGCGGCGCCGCCAATCCGGCTGGCGGCGACGAAAGATGAGAGGATCAGGGCAAGCGGCACAAATCGGCCGTAGCCTACAAGCTCGAGGGTCGCCAGTAGGATTCCACTACAAATAGTGCATGGCGGCGATTTTGCTATCTATAGTCGCGTTTGGCTAACCCTACCGTCCGACGCAAGCGGCGCGCGAAGGGAGCAACCCCGCGCGCGCCGTTCATGTCCGTCGTCGCCGTTAACGATTGGCGCGACTAGTACCGATAGTGGTCCGGCTTGAACGGGCCGGCCAGGGGGACGCCAATGTAGTCGGCCTGGTCCTTGGACAGCGTCGTCAACTTCGCCCCAAGCTTTTCCAGGTGCAGAAGCGCGACCTTCTCGTCCAGGTGCTTGGGCAGCGTGTAGACCTTAGTCTCGTACTTGGCGCCGTTCTGCCAGAGCTCCATCTGGGCCAAGGTCTGGTTGGTGAAGCTGGCGCTCATCACGAAGCTGGGGTGGCCGGTGGCGTTGCCCAGGTTCACCAGGCGGCCTTCCGAAAGCACGATGATCTTCTTGCCGTCCGGGAATTCCACATGATGGACCTGCGGCTTGATCTCGTCCCACTTGAAGTTGCGCAGGCCGGCGATCTGGATCTCGGAGTCGAAGTGGCCGATGTTGCAGACGATGGCGTTGTTCTTCATCGCCCGCATGTGATCGACGGTGAGCACGTCCTTGTTGCCGGTGCAGGTGACGAAGATGTCGGCCTTGCCGGCCACGTCCTCGACGGTCTGGACCTCATAGCCCTCCATCGCCGCCTGCAGGGCGCAGATCGGATCGATCTCGGTGACGATCACCCGCGCGCCGCCGTTGCGGAGCGAGGCGGCCGAGCCCTTGCCCACGTCGCCATAGCCCAGCACTACGGCCACCTTGCCGGAGAGCATCACGTCGGTGCCGCGGCGGATGGCGTCCACCAGGCTCTCGCGGCAGCCGTAGAGGTTGTCGAACTTCGACTTGGTGACGCTGTCGTTGACGTTGATGGCGGGGAACGGCAGCTCGCCGCGCTCGGCCATCTGGTACAGACGATGGACCCCCGTCGTGGTCTCCTCCGACACGCCCTTGCAGGCGTCACGGATAGCCGAATAGAAGCCGGGCTTCTCCGTCAGGTAGCGCTTCATCACCGCATAGAGGGCTTCTTCCTCCTCGTTCTGCGGGTCGTTCAGGACGCTCGGGTCCTTCTCGGCCTTGGGGCCCAGCACGCAGAGCAGGGTGGCGTCGCCGCCGTCGTCGAGGATCAGGTTCGGATAGCCGCCGTCCGACCATTCGAAGATCTTGTGGGCGTATTCCCAATACTCGACCAGGTTCTCGCCCTTGATGGCGAACACCGGCGTGCCCTGGGCGGCGATGGCCGCGGCGGCGTGATCCTGGGTGGAGAAGATGTTGCAGGAAGCCCAGCGCACGTCGGCGCCCAGGGCCTGCAGGGTCTCGATCAGCACCGCGGTCTGGATGGTCATGTGCAGCGAGCCGGCGATCCGGGCGCCCTTCAGGGGCTGCGACTGTCCGAACTCCGCGCGCGTGGCCATCAGGCCCGGCATCTCGGTCTCGGCGATATCGATTTCCTTGCGGCCGAACGCGGCCAGCGAAATGTCTCTCACGATGTAGTCGGTCATATCGGTCCCTGGGGCGGCATTTTTAGGATTGGGCGTCCCTATAACGGCGCAAAGGTTGATCGGCAATAAACACATAAAGAAATCGTTATGCGATTTTCGCGAGGCCACGGCCTTGCGACAGGCGGCGGCGGATCGCGACTAGCTCCGCCGCCCTCGTGACCCTATGTGGGAACGGCTGAAGGAGCGCCCGTTGCCGATCATCTCCATCGAAGGCCTGTCGAAGACCTACGCCGGCGGGTTCCAGGCGCTGAAGTCCATCGACCTGGCCATCGAGAAGGGCGAGATTTTCGCCCTGCTGGGCCCCAATGGCGCCGGCAAGACCACGCTGATCGGCATCATCTGCGGCCTTGTCAGGATGACGGCGGGCCGGGTCACCGCCGACGGCCACGATATCCAGAAGGACTTCCGCGCCGCCCGGGCGAAGATCGGCCTGGTGCCGCAGGAAATCTCCACCGACGCCTTCGAGACCGTGTGGGACACGGTGAAGTTCAGCCGCGGCCTGTTCGGAAAGGCCCCCAACCCCGCCTATCTGGAGAAGGTGCTGAAGGACCTAAGCCTCTGGGACAAGAAGGACGCCAAGATCCAGACGCTCAGTGGCGGCATGAAGCGCCGGGTGATGATCGCCAAGGCGCTCAGCCACGAACCCACCATCCTGTTCCTCGACGAACCCACGGCCGGCGTCGATGTCGAGCTGCGCCGCGACATGTGGGAGATGGTCCGCGGCCTGCGGGCCAACGGCGTCACCATCATCCTGACCACCCACTACATCGAGGAGGCCGAGGAGATGGCCGACCGCATCGGGGTGATCTCCCAGGGCGAGCTGATCCTTGTGGAGGACAAGCAGGTCCTGATGCGCAAGCTGGGCAAGAAGCAGCTGACCCTGCACCTGCAGGAGCCGCTGGCCACCGTGCCGGCCGGACTGGAGGACTATCAGCTGGCGCTAGCCAACGACGGCGCCGACCTCGTCTATTCGTTCGACGCCCAGGCTGAGAGCACCGGCATAGCCGAACTGATGAAGCGGCTGGCCGAGCGCGGCATAGACTTCAAGGACCTGCAGACCCAGGAGAGCAGCCTGGAGGACATCTTCGTCAGCCTGGTCCGGGGAGCCCGCGCATGAATATCCACGCCGTCCGGGCCATCTACTTCTTCGAGATGCACCGCTGGGTGCGGACCATCGTCCAGAGCGTGGCCGCGCCGGTCATCACCACCTCGCTCTATTTCATCGTCTTCGGCGCGGCGATCGGCAGCCGGATGCCGTCCGTGAACGGGATCAGCTACGGCGCCTTCATCGTGCCGGGCCTGCTGATGCTGTCGATCCTGACGGAGAGCATCTCCAACGGCTCGTTCGGAATCTACATGCCGAAGTTCGCCGGCACGATCTACGAGGTGCTGTCCGCGCCGGTCTCCGCCGCCGAGGTGGTGCTGGGCTATGTGGGGGCGGCGGCCAGCAAGTCCGTCGTCCTAGGGCTCGTGATCTTGGCGACCGCCAGGATCTTCGTGCCCTACCAGATCGGCCACCCGTTCGTGATGCTGGCCTTCCTGGTGCTGACCTCGGTGACCTTCAGCCTGTTCGGCTTCCTGACCGGCATCTGGGCCGACGGCTGGGAAAAGCTGTCGATCATCCCGACCCTGGTGATCACCCCGCTGACGTTCTTAGGGGGCAGCTTCTATTCCATCGACATGCTGCCGGGCGTCTGGCGCCAGATCGCCCTGGTGAACCCGGTCGTCTATCTGGTGTCAGGCTTCCGCTGGAGCTTCTACGGGGTGTCCGATGTGGGGGTCGGCGTGAGCCTGGCCGCGACGCTGGGGTTCCTGGCCGTGTGCCTCGCCGCCGTGACCTGGATCTTCCGCACCGGCTGGAAGCTGAAGACCTGACTCTCCTTCCCTGATCGCTACTCGTCCTCGTCGAACCGTGCCGCCACCAGCTGCACCAGGGCGTCCACCGCCTCCGTCGCCTGGTCGCCCTCGGCTTCGATGTCGATGCAGCAGCCGGGGGCGGCGGCGAGCATCATCAGGCCCATGATCGAGCGGGCGTCGACCGTGTGACCGTCCTTGGAGACGCGCACCTCGGCGTCGAAGGTGGCCGCCAGTTTGACGAACTTCGCCGACGCGCGGGCATGGAGGCCCCGCTTGTTGACGATCTCGACGGTGCGGTTGGCTTCGCTCACTTCTCTCCGGCCAGGACGTAGGACGCGACGGAGATGTACTTACGCCCGGCTTCCTGCGCCGCCGCAACCGCATCCTCCAGCGAGACGCGGCTGCGCAGCGACGCCAGCTTGATCAGCATCGGCAGGTTCAGGCCCGCGATCACCTCGGCCTTGGTCTGTTCCATCACCGAAATGGCCAGATTGGAGGGGGTGCCGCCGAACATGTCGGTGAGCAGGATCACGCCCTGACCCTGTTCGACTCGACCGCAGGCGCCGAGGATGTCCTGCCTGCGCCGCTCCATGTCGTCCTCGGGACCGATGCAGATGGCCTCCACCGCGGCCTGCGGCCCCACCACGTGCTCCATCGCGAAGATGAACTCTTGCGCCAGCCGGCCGTGAGTTACGATCACGAGGCCGATCATGCTAGACAATCCAAGGGGTATCCCCACCCGATGGCGCCTCCAAGCGGGGCGCGAGCCGAGCTAGATACGCCTCTTGTGCGCCGCGTCAAAGGCCCCAAGCGCGCGGCTTAGTTTCGCAGGCGCCGAGAGTTCGAAGGGGTCTGCCGCCAGGAGTGGAACAGCCACGCCAAGGATCGTTTCGGTTGCAGCATCCGGGAGGCGATCGGCTGACCCGAGCCGCACGACCAGGGCGACTTCGCAAAAGGCCACGGCCTCCACGCGCGCGACCTCGACGCCGCGAACCTCCAGCAGTCCAGCCAGGGTGTCGGGCGCCCGGCCATAGAGCCGGCCCTCCGTCGTCCACAGCAACACCCGGTCGTCGGCCACCAACTGAAAGCCGTGGTCCAGAGCCCGCAGCGCCAGGTCGCTCTTGCCGGCGCCGGACGGGCCCTGGATCAGCACACCGCGCCAGTCGCCGCCGCGCCGCTCGGCGATCAGGCCGGCGTGCCAGATCACGGAGCAGCGTCCGGCAGCGTCAGGACGAACAGCGCGCCCAGCACCTTGCCGTCCGCGCCGGTGCGGTTCTCCGCCCGCAGGGTTCCGCCATGCGCCTCGGCGATCTGGCGGGCAATGGAGAGGCCGAGCCCCGAGTTGCCGCCGAACGCCGCGCCCTTGGGTCGCGAGGTGTAGAACCGCTGGAACACCGTCTCCAGGTTCTCGGCCGGGATGCCGGGGCCGTTGTCGGCGACGGTGGCCACGGCCTGGCCCTTCACCCGCAGCAGGCCGACGGTCACTGTCTCGCCGGGCGGACTGAATGAGCGGGCGTTGTCGATCAGGTTGCGCAGGATCTGGCCTAAAGGGCCCTCGCGGCCCATCACCTGTACCGACTCCATGCCCCGGTGGGCCGCGAAGACCACGGCCACATCGCCGGCCCGCGTCGCGGTCTGGTAGAGACTGACGATGTCCGGGATCAGCCGGCCAAGGTCGACGATCTTCGGCTGATCGCGGGAGAGTTCCGCGTCGAGCCGCGAGGCGTTCGAGATGTCAGTGACCAGTCGGTCCAGTCGCTGGATGTCGTTCTTCAGGATGCCGAGCAGCCGCTCGCGGGCCGCCGGATCGGCCACCAGGTCCAGGGTCTCGACCGCCGAGCGCAGAGAGGTCAGCGGGTTGCGGATCTCGTGCGCCACATCGGCGGCGAAGCTTTCGATGGCGTCCATTCGCTCGCTCAGCGCCTGGGTCATGTCCTCCAGGCTGCGCGTCAGGTCGCCGACCTCGTCGTCGCGTTTGGCCAGGTCCGGCAGCGAGATCGCCCGGGCCCGGGCCTGACGCACCCGGTCCGCGGCGTGGGCCAGCCGCAGCACCGGCTGGGCCACCAGGCTGTTCAGCAGCAGCGACGAGGCCAGGGTCACCGAGATTGCGATCAGGATGAACGGGATCAGCGCCTTGCGCTCCCGCGCGATGATGGCATCGACGTCGCTGGCCTCCAGGGTCACCACCCCCAGCACCGCGCGGACATGCTGAATGGGGATGGAAACCGAGACCACCCGCTCGCCGCCCTCCCCGGGCCGCATGCCGGCCCGGTGATGGCCTAGCAGGGCGGCGGCCACCTCGACCTCAAGGGCGCGCTGGACCTGGCGGGCGGTCGGTCCGGCGCGGTGGGGCATCAGGTCGCGTTCGCCGCGGGCCTTGGCGGGTGGCAGCGCCTTGCGCTCGACCCGGTCGGCCATCCAGGCGCTGTCACCCACCAGGCGACCGTGGCTGTCGAACAAGCGCGCCCGCTGCGCCGTCGGGTTCGAGAGGGTCTGCAGCAGCTCGGTGGCCAGCGCCGTGTCCATCTGCGGCTCGGGCTCGCCCACCGTGGCGGCTTGGTCCAGGATCGAAGCGATCAGCTCGCCCTGGGTGGTCAAGCTGTCTATGCGCGCGTCGATCAGGCCCCGGCGCAGCTCGTTCAGCACCAGGGCCCCGCCGATCAGGATCGCCAGGCCCAGCAGGTTCAGCGCCAGGATCAATCGGCCAAGGCGCGATCCAGGCAGCCAACGGAATCGCGATGACGGGGACATGCGCCCCCGACTCCGCGCCGACTGGGCCCGCTCAGACCTCGTCGGCTCAGGTTTCGCGGTAGCGGTATCCGACGCCATAGAGGGTTTCGATCGCGTCGAACTCAGGGTCGACCTCGCGGAACTTCTTGCGCATACGCTTGATGTGGCTGTCGATCGTGCGGTCGTCCACATAGACCTGATCGTCGTAGGCGGCGTCCATCAGGTTGTCGCGGCTCTTCACGAACCCGGGACGCTGGGCCAGCGATTGCAGCAGCAGGAACTCGGTGACGGTGAGCTTTACCGGCTTGCCTTCCCACAGGCTTTCGTGGCGGGCGGGGTCCAGGGTCAGCTTGCCGCGCTTTATGGCGCGCGCGTTGGCCTCGGCCTCCGCCGCGGGACTGGCCATTTCGCCGTCCTCGCCGCGGCCGGCGCGCCGCAGCACCGCCTTCACCCGCTCGATCAGCAGGCGCTGGCTGAAGGGCTTGTGCATGTAGTCGTCGGCGCCGAGGTTGAAGCCGAGGATCTCGTCGATCTCCTCGTCCTTCGACGTCAGGATGATCACCGGCAGTTCGGACGTGCGGCGCAGGCGGCGCAACACCTCCATGCCGTCCATGCGGGGCATCTTGACGTCCAGGATGGCCATGTCCGGCGGATCGTTCTCCAGCGCCGCGAGCCCCGCCGCGCCGTCATAGTAGGCCTTAACGGTGTGTCCGTGGCTTTCGAGGGCCAGGCTGACGGAGGTGACGATGTTCTCGTCATCATCCACCAGGGTGATCTTTGCCATCTGAGGTCGAATTCTCCTGTGCCCGGCCGAGTATAGCCTAGTGAGCCTTCACCGTGGCCTCAATGGGGCCGGCCGGATGGGCGGCGCAAAGTCAACACGACCTTAAGCCTGAGGTGGGAACGTTCCCACTGCGGGAGAGATGCCAGGATGAACGACGGTCGGGTTCATTTCGAAGTCTATATCCGGAAGATTCCGGGTACGCCCTGGATTCTTGACCTGGCCACGGAGACCCGCGCCACCGCCCTGGCCCTCGCCAATGAGATGATGACCGAGGGCCGGGCCGTCGCGGTCAAGGTCACCAAGGAGACGCTGGACGAGGCGACCCGCGAGTACCGGGCCGTGATCATCATGCGCCAGGGCGCGGCCGACGTGGCCGCCAAGTCCAAGCCGCAGGGTGAGGTCCAGCCACTTTGCGTCACGCCGCAGGACCTCTACACCGTCCACGCCCGCGAACGGATCGGACGCGTGCTGGAGGAGTGGCTAGAACGCCACTACGCCACGCCTTTCGAACTACTGCATCGCCCGGACCTGGTGGAGAAGCTGGAAGCCTCCGGCAACGACCTGCAGCACGCGATCCAGAAGATCGCCATTCCTGAGGCCCACGCCCGAAACATCTCCACCCATGAGATGATCCGCGCCTTCCACGCCCTGATCGAGCGCTCGGTCGCTCGCCTTATGAAGGACCACAATCGCGGCGTCCTTGTCGATCTCAGCTCGGAGAGCTTCGCGGCCGCCGCGGACCGGCTGTCAGGCGATCCCGAGCGTGGTTATCTCCTGGGTGCGGGCGTCGCCGCCGCCATCGCCGGCGCAGCCAGTTGGGGTGAAAAAGTCACCCAACTGCTCGACCTGGCCGACGAATGGCCAGAGCAGGGCCGCGGACGGGAGCTGGCGCTGCACACGGTGCAGCAGCCGCTGGCGGAAATCCTCGAGGTCAAGCCCGGCATCGGCGAGATCCTCGGCCGCGGCCAGGACCTGGGTGAGAACCTTGCCGCCATGACCCGTCTGGCCGCCTACGACACGGTCGCCAAGCTGATCCGGGTGGAGAAGTCGGTGGCGAAGGTGATGCCTGAGCTATCGCCGCTGGCCATGCGGCTGGCGGTCTGGCTCGAGAGCGAGACCTTTCAGGATACCCGCGCGGCGATCGGGCGACGCATCCTGCGCGAGCTGACGGGGCAACGCCGGCTGCGGCCCGGCGACGCCGCCGGCGAGATCGACATGCTACGCGCGCTCGGCATGGCGCTCACCGCGTCGGCCGGCAAGCTGCTGCCGCTGGAGGAAGTTCAGGCCGCCTTCATCGCGCGCTCGCGCATGCTGGTGACCGGCGATTTCGTGGAGGCCTACCTCGGCCAGGACATGACCCCCAAGCAGGAGGTCGAGGCGCTGATCTGGCTCACCGAGAACACCATTGGCGCGGCCAACAAGCGCCAGGCCGGCGGCTGGCTTAAGGCGGTCATCACCTCGTTGCGGTTCGAGAAGGACGTCGCCATGGGCAACGAAAGTCCGGCCGCCAAGCTGGCCAGCCTGGCCGGTCTGCAACGGTCCGTCGCCCGCTGCGGCCTGGTGGCGGAGGACTTCCATCCCCTGCAGGAGAAGCTGGGCGAGATCGGTGGCGAGATCGAACTTCGCGCCAAGATCACCCAGGGGGTGGCCCGCGCCGACGCGCCGGCGGTGCATCGCCTCACCGTGCTGCTGAAGCTGGCGGTGGGGGAGTCAGCGCCGCTGGGCCCGGCTGCCGACCGCGCCCGCGCCGAGGCCCTGAAGCTGGTGAAACAGGACACCACCCGCGCCGCCCTGGCCGCCGCCCCCGATCAGGTAGAGCAGGTCCGGGCCCTGATCCAGAAAGCGGGGCTGGCGGCGTGAGCGTGGCCCTACTCCGCCAGCTTCACCAGCATCTTGCCGGCGTTTTCGCCGCCCAGCAGGCCGATGAGCGCGTTCGGCGCGTTCGCGATGCCCTCGCGAATGGTCTCCTGGTACTTGACCTTCCCAGCCTTGAGCCAGCCCGCCATCTCGCGCTGGAAGTCGCCGTAGAGGTGCATGAAGTCCGGGGCCACAAAGCCGCGTAGCATCACCCGCGAATAGATGATGTTCGACAGGTTCGAGACGTTGGAGTGGCCAGAGTTGTAGCCGGAGATGAAGCCGCACACCGGCACGCGCCCCAGGGTGTTCATCCGCCGCAGCGCCGCTTCCAGATGGTCGCCGCCAACATTGTCGAAATAGACGTCGATGCCCTTGGGCGTGGCCTCTTCCAGGGCCTTGCGGATCGGCTGGGTCTTGTAGTTGATCACCGCGTCCAGCCCGACCTCGTCGCGCAGCCAGGCCGCCTTGTCGTCCGAACCGGTTGAGCCCACGACGTAGCAGCCCTTGATCTTCGCGATCTGGGCGGCCACCGAGCCCACGGCGCCGGCGGCGGTGGAGACGAACACCTGCTCGCCGTCCTTCAGCGCCCCAATGTGCAGCAGGCCGCCATAGGCGGTGAAGCCGGTGCCGCCCAGCGCGTGCATGTGGACGGTGAGCGGCAGGTCCGGGTCGGGGTTGAGCTTGGTCAGGCCCTTGCCGTCGCTGGTGAAGTACTCGCGGAAGCCCAGGCGGTTGGAGACCAGGTCGCCGACCTTGAAGGCGTCGATTTTCGACTGCACGACCCGACCCAGCGCCCCGCCGCCCATGGCCTCGTCCAGCGCCTGGCCGGCGGTGAGGCGCGGCCGCATGGCGGGATCGACCGACATGTAGAGGTTTTGCACCAGCACCTCGCCGTCGGCGGCGTCCGGCACGTCGCGTTCGACCAGGGCGAAATGCTCGGCCGAGGGCATCCCCGACGGACGGGTGACGAGGTGAATCTCACGGGACTTGGGCATGGATGGGGCTCGTTCTGAAATGGCTTAAGACAATGCCGCTGTTGTCGCCCGGCCGGCCGGCCACAAACAAGCCCCCGTCAGCCCGTTCGTCGCGGTCCGGGACGGTTGTTTCCGCTACAGCGCGTCGCCCCAGTCCAGACGGCGGGCCCGGGCATGGGCGGGCTTGTCGCGCCGGGCGACGAACCGCTGCTCAAGGCCGTCGGTCGAGCAGAGCTTGAGCTCGATGCCTGGCTTCCCCGCCTTCGGCCTCGCTAGCACCCGTGGCGTCCGCGACTGGGCGACGACGTGCGGACGGGCCGCCAGCAGGTAGGCGAACTTTTCGTCCTCGAACGGGACGTCGCCGCCCTTGGCCAGCCGATGGTCTCGGGACCGCGCCAGGCGGACGGAGAAATGGCACCAGTCGGGGGCGGCCAGCGGGCAGGGCCTGTGGTGCGGGCAAGGCGCCAGCACCTCCGCGCCGCCGGCGATCAGCGTCGCCCGGGCGGCCAGGATGCGGGCATAGCCGCCGGTCGTGCCGGGCTCCACGAGGGCGAGCACCCCGCCGGTCGCGTCCCACAGCGCCGCCACGACCTGGGCCTGGCCCGTCTCGGGGATCTCAGCCAGGGCATAGCTCGCCAGCACCAGATCGGCGTTCGGGAAGGCTCCGGCGGTGAGGTCGCCGCGCCGGGTCTCGGCCTCAGCCAAGGGGCTGCCAGCCGCGAGCCGGGCCGCGAGGCTCAGGAAGGGCAGGCTGGCGTCCAGCCAGGTGACGTGTCCGACCGACCCCCAGGCCTCCAGCGCCGCCCAGCTCCCACCGCCCGGCCCGCTGCCCGCGTCCAGAAGGGAGCTCGGCGCGAAGCCGGGGGTCATTCGCCGCGCCTCGGCAAAGACGGCCGCCGTTGCGGCATAGGTGGCCGGAAGGCGGGCCAACGCATAGGCCAGCGCATCGCCTTCGTCCTTGATGGCGGCGGCCGAGGTGCGGCCGCCCCGGTAGGCGGCCGAGGTGGCCGCTGTGCGCCGCGCCAGGTCGCCACGCGGACGGCCTTCCAGCTCACGGTCGATGGCGCCCCTCAGCGCGGCGGGCAGGTCCATCTGGCCCATTCAGGACAGGGCTTCGGCCCGCGCCTTCGACAGCTGCGCCGCCACCGCCGGATCGGCCAGGCCGAAGACGTCGCCCGGCTCACCGGTCGCGGCGATCCGCGACAGCACCGGGCGCACGACTTCGCCCGCGACAGTCTTGGGCAGGGCGCCGAACAGCACGACCTCAGGCACGGCCGCCTCGCCCATCTCGCGGCGCAGATAGCCCTTGATGTCGGCGACCAGGACGTCGGAGGCCAGGATGCCGGCGTCGGGGGTGACGAAGGCCCAGAGCGCCTCGCCCTTGCCCACATGCGGCGCGCCGACAACGGACGCCTCGGCAATCGCGGTATGTTCGGCGAGCTTGGCCTCGATCTCGGCGCAGGACATCAGCTTGCCGCCGGTCAGCACATGGTCGTCGCCCCGCCGCGCGGCGCGGTTGGTGACCAGGTCGTCCACGACGGCGGGCTCCGCCAGGGTCGAGATATCGCCCAGGTTGGACAGGTCGTCCTCGGCGATCTTGCGCAGGATGCGGCGCATGATCTTGCCCGAACGGGTCTTGGGCAGGCCCGGCGCGAACTGGATCACGTCCGGCGACGCGAACGGTCCGATCTCGCGCCGCACATGGCCCCGCAGGTCGGCCATCAGCGCCTCGGTCGCGTCGATGCCCACCTTCAGCGTCACGTAGCAGTAGATGCCCTGGCCCTTGATATCATGCGGGTAACCGACCACTGCAGCCTCGGCCACGTCAGTGTGGCCCACGAGCGCGCTCTCGATCTCGGCCGTGCCCAGCCGGTGGCCGGAGACGTTGATCACGTCGTCCACCCGCCCGGTGATCCAGTAGTAGCCGTCGGCGTCGCGCCGGGCGCCATCGCCGGTGAAGTACTTGCCGGGATAGGTCGAGAAATAGGTGTCGATGAACCGCTGGTGGTCGCCGTAGACCGTCCGCATCATCCCCGGCCAGCTGTCGGTGAGGCAGAGGTTGCCGTTGATGGCGCCGTCCAGCACCAGCCCCTCGGCGTCCACCAGCTGCGGCTTCACCCCCGGCAGCGGCATGGCGCAGGACCCGGGCTTCAGCGCATGCGCGCCGGGCAGCGGGGTCATCAGGCAGGCGCCGGTCTCGGTCTGCCACCAGGTGTCGATGATCGGACAGCGGCCCTCGCCCACCACCCGGTGATACCACAGCCAGGCCTCGGGATTGATCGGTTCGCCCACCGTGCCCAGCAGGCGGATCGACTTGCGGCTGGTCTTCTGAACCGGGCCGTCGCCCTCGCGCATCAGGGACCGGAGCGCGGTGGGAGCGGTGTAGAAGATCTCCACCTTGTGCTTGTCGCAGACCTCCCAGAACCGCGAGGTGGTGGGATAGTTGGGCACGCCCTCGAACATCAGGCTGGTCGCGCCATTCGCCAGGGGTCCGTAGACCACATAGCTGTGCCCGGTCACCCAGCCCACGTCGGCGGTGCACCAGAAGACCTCGCCGGCCCGGTAGTCGAAGATGGTCTCGAACGTCCAGCCGGCCCAGGTGAGATAGCCGCCGGTGGTGTGCAGTACGCCCTTGGGCTTTCCTGTGGATCCGGAGGTGTAGAGGATGAACAGCGGATCCTCGGCGTTCATCGGTTCAGGCGGGCAGTCGTCGGAGACGGTCGCTTTCAAGTCGGAGAAATAGGCGTCACGGCCGTCCGCCATCGGCACATTGCCGCCGGTGCGCCTGACGACAATCACGTCGGTCACGCCGGGGCAGGCCTTCAGCGCCTCATCGACGTTCAGCTTCAGCGGCACGATCTTGCCGCCGCGCAGGCCTTCATCGGCCGTGATGACGATCCGGGAGTCGCAATCCTGGATGCGGCCCGAGAGGCTGTCCGGAGAGAAGCCCCCAAACACCACCGAGTGGATCGCCCCGATCCGCGCGCAGGCCAGCATCGAGGCCGCCGCGGCGGGGATCATCGGCAGGTAGATCGTGACCCGGTCGCCCTTCTTGACGTCCTTGGCCTTCAGCACGTTGGCCCAGCGGCAGACCTCGGCGTGAAGCTGGCGATAGGTGAGCGCGTCATAGGCGCTGCCGTCGTCATTCTCCCAGATCAGAGCGACGGTATCGCCATTGGACTTCAGATGCCGGTCCAGGCAGTTGACTGAAACGTTGAGGACCCCGTCGGCGTACCAGCGGACGTGGAAGTCTTCCTTGTGGAAGGAGACGTCCTTCACCTGGGTGAAGGGCGTGATCCAGTCCAGCCGCCGGCCCATGTCGCCCCAGTAGCCCGTGGGATCGGCCTCCTCGTAGAGCACGGCGGCGTCATAGGCCGCCGCCGTCATGTGGGCCTTTTTCGCCCATTCGTCGGGAACCGGAAAAACCTCGCCGTCGGACATTTCGACCTCCCAACGCTGCCTGCCACCGCAGTAGCCGCAGACGCGGGCGCCGCGCAACGCCGCACGGGCTCGATCTTGCCGTTAGGTACGAACGCGGAGACTTTGCCTGCTTCATGATTCGACGCCTTCTCCTCACCGGGTTCGCGGCCCTTAGCCTGGCCGGCTGCGGCGGAAACGCCCCCGACGGCGCCGCCCAGAGCGCCAGTCGCCTGCTGGCCGCCGCCTTCGAGGGCGACCGGGTCGCGTTCGAGGCCGAGATCGACCGGGGCGCCGTGCGCGAGGACGTGCGGCGGCAGGTCACGGCCCTGGCGCGGGCCACCACCCTGGACGTGGACGGGGGCCCCTCGGAGTTCGCCCTGGACCGGATGATCAGTCCGGCCGCCATCCGCCTGGTCCATGCCGGCAGCGGCGAGACCCTCAGTGTCGCGCCCACGCCTGCCCAGGTGGCGCCCCTGATGACAACCATGGACGCCCGCCACGCCTGCCTGCGCGACAGAGAGGCGCCCGACCGCTGCCTGCTCACCTTCGCCAGGGCCGGCGGCGCGTGGCGCCTGGTCGGCATGCAGGCCACCGGCCTGCGGATCGAACTGGCGTCCCGCTAGGCGACCGATCCGCCCGTCGGGTTACGCTGGATTCGCGGCGCCACTCAGTAGTATGGCGCCCTCCTGCCTTGTCCGAGGAACCGCCATGCTGCTGCACCTGTCTACCTGGGCCGAGATCGAGGGTTTCCTGGTCCGCTCGAAGACGGTGGTTATTCCAATCGGCTCCAACGAACAGCACGGCCCGACGGGTCTGCTGGGCACCGACTGGCTGTGCCCGGAGATCATCGCCCACGAGGCGCAGAAGACCGGCGACATCCTGGTGGCGCCCACCTTCAATATCGGCATGGCTCAGCACCACCTGGACTTCCCCGGCACCATCGCGCTCCGGCCCTCGACCTTCATGCTGGCGATTGGCGACTGGGTGCGCAGCCTTGCCCACCACGGCTTCGAAAAGATCTATTTCCTCAACGGCCACGGCGGCAACGTCGCCACCATCGAGGCGGCGTTCTCAGAGCTCTACGCCGAGGTCAGCTATTCCGGTGGCAAGCGCGGCTTCGCCTGCAAGCTGAAGAACTGGTGGGACCTGAAGGGCGTCCTCAGCCTGGCCAACCGCCAGTTTCCCGTGGGCCACGGCAGTCACGCCACCCCCAGCGAGATCGCCGTCACCCAGTGGGCCTATCCCGACGCCATCAAGAACGCGAACTATGCCCCGCAGATCGCCCCCACCGGCCCGATCCGCGAAGCCGCCGACTTCCGCGCCCGCTACGCCGACGGCCGCATGGGCTCCGACCCGGGTCTGGCGACGCCGGAAAAGGGCGGCGAACTGGTCAAACAGGCCGCCGCCTCGCTGATCGAAGACGTGATCGACTTCGGGGTGGAAGTCACGCCGGGCTGAGCACCATCAACCCTCGGGTGACGTGATGACGCGCCGAGAGTTAGGCGGGCGAGGAGGCTTTCCTGTCGCCACGGCAGCGGCGTAGGGTCGGAGCAAGAGAACTTCAGGAGGAACCCGATGGCCCCCGCCGACAGCGCTGCGATCGCCGCCGATACGCAATCCACCACCGAAACGCCCGAGGTGCTCTACGAGGTCAGCGAGCACATCGCAACGATCACGCTGAACCGTCCGGACCGGATGAACACCATCTCGGGGCCGATGCTGCACCAACTGACCGAGCTTCTGCTGAAGGCCGACCGGGACCGGGACGTGCGCTGCATCATCCTGACGGGCACGGGCCGGGCGTTCTGCGCCGGGCTCGATTTGCGGGGTGCGACGCAGGGATCGACGGGCCTGCAGGGCGCCTCGACCTCCACCGACATCGACCTCCGGGCCACGCCGCCAACCGTGCTGTTCAACCTGGGCACGCCGACGATCTGCGCCCTGAATGGCGCGGCCGCCGGCTATGGCATGGATACGGCGCTCGGCTGCGACATCCGGATCATGGCCAACGGCGCCAAGATGGCGGCGGCCTTCACCAAGCGCGGGATCGTGCCGGAGAGCGGCGGGACGTGGCTGCTGCCGCGCCTACTGGGCTGGTCGAAGGCCGCCGAGATCATCTTCACGGGGCGGACCCTGACGGCGTCCGACTGCGTGGAACTAGGCCTGGCCTCGAAGGCCGTGCCGGAGGCCGAGGTCGCGGCCGTGGCGCGGGCGATGGCGCTTGAAATCGCCGCCAACGCGCCGCTGGCGGTGCAGGCGTCCAAGCGGCTGATGCGGATGGGGCTGTCGGAGGGCTTCGACGAGCACGTGCACCACGTGTTCCTGCAGTTGCTCCCACTGCTGAAGACCGACGACGCGCTCGAGGGCATGAAGGCGTTCATGGAAAAGCGGGCGGCGAACTTCCAGGGCAAGTAGTCGCACCCCTCTTGCCGGAAGAAGGCGGTCTCCCACATAACTCTGCGTTCGTGTTCCCTGTCTCGCAGCCCTCGCGAGCCGGAACTACGGGTGTACGGCCCTGGCGCCCAACGGCAGCCGGGGCCGTCTTCATTTGGAATCAGGTCCTGCGTTTGGGATCAGTTTCGGTAGCGGGCGGCGATGCGCCGGGCGTCGGTTTCCCTGAGGCTGGCGGGGTAGCAAAACCCGGCCTTCCATTTCACTCGGCCGCAGCCCGGGCAGTTCCAGCCGACGCGGCGGGCCACCTCAGCGATGCGGGTGGCGTGGCCGCCGGCCTTCAACTGCCGAAGGCGGGCGAGGATGCGTTCGGGATTATAGCCCTTGGACCAGCCGCACAGCGCGCAGGTGATCGTCAGCCGGCAGCCGGGATAGCGAGCGAAGTCGCCGACAGAGGCGGACTCGTCGACGTGTATGGGACGGTCGGGCATATGCGCGTTTCCAGGTCTCGATATATAGAACATATCAAGAACATATGCACGATGCGAGTCGTCAGTATGTCGCGATCAGATAGGCGGCGAACAGGGCGACGAGCAGGCCGTCGATGATCAGCGCGACCATGGCCTTAGCGCGATAGGGCGGGTGGCTGAGCACCAGGCCGATGAAGGTGAGCTTGCTGGCGCCGGCCACGGTGAGGACCAGGGGTCGGACCTCCGGGTGGAACGCGCCCCAGACCAGCATGGCGCCGGTCAGGAAGATAAGGACGCCCCAGTTGCGGGCCAGCAACAGCGCCAGGGGGCCCTGCGGCGCGTCGCCGAACATCATGCGGAACGCCGCCCGCGGCGCGAATGCGGCCTGCAGCATGGTCATGGTGATCAGCCCGCCGACGAGCATGACCCATTTGAACTGTGAGACGAGGATGTCCATCCGTCCCTGCTCCTGCTGCCGACAGCCCTGATGCCGAAGGTCGTTGGGGGCCATGCTTGACACGTACGAGCGGCGGTCCGCAATGCCGGGGACGGGAGCTAATATGGCGCGGGACGCGGGCATGGACGGCAGGAGATTGGCGCTGAGCATGGCGCTGGCGCTGATGCTGGCGGGGTGCTCGGGCGAGAAGCGCGCGGCCTCGACCCCGCCGGTCGCGCCCGTCGCCGCGCCGGCACTGGCGCCCGCTGTGATGGCGACCCGACCCGAGGGCGCGGACGCCGTGGACAACGCGCTCACCGACGTGCAGCTTTTCAACACCACAGCCACCGAGAGCCTGGCCGACATCGCCGCGGAGGAGGCCGAGATCCGTGACCTGGCCGTCAAAGGCTCTGACCTGGCGCGGCGGGCCGAGAACGCCCAGGCCGCCCAGCGGCCGGGCTTGGCCAAGAGCCTTGCCGTTGCCCTGGCCGACCGGGAGGCCGCCCACGCGGCCCTAGGCCAGAGCCTGGAGGCCTACCGCACGACCTCCGCGGAGACCACCGGGCTGGTCGCGGCGGCTGTGGCCCTCTGCGGCCCGATCCCGCCGCCGCCCGCTCCGCCGCCGCCCGGAACCCTGGCGGCCTATCCGCCGTGTGCGACACTGGCGGTCGAGCAGGCGAGTCTCGTGGCCAATATCGCCGCCCTCAGCAAGGCGTTCGAATCCGCCGAGGCCGCCTACCGCCAGGACCGGCGGCGCATTGATGAGGCGGCCGCGACGATGGCCCTGGTGCGCTGAAGCGGCGCTCTTGCCATTTTTCAAACGGTCGTTAGACCGCTCGGCATGGCTGATAATGTGAACACGAAGCCGGCCGCGGCGAAAGAAACCTACGACGATCGGCCGTTCCACTCCGACAACCTGCCGCCCGAAGTGCGCGCCCCGCTGGCGCTGTTCAAAGGCGAGGTTCCGCCCACGCCGGAGTGGTTCAAGTGGGCTGTGGCCCAGGAACCCGAGCAGACCTTCGTCACTTCGCATGGCACCAGGATCGAGGCGCTGAGCTGGGGCGAGATCGGCAAGCCCGGCCTGCTGCTGGTGCATGGCAACAGCGCACATGCCGAGTGGTGGAGCCCGCTGGCGCCCTACCTTGCCAAGGACTACCGGGTCACCTCGATGTCGCTGGCCGGCATGGGAAATTCCGACTGGCGAGAAGTCTACCGCTTCCAGGATTTCGCCGACGACGCCGAAGCGGTGGCGCGGGCGACCGGGCTCTATGACGGCGGGCGCAAGCCGATCTACATCGGCCACTCATTCGGCGGCGGGCAGGTGTTCTTCACCGCTGCGCGCTATCCGCAGCACATGCATGCGGCGATCCTGGTGGATACCGGCTTCGGTGGCCCGCCGCCCGAGGTGCTGGAAGAACGCAAGAAGCGCCAGGAGGTGCTGGCCAGCAACCCCAGCCCGGACCGGCCGACCCGCATCTATCCGACCCTGGCCAAGGCGCTGGAGCGGTTCCGGCTGATGCCGCCGCAGCCGGCTGAAAACTACTACGTCCTCGACTTCATCGCCCGGCGCTCACTGAAGCGGGCGCCTCTCCCCGGAGGGCAAACGGGCCCTGATGGCTCGGGCGAAGGCTGGACGTGGAAGTTCGATCCCAACATGTGGGAGAAGATGGATCGCACCGACGGCAATTTTGGCGGCGCGATGCCGAAGCTGCAGGTGCCGATGATCCACCTCTACGGCGACCGCAGCCGGATCATCGACCGCAAGAAATCGGGCGAGCCCAGTTTCCTGGACGGGCAGGTCCAGGAGATCGAAATCCCGGATTCACACCACCATGTGATGATCGATCAGCCGCTCGCATTGGTCGCAGCCCTCCGGACCCTTTTGGCGTCCTGGCCGGGTTGAGTAGGACGGGCGCATCGTGTATCGCCCCGGATGACCTTCCCCTTCATCGAAGAGTGAAAAAGCCCATGGCTGGCGACTACCACCACGGCGAGATGGACATCACCGAGCAGGCGTCCACGTTCCATCTGGTGATGGGCATGACCAAGTGGGGCTCCCTGGTCCTGGCGTCGTTCCTGCTGTTCGTGGTGCTGTGGTTCTGCACCCCCAGCGCCGGCTTCATGGGCGGGGCCATCGCCGGCTTCATCTTGCTGGTGCTAGGCATCGTTTTCCTGCGCGAAAAGCCCGCGCCCGCGCACTGACGCATTCCGACCACTATTGACGGCCCGCGCGCGAAGCGGGGGTTCTGTCACGTCTGGAGGAGCCGCGCAGGGCGTAGCGTTCTTTGAACCGCGAACGAACGCAAAACCGACGCGAACACGCCCTGCCGCTGGATGGGCCGCAGGCCAGATCTTGCGGGCTCAGGTGTCCGATCCTTGGCCTTCGGCTCCGATCCCGCACGCGCGTTCGCGTCGGTTTTGCGTTCGTTCGCGGATCCAAATTCTTGCAGCGCCGCTGCGCAGCCAGCCGCCCGAGGCAGCGGCGCTCTGGTGGTCGGGCCTTGGCTGGACAGGGGGTTGCGACCACTCCTATGGTCTCGCCGCGCTGTCTGGACTGAACGGGAATATCGCGGACCATGGCTGTCATCGCCGTCACCAAGGAGCGCCGTACCGGGGAGACCCGCGTGGCCGCCGTGCCCGAGACGGTGAAGAAGCTGATCGGCGCCGGATTCTCTGTGGTGGTGGAGACAGGCGCCGGCGCGGCCGCCGCTTATCTGGACGCCGACTACGAGGCGGCCGGCGCTTCGCTGGCGACGACCGCCAAGGAGGCGCTGGCCAAGGCCGACATCCTGTTCAAGGTGCGCGCGCTAGAGGCCGACGAGATCGCGGCGCTGAAGACCGGCACGATCGTGGTCGCCACGCTCAACCCCTACATGGAGCGCGCGGCGCTGGACGGGCTGGCTAAGGCCGGGGCGATCGCCTTTGCCATGGAGTTCGTGCCGCGGATCACCCGGGCGCAGGTGATGGACGTGCTGTCGTCACAGGCCAACCTCGCCGGTTACCGCGCGGTGATCGAGGCGGCGGAGGCCTATGGCAAGGCGATTCCGATGATGATGACGGCGGCCGGCACGATCGCCGCCGCCAAGGTATTCATCATGGGCGTTGGCGTCGCGGGCCTGCAGGCGATCGCCACGGCCCGGCGTCTCGGTGCGGTGGTCACGGCGACCGACGTGCGGCCGGCCACCAAGGAGCAGGTCGAGAGCCTGGGCGCCAAATTTCTCGCTGTAGAAGACGAGGAGTTCAAGAACGCCCAGACCACCGGCGGTTACGCCAAGGAGATGAGCGCGGAATACCAGGCCAAGCAGGCCGAGTTGCTCACCGCCCATATCGCCAAGCAGGACATCGTGATCACCACAGCCCTGATCCCGGGCCGTCCGGCGCCAAGGCTGGTCAGCGCCGCCCAGGTCGCCTCAATGAAGCCGGGCTCGGTGCTGGTGGACCTGGCCGTCGAGCAGGGCGGCAACGTCGAGGGCGTGAAGCTGGGCGAAGTGGCCGTCACCGCCAATGGCGCGAAGATCATGGGCATCCCCAACCTCCCCGGCCGCGTGGCGACCGACGCTTCGGCGCTCTACGCCCGCAACCTGTTCGCCTTCGCTGGCCTGTTCCTGACCAAGGACGGCGCCTTCGCCCCCGATTACGAGGACGAGATCCTGAAGGCGGCTCTGGTCACCCAGGGCGGCGCGGTCGTCCATCCGTCCCTGAAGTCTTGAACCCCGGAGCCCTCGATGGACGTCGATCCCACGATCTTCCGCCTGGCGATCTTCGTGCTGGCGATCTTCGTCGGCTACTACGTGGTCTGGAGCGTGACGCCGGCGCTGCACACGCCGCTGATGGCCGTGACCAACGCCATCTCCTCGGTGATCATCGTGGGCGCCCTGCTGGCCGCCGCGGCCAACACCCCGGGCGGTGAGCTGACCGGCGGCATCCTGATCTCCAAGGGCGCCGGCGCGATCGCCGCCGCCCTCGCCGCGGTCAACATCTTCGGCGGCTTCCTCGTCACCCAGCGGATGCTGGCGATGTACAAGAAGAAGGATCCCGCCGTGAAAAAGGACGCCGCGAAGTGAACGCCAATATCGCGGCCATCCTCTACCTCGTCTCCGGGGTGCTGTTCATCCTGGCGCTTCGGGGGCTGAGTTCGCCGACCACCAGCCAGGCGGGCAACCGGAACGGCATGATCGGCATGGCGATCGCGGTCGGGACCACGCTGTGGCTGCTGGGCCCGCAGCTCGATCCCCTGACCATCGGCCTGATCCTGGGCGGCGTGGTGATCGGCGGCGTAATTGGCGCCCTGATAGCCCGCCGCGTGGCGATGACCGCCATGCCGCAGCTGGTGGCGACATTCCACAGCCTGGTCGGCGCGGCGGCCTGCCTGGTGGCGATCGCGGCGATCTACACGCCCGCCGCCTACGGCATCCTGGGCGATGACGGTCGTATCCACCTGCAGTCTTTGATCGAGCTGTCCCTGGGCCTGGCCATCGGCGCCGTCACCCTGACCGGCTCGGTGATCGCGGCCCTGAAGCTGAACGGCAACATGAGCGGCGCGCCGATCATCCTGCCCGGCCGCCACCTGCTGAACCTGGCCCTGGCCGCGGCGATCGTGGTGCTGGTGGGGGTGCTGGTGGTCAGCGGCGGGACCGCGCTCTGGGCGTTCTGGGCGATCCTTCTCCTCAGCCTGGTGATCGGGGTCACCCTGATCATCCCGATCGGCGGGGCGGACATGCCGGTCGTGGTCTCGATGCTGAACAGCTACTCCGGCTGGGCGGCGGCGGCCCTGGGCTTCACGCTCGAGAACATCACCCTGATCATCACCGGCGCCCTGGTCGGCTCATCGGGGGCGATCCTCAGCTACATCATGTGCAAGGCGATGAACCGTAGCTTCATCTCCGTGATCCTGGGCGGCTTCGGCGCCGAGGACGCTGCGGCCGGCGGCGGCGTGGTCGAGACCCGGCCCGTGAAGCAAGGCTCCGCCGAGGATGCCGCCTTCATCATGAAGAACGCGTCGAAGGTGATCATCGTGCCCGGCTACGGCATGGCCGTGGCCCAGGCCCAGCATGCACTGCGCGAGATGGTCGATAAGCTGAAGGAAGAGGGCGTGGAGGTGAAGTACGCCATTCACCCCGTGGCCGGTCGCATGCCCGGGCACATGAACGTGCTGCTGGCCGAAGCCAACGTGCCCTACGACGAGGTGTTCGAGCTGGAGGATATCAACGCCGAGTTCCCGACGGCCGACGTGGCCTTTGTGATCGGCGCCAACGACGTCACCAATCCGGCCGCCAAGACCGACCCCACCAGCGCGATCTACGGCATGCCGATCCTGGACGTAGAGAAGGCGCGCACCGTGCTGTTCGTGAAGCGCGGCATGGCGGCGGGCTATGCCGGCGTCGAGAACGAACTCTTCTTCCGCGACAACACCATGATGCTGTTCGCAGACGCCAAGAAGATGGTCGAGGGGATCGTAAAGAACCTTTGAGCTCGCGGCTCGGCCGAGCGGTTTGGTTGCCGCCAACGTCTCAAACGCCTAGAAACCGCCTGCATCCGGTGTCAGGTCCAGGCCGTAGACAGGGCTGCGCCTGGGAGTTCTTCGAGCCGTGCCGGTCAGCATGCCAAGGTCGAACGGACGTCGCGGACGCCTGATCGCCGAGGCCGCCATCGTGGCGACCGCGGCGCTCAGCGCCTTCGCGGTGGCGCGAGCTTCGCTGGTGATGCCGGCCAGGACCGGACTTCCGGCACCCCCACCCCTCGCCGCGGCGCCCCCCAAAGCCGTCGCCGGCTTCTCACAAGGCGTGGTGGAAGACGCCTTCCTGATCGCCTTTGTCGAGCCGGTGCCCGGTCACGCCGTGGTCTCGCCCTTCGGGCTGCGACAGCTGCCCTGGGAGGAGAATGGCCGGCTGCACGAGGGCGTCGATATTTCTGCGGATGCCGGGGTCCCCGTGCGGGTCGCCGCCGAGGGCGTGGTGGTGGTCGCAGGCGAGGGCGGCGGTTATGGCCGCTACGTGGTCGTCCGCCACGCGGTGGGCCTGCGGACCTTCTACGCCCACCTGGGCCGGATCGGGGCTAGCGTAAAGCCTGGGGTTGCCGTGGCGGCGGGCGATGCCGTCGGCGTGGTGGGCAACACAGGTTCGTCCACCGGCCCACACCTGCACTTCGAGATCCGCGACGCCGCCGATCATCCGCTCGACCCGGCCATGTTCCTGGGCCGCGCCTTCGCCGAGAAGGGCGACCTGCCCCTGGACAAGGCCAAGCGCTACTCCGGCCGCGTCCGGATCGCCTATGTCTCGAACATTCCGGCCAGCAAGCAGGCGCTGATGGACGCGCGCGCCGACAAGCCGATCACCATCCGCCGATCGAGCGTGATCGAGGACATGGCCGCGGCGGACCGCAATCTGGACGGCCAGGCCAAGGCGGCGGCCAAAAGCGAGAAGATCGACGGGCTGAAGGGCCTCTCCATCGGTCCCGACGGCCGGCCCCGGGCCCAGCTCAGCCTATAGAGGCGCTGGGGGCGTAGACGCTCAAAAGGCAAGAGAACAACGGAAAGCAGGGATCGACGTCGCCGCGCTTCCCGCTCATATCCGCAGGGACAGGGAGATCGATCACATGAAGTACAAGCAGTTGGGCCGGACGGGGCTCTATGTGTCGGAAATCTGCCTGGGGACGATGACGTTCGGGGGCGGTCAGGACGCCGGGATCTGGAAGGCGATCGGCTCGCTGCCGCAGGGCGAGGTGGACGCGATCATGCAGAGCGCGCTGGCCAGCGGAGTGAACTTCTTCGACACCGCCGACGTCTATTCATTCGGCGAGTCAGAGAAGCGACTGGGCCAGTCGCTGAAAAACCTGGGGGCGGCGCGCAAAGACGTGGTTCTGGCCACCAAGGTGTTCGGCCAGATGGGCCCGGGGCCGAATGACCGCGGCGCCTCGCGCGGGCACATTATGGACTCGGTGAAGACCAGCCTGGAACGGCTGCAGACCGACCACATCGACCTGTACCAGATCCACGGCAACGACACGGTCACCCCGATCGACGAGACGCTGCGGGCTCTGGACGACCTGGTGAGCGAGGGGCTGGTCCGCTACGTGGGCGTCTCCAACTGGGCGGCCTGGAAGATCGCCAAGGCGCTGGGCGTGTCGGAGGCCCGGGGCTATGCCCGCTTCGACACCCTGCAGGCCTACTATACCATCGCCGGGCGCGACCTGGAGCGTGACCTCGTCCCGATGCTGACCAGCGAGGGGCTGGGCCTGATGGTCTGGTCGCCGCTGGCCGGCGGGCTGTTGTCGGGCAAGTTCGGGCCGGGCTCGAACAATCCGACCGACGCGCGGCGCACCAACTTCGACTTCCCGCCGGTGGAGCGGGACCGCGCCTGGAAGTGCGTCGAGGTGATGCGCGCGGTGGGCGAGGCGCATGGAGTGTCGGTTGCCCGGGTGGCGCTGGCCTGGCTGCTGGCCAAGCCGCACGTGATGAGCGTGATCATCGGGGCCAAGACGCCGGAGCAGCTGGAGGACAACCTGGCCGCCGTCGATCTGATGCTGACGGCGGATGAGATGACCCGCCTGGACGAGGTGAGCGAGCTGCCTGCGGAGTATCCCGGCTGGATGTTCGGCCGCCAGGGTGCGGGCCGCGTGCCCACCCCCTACAAAAAGGCCTGACAGCTTGGCGCGGATCGCCTTCCGCGGCGAGCGGATCGACATCGGCGGGCGATCCCTGCGGATGGTGCGCGCCGGGCCGGCGCTGGCGGACCGCAAGGGTCCGCTGGTGGTCTGCGAGCACGGCGCCTTCGGCTGTGGGACCGACTGGGCGGTGGTGCAGGAACGGCTGGCGGCGCGCGGGCTGGCCAGCCTGGCCTACGACCGCGCCGGCATCGGCCACTCGGACCCAGGGCCGGAACCGCGCGACGGGCGGGCGATCAACGACGATCTGGAAGCCTTGCTGGACAAGCTGGGCGAGACCGGCCCGATCCTGCTGGCCGGCCACTCCATGGGCGGGCTGATCGTGCGACTGTTCGTGCTGGAGCGGACGCGGCCGGTGGCCGGGGTGGTATTCGTGGACGCGGTGACGCCTGAGGTGCTGGGCCTGCCCGGCGGCGCGCCAGCGATCCACACCTTCGGCGTCCTGTTGCAGGCGGTGAGCCACGGCGCGAAGCTGGGGATGATGGTTCCGATCTCCTACCTCACCGGCAACCTGATCGGGTTGCCCGGCGAGGCGGCGGCGGAGAAGCGGCGCATCCACGCCATGGCCCCGCATGCCCGAGGCGCAGCGGCGGAGGTGACCGCCTGGCCAGCGACCTCGAAGCTGGCGGGGGCGGCGGAGATGCCGCTCGACCTGCCTGTGGCGGTGGTGATGGCGGGATCGCCCGCGTCGCGCGGGCCGCTGAAGGCGCTGCAGGAGAAACCGGCCAAGCGGGCGCTGCACGGCTACATCGAGCACGTGACGGCCTCGACGCACGCCAACCTGCTGGGGCCGCACTACGCCGACGCGATCCTGCGCGGCGTGGAGCATGTGCTGGCGGCGGGTTAGTCAGGCTCGCAGTCGATCAGGCCGGCGGCGGCGCGCAGGCGTGGCCCAACGAGGCTGTCGCCTCCCGTCAAAGCCGGGCAGATGACGACGCCTTCAGGGGTCACTTTGGCCGGCAGGGCACCGCGGGCGGCGGCAGGGATGGCCTTCAGGGCCCGCTGTTGATCGGACGGCAGCTGGCGGGTGAGACCGGCCAGACGGCGGGCTTGGCTGGCGGCGTCGGCGGTGAGTTCGAAGCGGCCGTCCCAGACCTCTGCGCGGCCGGGCCTCAGATCGATCGCGGCCAGACCGCCGCGTGCGGCTTCGCCGGCCTCGCGGAAGATACGGATGTCCGTCGCGTCGGCCTCCAGGCGGGCGCCGGCAAGGGTGGCGACGACGGAGCCTTCGCCGCGCAAGGCATCGGTAGCGCGGGCGATGCGGGCGGTGGCCGGCCTGCGCTCGCCACCGCCGGCGCAGACGGACGCGAGCGCCACGAAGCGCCGGGCGTCGGCCGGCGCAACGGCCCGCAGCGCCGCGCGGGCGAGGGTGATGATGCCGGCATGTTCGGTCGCCGCGGAGGCTAGGCCGAGGTGCCCGGGGTCCGATCTCTCCGGCAGAATCTCATTGGTGAGGCGGGCGCGACTGCGGGCGTACCGGGGATCGACGTTTGCGGGGTCGTCGATCCAGGTCTCGCCTCGCGCCGCGAGCCAGGCACGCAGGTCGGCGCGACGGACATCCAGCAGGGCGCGCAGGAGGAAGATGTCACGGCCCTCGGGCCAGACCGGCGATGGCGCCCACACGCGAGGGTCAGGGACAGTCGAACCGGCGGCGCGCATGGCGGCGGCCTCGCGCCGGTCATCGGCCGTGTGGCCCATAAGGATCACCCGTGCACCGACGTCACGGGCGGCGTCAGCCAGCAGCCGGTGACGGGCGAGGCGGGCGGCGGCCGGGAGGCCCCTGGCGGGCTTGTCGCCGGTCCAGGCGAGGGCGTGGAAGGGGCGGCCGAGGCGCTCGGCCGTGGCGGCGCAGGCGGCAGTCCAGGCGCCGCTGCGCGCGTTCAGGCGGTGGTCCACGGTGAGGATGACGAGGTCGCGGCCAGCCTCGCGGGCCCAGGCGTCGGCGATCAGGGTCAGGGCCAGGGAGTCGCCGCCGCCGGAGAGGGCGATGGCGATGGCGCGCGGGTGGCAGCGAAGGAGACGGCGGTCGAGAACACTACGAACACGCTCTGCCAACCGTCCGTCGTGGCCGGGTTTGTCCCGGCCACTCAGAGACGGTGGCGGCGCGGCCGAGATCGCGGTGGCGTCGCCGTGTTTCATCCTGCCACCATCGGCGCTTCTGAGTGGCCGGGACAAGCCCGGCCACAACGCACTAGTGGTGGAACTACCTCCCGTGGGTCATCTGCGGGGCGCCGGTCGGCGGGGCCTTCGCGGCCTCGGCCAGCAGATAGGCCCGCAGGTCCTCGGCGCTCGCCTCGTCGAAGAAGCGGCGGAAGGGGGCCATGCCGTGGGGCTTCTTGGCGCCCTTGAGCACGATCGCGTCGAAGCCAACCGGGTCCAGGATCACCGGCGACTTCGCCAAGATCGGCAGGTAGCCGCCGGCGTTGTGGCAGGTCACGCAGAACTGGGCGCTGAGCGCCTCGCCCTTGGCCGGATCGCCCTTGGACGGTATGGCCGATTTAAGGTCCAGCGGCGGCTGCGGGACAACCTCAGGGAACGGCGTCGGGACGGTCTTGCCGTCCAGCTTGAACACCAGCAGGCGACCCTTGCGGCGCGGCTCCAGCCCGCCCATGCCGCCGGCCCCGCCGAAGCCCACCATCAGGGCCACGTACTGGTCGCCGTCGATGGCATAGGTGGAGGCGGCCGCGATGGCGGCTGCGCCGGTGTCATAGGTCCAGAGCGGCTTGCCGGTGACCGCGTCGAACGCCACGAACTTGTGGCCGGCGGCGTGGAAAACCAGTCCGCCGGCGGTGGCCAGCACGCCTGAGCGCCACGGCTCAGCGAAGTCGGCCTTCCAGCGGGCCTTCTTGGTCACCGGATCCCAGGCGATCAGTTGGCCGAACGGGGTGGGCTGCACCCGGGTCGGCGACAGTGTGGAGGGGCCCAGGCCCAGGTTCCAGGCGCCTGGGATGAACTTGAATTCCTGCTTGTCGGCGTAGTCCATGTAGAGGGTCTGGGCAGGGATATAGACCAGCCCTTCCTTCGGGTTGAAGGCCATCGGCTGCCAGTTGTGGCCGCCCAAGGCGCCGGGGGTCTGCTCCTGCTCCTTGCCGTTCTCATAGCGGGCGCCGGCTGCTTCCACGGGACGGCCGGTGACCAGATCGACCTTGTCCGCCCAGGTGGTCTTCACGAACGCGTCCGCGGACAGCAGCTTTCCGGTCGCGGCCTGCAGCACATAGAAGAAGCCGTTCTTATTGGCCTGCATGACCACATGTTCGGTCTTGCCGCCGATCGGCAGGTCGGCGACCATCAGGTGCTGCGTAGCGTCGAAGTCCCAGTCGTCGCGCGGCGTGGTCTGGTAGTGCCAGACATATTCGCCGGTGTCGGGCCGCAGCGCCACGATCGAGGCGGCGAACAGGTTGTCGCCCTTGCCGCCGGTGCGGATCTTGCTGTTCCAGGGTCCGGCGTTGCCGGTGCCGACAAAGATCAGGTCGGACTTCACGTCATACGTGATGGGATCCCAGGGTGTCGCGCCACCGCCGCCCTGCTTCCATGCGCCGTCTGACCAGGTGGCGTTGGCCTTTTCCTTCATGACCTTGTCGGAGGCGGCGTTGTCCGCCTCACCCTTGGGGTTCGGGGTCATGTGGAAGCGCCAGGCCAGCTTGCCCGTGTCGGCATCATAGGCCGAGACATAGCCGCGGACGGGATACTCGGCACCGCCGTTGCCGATGATGATCTTGCCCTTCACCGCCCGCGGGGCACCGGTGATCGTGTAGGGCTGGTTCGCGTCCGTCGTCTGCACTGACCAGGCCACTTTGCCGGTCTTGGCGTCCAGCGCGATCAGGCGCCCATCGAGGGCTCCCACATAGACGTGGCCCTTCCAGAGGGCGACGCCGCGGTTGACCACGTCGCAACAGGCGTTGAAGCCCTTCTCGCCTGGGACTTGCGGGTCGTAGCTCCACAGCGCCTTGCCGGTCTTGGCGTCGAACGCGAAGACCTTGGACCAGGTAGTGGTGGTGTAGAGGATGCCGTCGCTGACCAGCGGCGTGGCCTCCTGCCCCCGGTCGGTGTCGAAGCTGGCCCACCAGGCGACGCCCAGGCGCGCCACAGTGTCCTTGTTGACCTGATCGAGCGGGCTGAACCGCTGCTCGTCGTAGGTCCGACCGTAGGTCAGCCAGTCGCCGGCGGCCGCCGCCTCGATCCGCTTGGCATCGACCCCGGCCTTTCCGCAGGCCGTAACCGCCATCGCGATGCAGAGCACCGCCGCCCACCGCAGCATCCGAACCATCTGGTGTTTCCCCGAAACGCTTTTCAGCAGTGTCGCAGAGGTTCGGGGCCCGCGCGAGCCTACGATTTCCGATAGGGTGAAAGTCTTGCGCGCCGATCATCGATTATCGAAGCGCGCGGGAGAGGCTAGCGTGGTTCCGCGCTGTGGCTCGCGGCGCCTTGCCCCGCCATTCGAAAGTCCCTCCGTGCGCCAGACTCTCAAGCTCGCCGCCCTCGCCGCGGCCCTCCTGATCCCACCGACCGCCCAGGCCCAGGTTTCAAAAGCCCCGGCCGACGTCCGCGGCGGGACCTATGTGGCCGACCCCAACCATTCGAAGATCACCTGGTCGATCACCCACTTTGGCTTTTCGACCTATGTGGGCCAGTTCCCGAGCGTGATGGCCAACCTGAAGCTGGACCCCAAGGCGCTGGCCGCCACGACGCTTGACGCCACCATCGACACGGCCAAGCTCGGCACCCTGAACACCGCGCTGGACACCCATCTGAAGTCCGCCGACTTCCTGGATGTGGCGAAGTTCCCCCAGGCGACGTTCAAGGCCACCTCGGTGAAATCGACCGGCGAGCGGACCGCCGAGATCACAGGCGACCTCACCCTGCACGGGGTCACCAAGCCGGTGACCCTGCAGGCCACCTTCAACCAAGGCGGGATCAACCCGATCGACAAGAAGTACTCCCTGGGCTTCCAGGCCAAGGGCGTGATCAAGCGTTCGGAATTCGGCGTGAAATCCTACGTGCCCAACATCAGCGACGAGGTGACGCTGGAGATTGACGCCGAATTCAAGGCCGCGTCGTAGAAGATTGATCGCATCCTCCCTTCCTCCTCGATGGAGGAAGGGAGGATGGTGGTGCGCGCACGGTGATGAACGAACATCAGAGGACGGCCCCTACCCCTGGTTCTGCGCCGCCGCCATGGCCACACCACCACCCAACCCTCCTCCATCGAGGAGGAGAACTTTCGGAGCCTACCCCTTCAGGTCGGCGAACGTCTTGCCTTCCGCCACCAGCTTTTCCAGCAGCGGCGCGGGCTTGAACTGGTCGCCCATCTTGGCTTCGAATTCCTGCATCTTCTTCAGCACCACGGCCGGGCCGCCGACCAGGTCGCCGTAGAACATCGGGCCGCCGCGATAGACCGGCCAGCCGTAGCCGTTGACCCAGACTACATCGACGTCGGACGCGCGGATCGCCTTGCCCTCTTCGAGGATTTTCACACCCTCGTTGATCATCGGAAAAATGCAGCGCTCCAGGATCTCCTCGTCGGAAATCTTGCGCGGGTTGGCGCCCGACTTGACGATGAAGTCGTGGATCACCTTCTCGGTGAAAGGCGACGGCTTGGCGACGCGGTTCTCGTCGTAGTCGTAGTAGCCGGCGCCGGTCTTCTGGCCGCGGCGGTCGGCTTCGCAGAGCACGTCGCGGATGGTTTCGCCGTGCGACTTTTCCTTGACCCAGCCGATGTCCAGGCCGGCCAGGTCGCTCATGGCGAACGGACCCATGGGGAAGCCGAAGTCGTAGAGCACGCGGTCCACGTCCCAGGGCATCGCGCCTTCCATGACCAGCTTCTGCGCCTCGCGCTGGCGCTGGCCCAGGATGCGGTTGCCGACGAAGCCGGGGCAGACGCCGACCAGGGCGGCGATCTTGCCGATCTTCTTGGCCAGCTTCATCGAGGTCTGGATCACGTCGTCGGCGGTGTGGTCGGCGCGGACGATCTCCAGCAGCTTCATCACATTGGCCGGTGAGAAGAAGTGCAGGCCGATGACGTCCTGCGGCCGCTTCGTCACCGAGGCGATCTCGTCGATGTTCAGGCCAGACGTGTTGGTGGCCAGGATCGCGCCCGGCTTGCAGATGGCGTCCAGCTTGGCGAAGATGTCCTTCTTGACGTCCATGCGCTCGAACACCGCCTCGATCACCAGGTCGACGTCCTTGAACGCCTCCTCCATCGAGAGCGAGCCGGTGATCAGGCCGATACGCTTCGCCGTCTCCTCGGGCTTGGCGGTGCGGGAGCGCTCGTAGTTGCTGCGGATGGTGGCGAGGCCCTTGTCCAGCGGCGCCTGCTGCTGCTCGACGATCACCACCTCGATGCCGACATTGGCGAAGTTCATGGCGATGCCGCCGCCCATGGTGCCGGCGCCGATGATGCCGACCTTGTTGATCGGGCGCACCGGGGTGTCGTCGGCGATGCCCGGGATCTTGTTGGCCTGGCGTTCGGCGAAGAAATAGTAGCGCTGGGCGGCCGACTGGGCGCCGCTCATCAGGCCGCCGAACAGGGTGCGCTCGGCCTTCAGCCCCTCTTCGAAGGTGGCCGAATTCACCGCCGCCTCTATGCACTTGATGTTGGCTTCCGGCGCGTCGAAGCCGCGGAACTTGCGCGCATTGGCCTTACGGAAGTTGGCGAAAATCTCGGGATGACCCTTGGCGGCTTCCAGCTTGGTGTTGTTCTCGCTGATCTTCACCAGCGGCCTGTTTTCGGCGACGCATTTGTTGGCGAAGGCGAGCGCGGCTTCCTTGAGCTTGCCCTCCTCGGCCAGCTCATCGACCAGGCCCAGCTTGAAGGCTTCCGGGGCCGGCACATGGCGGCCCGAGGTCATCATTTCCAGCGCCGTCTCGACACCGACCACGCGGGGCAGTCGCTGGGTGCCGCCGGCCCCCGGCAGCAGGCCCAGCGCCACTTCCGGCAGACCAAGGCGGGCGGAGGGAACGGCCACGCGGTAGTGGGCGCACAGCGCCACTTCCAGGCCCCCGCCGAGCGCCGTGCCATGGATCGCGGCGATCACCGGCTTGGGTGAATTCTCCATCATCTCCTGAACATCGAACAGCGACGCGGACGGTTTACCCGGGGCGCCGAACTCGCTGATGTCGGCGCCGGCGATGAAGGTGCGGCCCTCGCAGATCAGCACGATGGCCTTGGCGTCGGAGGCCCCCGCAGCCTTGAAGCCCTCGAACAGGCCGTTCCGCACATTGGCCGAGAGCGCGTTCACCGGCGGCGAATTCAGGGTGATGATGGCGACATCGCCGTCGCGGGTGAGCGTGGTCACCGCATTGATCTCGGTCATGGGATCTTCCTCGAAATGGGCCGAACCGCTCGTTGAAATATCTGGCGGCCGTGGAATTCAAACGCGTGTTATAGGCCTCGCGGGGTCGGGCCAAGTCAATTGCGCCGTAAGGGAAGTGAGCCCTTGGCCTGCCGCAACGACAGGGGAAGGAAACCCACCAAATGGCATCCAATCTGTTCTCGCTCGACGGCCGCGTGGCCCTCGTTACGGGCGGTTCGCGGGGCATCGGCAAGATGATCGCCAAGGGCTTCCTCGAGGCCGGCGCAGCCAAGGTCTACATCTCTTCGCGCAAGGCCCCGGCCTGTATCGAGACCGCCGAGGAACTCGGACCGCAGTGCATCCCGCTGCCGATGGATGTCTCGACGGTGGAAGGCTGCAAGGCGCTGACCGCCGCCTACCTAGGTAAGGAGAGCAAGCTCGACATTCTGCTCAACAACGCCGGCGCGGCCTGGGGCGCGCCGTTTGACGAATTTCCCGAGAGCGGCTGGGACAAGGTGATGAACCTGAACCTGAAGTCGCCCTTTTTCCTGACCCAGGCGCTGCACAAGACGCTGGCGGCCACCGGAACCCATGAGAAGCCGGCCAAGGTGATTAACATCGCCTCGATCGACGGCATCCGCCTTAACCCGCAGGAGACCTATTCCTACCATGCGTCCAAGGCCGGACTGATTTACCTGACCCGCCGGATGGCGGCCCGGCTGATCGAGGACAACATCGTGATGACGGCCATCGCGCCGGGCGCCTTCGCCTCGGAGATGAACCGCGTCGCCCGCGACCAGAGCGAACAGGTCGCCAAACGTATCCCGTCGCGCCGCATCGGGAGCGACGAGGATATGCAGGGCGTCGCCATCTACCTAGCCAGCCGGGCCGGCGACTATGTGGTCGGCGAGACCATCGCGGTCGACGGCGGCGTGGCGCTGGCGAGCATGGGCGGGCTCTGAACGCATCCCTGATCACGGCCGGATCGTAAGTAGAGCCAGGAGGGGGACTTCCCGCCGCGAGGTGGGAGTGGAGCGGATGAGCCGTCCGCCCGAGCCTGATCTCACCCCCTCCACCAGGCTTCCCATCCAAGAACGCATCGTTCCGCCGGCTTCTGCGCTATCTAGGGCGCAGCTGTCGCCGAGCCCTAATCCTTGACCGATCCCGAGCCTGCCAAGCCCCGTCGCCTGCGCCTCGTCCTGACCCTCGTTGGCGTGGCCCTTGTGCTGCTCGCCGGCACGCTGTGGCTGAACCGAAAGGGTCTGGCGCGCGAGGCGCTCACCGGCTGGCTGAAGTCCAAGGGCGTGGCGGCGCAGGCGGATATCGAGGCCTTCGGGCCGACCACCTTCACGGCGCGCCTGCGGGTCGGCGACCCGCGCAATCCGGACTTCTCCGCCGAGCAGGCGGTGGTGCGATATCGCCTGGGTCTGAGCGGCCTGCAGGTGCAGTCGGTGACACTGCGCCGGCCGGTGCTGCGCGCCAGCCTGCACCAGGGGCGCTTCAGCTTGGGCGCGTTGGATCCACTGGTGCAGGAATTCCTGCGGCTGCCACCGCCGACCGGCCGCCAGCCGAGTATCACGGTGGAGAACGGCGTGCTGCTGCTCGCCACCGACTACGGCCCCATCCGCCTGACCGCCACCGCCACGGTGGATGACAGCAAGCTCGTCAGCCTCGCCGGAACCGCGGCGCCGACGCACCTGAAGGGACCGGGTCTGGACGCCGAGCTCGGCGCGGCCAGCGTCACGGAGACGACGCGTGGCGGACGGATCATCGCCAGCCTGGATGCGCCCCTGGCCCGTATCGAGGCCGCCGGCGCCTCGGCCAACGACGCCCGCCTCCAGCTCAAGCTGGAAGCCCCTTACCCCGACCTGATCAAGCGACGCGGCGATGGGCCTCTGGTGGTGAGCGCGAGCGTGGCCGGGCGCGCCCTGGCCTTCGGCGGACGCAGCCTGGCCCGCGCTCAGTTCACGGGCGGCTTCGTCGGCCAGTCCACCGGCTGGGTCGGCGACCTGGCGGTCAGCGGGCGGGCGACTGGCGACCTGCGGGGCGAGGGCGCGGCGGTGGGCGCGAGCCAGGTGGGCAAGCTGAGCGCCGCCGTCGTGGCCAGCGACATCCGATGGACCCGCAAGGGCGGCGACCGGATCGCGGCGAACCTCCAGCTGACCGCCGCCGCAGCCGACATCGCCGGGGCGGGCCTGAAGGTCTCGACCCTGACCGCAGCGGCCACGGGCCCGATGTCGGCGAGCGCGCGGACGCTGGACCTGAACCTGACAGTTTCGGCCGTGGGTAGGGGCGGTTGGAACGGCCTCGGGGCGCCTGCGGCTGTGGACGACCCGACGCTGGCGACGCTGAAGCGGGCGGCCCGCGCCTTCAGCGTCGCCGCGCCGGCGGTCACGCTGGCAACGAAAGGCGGGACCTTCACCCTAGGCCTGCCCAAGCCCCTCCGGCTCGTCCCCGACAGTGGCGGCGCCGTCGAAATAGCCGCACGCGCCGGTGCGCCCTTGCTGGATCCGGACGGCGGGGCCTTCACCCTCACCTTGGCGGGCGGCGGGTTGCCGACGCTGAACGCCGATATCGCGCGGCTGAACCTCATCCCCGATGGCGTCAGGGCGTCTGGCCATTTGCGCGCTCGCGGTGCGCTGGGGATCATCCATGGCGGCGAGTTGGATGTGGCCGGGCGGCTCCAGACCTCGGCCGGCGGGATCACCGTCAACGTCGATCGCTGCTCCGTGTTCAAGGCCGAGCGGCTGGAATTGGGGGCCAATGACGTGGAGCGGCTGGCCGGCCAGCTCTGCCCGGCCGGCGGGCCGCTGTTCGCCGCCGCGGGCGGGGACTGGAAGGTCGCCGGCCGGATCCTGGGGCTGACGGCGGCCGCGCCCTTCGCCCAGGCGCGCGTCTCCGCCGGCGGCCTGAAGTTCACCGCCGCCAGCCGTCGTGGTGCGCTCAGCGCCCAGGCCGACGTCCTGACCGGCCAGGTCGAGGACACCGCGCCGGCTACCCGCTTCAACCCCTTCGCGCTCACCGGCCATGCCAGTCTGGGGACCTATGTCTGGACCGCCGACCTTGCCGCCCGGCAGCCCGGCAGGGTGACCCTCGGCCAGGTTCACGTCATTCACGACGGAGGCCTGGGGGTAGGCTTCGCGACGCTGGAGACCGACCTCCTGACGTTCGTGGACGGCGGGCTGCAGCCGACGCAACTGTCGCCCCTGGCCAGCACGGTGGGCTCGCCGGTCACCGGCCAGGCGCAGTTCAAGGGTCGTTTCGACTGGGCGCGGATGGGGGCCGGCAGCTCGGGAGCCATCTCGCTTCGGAGCCTCAACTTCCAGAGCCCGGTGGGCCGGGTCGAAGGCCTGGACGGCGAGCTGATCTTCTCCAGCCTCTCGCCGCTCGTGGCCGCGCCGGGCCAGACCCTGGACATCGGCTCCATCCAAGCCATCGTGCCGCTGACCCACCTGCACGCGCGCTTCTCGCTGCGCGACGATCTGCTGAAGATCGAGGGGGGCGAGGCGCTGGTCGGCGGCGGGCGCATCCGGATCGAGAGCCTAGAGGCCCCGCTCACGCCCGGGACGCCGTCACGCGGGGTGCTGATCTTCGAGGCGGTGCAACTGCACGACCTGGTCGAAGCCTCCCCGTTCGGCGACAACGTCGACCTGGACGCGCGGGTCAGCGGCCGCATCGCCTTCGAGGCCAACGCTAACCGCGTGCGGATTTCCGAGGGGGAACTGAAGGCCATCCAGCCCGGCCGCCTGTCGATCAATCGCGCCGCGCTAACCGGCGTGCAGGCCGATGGGGCCATCGCCGCGCCCGCGCCGGTGGCCAACCCCAATGAGACCTTCACCGACTTCGCCTACCAGGCGATGGAGAACCTGGCGTTCGACAAGCTGGAAGCCACGATAGCCAGCCGACCGGACGGCCGCCTGGGCGTGCTGTTCCACATCGTCGGCCGCCACGACCCTCCCACGAAGCAGAGGATCAGGATCAGCGTGATGGATTTGATCCAGAAGCGGTTCATGGGCAAGAAGCTGCCCCTGCCGTCCGGCACCCAGGTGAACCTGACACTCGACACGACCCTGAACCTGGATGATCTGCTGGCGGACTACGCCGACTTCCGTCGGCTGCACGGTTCAGGTCCGGTTCAGCCGTGACCTCGCACAATCGGAGACATGATGATGGACGCCACACCATGAGCGCCTTGCGGACGAAGGCCATGCTGGCGGGGCTCGCCTTGCTGAGCCTCGGCGCCTGCACCCCGACCATCAGGGTCGAGGTCGCACCGATCACCATCTATGCCAAGCTGGACGCCAATGTGCGTCTGCAGCTGGACGAGGACGTCAAAGCCCTCATCCAGAAGAACCCCAACCTCTTCTAAAACGAGGAGGAGAGAGATCATGAACAGACATCTGACCCTTACCGCCGCTGTACTCGCTGCGCTCGCATTTGCGCCAGCCGCAGCGATCGCCATGGACGCCAAATCCGCCATCGACGCCGCCAAGACCGCCGGCGTGGTGGGCGAGCAGGCTGATGGGTTCCTGGGCTTCGTGAAACCCTCCGCCGACACGGCCCTGAAGGCCGCCGTCGAGGAGATCAACGAGGGTCGCGGCGCGCTCTACCGCCAGGCCGCCGCCAAGAACGGCGTCACCGTCGAGGCGGCCGGCGCCTCGGCCTACTCCACCGTGGTCCAGCTGCGCCTGAAGATCGGCGAGTTCTACAAGCCGGCCAACGGCGCGTGGGTTCGTAAGTAGGCCTCGGCGCCTGACACCACCGCCGCGTTCCATTTGATCCATCGCAATGCGGCGGTCGGAACCCGACCGTCAGGCTGACCCTCCGCCCTGCAACGACAGGACGGCGGGAGGATCGGGATGTCTGGCGTCTACAGATTGCCGGCGACACGCGCCGTCGGATTCAGCGCGCCCTTCAGATGGCTGCGCCTGGGCTGGGGCGACCTCTGGGCTTCGTGGCCGGCATCGCTCGCCTACGGACTCGTGATGGCAGTGGTATGCGCCGGCCTGGGCGCCGCCCTGATCGCGTCCAACATGGCCTACTGGGCCTTCGCGTTAACCTGCGGCTTCGTGTTTGTCGCGCCGGTCCTGGCGATGGGGAACTATGAGACGGGCCGCCGATTGGAGAAGGGCCAGAAACCCACCCTGGTCTCAGCCTTCATCGTGCCCCAGGCCTTCCGCCAGGATGTCGCCTACCTGGGCCTGACCCTGCTGGTGATGTTCTTCATGTGGGGCCAGATCGCGCAAGTGGTCTACGGGCTCTCCACATCCCAGATTCATCGCACCATCGCCGCCCTCATCCACTTCGCGACGGGCGTCCCTGAGGGGCGGCGGATGCTGGTCGTCGGATCGCTGATCGGCGGCGTAATCGCCTTCCTGACCTACTGCCTCGTCGTGGTTTCGGCGCCGATGCTGCTGGACCGGCGCAACAGCATCTTCGAAGCGACGGTCACCAGTGTTCGCGCGGTCAACGGAGCCTTCGCGCCGATGCTGCTGTGGGCGTTCATCATCGCGACCCTGACGCTGGGCAGCGCGGCGACCGGCTTCGCCGCCTTCGTGATCGTATTCCCCTGGCTGGGTCTCGCCAGCTGGCGCGCCTATCGGGATCTGGTCGCGGAGCCCAACTAGGTGCGGACGGCCTGAGCCTTGCGTTCACGCCGTCGGCGGGTGAGCACGTGCTCGGTGTAGCCATTGGGCTGGGCGCGGCCTTCGAACACCAGTTCCAGGGCGGCTTGGTAGGCGCAACCCTCCGGGTTGCCGGCCATCGGCGTGTACAGCGGGTCGCCCTCGTTCTGGCCATCCACCACCCTGGCCATCCGGCCCATGGTTTCGCGCACCTGCGCCTCGGTGCAGACGCCGTGGTGCAGCCAGTTGGCGATGTGCTGGCTGGAAATCCTTAAGGTCGCGCGATCTTCCATCAGGCCCACATCGTGGATGTCGGGCACCTTGGAACAGCCGACGCCCTGGTCGATCCAGCGGACCACATAGCCCAGGATGCCCTGGGCGTTGTTGTCCAGTTCCTGCTGCACGTCGGCGGGGCTCCAGTTGGACTTGGCCAGCGGCGGGGTCAGCAGGTCTTCCAAGCCGGTCTTGGCGCCCGCCGCGGCCATGGTCGCCTGCAAGGCCGGCACATCGATCTCATGGTAGTGCAGCGCGTGCAGCACGGCGGCGGTCGGCGACGGCACCCAGGCGGTGTTGGCGCCGGCCTTCGGGTGCCCGACCTTGGTCGCCAGCATCGAGGCCATCATATCGGGGGCGGCCCACATGCCCTTGCCGATCTGGGCATGGCCCTGGAAGCCCGTCGCCAAGCCGATCTCGACGTTGCGCTTCTCATAGGCCGGCAGCCAGGGTTCGGCCTTGATGGCGTCCTTGCGGGCGACCGGGCCGGCCTCCATGGCGGTGTGGATTTCGTCGCCCGTGCGGTCCAAGAAGCCGGTGTTGATGAACACCACCCGGTCCTTCGCCGCATGGATGCAGGCCGCCAGGTTGGCGCTGGTGCGGCGCTCTTCGTCCATGATGCCGAGCTTGACGGTGTTGCGTTCGAGACCCAGCGCGTCCTCGACCAGGTCGAACAGGCGCACGGCCAGGGCCACTTCCTCAGGACCGTGTAGTTTGGGCTTCACAATATAGACCGAGCCGGCGGGGCTGTTCTTTCGCGCTCCGTTCAGGTCGTGCAGGGCGGCGGTCACGGTGATCAGAGCGTCGATGGCGGTCTCGTACACCGGCTGGCCGTTCAGGGTGACCATGTCGGTCAGCATATGGTGGCCGACGTTGCGGACCAGCAGGAGCGAGCGGCCCTTGAGGGTCAGCTCGCCGCCGGCGGGGGTCGTGTAGACCCGGTCCTCTTCCAGCCGCCGCGTCTCGGTGCGACCTCCCTTCGGGAAACTGGCCTCCAGGTCGCCGCGCATCAGGCCCAGCCAGTTGCGGTAGACTTGGGTCTTGTCCTCGGCATCGACGGCGGCGACCGAGTCCTCGCAATCCTGGATGGCGGTGAGCGCGGCCTCGACCAGCACGTCGGCGACGCCGGCCGCGTCGTCCTTGCCGATGTTGTGGGTGCGGTCGATCAGGATCTCGAGGTGCAGGCCGTTGTGCTTCAGGAGCACGCCCTCCGGCGCATCGAAGGCGCCCCGCCAACCCGCGAATTGAGCGGCATCGGCCAGCCGCGACGACCGGCCGTCCGGCAGGCCGACGATGAGGTCCTGGCCCATGACGTGGTAGCCCATTGCATCTACGTGGCTACCGTTCGAGAGCGGCGCCACCCGGTCCAGTAAAGCGCGCGCATAGGCGATCACCTTGCCGCCGCGCGCCGCGTCGTAGCCCTTGGTTCCCGTCGGCGGCTCCAGGGCGTCGGTGCCATAGAGGGCGTCGTAGAGGCTGCCCCAGCGGGCGTTGGCGGCGTTCAGCGCATAGCGGCCGTTGGACACCGGAACCACCAGCTGCGGGCCAGCCAGCTTGGCGATCTCCGGATCGACGCCGCGGGTGCCGATCTTGAACGCGGCCGGCTCGGGCAGCAGGTAGCCGATCTCCCGCAGGAAGGCGGTTTCCTCGGCCACGTCCACCGGCTTGCCGCGGCGCTCACGCCAGTAGGCGTCTATCTGCGTCTGCAGCTCATCGCGACGGGCCAGCAGGTCGGCGTTCCTGGGCGTGAAGTCGGCCAGGACCGCCTCCAGCGCCAGCCAGAAGGCCTGCGGGCCAATACCGGTCCCAGGCAGCAGCTCGTCCTCGACAAAGGCGTGGAGGAGGTCGTCGACGGAAACGGCGCTTGAGATATCCATGCCCCAACCCAGCTTGTCAGTACCCAGACAACAGGACGGCCCGGGGCGGTAAAGCCCCAGGCCGCCAAGTCTTGTAACCCTATCGCCTTATGCGAACTGGTTCATCGTGTTGTGCGCGCCGCCGGCCTTCAGGGCCGCCTCGCCGGCGAAGTATTCCTTGTGGTCGTCGCCGATGTCCGAGCCGGACATGTTCTGGTGCCGGACGCAGGCGATGCCCTGGCGGATCTCCTGGCGCTGCACGCCCTTGACGTAGCCCAGCATGCCCTGGCTGCCGAAGTATTCCTTGGCCAGGTTGTCGGTGCTGAGCGCGGCCGTGTGGTAGGTCGGCAGCGTGATCAGGTGGTGGAAGATGCCCGCCCGCTTGGCGCTGTCCGCCTGGAAGGTGCGGATGCGCTCGTCGGCCTCGACCGCCAGTTCCGTGACGTCGTAGTCCACGCTCATCAGGCCATCGCGGCTGTAGGCGGAGACGTCCTTGCCGGCCGATTTCCAGGCGTCATAGACCTGTTGGCGGAAGTTCAGCGTCCAGTTGAAGGACGGGCTGTTGTTATAGGCCAGCTTGGCGTTGGGGATGACCGCGCGGATGCGATCGACCATGCCGGCGATCTGTTCGATGTGCGGCTTCTCGGTCTCGATCCACAGCAGGTCGGCACCATTCTGCAGCGAGGTGATGCTGTCGAGGACGCAGCGGTCCTCACCGGTGCCGGCGCGGAACTGGAACAGGTTGGACGGCAGGCGCTTGGGCCGCAGCAGCTTGCCGCCACGGTTCAGCACCACGTCGCCGTTCTTCATGTCGGCGGGCGCGATCTCCTCGCAGTCGAGGAAGCCGTTGTACTGGTCGCCGATGTCGCCCGGCGTGTGGCTGACGGCGATCTGCTTGGTCAGGCCAGCGCCGAGGCTGTCGGTACGGGTGACGATGATGCCGTTATCGACGCCCATCTCGAGAAAGGCGTAGCGGCAGGCGCGGACCTTGGCGAGAAAGTCCTCGTGCGGCACGGTGACCTTGCCGTCCTGGTGGCCGCACTGCTTCTCGTCGGAGACTTGGTTCTCGATCTGCAGGGCGCAGGCGCCCGCCTCGATCATCTTCTTGGCCAGCAGATAGGTGGCTTCCGCGTTACCGAAGCCAGCGTCGATGTCGGCGATGATCGGAACGACGTGGGTCTCGTAGCCGTCGATCGCATCGACCAGCTTCTGTTCCTTGGCCTTGTCGCCGGCCGCGCGGGCGGCGTCGAGGTCGCGGAACAGGCCGCCCAGCTCCCGGGCGTCGGCCTGCTTCAGGAAGGTGTAGATCTCTTCGATCAGCGCCGGCACCGAGGTCTTCTCGTGCATCGACTGGTCGGGCAGCGGCCCGAAGTCCGAACGCAGGGCGGCCACCATCCAGCCGGAAAGGTAGATGTAGCGCTGCTTGGTGGTGCCGAAGTGCTTCTTGATGGAGATCAGCTTCTGCTGCGCCACGAACCCGTGCCAGCAGCCCAGCGACTGGGTGTAGTGGGCCGGGTCGGCGTCATAGGCCGCCATGTCGGTGCGCATGATGCCGGCCGTGTACTTGGCGATCTCCAGGCCTGTCTTGAACCGGTTCTGCAGGCGCATCCGCGCCACGCCTTCCGGGTCAATCCCGTCCCACGTGCCGTTCTTGCTTTTGATGAGCTGGCTCATCTCGATGATGTGGTCTTGGTAGGCCATCGCGGTGATCCCCGATCGGACAGGACTGATTGCTAAGGCCGATAGCGTGCAAGCCGGGCGCCGGGGAAGATCGTGCGCGGTCTAGATGTCAAGCTTTACAAGTTTTCTTTGTAATGTTGTAATAATTGACAGTTAGAGGCCTGACATGCCAGCCGAGCGCCGCACCCCCGAACGCAGACTCTACGTGGGACCCAGCCTGCGCCGCCTGCGCAGGGACCTGGGCCTGACCCAGGCCGACATGGCCGCCGACCTGGAGGTCTCCGCCTCCTATGTCGCCCTGCTGGAGCGCAACCACCGCCCGCTCAGCGCCGAGATGCTTCTGCGGCTGGCCAAGACCTACAAGATGGACATGGCCTCGCTGGCCGCCGACGCCGGCTCGAACGACGCCGCCCGGCTGCAGGCAGTGCTGAAAGACCCGATGTTCGCCGACATCGACCTGCCGTCGCTGGACGCAGCCGACGTCACCACCAACTTTCCGGGGATCACCGAGGCGCTGCTGCGCCTCTATACCGCCTACCGGGAGGAACAGCTGGCCCTGGCCGACCGTGGCGTCGGCTCGGACCCGGGGGCGGCCCAGAGCGCGGATGTCTCCGACCCGGTGGCCGAGTCCCGCCGCTTCCTGGAGGCGCGGCGCAACAGCTTCCCCAGCCTGGACGACGCAGCCGAGCGGCTGGCGCAAGCGGTGGCCGGCCACGACGGCATGACGGCCTACTTCAAGGCCCGCCACAATCTGCGGGTTCGCCGGCTGCCGTCTGAGGTGATGGTGGGCTCGACGCGGCGACTGGACCGCCACCGGCGCGAGGTGCTGCTCAGCGACGACCTGGACAACGCCAGCCAGTCCTTCCAGCTGGCCCTGCAGCTGGCCTATCTCGAACTGGGCGATGATATCGACGGGGTCACCGGCGACGGCGCCTTCGCCACCGAGAGCGGGGAGCGGCTGACCCGCCGGGCGCTGGCCAGTTACGCCGCCGCCGCCGTGCTGATGCCCTACACCGCCTTCGCCCGCGCCGTGGAGACGCGGCGCTACGACCTGGAGGCGCTGGGCCGCCAGTTCGGGGCCAGCTTCGAACAGATCGCGCACCGGCTCACCACCCTGCAGAAACCCGGCCAGGAACGCGTGCCGTTCTTCTTCATCCGCGTGGACGAGGCCGGCAATGTTTCCAAGCGGCTGGACGGCGCGGGCTTCCCCTTCGCCCGGCACGGCGGCGGTTGCCCGCTGTGGAACGTTCACCAGGCCTTCCGCACGCCGCGCGAGATCGTCACCCAGTGGCTGGAGCTGCCCGACGGCCAGCGGTTCTTCTCGATCGCCCGGACGGTCACCGCTGGTGGCGGTGGATTCGGCAAGCTGCGGGTCGAGCGCGCCATCGCGCTCGGTTGCACCGCGGAACACGCGGGGCGACTGATCTACACCGACCATCGGCCCGATCCCGAAGTCGCCACGCCGATCGGCGTCACCTGCCGGATCTGCCACCGCACCGAATGCACCGCCCGCTCCGCGCCCCCGATCGGCCGCCCGATCCTGCCGGACGATATCCGCCGCACAACCGCCCCGTTTGGCTTCTCAGATACCTGAAGTTCGATGCTAAATGACGTAACGTAACCTATTGGCGACGCGCGACTTGCGCGGCACAACTAGGTTTCATCAGGGAAACATCTTTCCAATGGCCCAACGAAGCGCCGCGGCGAAGGCCACGGACCGGTTTGAACGCAAGCGCGAGGCTATTCTGGATGCGGCGACGCTTATCCTGAACCGCAAGGGGATCAAGGGTCTGACCCTGGGCGACACAGCGGCGGCGGTCGATCTCTCCACCACCAGCGTCACCTACTATTTCAAGCGCAAGGACGACCTGGCGGCGGCCTGCATCACACGTGGCATCGAGACCCTGCACGACATCGCCGATGTGGCGGTCCGCAGCCCCACGCCGCAGGAACGGCTGCACGCCTTCCTGACCGGCTACCTCGACACCCGGAAGGCGATCGAGGCGGGGGCCGCGCCGCCGCTACCGATCATCTCGGAACTGCGCGCCCTGTCGTCCCCGCGCCGCGAGGAGGTGGCCACCGCCTATGGCCGACTGTTCCGCAAGGCCCGCCAGATCTTCGACCACCCGGACCTGATCTGGATGTCGCGCGGCCGTCGTACCGCGCGCACGCGGATGCTGTTGGAGCAGGTGTTCTGGGGCGGCGCATGGCTGGCCAGGTACGAGCCCGAAGACTATCCGCGTATTCGCGACCGGATGGTCGACATCCTCTTGAACGGCGTGGCGCCGGAGGGCTCTTCCTGGGGCCCGACGACGATCCCAACGGCCATGCTCGCCGCCCGCGAGGGGCCGGAGCCGGCGCGGGAGACGTTCCTGCTGGCCGCGACCCGCCTGATTAACCGGCGCGGCTATCGTGGCGCTTCGGTGGACAAGATCTCGGCTGAGCTCAACGTCACCAAGGGCAGCTTCTACCACCACAACGAGGCCAAGGACGACCTGGTGGTGGCTTGTTTCGAGCGCAGTTTCGAGGTGATGCGCCGGGCCCAGCTGCTGGCCCGCGACCTGCCCGGCAGCCAGTGGGACAAGCTGTCGGCCTGCGCCGCGGCCCTGGCGGAATTCCAGCTCTCCGAACACGGCCCGCTGTTGCGCACCCTGGCGCTGACCGCCCTGCCGGAGCAGATGCGCAAGGTGATGGTGGAGCACGCCAACCGCGTCTCCGACCGCTTCGCCTCGATGATCTCCGACGGCATCGCTGAAGGCTCCATCCGCCCTGTCGATCCCTTCATCGCCGCCCAGATGCTGAACGCCACCCTCAACGCCTGCGCCGATCTGGGCTATCTGGTGCCGGACGTGCGGCCCAAGGCCGCGGCCTCGGTGTTCGTGCGGCCGCTGCTGATGGGCATATTCGAGAAGTAAGCGCGCAGCCCAACGAGAAACGCCGCGAAGGTTGCCCCTCGCGGCGTAGAATTCCGGAGTTCCGACCGAGCCTACTTTCGCGTGAAGGCGCCAAACTTGGCGTTGAAACGCGACACGCGGCCGCCGCGATCCAGCATGTGGTGGCCGCCGCCGGTCCAGGCCGGGTGGGTCTTCGGATCGATGTCCAGGTTCAGCGTGGCGCCCGGCTTCCCGTAGGTCGAGCGGGTCTGAAAGCTGGTGCCGTCCGTCATCACGACGGTGATGAAGTGGTAGTCGGGATGCGTGTCTTGTTTCATCGAACGGGCGCCTGACGTATGGGACGGAACTTGGTGGAAACGGCCAGATAAGACCGGCCGCCCCGCGAGGGGCAGCGAAATCGAAGCCGCGCGTATAGAGAAACGTGGCGGCGAATGCAAGGTGTGACGCCGATGAGTGAGCCCCATGGCTGAACCAGGTCCGCAAGCCGCGGCGCCGGGAAGGCCGACTGAGGGCCAGGCCCTGGCCCAGTCCCTAGCCGAGGGCGCCGCGCGGCGCGACCGCAGCCGCAACGTCCACGCGCTCCGCCGACTGGGACCGTTCCTGGTCGCCCACTCGGGCCGGGCGCTGGCCTCGCTGGTGTTCCTGCTGCTCTCCACCGGCGCCACTCTGGGGATGTCCGGGGCGATCCGGCTGGTGGTCGATCATTTGACCGACAAGGGGCTGGATCCGGCGACGGTGGACCAGCGGTTCCTGGTGATCGGCGCGGTGGCGGCGACGCTGGCGGTCTCGACGGCGCTGCGATTCTATTTCGTCACCAGCCTGGGCGAGCGGGTGGTCGCCGACCTGCGCAAAGCCACCTACGGCCACATCCTCACCCTGGACCCGGCTTTCTTCCTGCAGACCCGCACCGGCGAGGTGCTGTCGCGCCTGACCACCGACATCGCCATCGTCGAGAACCTGCTGGCCACCTCGGTCTCGGTGGCGCTGCGCAATCTGCTGACCCTGATCGGCGCCCTGATCCTGCTGGTGTTCGTCAGCCCGCAGCTGACCGGACTGGTGCTGCTGACCTTCCCCTTCGTGATCGCGCCGCTGTTCCTGTTCGGACGCCAGGTCCGCAAGCTGACCACCCGCGCCCAGGACCGCTTCGCCGACGCGGTCGGCTCGGCCGGCGAGAGCCTGGACGCGCTGGAGACGGTGCAGGCGTTCGGGCGCGAGCGCGCCGCCGCCGACCGGTTCGGCGCGGCCGTGGAACAGGCGTTCAGCGCCCAGCTGCGCCGGATCAGCACCCGGGCGGCGATGACCGCGGCGGTGATCGTGCTGGTGTTCGGCGGCATCGTCGGCGTGTTCTGGCTGGGTGTTCATGCCGGCCTGCGCGGCGAGATCAGTTGGGGCGCCCTCTTCCAGTTCGCCTTCCTGTCGGTGATGGCCGCCGGCTCTGTCGGGGCCCTTGGCGAGACCTGGGGCGATGTGCAGAAGGCCTCCGGCGCCATGGAGCGCGTGGGCGAGCTGCTTGACGCGCAGCCCGGCGTGGCGCCGCCGGCCAACCCCGTCGCCCTGCCGCAGCCGCCGCGCGGCGAGGTAGCGTTCGAGGGCGTCACCTTTGCCTATCCAGGCCGGCCCGAGCTGCCGGCCCTGAAGGGGTTCTCGCTGCACGTGCGACCGGGTGAGCGGGTGGCGCTGGTCGGCCCGTCGGGCGCCGGCAAGAGCACGGTCTTCCGGCTGCTGCTGCGGTTCTACGATCCCCAGGCCGGCCGCGTGGTGGTGGACGGCGTGACGCTCACGGACGCCGATCCGAAGGAGGTCCGCGCCCGCATGGCCCTGGTGGCTCAGGAGAGCCCGCTGTTCTCCGGGTCGGCCGCCGACAATGTCCGCTTCGGTCGCGAGGGGGCCAACGACCTGGACGTCCAGTCTGCGGTCCGCGCCGCCCAGGCCGAGGGGTTCCTCAATGCCCTGCCCGAGGGCCTGGCCACCCAGGTGGGCGACCGCGCGCGGTCGCTGTCCGGCGGCCAGCGTCAGCGGCTGGCGATCGCCCGCGCTTTGATCCGCGAGGCGCCGATCCTGCTGCTCGACGAGGCCACCAGCGCACTGGACGCCGAGAACGAGCACCTGGTGCAGCGCGCCCTGGATGAGGCCATGCGCGGCCACACCACCCTGGTCATCGCCCACCGCCTGGCCACCGTGCTGAAGGCCGATCGCATCGTGGTGATGGACGACGGCCGCGTGGTCGAGGAAGGCACGCACAACGAGCTGGTGGCCAAGAACGGGCTCTACGCCCGGCTGGCGGCGTTGCAGTTCGAGGCGGCGTAGGGCTCAGTCGCGAGGATTGTCCCGCGCCCGCACCGCCAGGGCCGGGAAGTCGCTGAACAGGCCGTCGACGCCCGCGGCGTAGATGGCGCGGTAGACCTGCTCGACCTCGCCGTGGTCGGCCGGGTTGGTCCCGCGCTTGAGCTTCGCGGGCAGGAAGGCGTTTTCCGCGCGCACGGTCCAGGGATGCACCGCCATCCCCGCGGCGTGCGCCCATCCGACCAGCCCGGTCGGCGCGCCCAGGCCGCCCTCCGGCGTGATGGGAACCACCAACGGCCACTCGGCCCCAAGGCCCTCCGCGAAGGCGGCGATGGCCTTGATCCCGGCCTGCGACTTGACGTCCACCGGCGCCGCGCCCTGGCTCACCAGCATCACCCGGCGGCACCTGCCCAGCTTGCGGTAGACCTTCAACGGCTCGACCTCGAAGCACTGGACGAAGACCGGGGCGGTCGGGCTGTCCAATCCGTTCCTCTTCAGCGTATCCGCCAGGCGCTTCTCGATCGGCAGGCCCAGGGCCGCGAAATAGGTCGGGTGCTTCATCTCCGGATAGGTCCCGATCGTGCGCCCGGTCCGGTGGCTCTCGGCCTTCGCCAGGTCGATGACCTCCTGGTAGGTGATGATCGGCTCGCGGCCATCGAACGTGGCGCTGCCCATGCGCAGGGCCGGCAGCCGTTCGCGGGCGCGCAGGGTCTTCAGTTCGGCCAGGGTGAAGTCCTCGGTGAACCAGCCGCTGATCTTCTCGCCATCGACGATTTTCTCGGCCTTGCGGGCGGCGAACTCGGGATGGCTGGCGACATCCGTCGTGCCGCCGATCTCGTTTTCGTGGCGCACCACCAGCTCACCGTCTTTCGACACCACGCAGTCGGGCTCGATGAAATCGGCGCCCTCTTCGATGGCCAGGCGATAGGCCATGATCGTGTGCTCGGGCCGCTCACCGCTGGCGCCGCGATGGGCGATGACGAGCGGCTTCTTCGCCGGCTGGGCGAGGGCTGGCGTGACTGCGGCGGCCATGGCCGTTGTTGCGAGGGTGCGGCGGGTGATCATGACCCGTAGCTTAGCCCTATTTTGCGGCAGTCAGGCGACCCTGCAGCAGCGGATGGATTTCGAGGTTGCCGGCGCAGATCGAGCCGGTGGTCAGCATCGTGTCGTCCCCCTCGGCGTCGGTCACCTTGCCGCCGGCTTCCCGGACCAGCAGGATGCCGGCCGCCAGGTCCCAGGGCTTCAGGTCCCGCTCCCAGTAGCCATCAAAGCGGCCGGCCGCGACCCAGGCCAGGTCGAGGGCTGCCGAGCCGAACCGGCGGACGCCCGCGACCCGCTGGCTGATCTGGTGCAGTTCCTTGAGGAACTTCGCGTGCTGGCCATGGCCCAGGAACGGGATGCCGGTGGCGATGACGGATTCGTCGAGCTTCTGGCGCGCCGCCACCCGCAGTCGGTGGTCGTTGACGAAGGCGCCCTTGCCCTTCTCGGCCCAGAACGTCTCGTTGGTCACCGGATTATGGGTCAGCGCCGCCACGATCGCGCCGTCGCGTTGCAGGGCGATGTTGATCGCGAAGTGCGGGATGGCGTGCAGGAAGTTGGTGGTGCCGTCCAGCGGGTCGACGATCCAGGTGTGGGTCTTGTCGGTGCCCTCGATCAGGCCGCGTTCCTCGCCGAGGAAGCTGTAGCCGGGGCGGGCCTTGGAGAGCGACTCGAAGATCACCTGCTCCGCCTTCAGGTCGGCGGCCGAGACGAAGTCGGCCGGCGCCTTCTTGGCGACCTGCAGCTCGGCGAGTTCGCCGAAGTCACGGTTGAGCCCGCGCGCGGCCTTGCGCGCAGCGTCGCTCATCACCTTCAGGAGGGCGGATTGGGTGCTCACGGTGTGAAAGATCTCGGCGGGGATAGAAGCCGCGATCCCTACGCGCGAGGGGGCTGGAAAGCAAGGTGGGCGGGCGTCAGCGGCTGGCGGCTCGGCCGGGGCGGGCCGCGAGCTTGCTTGGCGGCGCTGAAGCCTTGCCACGGACGCGCCCATCCCATGCTAGAGCGCGCCCGCTGACGGGAGCTTCCCCGCATTCGCCCTCCAGCCCCGGATCCCGATGACCCAACGCATGCACGACCTGGCGGAGGAGATCGTGCGTCTCCAGGCCGAGCTGGACCGCGAGATCGAACGGCGGCGCAAGGCCCTGGGCTGGGCGCTGAAGGAACAGATCGGCGAGTTCGAGCACGGTATCGCCGTCCAGCACCGCCAGCTGCGCAAGACGCTGGTCAAATTTTTCGGCGGCGCCAGCTGGCCGGTCGTACTGACCGCACCGGTGATCTATTCGCTGATCGTGCCCATGGTGATCGTCGACCTCTGGGTCAGCGCCTATCAGGCCATCTGCTTCCGCGCCTATGACATCCCGCGGGTGAAGCGCAGCGACTACATCGCCTTCGACCGCGGACGGCTCTCCTATCTGAACGTCATCGAGGCGCTGAATTGCGCCTTCTGCGCCTATGCCAACGGGGTGGTGGCCTATGTGCGCGAGGTCTCGAGCCGCACCGAGCAGTACTGGTGCCCGATCAAGCACGCCGTGAAGATCACCGACCCCCACCGGCGCTACTACCAGTTCCTGGAATATGGCGACGCGGAGGGCTATCGCGAGCGGCTCGACGCCTTCCGCCAGCGCCTGAAGACCGAGGCGCCGGCCACACCCGCCGAGCGCGACGCCTGAGGCGGAGTCCGCTGCTCTGAGACGATAGCTTGCCAAGGGCGCCTGCGCGGGTTCAGGTTCGGACTTCCGTGGCATTCGGGGAGGAATGGTATGGGCCTCGCACTCATCGCGATGTTGTTCATGCAAGCCGCCGCACCGCAGCGGCCGCCGGCACCCAACGCCGACCTGCCCGGGTGGTCGAAGACGCCCAGCCAGGCCGAAATGACCGCCGCCTATCCGCCGGACGCGCTGAAGGCGAACCTCGCCGGATCGGCCGTCGTGGAATGCACGGTGGCCGGCACGGGAGAGCTGGCCGACTGCGCAGTCGCCGGCGAGTCGCCGTCGAACGCCGGGTTCGGCGCGGCGGCGCTGTCACTGTCGCCCAGGTTCCAGATGCCGCCGAAGAGCCCGTCGGGCGCCGCCACCGCGGGGCGGACCGTGCGGTTTCCGATCCGCTGGCTGAACAGCGCCAAGACCCAGATGCCGCCGGTGATCATCTATGGCGACACCGGACAGAGCGGCAGCGTGGTGTTCAACTGCCGCGTGGCGGCCGACCGCAGCATCGACAACTGCGTGTTCGTCGATGCGAAGCCGCCCGGAAACACCCTGCTCAAACAGGCTGGCGAGGCGGTTTTTCGCCTGAAAGCTCCCTATGCGGTCCAGCCCGGCGCGCGGCTGATGGTGGTGGTGCAGATCAAACCGATCTGACGCACTCGAACTATTGCTGTGATGGTGCGGACGGCGCCCGCCAGCGCCTCAATTGGCCTGCGGATCAGGGGCGACGGCATGAAATACTCGGCGTTCATCAGCTACAACCACCGTGATCGAAAGACCGCGGCCTGGTTGCATAGTGCGCTTGAGACCTATCGCATCCCAAAGGCGCTCTGGGGTCGGGAAAGCCCGCTTGGCGTGCTGGGCAAACGACTGCCGCCGGTGTTCCAGGATCGCGAGGAACTGGCCGCCTCCACGGACCTGGCGGGCTCGGTGCTGGAGGCGCTGGAGCAGTCGGCGTCGCTGATCGTGATCTGCACGCCGAACGGCCGCCGCTCGCGCTGGGTGAACGAGGAGATCCGCACCTTCACCAAGATGGGGCGGCGCCACCGCATCCAGTGCCTGATCGCGGGCGGCGAGCCCAACGCCTCCAACGTGGCCGGCATGGACCCGGAGCTGGAGGCCCTGCCCCCGGCCCTGTTCGAGAACGGCGAGACCGAGCCGCTGGGCGCCGACATCCGCGACGGCCAGGACGGCAAGCTGAACGGCAAGCTCAAGCTGCTCGCGGGCCTGCTGGACGTGCGCTACGACGAACTGCGCCAGCGCGAGGCGATCCGGCGACAGCGGCAGCTGACGATGGTGGCCGCGGGGTCCGCCGCGGGCTTCGTGGTGATGAGTGGGCTGACGGCGGCGGCCGTGCTGCAGCGCGCTGAGGCGATCAAGCAGCGGGATATCGCGCGGCAGAAGACGCTCACCGCCGAGCGGACGGTCGAGTTCGTGAAGTCGATCTTCACGGTCTCGGACCCGTCCGAGGCCCGGGGCGCCAGCATCACGGCGCGGGAAGTCCTCGACCGCGGCGCGCGGCAGATCGAGGCGGAACTGAACGACGAGCCGTCGGTGAAAACCGAACTCAGCGTGACGCTGGGCGAGGTCTATATGGGCCTGGGCCTATATCGTCAGGGCGAGACCCTGGTGCGGAGCACGTTCAAGATTCCCGGGCGCGACCGGGACGCGGTTGTCCGGCAGTTCGCAGCGCTTGGTGACGCCCAATCCAAGCAGAGCGATTTCGCGGGGGCGGCGAAGTCGTATGGCGCCGCGCTGGCGGAAGCGCGCAAGCCGGACAGCCGCAGCGAGGAGATGATCCCGCGGATCCTGGTCGGGCTGGGAGAGGCGCAGGCCTCCAACGACGACTTCGCCAGCGCCGACAAGTCGGTCGGTGAGGCGCTGCGCCTGGATATCGCCCGGCTGGGGCCCGATCACCCCGACGTCGCGCGCGATATCGAGACCCAGGGCTTGAGCGCGCTCTACGCGGGGGAGATGGAACGGGCGCAATCGCTGTATGAGCGCGCCCTGAAGATCCGCGAGCGCCGGCAGGGCGGGCTTCACCCGAAGGTCGCCGAGGACCTGAACCAGCTCGGGACGATCGCTTTTTTCCGCCGCGACGGCCGCACGGCGGAAGCCTACTGGCGTCGTGTATTGGCGGCCAATGAGGCGGTACTGGGACCGATGCACCCCGACCTGGCGACGACCTTGAACAACATCGGCCGCGTGCTGCTGGAGCGGCGCGACTTCGCCAAGGCGGAGGCGTCCTACAGGCGGTCGCTGGCCATCACGCTGCGGGAACGCGACGAGACGTTCGAGGACCTCGCCTTCACGTTCGCCAGCCTGGGGCTGATCAAGGGTGCGACGGACGAGCCTGCGGCGGCTGAAGCCCTGTTCCGCAAGGCGCTGACGGCGGCAAGGATCCACCGCCACCGCAACCTGGCGCCGGTGATGACCGACCTCGCCGATGTCCTTTGCGTGCTGGGCCGCCAGGCCGATGCGGCGACCCTGCTCCGCGAGGCGCGGCCGATCATGGCGAAGACCTATCCGGACGATCCGTGGCGGGTCGCCTGGATCGACAACGTGCAGGGCGGGTGCCTGCTGAAGCAGGGACGGCTCGCCGAGGCCCAGAGGCTGCTGGGGGACAGCCAGAAGGTGCTGGCGAAACGCTGGCCCATCGACAGTCTCTACGGCTATGCCGTGAGGGAGCGCATCCGAGACCTCGACTCGGCGCTGCGGAAATCGGGCGCGATCCTCTGAGACCCCTTGCGGCGATTCTCTAACGGAGCCCGCTGCGCGCCGATCATCAGGCGGACCATCGAATGGCCACGAGTCCTCCTCCTCAGTTGAGGAGGGTTGGGCGACCGCAGCCAACCGGCGATCAGACTGCTGTCAACGGAACCTTGCGCCGCGACCGCAACGCTGAACCGACGCCTGCGAACCCGGCGACGAGCAGCCCCCATACGCCCGGTTCCGGAGCGGCGGAGATCCGTTCCGGGTCGAACTTGGCCAAAAGTGTGTAGCCGGCCTTTGCGCTATTCAGTCCGCCGAAGGCGACGTTGAAGCCGCGCGCGGCCGGCGTCAGGGTCAGGGTGTGGAGATTCTTTGGGCAGTCGAAGTTGGAGCTTGAGCATGAAAACCATGCAACATGAATGACCGGGTCGATATGGTTGTAGTTGGCGTCGAAAGGAAAGAAAGAATTCGCATTGTCTCGCGTATCGCTACCCAAATAGTAAGGATCCTTGAGGGTGCTAGCGATCTGCGGCGGGAAGAACCCCTCTCCCGAAAAGCCCGTATCGATAGACTCCAGGATTTTGAAGCTTGACCTCCAATAGTCCTGGAGCTTCTTGAACTCAGGCGTGTCTTCGAACGGTCGCCCAAAGAAACCGGTATTTACGCCATCAGGAGGTGGAATCAGGTCTCCGGCAACGAATTGCAGAACTCCGTTGTCAAGGATGCGAAATCGATCCGTCTTTCCAGATGAAAATTCTATGGAATAAGGAAGTGTGTAAAAGCTTCCGCACTCGTCTCCAATAGAGCCACGGGAGAATGTGGCGCAGTAGCCGCCAAAGTAGAAATTTTTAGGGAGGCCGCCCGACGAGTCCACGGCCGTGTACCGCGCCTGGGCCGCGGTCGCGAGCATCAGCCCGGCCGCGACGGTGGCGCCCATGAGCAGGGCGTGGAGCGCGGCCTTGAGTCTCGAAGCCATCTTCCGCACCCCCCGATCCGCTGAGATGGCGTGCGCGCGCACCACGACGCGTTCGAGCGTGACGTCATATCCGCCGGCCTGCGCCGGTTCAGCGAGCCACATTGTCCTTCGCGTGGCTAAAGCGGACGCCATGAGGCGCGCGGTGTGCCTGATCCGCTTCAGCATCTTGAAGTCCTCCGCGCCGGTCCAAACTCGGCACCCACCAGAGCCAGAGAGCCCTCAGCAGGTCACAGCCAAGCCTGGTGCGGGAGTGCACAATTTTGATCAGCCCGCGCGCGCGAGCCCGTGTTCCCGCGCCGCCAGGGCGCCGGCGGCGAGGGTCTGCGCCAGCTGGATGGCGTAGAAGATGGCCATCTCCTCGCGGGCTGCCGGCCGGAAGTTGACGTAGCCATCGGCGTCCAGGTCGGCCAGGCCCTCGGCGGCGGCGGTCTTGAGGATGCGAGCCACCTGAACCCGCGCAACGCCCGCGACCTGGGCCAGGCCCTTGATCGTGATGGGGCCGGCGCGGGCCGGCGGGAAGGCCGGGTCAGCGTCACTGGCCAGCAGGGTCCACAGGACATGGCTGCCGGCATAGGGGTGCATGAACACGCGCAAGAAGGCGGGCACAGGCTGCTCCCGTTGCATGGAGACGAGGTAGCCTGCCGCCGACAGGCGGCCGTAGGTCTGCCGCGCCACCGCGCCGTCCGGTCCCAGCAGCAGCGCGATATCGGGTGCGATCGGTCGCACGGCCGACAGAGCGGCTTCGAAATGACGATCCCACGCCGCTGCGAAGATGGGTGTCGGCGTGTAGATCGTCGCGCCGCGGAGGCCGCCCGAACCGCGGACCAGATAGCCCAGATACTCCAGGAAATGCAGTTGCGCCCGCGCGCGACCGGCGCTCAGCAGGCCTGAGGCGGCGCAGGCCGCCTTCAGCCGCGGCAGCGTGAGGCCGCCATCCTGATGCAGGCCAAAGCCCCACATCGCCGCGACGTAGCGTCCCGCATCCTTGAAGATCGCGTCCAGCGCCGGGTCGCTGGCCGAGAGGTTGAGCATTCCGCGCGCCAGCGCCCGCGCCGCCTCGCTGAACGCGGGGTGGGTCATCACCCGCCCGGCCGCGCCGAACACATCGCTCGCGGCGTCCGCCCAGGACGAAAGGCCGGCAGGATCGCCAACTGAGTCCGCCATGCTGCCCCCTGATCACGTCAAAGAAGCAGACCTTTGGCCCGGTTGTCCAGGGACGGGCGGTTGCCATCGCCCGGGAGCTTTCCCCCCCGCGTGACCGCGAATCCAGGTCGCGTGCACGCCCGTGAAGTCCCGATCAGAAAGGTGGGCGACGTCGGGATCATGACGCCTCGACGCCACCCGTCGGGCCGACTCAGCACCTTTGCTTAGGCCCGCTCCGCCACCCCCGCGGCGATCTCGTGGTTGAGCGCCTTTATGGCGGCCGCGGGGCCGTCGGGGTAGGTCCAGACGCCGGCCGAGACGGCGGCGAAGTCGGCGCCGGCCCGGGCGATCTCGCGGACATTGGCGGCGGTGATGCCGCCGATGGCGACACAGGGGACTTCCATCACCGCCTGCCAGTCGGTGAGGATCTCAAGCTCGGCGCGGGTCGGCGCGTCCTTGGTGGTGGTGGGATAGAAGGCGCCGAAGGCGACGTAGTCGGCGCCGGCCTCGGCCGCTTCCATGGCCAGATGGCGGCTGTCGTGGCAGGTGACGCCGACCATGCGGTCCTTGCCGACGATGCGGCGGGCCTCGGCATAGCTGGCGTCGGTCTGGCCCACATGCACGCCGTCGCAGCCCAGGCGGGCGGCCAGGTCGGGACGGTCGTTCAGGATCGCGGCGACGCCCCGCGCCTGGCACATGGGCAGGATCACATCGGCGGCGGCGGCGATGATGTCGTCGAGGGCGTCCTTCAGCCGGATCTGCAGGGCGGCCACGTCGCCGGCGTCCAGCGCGTGCGCCAGGGTGTGGCCGAACGCGGCCAGGTCATCCAGGCGGGGCGGGGTGATCAGGTAGAGACGGCAGAGGGGCAGGGCCATGCCGCCTCAAGACCCTATCTGAGCAGCAGCTTCAAGGCATAGGCGATGGCGGCGCAGGAGAAGGCGCCTGCGGACGCAGAGCCTACCTTGGGGATCGCCACCTTCAAAATACTGCGAATGACTTGCAAACGCGTTCGCAAAGAGCTATCTGTGACGCCTCAGCAGGAACCCCCTCGCGCCATGTACGTCTGCAACTGCAACGGCATCCGGGAACGTCAGGTCCGCGCGGCGATCGCCGCCGGCGCCACCCGCCCGGCGCAGATCTTCAAGGCCTGCGATTCGGCCGCCCAGTGCGCCCGCTGCGTCTGCGACATGCGCAAGATCCTGGACGAAGAGCGCGAGGCCCTGCGGTTCGCCGCCGAATAGGCGGGGCTTCGCGGGCCGTCCAGCGACCGCAAATCACTCGCAGACATAGTCTTTGACACGGCGGGCCACGGCGATGCACTCCCGCAGCAGGGGACTGGACGGAGCACGACGATGCAAGGCGACAAGGCGATCATCAAGCTGCTGAACGCGGTGCTCACCAATGAACTCACGTCGGTGAACCAGTATTACCTGCACGCGCGGATGTACGAGAACTGGGGCTTCGCGCGGATCGGCAAGATCACCTACGAAGAGTCGATCGGCGAGATGAAGCACGCCGACAAGCTGATCAAGCGCATCCTGTTCCTCGACGGCCTGCCCAACCTGCAGGACCTGCACAAGCTGGCGATCGGCGAGACCCTGGTCGAGGGCATGACCTCTGACCTGGGCCTGGAGACCAAGGGACGCGCGACCCTGATCGAGGGGATCAAGCTCAGCGAGACCTCCGCCGACTTCGTGACCCGCGCGATCCTGACCGAGATTCTCTCCGACACCGAAGAGCACATCGACTTCCTCGAAACCCAGCTCAGCCTGGCCAAGAGCCTGGGCGAAGGCAACTACCTGCAGAGCGCCATGGGCGAGTTGCCGTCGAGCTAGGCTTGCGGCCCGCCGCAGGGCGCCCCACCGTCGCCCGCAACAGGACGCGGGGAGATCGGGATGACGGCAGCGGGTGAGACGCGCGGGTCGAGTGCGACGGTGATCGCCGGCGCGTCGGTCGGCACGGTCTTCGAGTGGTACGACTTCTACCTCTACGGCTCGCTGGCCGGGTTCATCACCACCCACTTCTTCTCCGGCGTGAACGAGACCACGGGCTATATCTTCGCCCTGCTGGCCTTCGCTGCCGGGTTCGCGGTGCGGCCGTTCGGGGCCATCGTGTTTGGCCGGTTGGGCGACCTGTGGGGGCGCAAGAACACCTTCCTGGTCACCATGCTGCTGATGGGGATCTCGACCTTCACCGTGGGGCTGCTGCCGGACTACGCCACGATCGGGGTGGCGGCCCCGATCCTGCTGATCACCCTGCGCCTGGTCCAGGGCCTGGCGCTGGGTGGCGAGTACGGCGGGGCGGCGACCTATGTGGCCGAGCATTCGCCGCCCGGGAAGCGCGGCCTCTATACCAGCTGGATCCAGACCACGGCGACGTTCGGCCTGTTCCTCAGCCTGATCGTGGTGATCGCGGTGCGCACAAACATCGGCGAGGACGCCTTCAAGGCCTGGGGCTGGCGCATCCCGTTCCTGGTCTCGGCGCTCCTGCTGGGGGTCTCGCTGTGGATCCGCCTGCGGCTGAACGAGAGCCCGGTGTTCCAGAAGATGGTCGACGAGGGCACCACGTCCAAGAACCCACTGACCGAGAGCTTTGGCCGCTGGCCCAACCTGAAGCTGGTGATCCTGGCGCTGCTGGGCCTCACCGCCGGCCAGGCGGTGGTCTGGTATACGGGCCAGTTCTACGCCCTGTTCTTCCTGGAAAAGATGCTCAAGGTCGACGGGGTGCTGACCAACGGCCTCGTGGCCCTGGCCCTGCTGCTGGGCACGCCGTTCTTCCTGGTGTTCGGCTGGCTGTCGGACAAGGTGGGCCGCAAGCCGATCATCCTGGCCGGCTGCCTGATCGCGGCGCTGACCTATTTCCCGATCTTCAAGGCCCTGACCGCGGCGGCCAATCCGCAACTGGCGGCGGCGTCGGCCTCGGCGCCGGTGACCGTGGTGGCCGATCCGGCCAGCTGCACCTTCCAGTTCGACCCAGTGGGCAAGGCGGCCTTCACCTCCGGTTGCGACGTCGCCAAGTCGGCGCTGGCCACCGCCGGCGTCTCCTACGCCAACCAGGCCGCGCCGGCGGGTACGCCTGCCGTGATCCGCATCGGCGCCAGGGAGATCGCCAGCCTGGAGGGCTCGGCGCTCTCCAAGGCTGACTTCAAGGCCGCCAAGGCGGCCTGGACCAAGGGCTTCGCCGCCGACCTCAAGGCCGCCGGTTATCCCGCCAAGGCCGACGCCGCAAAGATGAACAAGCCGCTGGTGGTGGCCCTGCTCTGGCTGCTGGTGATCTATGTGACAATGGTCTACGGCCCGATCGCTGCGGCCCTGGTGGAGATGTTCCCGGCCCGCATCCGCTACACCTCCATGTCGCTGCCCTACCACCTGGGCAACGGCTGGCTGGGCGGCTTCCTGCCGACCACGGCCTTCGCCATGGTCGCGGCCACGGGGAATATCTACTACGGCCTCTGGTATCCGATCGGCGTCGCGGCCTTCACGGCGGTGGTTGGCTTCTTCTTCGTGAAGGAGATGAACGGGAACCGGATCGAGGACTGATGGCCGGCCGGACCGGGCGTCCTCAGTGGAACCAGCCGGTCTTGGCCAGCGGGATCTCGGCCACCTTGTGGATGACCTCTCCCGTCTGACGCTCCACCTCCAGGCTCTCGATGTGGCCGGCGATGTCGATACCGCCCTGGTTCAGCGCCTGCGCCAGCTTGCGGGCGGCCAGGGGGTCGGCGCTGGTTCCGACGGTGATGTGCGGCAGGTAGGGCACGTCCGGGCGCATGGCCGCCTCGATCGGCCCCTCGTGCAGCCGGTCATGCAGCCACGAGATCGCGCCGAAGCCTTCGTCGGGGATCAAGAACACATGGAATCGATGCACGGTGGGCTCGGGCGCCACCAGGGCCGAACGAAGCCGGAAGCGGATGCGCGGGATGTCCTGCGCGCTGCGCCGAATCCGTTCGGCGAACCTCGCCGGCGTCAGCTGCGCCCCCGGGAACACCAGGGTGAAGTAGGGCGCGCCGCGGTTGCCGGTCCGCCGCGCGCGGATGTCGGTCAGCCAGGCGAGATCGTCCTTGTCGAAATGCGGCCGGGCGATGACCTCGAGGGACTCCATGTCCCCCTCCTATCACGACCCGCCTTTGCCGGGGCTTAAGGCCCAAGACCACAGGCGAACAGCACAACGCCGCCGATCCGAAGACCGACGGCGTGCATTAGGTGCGGAACGGGTGGTTAGGCTTTGACCGCCGTACGACGCCGAAGCGTGGCGCCGGCCAGGCCGAAGCCCAGGATCATCAGGCCCCAGGTCGCCGGCTCGGGCACGCCCCCCGGTTGCGTGATGAAGTAGAAGGTGTCGACCTGGCCATCGGCCCAGGTCACCTGCGAGTGGAACTGCCGGCCCGGGGCTTCATGGATCGCCGGAAGCTGCGGAAAAGAGGCCGAGCACGCGTCGTTGAAGCAGCTGCCCTGCGGGCCGCCGCCCTCAATTCTGGAGAGCATGTAGCCCTGGAAGGTGCGCCCGTTCACGCCGCTGTAGAGACGGGCCGACAGGCTTAGATCGGCATCAAGCACCGGCGTCGAATACAGGTTTACAAAGGGCAGGGCTCCCGAAGGGACCAGCGCCGAGATGATGTCTACGTTCCGGTAAAAATTGAAAGAGCAGTTATCGTTGGAAAAGCCTGGGGCGCCGCAAATGAACGAGAGGCCGCCCGGGCCGGAATCCAGCGAAATGGTCATGGGCGATGCGGTTTCGTCATGGAACGTGTAGACGCTCGCCTGGGATTGAGCGGCCATTCCTATGGCCAGGGCGAAGGCAGACGCCGTCGCAATGCGTGACACATTCGTTGTTGAAGTCCCCGGAGAATTCTATGGGCCTGGGCTCAGGTGAAACGCCACCACCTGAATGCGGCCTCTAACTCCACGCACCCAGACTGGTGAGCCAGAACTTTAAGGTTCTGGTAACGGCGTTAACCCTGCCACTACGGCGCAACCTTAGCAATAGGGTTCCCCTATCAGACTACCAGGGGGCGTCATTGGCCTGACGGGACCAGCTTCACCTGCTCAATTCACGAGCACCTAGGCGATAGAGTCGGCGTCGCACGGCATGCCAGGGCGAGACCCAGCGCCGTCGCTGGCGTGCGGTCAGACTCTGGCCGGGCGATGCCCGCGCCTTGGGATGTTCTGCGCGGCCCCCTAATGGACGGCGGCGCGCAGACCGCTACTCCGCCGCCGCCCGGGTGATGCCGATCTTCGCCGCAAGCTCGCCGGAGCTGTAGCGCTTGGCCATGGCCGACATCGGCAGCGGCTTGATCTTGCTGGCCTGGCCGGCCGTGCCGAATTCCTCCAGGCGCTGCTTGCAGACGGCGCGCATGGCGGCCATCGCCGGGCCCAGGTACTTGCGCGGGTCGAACTCGCCGGGGTTCTCGGCGAACACCTTGCGGATGGCGCCGGTCATGGCCATGCGGTTGTCGGTGTCGATATTGATCTTGCGCACGCCGTGCTTGATGCCGCGCTGGATCTCTTCCACCGGCACGCCCCAGGTCTGGGGCATCTCGCCGCCGTACTTGTTGATCACGTCCTGGAGGTCTTGAGGAACCGACGACGAGCCGTGCATCACCAGGTGGGTGTTGGGCAGGCGGCGGTGGATTTCCTCGATTACGTTCATCGCCAGGACCGCGCCGTCTGGCTTGCGGGTGAACTTGTAGGCGCCGTGCGACGTGCCCATCGCGATGGCCAGGGCGTCAACCTCGGTGGCCTTCACGAACTCGACCGCCTGTTCGGGGTCGGTCAGCAGCTGGTCGTGGTCGAGCTTGCCCTCGAAGCCGTGGCCGTCTTCCTTCTCTCCCTCGCCGGTCTCCAGGCTGCCCAGTATGCCCAGCTCACCCTCGACGGAGGCGCCGACCCAGTGGGCCATGTCCACGACGTTGCGAGTGACCTGGACGTTGTAGTCGTAGTCGGCGGGCGTCTTGCCGTCGGCTTTCAGCGAGCCGTCCATCATCACGGACGTGAAGCCATACTGGATCGCCGTGGCGCAGGTGGCCTCGTTGTTCCCGTGGTCCTGGTGCATGCAGATCGGGATGTGCGGGTACATCTCGGCGACCGCGTCGATCAGGTGCTTCAGCACGATATCGTTGGCGTAGGACCGCGCGCCGCGGGAAGCCTGGATGATCACCGGTGCATCGACGCTGTCGGCGGCCTCCAGGATGGCCAGGGCCTGTTCCATATTGTTGATGTTGAACGCCGGGACGCCGTAACCGTGCTCCGCGGCGTGATCCAGAAGCTGTCGAAGCGTGATCCGAGCCATAGCCGTCCTTAAGTCCCTGCTGTCTCTTACTGAGCCAAAGCCGCCACACCGGGCAGCGCCTTGCCTTCCATCCATTCAAGAAACGCGCCGCCGGCGGTCGAGATGAAGGTGAAGTCATCCGCCACCCCGGCCGCGTTCAGGGCCGCCACGGTATCACCCCCGCCGGCCACCGCCACCAGCTTCCCGGCCTTGACCAGTTCGGCGGCGTAGCGGGCGGCTTCCATGGTGCCCTTGTCGAACGGCGGAATCTCGAAAACACCCAGCGGACCGTTCCAGATCAGGGTCTTGGAATTGCCCATGGCGCGGCACAGCCGCTCCACCGTTTCGGGCCCGGCGTCCAGGATTCGCTCGTCGTCGTCCACCGACCCCACGTCGCGCACCCGGGCCGGCGCGCCAGGCGCCAGCTTCTCGGCCACCACGATATCCAGCGGCAGGAACAGCTTGCAGTTGTTCTGGCCGGCCAGGCGGATGATCTCCCGCGCGGTCTCAGCCAGCTCCTTCTCGCAGTAGGAGGCGCCGACGTCGTGGCCCTGGGCGTAGAGGAAGGTGTTGGCCATGCCGCCGCCGATGGCCAGCTTGTCCAGCTTAGTCACCAGGTGCTTCAGCAGATCCAGCTTGGTGGAGACCTTCGAGCCGCCGACGATGCCCATCACCGGCCGCTCGGGATGGCCCAGCGCGCGGTCCAGGGCGTCCAGCTCCAGCCGCATCTGCTCGCCCGCGTAGGCCGGCAGGCGGTGGGCCAGGCCCACGGTGGTGGCGTGCGCCCGATGCGCGGCGGAGAAGGCGTCGTTGACGAAGAGGTCGCCGTTGGCGGCCACCGCATCGGCGAAGCCCGCGTCATTAGCCTCTTCGCCCGCGTGGAAGCGGACGTTTTCCAGCAGGAGGACATCACCCGGCTGCATCGCTGCCACGGCCTCTCGCGCCTTGGACCCGATACAGTCCTCGGCGAAGGCCACCGGGCAGCCCAGCACCTGGCCGAGCGGCGCCACGATCGGTTCGAGGCTCATGGCCGGCACGACCTTGCCCTTCGGCCGGTCGAAGTGGGCCAGCAGGATCACCTTGGCCCCGCCAGCGCGCAGCTTGTCCACGGTCGGCTTGGCGGCGCGCAGGCGTGTGTCGTCACTGACCTGGCCGTCTTCCATAGGAACGTTCAGATCTACCCGCACCAAGGCGCGCCGGCCCTGGAGATCGGCGTCGTCGAGGGTGCGGAAGCGCATGCCGGGCCTGTCTAGATCAGCTTCGCCAAATGGACGGCGGTGTCGCTCATCCGGGTCGAGAAGCCCCATTCGTTGTCGTACCAGCTCAGCACGCGGCCGAGGCCGCCGTCGACCATCTGGGTCTGGGGCAGGGCCACGGTTGAAGACGCAGGATTGTGGTTGAAGTCCATGGAGACCAGCGGCTCCTTGGTCACCGCCAGCACGCCCTTCAGCGCACCGTTGGCGGCGGCTTCAAGCGCCGCGTTGATCTCGTCCACCGTCACCTTGCGGCCGGGCACGAAGTTCAGGTCCACCACCGATACGTTGGGGGTCGGCACGCGGATCGATGAGCCGTCCAGCTTGCCGGCCAGGGCGGGGATCACCAGGCCGAGCGCCTTGGCGGCGCCGGTCGAGGTCGGGATCATCGACATGGCCGCGGCGCGGCCGCGGTACAGGTCTTTGTGCATCGTATCCAGCGTCGGTTGGTCGCCGGTGTAGGAGTGGATCGTGGTCATGTAGCCACGCTCGATGCCGCACAGGTCGTGCAGCACCCTGGCCACCGGGGCCAGGCAGTTGGTGGTGCAGGATGCGTTGGAGATGATCAGATCGTCCGAGGTCAGGGTCTCGTGGTTCACGCCGTAGACGATGGTCTTATCCACACCGTCGCCAGGGGCCGAGATGATCACGCGCTTGGCGCCGGCGGCCAGGTGGGCGGCGGCCTTGTCCTTGGCGGTGAAGAGGCCGGTGCACTCGAGCGCGATATCGACCTTCAGCTCGGCGTGCGGCAGGTCCTTGGGGTCGCGGATCGCGGTGACCTTGATCTTGCCGCGGCCGCAGTCGATCCAGTCCTCGCCGGTGGTCACCGTGGCCGGGAAGCGGCCGTGCACGCTGTCGTAGCGCAGCAGGTGGGCGTTGGTCTCCACCGGGCCCAGGTCGTTGATCGCTACCACCTCGATGTCGGTGCGGCCGTGCTCGACGATCGAGCGCAGGACCAGGCGGCCGATACGACCAAAACCGTTGATGGCGACGCGAACGGGCATGGGGCGGGGGCACCTTCGATGTTTCTCGTGGCCGGGTTTCTTGAGGGCGAGGCCGTCCAAGTCAACCCGATTCCCCCTTTCGGTACCCTTTAGGAGCCCCAGATCGCCGCCCCTTGGCGTAAGGTGGTCAGGCCGGCTTGCGGTGCAGGGCCCGGCGTTGGAGCACGGCGGCCAGCAGGTACGCGATGCAGGCGGCGAAGATGATCCAGATCATCTGGTCGAACGCCACGGTGATCGCCGCAACCAGAATGACGAGGCCGGCGGCGACGCCCACCCAGCCGATGCGCAGCATGCCTCGGGCCCAGGCGGCCGGATCCGGCGCGCGATAGGGCCTGGCCGTGTGATCTGGATCAAATTCAACTGACCCGCGAAGCCGCTAAAGTCTGGGTGTTTCCACAGGCGCCGGCGCCTCGGGATGCGCCATCGGTGGTTCGGTCGCGCCACTTGGCATCCGATCGATTGCCGTCGGTTGTGGTCTCGACTATCTTCGGTTGAAAGCGCGGGGATTGGCCATGGCTGACTTAGAGATCGCCTACGACCCCGTCTCAGTCATCAGTACCAGCACCAACGGCGTGGCCATCACCGGCCTGAACGACGTCAAGCTGGCCGTCACCCAGCCGATCGAGACCAAGTCCGGCGTCACGCTCAGCGTGCCGGACGCCATCAAGACCGAAACCAAGCTCACTGTTTCGGTTCCGGAGACGATCAAGACCGACGGCAAGCTGGCCTTCGCGGTTACCGAGCCGATCGTCACAGACTCCAAGGCCGCGATCGATCTGCAGCCCGTGGTGCTGGACCAGTGCCTGAAGATCACGCTGGGTCCCTTGCCGGTCACCCAGATCTGTTTCCCCAATCGTCAGCGGTTCGGCCTGACCCTGTTCGGCGTCGAGGTGTTCGGTCTCACCGTGGACGGCGAGGCGCAGATTCTCGTGGGCGACCCACCTAAGGCGCCCCGCGTGGTCGCGGCGCCGGTCAACCACCCGCCCCATGCGGCGCATGTCGTCCACGCTCCGGCGTCGGCTGCTTCTGCTTCGGCCGCCGGGTCCTCAGGACTTGTCATCAAGCTGGGAGGCTAGGGGCCGGTGGCGGCGCTTGAGTTCGCGGACGGGCCGGCCACGAGGCCGTTGGCGCTCTCCGGCTCCGCGGCCGCGTTGAAACTGCCGTTGGCCCTGCGCAACACCACCGGGCAGGTGCAACACGTGGCCGAGGCCTCGTTCGCCGAGGTCCGGCGCGTCGGGGGTGGGCCTCCGCTGCGGGCGGAACCCGTACCGGTGCTGCTGAACGTGGCTGGGGATGGGCAACTCCACACCCAGATTCGCCTGCGGCTCGATCCGACCACGCCGCCTGGTCGCTATGAAGGCCAGGTCCGGCTGGGTGACCTCAGCCGCGCGGTCGCCATCGACGTCCTGCCTGAGCCGCGCCTGGCCATCCGGCCACAACCCCTGGTGCTCGACGCCGCCCAGGGCCCGCAACAGCGGCTGGACGTCGCCTTCGAGAATGCCGGAAACGTCCCCCTGATCATCGACCTGGCGGGCGCCTATCCGCTGGGCGAGGAGGTCCAGGTTCCCTCTGCGCCACCAGCGACGACCTCGGGCGCCAGTTCGGCGCTTAACCTGCTGCTGGGCCCCCGCGAGCGGCCGAACCTGGTAGCCGCCGGGACGGCCCAGCTGAACCTGGCGACCGGTCCCCAGGTGCTGGCGCCGGGCGAGACTCGGACACTGGCGGTGGTCGTCGGCCTGACCAAGCCCCTGTCGCCGACCGCGCGCTACCATCTCTACGCGCCGATCTACACAGCCGACCTGCACATCGTGATCGTCACCGCCGCGAAGACGCCGAAGTCCGCGCCCCGCGCCACCAAAGGAGCCGCCAAATGATCCAGGCCACCCTGCCTCGCCGGGCCACTCCGAGATCGAACCTGGACCAACTGGACCTGAACCAGCTGGCGCGCGATGCGCTGAAGCCTTGGGCCGACGCCTACGGCGCATGGAACAGCGCCTATGGCGCCTGGACCGATGGCGTTTCCGGCCTGATGCGGCCAATGACCGGCAAGGCTGCCTGCGGCTGTCAGGCCTGCCGAACGGGCTGCTGCCAGCCCGATCCTTGCGCCTGTCGCTGCTGTGTCTCCGACTGCGACCTGCTGGTCGAGGCCCGGGTCGGAGAGCGGCGGATCATCCCGATCACCATCCAGAACCAGTGGCGGCGCGCCCGGGACATCGACCTGGAACTGTCCAGCTGGACCAAACTCACCGACACGCTCGCCGTGCAGGGGGAGATAATCACGCCTGACAAGTTCACCTTGGCCCCCTGCGGCGAGGCGCAGGTGGTGTTGCTGCTGACAATTGCCCCCATCGATGCCCAGGTGGAGCCCAAGCAGCCACCTGCGAAGGTCGATACGGAGGCGCAGGCCAGGGCCGCCAAGGAAGCTGAAGCGGCCAGGACGGCCAGTCCGCCCGAAGCCGCCCGGAGGATTCTCGGCGACCGGGTGATTGCGGGCAACCGGTTCGACCGGGTGCTTCCCGACGTCGATCGCTGTGCGGTGTCTTACGCCGACCTGCGGATCGCCGGCTGTGACCTCCGATCGATCCGGCTCGCCGTGGCGGTGTCGCCGCGCGACTGCGACGCCTACGTCGTCGACTGCTGCTGCAGCTGC
>CALQQB010000017.1 GCA_943332615.1 Phenylobacterium deserti
AGGGGCTGGCCGGGGCGCTTCGGACTCCATTGCTGGATATCCTGGCCGTTGCGGCGGCATCGCCGGAAGCCGCTGCCACTGAAAGCCAACCGAGGATAGATCCCGCCGCGCCGCGCGCCTTGGCGGCCGCTGAGGAGACCCAGGCTCGCGTCGCGACGGATCGCGCCCGGCTGGACGCCGCCCTTGATGGCCAGAATCTCGCAGGCGCCTCGCCGCTGTTGCGCCGCGCCCTGGCGGTGGACCGGGCGTGGCTGGCCGCGACTTTGGAACGTCGCGCCGCCGACCCCGCCTTTGCGCCGGCACTGGCGGAGCAGCTTTCCTTCGACCTGCTGTTCGACCTGGCCCAGCCCTGGCTGTCCGAGGCGCAGGCGCGGCTGGTGCTGGTGGCGGCGCCCCCGGTGGCGGGCGGTCCGGCGACGATGGGCGCCTTCTGGGCGGAGGTGCTTGCCGCGCTGTGGCGCGCACCAGGCGGGGCCCCGGGGACCCTGCTTCGCCGCCTCTTGCACACCCCCGACCCGACCGACCGGGAGGCCCGCGCCTGCGCGGTTCGCGCCGCCGGCGGATATATTCGCGACGAGATCGGGGTCGCCTTCCAGTCGCCGCCGACGGAGGCCATGCCGTCGCTTGCCGCCTGGCGAGGGCGCCTGCCAGCGCGGCCGAGCCCGGCGACCGCCCGCGCGATCGCCGCCCTCCTGACGCCGCCCGTCGCGGGCCTGCGACAGCTGGCCGGTTTCCCGGAGGTCGAGCGACGTGACCTGGTGTTGCGCCTGCGCCCGGTGGATGCCGCTGCCGCCCTGGGCACGATCGATGTTCTGACCGAGGCCGCCCGCGCCGTCTCCCTCACCGAGCCGGCGGAAACCTGGACGACGTTCAATTGGCGGGCGCTGTTGCGCGAGCTGTTCGAGGAAGGCCGAAGCTTCGAACTCTCCGGTTTCGCGGTCCGGTGGTTCGAAGCCTGGGCGGCGTCAGTCTCGAACGTCTCCGTGACCCAGGCGCGCCGCCGGCTCGCCCTGGCCCTGGAGTCGGCCCGGATCCGCGCGGCGCTGGAGGATCCGGAGGGCCCGCGCTCAGGTGGTTCCCCGGGCGCTGGCGCCGCCCCCGCCCCGGCGACCCTGCCGCCAGCCGTGTCAGGCCGCCAGGTCGGGCAGGAGCCGGAGGCGGGCCACAGGGCGGGCGGTTCCGCCGATCTCTTGTCGAACGCCCAGCGCGCCGGGCGCCCGGACGGCCAGACCTCGGATCGTCCCGCCGCGTCGCCATCTGGGCGGGGCGCCATGACGCCGGCGATGTCGTCACGAGGTGATCGTTCATCGGCAGGAGAGGCCGAAGCGGGGGCGCCGAAGGCAGATACATCCGAGGATCGCGAGGGCGCCGGTGGCGCGGCGCTGACCGATCCGCCTGCGCCCGCCGCCGGCGCGCGTCCGGACCCGGCGGACCTCGCCGCCGCCCTTCGCGTGCCGGAGCCGGCGCGGGCCGAGGCGAGCCCTGGCGATCCGGACCAGGAGCCCGTCCGCGACAGCACACTCTATGTCTCCAATGCCGGCCTCGTGCTGGCGGGCCCGTACATCCCGATGCTGCTGAGCCGCCTAGAACTGACCCGCGACGGGCGGTTCGTCGATGACGCGGCGCGGGAGCGGGCGGTCCATCTGCTGCAGTTCCTGGTGGACGGCGAGACTGAGCCGGCGGCCGAGGCCCGGCTGAGCCTCAACAAACTGGTCTGCGGTCTGGATTTCCTGACGCCGATCGGCCGTGATTTCCAGATCCGCGAGCCCGAGCAGGCGATGATCGAAAGCCTGCTGCGCACCGTGATCCAGCGCTGGGTGGCGCTGGGGCGCACCTCGGTCGGTGGCCTGCGCGAGACCTTCCTGCAGCGGCAGGGCGCGCTGACCCAGGAGGACGAGGCCTGGCGGCTGGTGGTCGAGCCGCGCGCCTTCGACATGCTGCTGGACCGGATTCCCTGGGGCTACGGAACCCTGAAACTGCCTTGGATGGCGCAGGTGCTGCATGTGGACTGGCGCTGAAGCGGGCGATGGCCCGACCGCCGCCGGGGCCGCCAACGCGCGCGCCCTGGAACGCCACCTCGCCTGGCTTGGCGAGGTGCTGCAGGCGCGCCTGGCGACCCACTTTGGTCAGCCGGGGGCGCACGCCCAGCCGCGCGATATTCCTCCGCCAGGCCTGGAGGGCGACAATTCCGAACTGGCCCAGGTGATCCGCGAGAACGAGCTCGGCTGGTCGGCGCGCCTGGTGCTGTCCCTGGCCCTCGCGCCGCACGTGCAGCCGCAGCTGCTCGACCCGCTGTTCATGCGCAACGCCAACATCGACCGGGGCTTTACCGAGTTCGGCGGTTGGAAGGGAAAGGCCCACACCGGCTTCCTGCCCACCGGCGAGACCGCGGCCTTCCTCGTGGCCGGGGACGATGTGCAGGCCCGCGCGGTGGTGCGCCGCCTGTTCGACGACGACCACGCCTTCGCCCGCAAGACCCTGCTGCACCTGGAGCATGACGCCCCGGGCGAACCGTTCTTCTCGGGCGCGCTGATGCTGACTTCCGAGGCCCTGGCCCGGCTGACCACCGGCGAACGGCACAAGCCCGACTTCAGCGCCGCCTTCCCCGCCAAGCTGCTGAAGACCCGCCTCGACTGGAGCGACCTGGTGCTGGGCGCCGAGGTCAGGGGTGAGATCGAGACGATCCTGGGCTGGATCCGCCACGGCCACACGATCCTGGAGACCTGGGGCCTCAGCCGCACCCTGCAGCCGGGCTACCGCAGTCTGTTCTTCGGCCCTCCCGGCACCGGCAAGACCCTGACCGCCACCCTGATCGGCCAGGCGGCGCAGGCCGACGTCTACCGCATCGACCTGTCGATGGTGGTGTCCAAGTACATCGGCGAGACCGAGAAGAACCTGGCCCGGGTGTTCGACCAGGCGGCCCACCGCAACTGGATCCTGTTCTTCGACGAGGCCGACGCCCTGTTCGGTAAACGGACCTCGACCTCCAGTTCCAATGACCGTTACGCCAACCAGGAGGTTTCCTACCTGTTGCAGAGGGTCGAATCCTTCCCCGGCAACGTGATCCTGGCGACCAATCTAAAGGGCAATATCGACGAGGCCTTCGCGCGGCGCTTCCAGTCGCTGGTGCACTTTCCGATGCCGGATCCCGAGCAGCGTGCGTCGCTGTGGACCGGCATGCTGCGCCACGCGCCGCGCCTGGCCGACGACGTGGATATCAAGGCGCTGGCTCAGAAGTACGAGTTGTCCGGTGGGGCGATCGCCAATGTCGTGCGTTTCGGGGCCATCAGCGCCCTGCAGCGGGGCCACGAGGCCATCCAGTCGGCCGACCTCGTCCAGGGCGTCATCAAGGAACTGCGCAAGGAGGGCCGTACGGCATGACCGGGGGACCATACCTGGCATCGGAGCCGCATCGCCGCCGGCGCCGCGGCGTTCTCGTCGTCGCCGGCCTCGCGGCATTGGGGGTACTGGCCGGCCAGTACCCCGCCTCCGGGCAAGCGCCCGCCAGGGGCGAGGCGGCCCGCGCTTGCGCGAACCTGGACAGCGAATTGCGGGACAGTTGCGCGAACCAGCCGCTCGACGCCTTCCGCGATAAGACGTCGCCGCCCGCGGAGCCGGCCACGGATCCGCTGCGGGCTGTGGGGCGACTGGCCCCGCTGAGCAATGCCCGAGTCGGCCAGGACTATCCGCCGGCGGCCCTCGTCATGGGTGGCGCGCGGCCTTACACCGTCCGCACATACGGCCTACCGGCGAGCCTGCAGGTGAGCGATGCGGGTTTCCTCCGTGGCCAGCCCACCGCCCGCGACGTCGGCGACTACCCCTTTGGCTTGGCCGTGAGGGACGCCTCGGGCCAGGAGATCCGGCTGTACTACCAGCTGCGGGTGCTCGGCGGGGGCGGTGGGACCGTTCGCCGGCGTGAACTGGCCGCGCCGGGGCCCGCGCCGTCGCCGATGAGGGTGCCCGACACCCGTGCCGAGCCGGCCTACATCGACGGTCGCATGACGGTCTATGTGCTGCGAAACGCGGATCTCCTGCCGCCCAAGCCGCTGCCGCCCTCCGCCGGCGCAGCGGTAGCCAAGTCCTTGGCCAAGGTGGATGTTCCGCCACCCCCCCCACCGCCACCGCCCCCGGACGTCATCCGCTCGGCGTCGGGCAAGGTGACGATCATCCTGCCGCTGGATACCCCACAGTCAGCCGCCTACCCGTTCGATCTGGCGATCCGAGCGAAGAACATGGTCAATGTGGAGTATCCGTCTCGCGATCTCTTCGAGCGCGCCCTGGCCGCCGGCTACGCGCCCGAGCGCCTCAGCCAAACCCAGCTGGAGAAGATCGCCAACGCCGCCATAGAGTATCGCGACTATGCCCGCGCGCCGAAGCTGAACTGGGCGCCGGAGGCTGGCTGCGGCTGCGCGGTGCCGGTGGGCCAGCAGGCCAAGACGGTCTACGGCTTCTTCCCCTTCTGGCGCTCGGAGGATCCGCCGCCATCGATCGTGTTCAGCCAGGTGAGCCGCATCGGCTTCCTGGGGGTGCAACTCGACAAGGACGGGTCCTGGACCCAGCCTTCCGGTTCCTCAGGGGGCGCCGACCTGTGGTGGCGTCAGACCAGCACCTTTGCCCGCGCGGCCCAGGCGCATGGCGCACGCCTCGACCTGGTCCTGCAGCGCAGCGACTGGGGATTCCTTACGGGGATGGACGCCGTGCAACGGACCGCGCTCTACGAGTCGGCCGCGCGCACAGCTGTGGGGCTGGCCGACACCCGCCTGCGCAACCGTGGCGCCGGCGCCCTGCTGCTGCCGTTCTGGAAGGAGCCCAGGCACGTCTTCGACGGCATCACCGTCATGTTCGACTACCCGACCGGGGCAAGCGCCGACGAACTCGACGCCTATATCCATTTCCACGACGGCTTTATCCGCCAGCTGATCCGGGAGATGCAGGCGACGAAGCGGGACTATGTGCTCAACATCGTTGCGCCCGATCCGCTGGGTGCGACCACGACGGCCCAGGGGATGGGCGGCGCGGCGATGAGCGAGGCGTCGATCTGGCGCGCGTTCCTGTCCTACAAGCGCATGGCCGAGCCGCAGCGGTTCCACCGCGCGGCGCCGCCCGCGGACAAGGCCCGCTTCATCGGCCGCACGCGGATCCGGGTGAACCTGCTGGCGCCCCTGCGGGAACCGACCGGCACCAGCAAGAAGGCGCTCCGGGCCAGTATCGACGGGCTCACCGACGTGCGCGGCTACAACCGCGTCGCCGTGCTGCAGAGCATCCTGCCGATCCTCTACCTTCCCGGCGGCGAAGGGCCATTCGAGGAAACGCCGCCCGGCCTCAAAGCCAAGCCGAAGCCGAAGGGCAAGCCGGTGGTGCGGACCAAGGCGGAGAAGACCCAGCTCGACGACGACATCATCTACTTCAAGCAGAACTTCGGCGGCGTAGCCCTGTGGCCGGCGCCGGTCCAGAAGGTCGGGATCGCCGATGAGGTCTATGACGACCTGCAGCGCATCTTCTACCAGACCGACTCCGGCCCACTGGCCGCGGTCACCTCAAAGGTGATCTGCAGCCTGGCCCTGCGGCTGTTGTGGCAGGTGCTGGTGCTGGTCACCTTCGTGGCCGCGCTGGCCTATGTGGTCTGGGGTCAGGGCAGTGGGCGGGCGAAGATCTACCGGCGCGGCGTGTTCGCCCTGAGCGTGGCGCTGTTTGGCCTGAGCTTCTTCCTGCTCACGGTCGATCCGGCGCTGGCCGAGGTGAGTCGCAGCAATATCCCGCTGTTCGGCCTGGTCGCGGTGGCGTTGGGCGGGGCCAGCTGGCGCGCCGCCAAGCCGAAGATTCCAAGGCCGTAGCCGCTATTCCTCCGGCTTCTTCTTGTCCTTCTTGCCAAAGGGCAGGGGGATCTTGGGCGCCTTCGGGGGCGTAATGCCGACGATCTTTCTGATCGGCTTGCCGTTCTCCAAGGTCGGCACGGCGGCGTGCATGATCCAATAGAGGGCGTGCTGGTCCAGGGTCCCGTGGAACCACTGCGAACCCGGGCCGCGCGCATAGACCGGAACATCCTCGCCGCCGTTGGCCGCCACCGGCAGCGCTATCGCAAAGGGCTGCTGATAGGTGGCGGCGCTGTTGTTGTTGGACGGCGGCGGCGCCTTCCAGAGCTGCGCGGCCGGGGGCGGCTTCGAGGGTGCGTTCGGAGGGCCGTTGCCGTAGGCCAGGGTCGCGTAGGCGTCGCCCTTGGCGTCAGGCAGCGGCGTTTGGGTCGAGCTTGCGGCCGCGCCGAGGATCGGGCTGGCCCGCGCCGGGGCGCCGCCGATGGTCAGGGTCGAGCCGTGGCTGGCGGTGACGACGATCAGGGTGTCCGTGTCGCCGACCAGCTTCTCCGCCGCCGCCACGGCGTTTGACAGCTCCACCGCGTCGTTCAGCGCCAGGTAGGCGTTGGCCTTGTCGTGCCCGCGGCCGATGCCGGCCGCCACTACCACCAGAACGTAGCCGTTCTTGTTGCGCCTCAGCCCCTGGATCGCGGCGACCGTCATCTCGGTCAGGCTGGGCTCGTCCTCGCCGTTCGTCAGGCGCAGGGCTTCGAATTCCATGTGGTCGGGCGCGAACAGGCCCAGGACGGGACCGTCCAGCGACTTCCAGCGCAGGCCCCGCAGCATGCTGCCGGAGTGGACGTACGTGCGGCCCGCGGTGCGCTTGACCCAGGCATCGATCAGATCGCCCGGCGCGCGCCTGACCCCGGCCTTCGCGCTCCCCGGCCGCTCCGGCAGGGGAAACGGGATGAAGGCCATGCGCCCCCCGCCGAACACCACGTCCAGCGGGCCCTTGTGGTTGAACTGAGTGAGTTGCCGGGCAATGTCGATGCAGCCCTCCGCGACCGCCGAATCTGGGACATTGGCGTCGATTTCCCAGTTGGGACTGCTGGCGTGGGCGTAGGCGACGGCCGCCGAGGCGTGGGTAATGCGCGCGGTGGTCACCAGGCCCGCGGCCATCCCCGCGTCCTTGGCCTGCTCGAGGATGGTGGGCTCCTGGTGGCCAAGGGCGTTCTTGCAGTCACCCTGCAGCGGAATCTGGTCCAGGGCCACGGAGGACCCGCGGGTCTTCAGGCCGGTCAGCAGCGCCGTCATCGAACCCGCCGACTGCGGGGTCTGCAGATCGAAATTGTAGGTCTTGGCGAGCGCCGTGGAGGGGAAGGTCTCGAACGAGAGTTCGGTCTCCTCGCCGGTCACCCCGGCCTTCTGCCCAGCCAGGATCCGCGCGGCGGTCACCGTCGAGACGCCCATCCCGTCACCGACGAACAGGATCAGGTTCTTGGCCTTGGTGCGCGAGGTCACGCCCTTTTGGGCGTGTTTGGCGATCGCCTTGCCGTTCTTGCGCCAGAACTCCGGGGTTTCCTTGCGTTGGGTCTGCTGCGCAGTGATCGGCGCGTCCGGCGGCGGCCTCTCGTCCCCCTTGCCAAGCTTGAGCGGGTTCAGCGCGCAGCCGCCAAGGGCCGCCGCGCACGCCAGGGCGATCAGCTTTTTCACCACCACGCCTCTCAAGAATTCAGCTCTGCCGTGAACCGTGCTAAACTTACATTCGGTGGTCACGGCGAAGAATACAACCGTGACCAAGCTTGGAGGACAAGGCATGGATCGGGCGGATCGCATGACTGTGGGCCCACAACCCCGGCGGACCCCCGACACACCCCAGGCGCGAACGTCCGGGGCCGCGGTCATGCCCGACCTGAGGCCTCAGGCGGCGGCGCAGCGGGCCCTGATGCAGAGTGCTCAGGCGGGCCCGACGATGGTTGCCCAGCGACGTTCCCTGCAGGCCGCCTTCGGCCCCGCCGCCCAGTTCAAGGACGATCCGGTGGCCCAGCGCGCCGGCCCGGAAGACGAGCTTCAGATGAAGGCCGCGCCGGGCGTTGCGCAGCTCGCGGGGCCCGAGGACGAACTTCAGATGAAGGGGGCTCCGGGCGTGACCCAGCTTGAGGGCGCCGAGGACGAGCGTCAGATGAAGGTCGCTCAGCTCGAGGAAATCCCCGGCGCGCGCCGCAACGACACTGGTATGCCCGATAGCCTAAAGTCTGGCATCGAGTCGCTGTCGGGCGTTTCGATGGACGGGGTTCAGGTCCACTACAACTCCTCTCAGCCGGCCCAGCTCAATGCGCTGGCCTACGCCCAGGGTCGGGATATCCACGTGGGGCCCGGCCAGGAACAGCACCTGCCGCACGAGGCGTGGCATGTGGTTCAGCAGGCCCAGGGGCGCGTGCAGCCCACTACTCAGATGAAGGGCGGGACGCCGGTGAACACCGACCCCGCCCTGGAGGCCGAGGCGGACCGGATGGGCGCCCAGGCCGCTCGCGGCGCGCCCGCGCAGCTCCGGGCGCGATAGTCCGCCGCGGTGATCGACGCCGAGCTCGACCCCCTGGACATCCGCGCCCGTGATCGCTCCGCCGAAGCCAGCCTGAACCGCAAGCTGATCGACCGGCCGCTGCTGCCCGCGGCGCTAGACCATTCGTCGCCTAGGTTGGACCGGTCTCGGCACGACGAACGCTCAAGCTGGGCGCTGGTCGTCGGCCCAGGCGCTGACCGTCGGAGTTTCGGCCGCCTGGCGACAGTCGACGACCTACCTGCTGGGCGAGCATTTCTCCTTCGCGCCCGGCGCGGTGAACGGGAGGAGCGAGTACGCCGTCGTCCGCCTGCTCGGCGACTATGTGGTCCGCAACGTGGATCAGGTGTTCGCGATCTCGGTGACCGGCACGATGGGTGTGGACGGCACGCGCTCAAACGTCCCTGGCCTAGGCGTGCCGAAGCCGCACTTCCACGCGGCCCTGGGACAGGCGAACTATGCGCGGCGTCTGACGTCCCCGGGCCTGGAGCTCCGCACCCGCCTCTACAGCCAGTGGGCCAACAGCGTGCCCTATTCGGGCGAGCGGCTCTCGGCGGGCGGCGAGGCCACGGTGCGCGGCTATCGTGAGACTCTGCTGCTGGCCGACAAGGGCCTCGTGGGCTCGGTCGAACTGGCCCAGCCGCTCAGCCTGCCGGGTCACCGGAGCGCGTCATGCGCCTTCGACTGGGGCGCGTTCACCGTCTCCGGCTTCGCCGATGGGGCGCTCATGAAGAACCACAGCACGCCGCAGCCGGACCACCGAATCTACAGCGTCGGCGCCTCGCTCGCCTGGACTCCGGCCGACGCCGTGAAGGAGGTCGATGCCGCCGGCCGCCGCAACCTCCAGGACCGCGGTCTCCAGTTCCGCGTCACGGTCCGCCCGCTGCGCATCGTGGCCGCGCACGGGTAGGACCCGGCCGCGCCTACTGCATGAACCAGCCGTGACTCACCACGATCGACTGGCCGGTCAGCGCGTTGGTCGGGAAGCTGGCCAGGAACACCGCGGTGCGGGCGACGTCGTCGACAGTGGTGAATTCGCCGTCCACGGTCTCCTTCAGCATGACGTTCTTGATCACCTCGGCTTCGGTGAGACCCAGGGCCTTGGCCTGTTCCGGGATTTGCTTCTCGACCAGGGGCGTGCGCACGAAGCCGGGACAGATGACGTTTGAACGCACACCGTGCTTGGCCCCCTCCTTGGCCACCACCTTGGCCAGGCCGATCAGGCCGTGCTTGGCGGTGACGTAGGGCGCCTTCAGGACCGAGGCCTCCTTCGAGTGGGCCGAGCCCATGTAGATGATGCTGCCGCCGCGGCCCTGGGCGTACATGTGCTGCAGGCAGGCGCGCGTTGTCAGGAAGGCGCCGTCAAGGTGGATGGCCAGCAGCTTCTTCCAGTCGGCGTATTTGTAGCTCTCCAGCGGGCCCACGATCTGGATACCGGCGTTGGAGACCAGCACGTCGATGCCGCCGAACGCCTTCGCTATCGCGGCGATGCCGGCGTCCACCTGGGCCTCGTCGGTGACGTCCATGGCGACCCCCATGGCGCGCTTGCCCTCCGGGTCGAATTCCTTGGCCGTGGCGTTGGCGGCGTCGATGTTGAGGTCGGCGATGGCGACCTTGGCGCCGGCGTCCAGGAACTGGCGGGCGATATCCTTGCCGATGCCGCTGGCGGCGCCGGTGACGACGCAGACCTTGTCTGTGAGACTCATGAGGGGTCCTTCCGGGTGGGTTCGGGCTGTGGGCTGATGAAATCGTAGACCTTCACGGTCTGGGCGCCGTGCGGCCGGGTCAAAACCTCAGGATGGCTGAGCGTGATCAGCGCGTCGCGGCGGCCGGCCATCCAGTGCTCCTCCATGGTGCGGCGGGAGAACTCATAGTCCTTCGACTGGCCCTCATACGTCGCCGAGCGATAGACGAGCTGGACGATGTTGTAGACCGCCGGGTCCGACGCGGCGGCCAGCAGGCGCGCCTGGGGCGTCGCGGCCAGTTCCGGCGGCATCCGCGCCAGCAATTCGTTGAACGCCGCGCGCAGGGTCTGAAGCCGGCGGAACTGGTCGGTCGCGGCCCGCGTGCGGCTGGAGAACTGCACCTCCTTCATCCGCACCGCCACGCCCGCCAGGTCGCGCGGAAGCTCGCCGCGCGCGCACCAGAGATCCACATGGAAGACTAGGGTGTCGAGATCGGAGCGCGACGACAGCACCCATTCCAGCGGCGTGTTCGAGACCAGGCCCCCGTCCCAGTAGAACTCGCCGTCGATTTCCACCGCCTCGAACGCCGGGGGCAGGGCGGCGCTGGCCATGATGTGCTCGGGGCCGATGCGGCCGGCGGCGCTATCGAAATAGGCGAAGTTGCCGGTGCGGACGTTCACCGCGCCAACGCTGAAGCGCATGGCCCTGGCGTTGATGCGGTCGAAGTCGACAAGCCGCTCCAGGGTCCCGCGCAGCGCCACGGTATCGTACCAGCTGGTCGCACCCTTCGCACCGGGCGGCAGGAAGGATGGCGGCGGCAGGCGCGGCGCGAAAAAGCCTGGAATCCCGCGCGCCATCACCTGGCCGGCCGCCAGCTGGTTGGCCCACCCGCGGGGCCTGTCGCCGGTGATCCGCCCCTGCCAGAGTCTGGACCAGCCGCCGTCGCCGGCGTCACTGACCAGCTCCCAGAATTCGCGCAGCCGGTCGACGCGCGCCTCGCGCGGGTTCCCGGCGATGATCGCCGAGTTGATCGCACCGATGGAGATTCCCGCGATCCAGGTGGGCTCGACCCCGGCTTCCAGCAGGGCCTCGTAGACCCCGGCCTGGTAGGCGCCCAGCGCGCCGCCGCCCTGGAGGAGCAGGGCGACGCTTTCGAACGTTGTCGCGGTCGGCTTCGGCGGCTCAGGGCGCGCGAACGCTCCGGAGGCCATGATCGGCGCCGCCTTCGGATCGTCGGGGTTCGGAGAGCGGGGCATGGAGACCGTTGCGATGGGAGACGCCGGGATGGCGCCCTAGCCGGCAGGGAAGCTCAGATCGCGGCGCGATGATGGCGCGGATTCGTCACTGCCAACCGATAGGCCGCCCGTGTGACTTGGCCAGATCGCGAAGGTTCGCGAAAGCGCAGACGATGCGGGAACGAACCCCAGCTGAAATCCGCCGCCTCGAAGATCTCGGCCCGCGCCTCATCCGATCCCGCGAGGGTCGTCCCCTTGGCGACACTCGGACCGTCAACGCACTGCATCACGGGCGCGGCCAGCTATGAACTCTGGCGGACCCCATCGGGTGAGGCGAACACCAGAGCCGGCGGCTCGGCGCTTCGGGCCGGGCCGCCGGATCGCAAACCGTTCCAGGGTTGAGTGTTGCGGCTGCAACCCCTAGGCCTGCCGAGCGTCCGACCGGACCTGAGGGCCCCAATGCTGTTTTCCATCGACGCCAGGCTGCACTACCGCTTCGCGGAGCCATGCGAGGTGCTGCTGCTGCTCGAGGCGGCTCGATCCCCGGAGCAGCGGGTCATCCGCGATGACTTGCGGCTGAGCGTGGGTGAGATTGCTCAATGCGCCGACGCGGCGACGGGAGAGCGGCATGCGCTGTTCGACGCCCAAGGTGAGGTGGAGATCCACTACGCCGCGGAGGTTGAGATCGCGCGCCCGGACCCGGCCATCGCCGACGCGGCCGCCTGCCGGGTGCGGGATCTGCCGGCGGAGGCGCTGCCGTATCTGCGACCCAGCCGCTACTGCCCGTCCGATCGTTTCGACGGGCTGGTTCGGCGCCGGTTCGACGGGCTGGAGGGCGGCGCCAAGGTGGTTGCAATCCTCGATTTCGTCCACGACCATCTCGCCTATGAGGTCGGAGCCAGCGATCCGTTCACGACCGCCTGCGAGACCTTTGCGGGTGGCACGGGTGTCTGCCGTGATTTCACCCACCTCGCGATCAGCCTGTGCCGCGCCGCCGACATTCCCGCCCGCGCCGTCAGCGCCTACGCTTGGCGTCTGGATCCGCCGGACCTGCATGCGGTGCTCGAAGTCTTTCTGGAGGGCCGCTGGCGGCTCGCCGACCCGACCGGCAAGGCGCCGGTCGAAGGCCTGATCCGCATTGCCACCGGCCGCGACGCCGCGGACATCGCGTTTATGAACATCTTCGGGCGCGCCGAGATGGTCAGCCAGAGCTTTGCGGTTCGAGAGGTGACCGCTCGGGCCGCCAATACGGACGGGCCTGGGCGGAACGTTGTCGTGATGGCCTGAGCCCGCCTGGCGAGAGCCTCAATGGGCCTGCAGGTCCTGCGGCTGGGCGTCCGCCGCGGCCTTGGTCCGTGCGACCGCCACGTCAGCCGGGGTTACCGGGGCGGCCTTGTTGCCCCAGGCGCCTCGCATGAACGTCAGCATAGACGCCATGTCATCGTCGCTGATCTCGTTCTTGAACGACGGCATGCCGCCGCGCCCCACGAGCACCGTGATCGCCAGTACATCGGCGGGGCCCGCGACCATCGTATTGCTGGCCAGGGCCGGGAACGGGCCGATCCCCGCGCCGGTCGGCTGGTGACAGGCCGCGCAGTTGTTGGCGTACACGGTTTCGCCTGACATGGCGGCGGCGGGCGCCGCCCCCGCCGGGGTCTGGGCGATCGAGCCGATCGGCAGGGCCAGCGACAGGAGCCCTAAGCTCCACATCGGTTTCATCCTCCTCCTCATGCCTGATGCACGCGCGCATGAATCTTGGCGATCTGCTGCCAGGCGCTCTCGATCGCGCCCGCCTGCCAGCCGCCAAGATAGCTCAGGTGTTCCCCAGCCAAGTATATCCGGCCGTCGGGCTCGTTCAGCAGCGGATAGGCGGTCTTGCGCGACTCGTCGCTCCATTCGGCCCAGCCGCCGAGGTTGTGCTTGTCCAGGTGCCAGGACTTGGAGAACGCCTTCTCGAAGTTCGCGGCGTATTCCGGGAAGATCTTCTGCCCCTGTTCCACGGCGAACTTCGCCCGCGCGGCGGGCGGCAGGGCGCTGATCTTCGCGGCCTCGCCCCCGAAGCTGTAGTAGCCGAGCAGCGTGCCCTTCTTGCCGTGCCAGTCGCCCGACGGCAGCGAGATCGTGCCGATGCCGGGGATGTCATTGTAGACGTGGCCGCCATAGATCTGGTGGTTCTCCTCCCAGAAGCGGGTCTTCATCTGCAGGCCGATCTTGTTCACCGGCGCATAGGCGACCTTGCCCATCGCGGCCAGGAACGGCTTGGAAACCTCCATCTTGATGCTCTTCAGCACCGAGAGCGGGATGGTGCAGATAATGTAGTCGCCCTCCACCTCGGCCTTTTTGCCGGTGGCGTCGGTGTAGGAGACCTTTACCCCATCGGCGCTCTGCTGAATCTGATCGACCAGGGCGTTGTAGGTGATCACGCCCTTCGGAAGGTTCCTCACGAAGCCCTTGGGAATCTGGTCCATGCCACCGATGGGCTGGAGCATGGTCCGCTGCTGTTCCCATCCGGCCACCGACGTCAGCACGAACCAGGCGCGGGAGCTAAGGACATCGGCGAAGGCGAAAGGCTTGGAGAGCTTGCCCGGCCCTGGATCGACGCCGGCGCCCGGCAATACGTCGTAGCCGCGCCCGTCCGTCCCAGTATAGCGCAGGTCGGAGGCCTGCAGCCGGCCCTCATTGACCAGGTAGGCGATGAAGGTCTCACGGTCCGCGGGCGACAGCGCGGCGTCCAGGTCGCCTTTGGAAGCCACCTTTGCCATCAGTTCGGCGGTGTAGCCCCGGGCGTCGGCGGCGAGTTGGCCCTTGCGGATAGCCTTGCCGGCGAGAGGGCCCTTGCCCTTCTCGAAATAGACATAGGCCGCGTCGTTGTCGTTGTTGAACAGCTCGACCGGAACGCCGAATTTCTTGATGTAATGCAGCGTGGACTGGTGGTGGTACGGAATCCGCCAGGGGCCGACGTTGATGTATTGGCCATCGTCGAAGTCGCAGACCTGTCGGTTGCCCAAAAGGTCGGTGTCCACGAAGCCCTTGCGCGCTGTCTCGACGCGACCACCGGCGACTGCGCGCGCTTCCAGGATCTGGACCTCGTATCCGGCTTTGCCCATTTCGTAGGCGGCGGTCAGGCCCGCCAAGCCGGCGCCCAGGATCACCACCTTGGTCTTCTTGGCGCCGCCCGCCATCGGCGGCGGTCCCTCCGCGGCCGAGGCGAAGCCAAAGCCCAGGGCGTCCATCCCGGCCATGGCCAGCGAAACCCCGCCTACCGCCATCAGCTGCTCGAAGAACCGGCGGCGGGTGAAGACGCCGGGGGCGCCTCCGACATTCAGATCAGTCATTTCATACCTCGACGTTGGTCCCGGTCTTCAGAGATGCGCGGCGCGGAACAATCCCCTAAATCGTCTCCCGGCAGGCGGACTGCGTCCTGCCTCGCACTTAGGCGCCGTGCTCAAAGGCGCGGCATTCCAGTACGCGGACGCGTCCAACAGCGCATCAGCGAGGCCGAAGATACAAGCGTCGAGCGCCGCTCGGCCAGCCGCATCTCCGACCTTCCACCGGGATTTGGCGTATTTTCCGGGCGTCTTTCGGTTGGATTGCCCCTTTTTTTGTCAGAATCGGCAAATATCCACTAGCCAATCGTCATAAACGCGTCATGTCTTGTCGGGCGTCCGCGACCGCTGAGATTGTCCAGCGGCTCTCGTGGGGGAGCGTTGGAAGGCTCGTAAGTCTTCCAAAAGTCATCTGAACAGTCGCGTCCCCGAGGTTCCACATCGCCCTTCAGCGCGTGTTCGCGCGTGCGGGGCTGACCCACGGGGCGGCGGATGTTCGTCGGGTCATTGTCGTGGCGGGACAGAGCAACACATGAAAAACCTATTCGCATTCAGCAGCATGTTGGCGCTCGGCGCCTGTATGGCGGCGCACGCCGCCGCGGCGGAGGCCGATGCCGAGTCCGCGGTGACCGAAGTGATCGTCACCGGTACGCGGGTGACGGGCCTGAAAGCCGCCGACAGCCCCGCGCCGGTGCAGGTGCTGGGCGCCAGCGCCATGCAGCGGGTCGGCCAGCCCGACCTGATCCAGGCGCTGAGCCAGAACCTGCCGTCGTTCACGGCCGAGGCGATCGGTGGCGACACCGGCAGCCTGACGCTGTCGGCCGCCCTGCGCGGTCTCAACCCCAACAACACCCTGGTGCTGGTCAACGGCAAGCGCCGGCATCCGACGGCCAACCTGCACGTGCTGGGCGGACCCTACCAGGGGGCGGCCACGGCCGACCTGAGTCTGATCCCGGTCGGCGCGATCGACCATGTCGAAGTGCTGCAGGACGGCGCGGCCGCCCAGTATGGCACTGACGCCATCGCGGGCGTCGTCAACTTCATCCTCAAGTCGGCGAACAGCGGTGGCTCCATCGTCGCCACGGCCGGTCAGTACTACAAGGGCGACGGCGAGAGCGCGGCGATCTCGGCCAACTTCGGCCTGCCGCTCGGTGACGCGGGCTTCGTCAACATCACCCTGGAGAACCGTTACCATGGCTACAGCCTGCGCGGTGGCGGGGACCGACGTGTCCAGAACCGCGACGGCACGCTGCGGAGCACCATCAGCGCGATCGATCGGGCTGGCGTTCCTGGCGCCGAGAAGTTTCCGCGCCCCAATCAGATCAACGGCGACGCGCAGTACAACATCTACAACGCCTATCTGAACGCCGGTTACAAGTTCAGCGACGCGGTCGAGGCCTACGCCACGGCCAGCTACTCGCATCGCCTGGCCTCAGCCTTCGAGAACTACCGGCTGCCCAGCAAGGTGACGCGCACAGTCGCGGGCAAGGTCATCGTGCCGTTCCCCAACGGCTTCGATCCGAAGGAGCACCTTGAGGAGGACGACTATTCGGTCGGCGGCGGGCTGAAGGGAACCTACGAAGGCTGGTCCTGGGACCTGGCCACCACCTACGGCCACGTCCGCGACCAGATCTTCACCATCAACTCGGCCAACGCCTCGCTTTTCGCCGACACTGGCCTGACGCCGCGCAACTTCTATGACGGCGCCTTCCGCGCTACGGAGTGGACCAACAACCTCGATGTCGCGAAGGATTTCGAGGTCGGCCTGGCCTCGCCCCTGACCGTCGCCTTCGGCACCGAGGCGCGGCGTGACACCTACCAGATCAGCGCCGGCGACCCCTTCTCGATCTACAAAGAAGGCGGCCAGTCCTACCCGGGCTTTCAGCCCACCGACGCCGGCAGGCATAGCCGCACCAACTATGCCGGCTATATCGATCTCGCCGCGGAGCTGACCGCCGGCCTGAAAGTCGATGTGGCCGGTCGCTACGAGCACTACAGCGACTTCGGCAGCGCGACGGTGGGCAAGTTTACCGCCCGCTACGACTTCAACGAGATGGTCGCGATCCGCGGCACGGTATCGACGGGCTTCCGCGCCCCGACCCTGGCCGAGGAGTTCTATTCGGCGACCAATGTCGCCCCGACCTTCGCGGTGGTGCAGCTCCCGGCCAACTCGCCGGCCGCCAAGCAGATCGGCTTCAACGACCTCGAGGCGGAAAAGTCCGTCAACTTCAGCGGCGGCTTTGTCCTGCACCCGGCCGCCGGCCTGCAGATCACGCTGGATGCCTACCAGATCCGCATCAAGAAGCGGATCATCGGCAGCGGCATCCTGCTGGGCCAGGTCGGCTCGACGATCGTGTCGCGCAACGTGCTGAACGCGATCGCCGCGCACGGCAATGTGCTCGACCCGACCGGCCTCAGCTATGTGGGCGTCAGCATCTTCACCAACGCGGCGACCACCCGCACCCGCGGCGTCGAGATCACCGGAAACTACGCGTCCGACTTCGGCGACATGGGTCGCGTCGACTGGTCGGTGGCGGTCAACTACAACAAGACCACGGTGCTGAGTCAGGCGCCGCTTCCCAGGCAGGTCGTCGCGCCTGCGTTCGGCCAGACGGTCCTGCTGGCCCCAACGGCGCTGTCCTACATCACCACGTCCACCCCACGGGGCAAGGTGGTGTTCGGCGCTTACTACACACTCAACAAGTTCAGCGTGAACCTGCGCGAGACGGTCTACGGAAAGTCGTCCCAACTCGTCAGCCTGGACGGTACGGGCAACAACGGCGCCAAGGTGAAGATCGGCACGACGGCGATCACGGACCTCGACGTCGCCTATCAGGTCCTGCCTTCGGTGAAGGTCAGCGTCGGCGCCAACAACCTGTTTGACCATAAGGCGCCCACGACGCCGAACATCCCGAACGGGGCGGGTGGCGTGCGTCCGGCCGACGGCGCCAACGTCTATGACGCCCCGCTGGGCTTCTCGCCCTTCGGCATCAACGGCGGCTACTACTACGGCCGCGTCACGTACAACTTCTGAGTCCGGCCGGCGGGCCGTGGATCATCCCGGCCCGCCGTACCCCGCGATCGCTGTTCCTGAGGCCGCTTTCGCGGTTGACGCGTAAGCGCTGTGACCCGACAGCATCGGGGCTCTATCCACCTTGAGGTCGTATTCGATGGCGCAGCCCGGCATGGCGCCGCCAGGGTCCCTCGCCGCCGCGGTCGAGCGCGCCTCGGCGCTCCTGGCTACCGACGCCGCCGGCGCCGGTCGCGAGGCCGAAGCCATCCTCAGGCTTGCCCCCAACGATCCCCGCGCCCTGCTGATCCTGGCATCGGCGCGGCGCCGCACCGGCGATTTCGAAGCCGCCCGCAGCGTTCTGGTCCCCCTGGCGCAGGCCTATCCGCGCGCCGCCCTGACGCAGTATGAACTCGGCGTCGTCCTTGGCGCTCAGGGCCAGGAGGCGGCCGCGCTCGTCGCCCTTCGCCAGGCGGTGACGCTCAACCGCGACCTAGCCGAAGCGTGGCGCGCCCTGGGCGAGCGGTTGTTCGCGGCCGGCGACCTCGCGGGCGCCGAGCAGGCCTTCGCCGAGCACGCCCGCGCCGCCGTGCGCGATCCGGCGCTGCGTCCTGCCGCCGAAGCCCTGTTCGCCGGCCGGTCGGAGGAGGCCGAGCGCCTGCTGCGCCAGCACATCGGCCGCCACCCTGACGACCCGGCCGCCGCTCAGATGCTGGGCGAGATGTTTGGCGCCCAGGGCCGCCACGCGGACGCCGAGATACTGCTGGTCCATGCCCTCGACCTGGCCCCCGATCAGCCCGGCGCGCGCTTCGCCTATGCCGAGGCCCTGTTTCGCCAGCAGAAGGCCTCCGAGGCGATCCCGCATCTGGAGCGCTTGCTGGCCAGCGACCCGGCCGACCCGGTGTATCGAAATCTGTTCGCCGCCTGCCTGGGGCTGGTTGGCGAGGAAGCCCGGGAAACCCTGCTCTACGAGGCGCTGCTGGCGGACTTCCCGCGCCAGCCGAAGATCTGGCTCAACTACGGCCACGCCCTGCGCACCATCGGGCGGCGGGATGAAGCTGTGGCGGCCTACAAGCGCTGCATGGCGCTGGCGCCCGGCCTGGGCGACGCCTACTGGAGCCTAGCCAACCTGAAGGTCGCCGCCTTCGAGCCCGCCGAGGTTCAGGCCATGCGCGCCCAGCTGGCGCGGCCGGACCTGCCGGAGATCGACCGGCTGCACCTCAACTATGCGCTGGGCAAGGCGCTGGAGGACCAGCGCGACGACGCCGGCGCGTTCCGCCATTACACGGCCGGCGCGGCCATCCGCCGGGCCCAGGGCGGTTATGACGCCGACGAGACGACCACCCAGATGCGCAGGTCGAAGGCGCTGTTCACGTCGGGTTTCTTCGCCGCGCGCGCCGGCGCCGGGGCGGACACCTCGGACGCGACGCCGATCTTCGTGATCGGCCTACCGCGTTCCGGATCGACGCTCGTGGAGCAGATCCTGGCCAGCCATTCGGCCGTGGAAGGCACGATGGAGCTGCCGGACATCGGTCACCTCGCGCGAGACCTCGACCGGGCAGACGCTCGCTATCCGCTGGGCCTGAGCGAGCTGGCGGCCGCGGACTTCAAGGCCCTGGGCGAGACCTTCCTGGCCCGCACCCAGGTGCATCGAAAGCTGGGCCGCCCGTTCTTCGTCGATAAGATGCCCAACAACTTCCAGCATCTGGGCCTGATCGCCCTGGCGCTGCCGGGCGCGCGTATCCTCGACGTGCGCCGTCATCCGCTCGGCTGCGGCTTCTCGGCCTTCAAGCAGCACTTCGCCCAGGGTCAGGCCTTTTCCTACGACCTGACCGACCTGGGCCGCTACTACGCCGACTACGTCGAGTTGATGGGCCACATGCAGGGCGTGCTCCCCGGCCGCGTCCACCGCGTGATCTACGAGGACCTGGTCGCCGACACGGAGGTCCAGGTGCGCCGCCTGCTGGCCCACTGCGGCCTGCCGTTCGAGCCGGCCTGCCTCGATTTCCACCGCAACGACCGCGCCGTGCGAACTGTCAGCTCCGAACAGGTCCGCCGCCCGATCTTCCACGAGGGCGTCGATCAATGGCGCCGCTTCGAGCCCTGGCTTGATCCCCTGAAAGCGGCGCTTGGTGACGCCATGACGAATTGGCGCTCCTGATCGGCGGAGACGCTCCCATTTCGGGAGCCGGTCGGCCCTGGGCGTGCAGGACGTCGCCATCGCCCGCGCGGCCCCGGACCGCCTGCCCCAGAGCGTTCGACGGATCCCTTGAACCGCCGATCGCTCAAGACTCTTGCCTAAAGATAGACCCTTCGTCGCGCTGAGCCTGATCCAACTTCGGCGACGAATGGTCTAGGGGCCCCATGACTTTAGATCGTACCGATCACGCAGATTCAAAAAACGATAAAGGGCCGAATGACATGAAGGCTGCGATGATTGTGGCCGGGTTGTCGCCGTTGCGGCGAACTCGGCGGCCGAGGCCCTTGCAGGGACGTCGGGTCCTTACTCGGTGGTGATGGAGACCGACCCGACCCTTCCAGACCACACGATCTTCCGACCGGCCAAACTGGCGACTGTGAAGGGCAAGCTGCCGGTAATCGCCTTCGGCAACGGCGGCTGCGTGAACATCGGCAACGCCTTCCAGACCTTCCTGGCCGAGGTGGCCTCCCGCGGCTATGTGGTCGCCGCACCCGGGCCGATCCTGGCCAACCTCAACCCCTTCGCGCCGGGCCAGCCGCGCCCGCCGCAGAGCCAGCTACGTCAGATGCTGGCGACCCTGGACTGGGCCGCAGCCGAGTGCGCGCGCAAGGGCAGCCCCTATCGTGGTCGCCTGGACCTGACCCGCGTCGCGGTGATGGGCGAGGCTGCCATCGCCTGGCTCGACTGGCGGCTGAAGGGCGACGCCAAGGCCGCGAAGTGGTTCGCCGGCAAGGACTGCGGTCTCTGCCGCGACGCGCGCTGGACGGTGAAAGCGAGAGGTCTGGACTGATCGCTCCGGGATTCAGAGGCCAGACCGGATCAAATCCCCGCGTTCTGGTGTCGTCCCCGCAGGCTCCGGTCGGTGCTGTCGTTCTGGCCCCCTCGCGTAGCGTGGGGGGGTTCCAGCGCCCGCGATCCTGCCAGGTGGAGCGGTCCGAACCCAACTCACCCGGCGAACCCTTTGACGACAAGGCGGCCGTCGTCAGCAGCCGCAAAACACACACCGCGGCCGAGCGGGTCCCTAGTGATCATCTCCTCCGCCGCAGCGGGCTGGTCGGGCGGGGTCATGGCGATCACGCGGGCGCCGGTGGGCGAGCGGGCGATCACGACGCCGCGAGGGGTCGGGCCGCTGTAGTCGATGGTGTAGGTCTCGACCGCCGCATCGCCGGTGTAGTTCGGGTCGAGCGCCGGGGCGGGCCATCCATTCACCTCCGCCTGTAGCGGCGCCGAATCGAAGGCGGCGAAAGGCCGAGCCTGCGACGCGTAGATCCCCACCGAATACTTCGACAGGAAGCCGCCGTTCGCCCCGACCAGCCCCACCGCGCCGGGCTTGGCGCGCAGTCGGCGGACCATCTCGGCAATGGCGTGCATGGAGTAGTTGTTCCCCGCGCCGCCAAAGAACGGCAGGCCACCGGTGACCGTCAGCCCGCGCGGATCGTCGGGCGCCAGAGCCAGGCCGTCGCAGATGTTGAACACCGCGATCGGGAAGCAGGAGTAGAGGTCGAAAACGGCGATGTCGGCCAAGCCTACGCCGGCCACGTCCATCGCGCGCTTCGCGGCCGCGACCGACGCGGGGCTGCGGGACAGATCCTGGCGCTCCATCGGCGTGCGTTCCTTCACGTCCGCTCCGCCCCAGAGGTAGATCCAGCGGCCTTCCGGCACGCCCATGGCTCGGGCGCGGCCGACGGAGGTCATCAGCACCGCCGCGCCCTGGTTGGCTTGGTCGCGGGCCACCATGCGGCGGGGGAAGGGGTCGCTCGTCAGGCGGTTGGGGCCGGTGACCGTGGCCAGTTCCTCGGCGGAGAACACCTGCTGGCTCATGGCGTGCGGGTTGCCGTGCGCCACCTGGGTGAACGGCGCGAACAGCCGACCCATGTCGAGCGCGTAGCTGGCGCGGTCCTTGCCCTCGCGGGCGCGGCGGGCGTTCTCGAACAGGGCGTAGACCTGGATCGGCGTGCGCGCGCCATGGCCGGCGAGGTCGCGGGTCAGGAGGCCATCGACGCCGTAGCCGCGGTCTTCGATCTGACCCGCGATGTCTTCCTTCCAGTCGCGGGTCTCGCCCTTGCCGGTCAGGTGCCGGACGGTGGAGATCGCTTCGGAGCCCACCATCAGGGCCACATCCATCTCGCCGGCGGCGATGGCGTGGGCGAACTCGTTGACCAGGTGCTGCGGGCCCTGGCCGCCGACCACCTCCCAGATGGCGCGCGCGGGCTGGGTGCCGATGCGCTGCGCTACCGAACGGGGGAAGTTGTTTGAGGCGCCGAACGGGGCCTGGGCGTTGGGGCCGGAGACTTCGAACTGGCGGATGGCGGCAATCACGTCGATCAGGCCCGCGACGCCCGACCCGCCGGCGTCGGCGATGGCAGCCTCGGCCGCCTTCGCCGCCAGGGCCACCGGCGAAAGCGCCGCGTAGTCCGGGGCGTCGATGCGCTCGGACGCCTCGCCGACGCCGATGATGATGGGGGTGTTGTCGCTGACGCTCATCGTTCCTCGCATTGGGCGACGCCAACCCCTCGCAGGACGGTGTCCACGAGGTCGGCGGTGAAGGCTTCCATCTTGTTGATCATGGCGCTGCGCAGCCGCGGCGGCGTGGTGCGCACGTGGTTGGTCACGCCGCCCACGACGAGGTCCATCAAGAGGCCTGGGTTGACGCCTGCCGCGACGTCGCCGCGGGCGATGCCGCGGCGGACGATGGCGCGGCCCTGACGGATTGACGCCTCGGTGTAGGGCGCGACCGCGGCCCGGGCCTCCGGGTGGGTCTCCGCGTCCACCGAGGACCAGCGGGCGGCGCCGGCATACTCGCTGGTGAAGGCGGCGAAGACCTGGCGGGCCAGGGCGATCAGGTCGCCGCGCAGGGTCCCGGTGTCGATCCGGGCCGGCGCGAGCCAGCGCGCCTCGAAGGTCTGGCGCAGCAGGTCCTGCCGCCCGGCCCAGCGGCTGTAGAGCCCGGCCTTGCCGACGCCAGCGCGCCGCGCCACGGCTTCGAACGAGAAGCTGGCCCAACCAACCTCGGCGTAGAGGGCGATCGCCGCATCGAACACACGGTCTTCCAAGCCCGGGTCGCGCGGGCGGCCACGAGCGGCGGCGGGCGCGCCGTCAGCCATGCGTCTGGCTTGCCTTGCGAGGGATCATGTGACTACTTTTAGACGGATGCCGTCTGATAATCAAGGAGACGCGACTGTGGCGACGTTGTTAGCGGAGGAGCGCACGGCGCTGCAGGATGCGGTGATCCGTCTCCTGGCCGACCGCAGCGCGGAGGCCGACGTCCGCAGGACTATGGAAACGCTGGAGGGCTACGACCCGGCGCTCTGGGCGCAGTTGGCCGACATGGGCGTCACTGGCCTGCTGGTCGAGGAGGCGTTCGGCGGCGCAGGCGCCGGGCCGCTGGAACTGGAGGCGGTGATGGAGGCGGCCGGCGCGGCGCTGCTGTGCTCGCCGCTGCTGGCCTCCGGCGTCCTGGCGGTGCTGCTGCTGCAGGGCCTGGACGACGCCGAGGCCAGGGGTCGCCTGCTGCCGGGGATCGCGGCCGGGACGACCCTCGCGACCGTGGCGCTGACCGGCGATTCCGGGACCTGGACCGAGGACGGCGTGGCGGTGACCGCTTCGAGCGACAATCTCTCCGGCATCGCCAGCTATGTGCTGCACGCCCAGAACGCGCATGTGCTGCTGGTGCTGGCCAGGGACGGCGACGGAATGGCGGTGTTCGAAGTCGATCCCAACGCCGCAGGCGTCGCGATCTCTGCCTTGCCCACCTTCGACCACACCCTTCGGATGGGGCGCATCGTGTTCGACGGCGCGCCCGGCCGGCGATTGGCGGGCGCGGCCTGGCCCGCGGCGCGGGCGGCGATCGACCTGGCGCTGGTCGGGCTGGCAGGCGAACAGGCCGGCGGCTCTCGCCGGGTGCTGGACTTCACCATCGACTACGCAAAGAGCCGCTTTCAGTTCGGTCGCGCCATCGGCTCGTTCCAGGCCATCAAGCACATGGCCGCCGACCTCCTGCTCGAGACCGAGAGCGCCATCTCCGCCGCCCGCAATGCCGCAGCGAGGCTGGCCGAGGGCGCGCCGGACGCGGACGCCGCGGTCAGCCTGGCGGCCTTTGCCTGCGCCGACGCCTTCGTGAAGACCACGGCCGATGCGGTGCAGATGCACGGCGGCATCGCCTTCACCTGGACCCACCCGGCCCATCTGTACCTGCGACGCGCGCGCGCCGACGCCCAGTTGTTCGGGAGCCCGGCCGTGCATCGCGAACGCTACCTCAAAGCCCTGGGAGCCTGACCATGGCCGATGCCATGACCGAAGACGCGCTGCGCGAAGAGGTCCGCGCCTGGCTCGCCGCCAACTGGCAGGGCCTGCCGAAGCCGCAGCCGGGCGCCGGCGGCGCGGGCTGGACGGTCTCGCCGGAGCAGAAGGCCTGGCTGGCCAAGGTGGTCGAGGCCCGCTGGGCCGCGCCACGCTGGCCCGAAGCGTGGTTCGGTCGCGGCCTGCCCGACGCCCAGGCCCGGATCATCGAGCGCGAGTTCGCCGCCGTCGGTGCGCCGGGCTCGGGCCAGGACCGCACGAACCTATGGGCTAACACCCTGCTGGCCGGCGGCACGGAGGGGCTGAAGCAGAAACTCATCGGCCCCCTGCTGCGGCAGGAGGTGGCCATGTGCCTGCTCTATTCGGAGCCGGGTGCGGGGTCGGATTTGGCGGGCATCCGCACCAAGGCCGAGAAGGCGGGTGATCACTATGTGGTCCAGGGCTCGAAGGTGTGGACCTCGGGCGCGGCCACCGCCGACTACGGCATGCTGATCGCCCGCACCGATTGGGACGCGAGCAAGCACGCCGGCATCAGCTTCTTCTTCCTGCCGATGAAACAGCCGGGCGTGGAGGTGCGGCCGCTGCGCCAGATCACCGACGAGAGCCACTTCAACGAGGTGTTCATCACCGACGCCATCGTGCCCGAGGAGAACCTGCTGAAGGGGCTCGGCGAGGGCTGGGGCGTGCTGCAGACGGCCCTGGCCTACGAGCGCTCCGTGATGGGCGAGGGCGCCCGCGGGCCGCGGAGCGGCGTGGCCGAGTCGAAGACCGAGGAGCCGATGATCGCACTGGCGCGCGAGGCGGGGCGACTGGGCGATCCGCTGCTGCGCCAGGACCTGGCCCAGGTGATCGCCTACAGGCGGCTCAACGCGCTGAACACCGCCCGCGCCAAGGCCGACCTGGCGCAGGGCACGTCGTCGCCGGTAATGAGCCTTGGCAAGCTGGCGATGAGCCGGATCCTGCACGAGGAGGCCCGGGTGCGCACCGCGATCCTGGGGGCCGGCAGCCTGCTGGAGGGGCCGGATCATCCGCGGGCGGAGGACGCCAACTTCCTGACGCTCAACGCCTACTTCACTTCGATCGGCGGCGGCACCGACCAGATCCAGCGCAACATCATCGGCGAGCGCGTGCTGGGCCTGCCAAAAGAGCCGGAGGTCGATCGGGATATTCCCTTCCGTGAGGTGAAGAGTGGTCGTTAGCTCCTGACGCGCGGCCCGGCGGAGACCGGCGCCGCCAAGGGGAGATGTTGCGCATGGCCGGCTGGAATTTCGGGGACATTCTGGACGCTGTCGAACCGGTGCTGCCGCAGGACAGCCCGGCCTTCATCCACGGCGAGCGGGTCGTCACGCTGGGCGAGGCGCGGCAAGCGACCAACAACATGGCCCGTGCCCTGATCGCCCGAGGCGCCGTCCCCGGCGACAAGATCGCCATCTACATGCGCAACCGGCCGGAATACCTGATGGCCGTGGCGGCGGGCTGGAAGGCGCGACTGACCCACGTGAACGTCAACTACCGCTACACGCCCCAGGAGGTCTGGTACATTTTCGACAATTCCGACGCCCAGACCGTGGTCTACGCTTCGGAATTTCGCGACGCCGTGATCGAGATCCGCCCGCGCCTGCCGGGCGTGACGACCTGGGTCGAGGTCAGCCCCGACGGGCGGGTCGCCGACTTCGCCCAGCGCTTCGAAGACCTCGCAGCCGAAGGCAATGGCGGGCCGGTGGATATCCAGCGCTCGGGCGACGACCAGTTCTTCATCTACACCGGCGGCACCACCGGCATGCCCAAGGGCGTGATGTGGGCGCAGGACGATCTGCGCGAGATCACGCTCGCGGCGGCGCGCAAACTGGGGCCGGTGCCGGAGACGCTGGGGGCCCTGGCGGTGCACGCCAAGACCGTCGGGCCCATGGGCCGCATCCTGCCCGCGCCGCCGCTGATGCACGGCACCGGCCTGCTGACGGGCATGGGGACGATGATGACCGGTGGGACGGTCATCACCCTGGAGGGCGCGACGTTCGACGCCGAGGAACTGCTGGACGCAATCCACCGCCACAAGCCGCAGACCCTGGTGATCGTCGGCGACAGCTTCGGCCGGCCGATCCTGAACGCGCTGAACGCCAACCCGGACCGATGGGACGTCTCCTCGGTGCTGGTGATCGTGTCGTCCGGCGTGATGTGGTCGTACGAGGTCAAGCAGGGGATGCTGGAGCACATGCCGCAGGCGGTGCTCTCGGACGGCTTCTCGTCGTCGGAGGCGCTGGGCATGGGCCAGTCGATGATGGCTAAGGGCGTCGAGGTGCAGACCGCCAGGTTCGTGCTGGGCGAGCGCTGCCGGGTGTTCGACGAGAACGACAATCCCGTGGAGCCCGGCTCCGGCGTGCCCGGCATCGTGGCGATCGGACCGCCCAACCCGGTGGGCTACTACAAGGACGAGGAGAAGACGGCCCGCACCTTCCGCACGATCGGCGGCGTCCGCTACTCGATCCCCGGCGACTGGTGCGTGGTGGAGGCGGACGGCACGCTGACGCTGCTGGGCCGCGGAAACGCCTGTATCAACACCGCCGGCGAGAAGGTCTTCCCCGAGGAGGTCGAGGAGGCGCTGAAGACCCATCCCTCGGTGGAGGACGCCCTGGTCGTGGGCCTGCCCGACGAGAAGTGGGGCCAGGCGGTGACCGGGGTCGTGACCCTGGCCGACGGCGCGGCGCTGGATGAGGCCGGCCTGCGGGCCCACGTGCGCAGGTCGCTTGCCGGCTACAAGACCCCCAAGCGCATCGTCATCGCCGACCGCGACCTCCGCACCGCCAACGGCAAGGCCGACTACCCCGCCGCGCGCGCCAGCGCCGAGCTGCAGCTATCCGGAAGGACCGCGCCATGAGCAACGCATTCGAGATCGCCTGGACCTGCTTCGCCGTCACCCTGGAGGGCAAGGTCGCCCACATCCGGCTGAACCGGCCTGAGGCGTTCAATTCCATGAACCGGGCGTTCTGGAGCGAGTTGCCGGCGATCGTGCGGGACATCGACGACAACGCCCGGGCCCGGGCGATCGTCATCTCCTCCACGGGCAAGCACTTCTGCGCCGGGATGGACCTGCAGAACTTCGCCGGCGTCGGGGAGGCTGGCGTCCGGCCCGGCGACCGCTGGACCCAGGCCGAGGCCTCGCGGCATCACCTGCGCTCGCTGCAGGACAGCTTCAACTGCCTCGACGAGGCGAGGGTCCCGGTGATCGCGGCGATCCAGGGCGGATGTGTCGGGGGCGGCGTCGATCTCACCAGCGCCTGCGACATCCGCTACGCCAGCGCCGACGCCTTCTTCTGCGTGCAGGAAATCAACATCGGCATGACCGCCGACGCCGGCACCTTCCCGCGTCTCTGCAAGCTGATCCCGCAGGGCTGGGTGCGGGAGCTTGCCTACACCGGCCGCCGGATGCCGGCGGCGCAGGCGTGCGAGATAGGTCTCGTCAACGTCGTGCTGCCCGACCATGACGCGGCGGTGGCCCATGCACTGGCCACCGCCGCCGAGATCGCCAGCAAGGCGCCGCTGGCGGTCGCCGGCTCGAAGGCGATGATCAACTACGCCCGCGAGCACGGCACGGCCGCGTCGCTGGACTACCTGGGCGTCTGGCAGGCCGGCATGTTCGCCGGCCCGCACATGGCTGAGGCGTTCAAGGCCAAGCAGGAGGGCCGCGCCGCCGACTTCCCGGATCTTGTGCCCATTCACCGCGGGATGTAGCCGCCGCCCAGGCCCGGCGCCCGGATGGCGGGCGGGTCAGACCGCCGCCGCCAGCTCTGTCGCCTGGTTGATGGCCTGCTTGGCGTCCAGCTCGGCCGCTTCGAAGGCGCCGCCCACCAGGGTTGCGCGCACGCCGGCCTGCATGAGCTGATCGAACAGGCCGCGCTTCGACATCTGCCCGGCGCAGACGATGACCGTATCGACCTCGAACAGCACAGGCTGGTCGGCCACGCGGGCATGCAGGCCGGCGTCGTCGATCTTCAGGTACTCGACGCCATTGATCATCTTGACGCCCCGACGCTGAAGGGTGAGCCGATGGGTCCAGCCGGTGGTCTTGCCCAGTGACTTGCCCACGGCGTCGGACTTGCGCTGCATCAGGGTGACCTCGCGAGCGGACTTGGCCACCTCGGGTGTGACGCCGGTAACCCCGCCGCGCGGATGGTTGGCGAAGTCGATGCCCCATTCCTTGGCGAACACATCGATGTCCATCGAGGCCGAGACACCGGCATGAGTGATCAGCTCGGCGACGTCGAAGCCGATCCCGCCGGCCCCCATGATCGCCACCCGCTTGCCGACCGGCCGCCGGCCCAGGATCACGTCGATGTAGCTGACCACCTTGGGGTGATCGATACCGTCCAGGTCCGGTGTGCGAGGCTCGATGCCGGTGGCGACGATCACCTCGTCAAATCCGGCGGCCTTCAGCTGTGCGGCATCGACCGTTGTGTTCAGCTTCAGCTCGATTCCGAGCACCTCGATGCGTTTGCGGAAGTAGCGCAGGGTTTCGTCGAACTCTTCCTTTCCCGGGATGCGTCGGGCCAGGTTGAACTGGCCGCCGATATCGGGGCCGGCCTCAAACAGGGTGACCCTGTGGCCGCGTTCCGCCGCCACCGTCGCATAGGCTAGGCCCGCCGGGCCGGCGCCGACGACGGCGAGCGTCTTCGCGGCCGTGGTGGGCGGATAGTTGAGTTCCGTCTCGCGGCAAGCGCGCGGATTGACCAGGCAACTGGTCAGCCGGCCGGTGAAGGTATGGTCCAGGCAGGCCTGGTTGCAGGCAATGCAGGTGTTGATCTCGTCCTCTCGCCCCTGCTGGGCTTTCAGCACCAGATCCGGGTCGGCCAGCATCGGACGCGCCATAGAGATCAGGTCGGCGTCGCCGCGGGCCAGCACCGCCTCGGCCACATCGGGCATGTTGATGCGGTTGCTGGTGATAAGCGGGACGGTAAGCTCCTTGCGCAGACGTCCCGTCACCTGGGCGAAGGCGGCGCGAGGCACCATGGTCGCGATGGTTGGAACCTGGGCCTCGTGCCAGCAGAAGTGGGTGGAGACGATGGTGGCGCCGGCGCTGACCACCGCCTTGCCAAGGGTCACGACCTCGTCCCAGGCCATGCCGCCCTGCAGCATGTCCATGGCGGCGATGCGGAAGACCACGATGAAGTCGGAGCCCACTGCCTCGCGCACGCGGCGCACGACCTCCACCGGGAAGCGCATGCGGTTCTCGAAATTGCCGCCCCACTCATCCGTCCGCTGGTTGGTGCGCTCCACCAGGAAGGTCGACAGCAGGTAGCCCGCCGAGCCGATAATCTCGACGCCGTCATAGCCGGCCAGCCGGGCCATCGCCGCGCAGTTTGCGAAGTCGCCGAGCTGCTTTTCGATACCCTCCGCGTTTAGTTCGTTCGGGACATTGGGCGCGATCCGAGCGCGGATCGCCGAGGGCGCGACGCTGTCGGCGCTCCGGGCCAGGGAGCCTGCGTGCAGAATCTGCAGACAGATCTTCACGTCCGGATCAGCGGCGTGGACGGCTTCGGTGACGACGCGGTGCTGGGCGGCCTCCTCGAGGGTCGAGAGCTTGGCGCCACCGCCGGCTTCCCGGTTGGGACCGATGCCGCCGGTGATGATCATGCCGACGCCGCCCCGCGCGCGCTCCGCGAAATAGGCGGCCTGGCGGGCGAAGCCATTGGGGATGTCCTCCAGCCCCGTATGCATCGAGCCCATGATCACGCGGTTCTTCAACCGGGTGAAACCCAGATCGAGGGGCGCGAACAGGTTCGGGTACTTGGTCATCGCGCTCACTTTTGCTTCCTGACGCTGGCTCGACCCGGTCGGGACGGCGCTGTCATCCGTTGACGGCTCCGGTAACACCCACCGACCAAGGCTCAGATCATCCCGGGGCTTGGATTATGGCCGCAAGAGAAACGGGGGTCACGTCTCAGCAAAGCCGCGCCGCGCGCCTCGCTCACCTTGCGTGAGGCGCAGCCGAAGCAGATTCTGACCCGCATGGCGGATTTTCGGATTACCGGCGAGCCGAAATGGCTGCGCTCGATCTGGTTTAACGCTATTCTTCAGCTGCTCATCACTTTCACGCCGGACCGTCACGCGCCGCGCGCCGCCACCTGAGGCGCGCCGTCGCCCTTCGAGACACTGGAGCTCAGCATGCGTCGTACCCTTGCTCTTTCGCTGGCTACGGCGCTTTGCACGTTCGGGGTCGCTGAGGCGGGTGCCGCGCCGTCTGCCAAGGTCGTCGATCCGACCATCCAGCAGCCGGGCTGGAGTGCTGCGAAGAACGCCTGGGGGCAACCAGACCTGTCGGGCTCGTGGAGCAATGCGACGATTACGCCTTTGACACGCAACACGCGCCTGACCAACAAGGCGACGCTTCCGCCCACCGAGGTCAAGGCGCTGGAATCGACCTTCGCGGCGGCGCTCGAGCAACGGGATGAGACCACGAACCCCAACGTCCTGCCCGGCAGCGACGAGGACAAGGCCAAGGATGCGAAGCTCTTCGCGGTCCGGCCGGACTTCGCCGCGGCAGGCGGCGATGTCGGCGGCTACAATAACTACTGGCTGGATCCCGGGAACCACATCCTTGAAGTCGACGGCGAGTTCCGGACGTCCATCTTCACCACCCCCGACGGCCAGCTGCCGAAGCGCAAGAGCGGCTCGAACGGCGGCGCGTCAGGCCCCTACAACGGCGGGGGACTGGGTTCGTTCGACTCCTATGAGACCCGTCCGCTGGGCGAGCGCTGCGTGATCGGTTTCGGCCGCAATGCCGGCCCGCCAATGTTCCCCAACGGCTACTACAATAACAACTATCAGATCGTGCAGACCGGCGACGCCGTCGCGATCACGGTGGAGATGATCCACGACACGCGGGTGATCCGGCTAAATTCACAGCACCGCACGGACGGTCTGCGGCCGTGGATGGGGGATTCGATCGGCCACTACGAGGGGAACACGTTCGTCGTGGAGACCACAAATATCCCCGAATCGCAGAACCTCTATGGCGCGTGGAAGACCCTGAAGGTGACCGAGCGCTTCACCCGCGTGTCGCCGACCCGGATCAAGTACAGCTTCGAAGCCGAGGACCCCAGCGTCTGGGACAAGCCCTGGGGCGGCGAATATACCTTCTCGCCCGTGAGCGGCCTCTACGAGTACGCCTGCCACGAGGGCAACTACGCGCTGCCCGCGATCCTGGCGGGCGCGCGGCGCCAGGAAGAGGAAACCGCGAGCGTGACTGCGGCTGCAAAGGGGACGGTTCCTGTCGCCGCAAGTTCGCCGAAGGCGAAGCGCGGCGCGGACTAAGCGCGCTCACCACGCCCGTCAGGTGACCGCAGGACCCTGTTCCGGGCGCAACTCGCGCCCGACGGGTCCTGTTGGTAGACGTACCCGTGCTTCCATAAGGCAAACCGTCACGGCTTTTCGGCTGCGGAGACAGGCCGCGGAATGGGGGCTATTTGGGCTGGATTTTGGCCCCTGGAGACGGGCGCCGATGACGGACTGGCAGGTCGCAACCCCCGGAAACTCGGGGCTTTCAGGGAAATGTCTCCGCCTGGAGACGAGTTTCCCAGACTGCGTGGCGGGGCGGGCAGTGAGCAGTCGACAGCGCTCCGCGATGTAGGCGCGTCGGGCTCTGGTCCAGAGCCTTCATCTGGCGTTGACATGGTCAAGTAACTTGACATATCAGCTTGCTGAACCGCGAGGGCCTCCATCGTGAACGACGCTCCGACCCTCAAGCTCGCGGATCGGCGAATCCCCGCAGGAGGCGACTGGCTAAGCGCCGAGGTTCTGGAAAACCTGACGCCCGGGGAACTCGTCCGGCGCGCCTCGGCCCTCAGGCCCTTGCTGGCCGCCCACGCGCTTGAGGCTGAGACCCTGCGCCGCCCGGTGGACAGCGTGTGGCAGGCCCTGAGGGACAGCGGAGTGTTCTACCACTTCGTGCCGAAGGCCTATGGCGGGCTGGAGTTCAGCCTCGATGCCTTCATCGACGCAATGCTGCCTCTCGGAGAAGGCTGCGCCTCGACCGGCTGGGTCGCCTCGTTCTGCGTTGAGCACAACTGGATGCTCGCCCAATTCTCCAAGGAGGCGCAGGACGAGATCTTTGGCGGCGGCTGGCCCTACGTGATCGCGCCGGGTGTCACCATGCCGCCCGGCAAGGCGATCCCGGTCGATGGCGGCTACCGGCTGACCGGCCGTTGGAAGTGGGGCACGGGCGTGATGCACGCCGACTGGGTCCTGGCCACCGGCATGATCCCCGGCGAATCGCCGCCGCGCATGCTGTTTTTCGTCTTCCCGGCCGCGGACGCCACGGTGATCGACACTTGGCGCATGGACGGCATGGCCGGCACCGGCAGCAATGACATTGTCGCAGAGGAGCTCTTCGTCCCCGCTCACCGGTGCATCGACATGAGCTTGATGCGCGAAGGGCGTGCGCCTGGGGCCTTGCTCCATGACAATCCGATCTACCGGATGCCCATGCTGCCGTTCCTGGGGATAACGGCGGCCATTCCGGCTGTGGGGCTGGCCCGCGCGACAGTCCAGGCCTTCAATGAGCGGCTTGGCGTCCGTGTCTTGCACGGCTCCAGCGCCACCCAGGCCGAGAAGCCGATAGCCCAGATGCGCCTGGCCCAGGCCGAGATGTCCGCGCGCACGGCCGAGGTGCTGCTCCGCGACGCAGCGCGCCAGACCATGGCGCTTGCGGATCGGAGGATCCCGTCAACAGCCGACGAGAGAACCTATATTCGGGTCCAGATCGCATCGGCCATGGACCATTGTCGTGCGGCGATCCGCACGGTGTGCGTGGCCAGCGGGTCGAGCGCGCATGCCCTGGACAATCCTCTCCAGCGTGCGCTGCGCGACGTGAATGTGATGGCCAGCCATGTGGTCTATGACCTGGACATGGCGCTGGAACTTCGTGGGCGTTCGATGATCGGTTTGCCGCCCAACACCGCGTTGACCTGACTACCGGCTTTTCGGGGCTGCGACGTCGGGCGGGCTACCCCAGTCGGCCGAAAGCGCCGTGGCGAGGCCAGCGACGGCGTCGTCGCCGATACGGCGTCGCAGCTCCGCCTCGAGGTCCCGAAGCACCGCGCCGGCGGCATTGCGCAGCGGCGTCGACGATTCGGCGAAACTGACGATCCGGGCGCGCCGATCCTGGGGGTCGGGCTCAGTCTTCAGGAGACCCCGGGCCTCGAGTTCCACGATCATCTGGCTGACCGCCTGACGGCTCACTCCCAGATTGGCTGCGAGTCGGATGGGACGGACCTCGCCGGCGGAGATGTTGGCGAACAGCAGAGACTGGGCGCGGGTCACGGGCGGCCAGCCCGCAGCCTTCACAGCCGACTGCAGCGCCTCGTCGAACCAGTAGACGCCCATCAGCAGGTTGATCATCAAGAGGTCGCTCTGAACGCGCCTTAGGGGGGCCGGTCGCGCAGGACGTGATCGACTCATCTCTTCACATGGTTTGGGGGACGACCGGTACGGATCATCTCGGCCTCGAGTCCTTCGAATGTCTCACCTGTTCAGGCGCTATCGGCAAGGCGTCGTCGCGAGTTCATATCTCGGAGCCAGCCGTGGCGTATCGGATCATCAGCCCGGCGCGTACCAGATGGGAGAACCCCAAGCGCGCTCCTCGATCATTCTATCGGCCCCAGGGAACTCGGCGCATCTGCCCTCGCGCCGGCATTGCACGGAGGACCAGCGCGGTGTCGGAACCTCAATGACTCGCGGATACCAGTACGAGCCGTCCGCGCGGTCGAACGCTTTGTCCTGCCAAATCACGCAGGCATGGGTCCCGCCGCCCCGGCGCTCCCAGACGGTCTCAACTGTTTCCTCGAAGCCTCCCCGACGGGTCGCGCCCCTGACGATCTCGATCCTGGCGATTGGCGTCCGATCGGCCGTGGCTTCGATCCTGAACACGGCCGCGCGGCCGCCGGGCTTCAGCATGCTTCCCATGGGCGTCGCCTGTTTGCGCTGGGTGCTGGAGTCGGGTGCGTCGCAGGACAGCCCTCCGAGTCGGTCGGTCGCGTGGAACCGCAGCGCGATGCGCGGCCCGCTCGTGGCGTAGACCTCGCGACGCTTCAACGCGGCGAAGACGCTTTCACGGGTGTTCTGCTCCGCCCAGACCCCGACAATGCCGCCGGGGTTGAAGCCTACGCGGGACATGTTCCGCTCGAAGTTGCCTATGCCGAAGACGCTGCCCTGCCACTGGGCCTCGTCAACGAAGCCGCCGAAACCAGTGTGGGCGTCGGTCGAGCCGACAAAACCCAACTGCAGCGGATTCCTGCGGCCGCCTGCCTGCGCAAGCAGGCCCCGACGGAGAAGACCGCGCGCATAGCTGCCGCGCATGCGTTCCCAGTCCGCCTCGGTGAAAGCCTCGGGCGCCCGTGGTTTTGAGTGAGATGTAATGTAGTTCTCGAATGCGCAGTCCGTACTCTTAAGTCGGTCCCCGAAGCCTGGCAGGCATTCGCTGGAGCCCTTTTCCTGGGTGATTTCGGCCAGCCGCTCGAAGCGAGAGCGGAGCGCCAACTGCCGCTCGTCCTCGGTCTCGATATCGAAACTCAGGCCGTCTCCCATGTTCATGTTGTGCGGGATGGCGATCGCGTCGCAGCCGTCCTCGGGACGGCACTGTTCCATCAGCGCCTCCCACAGCTGGCTGGCCTGCGGGTAGCGGATGTAGTCGATCGGAATGGCCGTGACGTGGCTGCTGGCGAAGACCACATTGCGGTGGGTATGCGAGGCGCCGGGCGTGGCGGACCACTCGAAGCCGACAAAGGCGGTGAACCGGCACGGCTGGTTGGCCTCGTTGGCCTGCCGCTGGACCCGCGCCCACTGGCTGTCCCTGGCATCCAGGCAGGCCTTGGGGTTCTCCCGGCAGATCTCGGTGGGTTGGGGTCGGGCCAGGGTGATGGTCGGGTTCACGAAGTCCTGGAAGATTGAGGCGCCGGTCGCCTGCGTGCTGTTAGCCCTCAGCCTTCGGCAGACGGGATGATCGGAGAAGCCAGGCTCGGTGCAGGTGAACATCAGGTCCAGCCACTCGGCGTGGTCGGTCACGGCCATGAAGTCCAGGGGACGCGCCAGCTGCACCGGACCGGATGCCAGATCGATGCGTTGGCCCTTGGCGAAGCGGAAGGCGTCAGCGGGGGTCTGGAGGGTGCCGTAACCGTAGGCGTCGAGCGAATAGGCCGTGTGAACGTGAAGGTCGCCCCAGTAGACGTGCTTCGTCGCCGGATCGGCGCCGGGGCATTCCGTGGCGGCCAGGTGAGGATCCGGTGACACCGCCGCGGCCTTGGGCCCCGACGCGCGATCGGCCGAGCAGCCGGTCAGTGCCAAGGCGATCGCCAGAACGGCAAGGCCAGCCCGCCAGGAGCCGATGGCGCGATCGACCCGGCGCGCGATGCGACGCTGTCCTGCCGTTCGACCAGACACCGGCATTCCGCCATCCCCATGCTTGCGCCGAAGCGCGCCCCTTCTTGCAGGGCCGGGGCGCTTCGGAACCACGCTTGAACCCAGGCAACAATCGTCAGCGTTGGCAGGTCCTTAGTCAACAATATTGACAATTTCCGACGCGAGCCGTCAAGCTAATTGACAATAAACCCCTCAAGGGTAGGCTTGGCCGTGGAGTGAGGCGTGGGGGGGCCTGTCCGAGCCGGAGAACCGGCCGGCGTCAGTCCATGCAGCCCAGCTTCGAAACAGAAAAAGGCGTCGATCGCATGCGCCAGGGCGCCATAGCGCTTCGACAGGGGAGGAGACGACGTGGCCAACCAAGCAATATCGCCCTATCGGCTGACACTGGCGCTGGCCATGGCCCTGACGGGCGGGGCGGGCGTCTCCCTGCCGTCTGTCGCCAAAGCCGCCGACAAGGGCGCGCTGGCCGTCGAAGAGGTCGTCGTCACCGCCCGCAAGCGCGAGGAAAACCTGCAGGACACCCCTATCGCCATCACCGCGATTGGCGGGGCGCAACTGCAGGCGCGGGGCGCGGCAGACCTGACCGCGATCGAATCGCTGGCGCCCAACGTCCACTTCTCGGCCAGCCAGCCGACATCCGGCCTGTCCGGCGCCACGGCGGTGTTCATCCGCGGCATCGGTCAGCGCGACTTCACGATCAATGTCGATCCGGCTGTTGGCATCTACTTCGACGGAGTCTACGTGGGCCGTTCCATCGGCGCCCTCATGGATCTGGTCGAGATTGAACGCGTCGAGGTCCTCCGCGGGCCCCAGAACACGCTGTTCGGACGCAACACCATCGGTGGTGCGATCAGCGTCGTCACCAAGTCGCCGAGCCGCACATTTGGCGGATCGCTGAAGGCGGCCGGCGGCCAGGACTCGTACCGCGAACTCAGCGGCGCCGTGAACCTGCCGATCTCCGACCGGGTCCGAGCCAGCGTCAGCGCCTTCTATCGGCACCAGGACGGCTACGTGAAGGCCCTCCAGTACACCGGCCTGAAACTCGGCGAAGACGATATGAGGGGTGCGCGCGGCAAGCTCGCGTTCGACATCACCTCCGACATTACCCTGGAGTTCGCCGGAGATATCGCGCGCACGTCGAATTCGCCGGGGCCGGTTGTGCCGGTGGTTCTCAACACATTGCTGCCCGTTGGAACCGTCGGCACGGGACCCTTCAACACCTTCTTCAACAACAGCCTCACCCTGTCGGGCGATGCGGCCTGCCGTACGACGGCAGGCCAGGCGACGAACACGAAGTGCTTTGGGTCGGTCTATCTGCCCAGTTCGCCGTTCGCATCGAACGCCGTCTTCACCGACAAGACCGGCAAGAAGGTCGACCCTGAGAACCAGCTCGACACCAATGGAATCAGCGCCACGCTTACGGCCAAGACGCCGATCGGGCAGTTCAAGTCCATCTCGGCCTACCGTGATTTCGATGCGGTCACTTTCAACGATCTCGACTTCACACCGTTCCTGTTGTTTGCCAACAACCACCCGGAATTCTCGCAGCACCAGTACTCGCAAGAATTCCAACTCGTCGGATCAACGGCCAACGGAAAGATCGACTATGTAACGGGCCTTTACTACTTCAAGGAGAAGGGCCTTGAGCGCATCTACAATCAGGTCATCACGGCGTTCAACGCGACCACCAATCCCGGCGCTTTGGCGCAGGACATCTTCCGGAACATCGACAATTCGTCGAAGGCCGCCTACGCGCAAGTGAGCTACCACGTGACCGACACGGTCACGCTGGCGGGCGGCGCGCGATATACGGAGGGCCGGAAGACCTTTACGATCAAGAATATCCTTCCGACCGGAGCGACCGATGGCCCCTATAGCGGCACGAAGAAGGTCGATCGGGTGACGCCGACGGCGACGATCGGATGGAAGGCGTCGCCGAAGTCTTTCGTCTACGCCACCTACTCCGAGGGCTTCCGAGACGGTGGGTACGCGGCCCGGTTCCTGGGCGTCCTGCCGGCCGTCCTGCCATCCTACAATCCGGAGTACGTCAAATCCTATGAGGTGGGCTCGAAGAACCTTCTTTTCGCCGACCGGCTGCGGCTGAACGTTGCGGCCTTCCGGACCGACTACAAGGACTTGCAGGTTGACGCGACGGTTCCGCCAGCGCTGCAGCTCGCCCAGCAGTCCACCATCCTCAATCTCGCTCAGGCGAAGATTCAGGGCGTCGAGTTAGAGTTCGACGGCCGGGTGACCGAGTGGCTCCGCCTGGACGGCGCCGTGGGTTACTTGGACTCAGAGATCAAGCAGGTGTTGGGGGGAAGGGTCGCATCGGGCGCCTTCGGGGTCACGGCCGCGACACAACTGCCCTATTCTCCCAAGTGGACAGGCAATCTGGGGGTCACTGTGACCGCGCCTGTCGCGGACGTGGGTCGCGCTGTCGGCCGGCTGGACTGGAGCTATACCGACACCCAGACGTCCGCGATCGACGGAAACTATGAGACCAAGCTGCGATCCCGCAGCTTCCTGAACGCGTCGCTGCGCCTGCTTCCGGAGGGCGGCCGCTGGGAGGCCGGGGTCTATGTGCGCAATCTCGCCAACGACAAGTACTTCGTGCAGAAGACCAACATTCAGGCGCTGAACTCGGCGTTCGGGGCCATCGGTCGGCCGCGGACGGTCTACGCGTCCATCACCTATCGATTTGGCGGCGAGTGACGCTCGCCGATGAGGGCCGCGATCGGGCCGTTGCGCTCAAGAGGCGATCCGCTGTGGCTCGTCCTGGCGGGTGAAGGCGTATCGAGCCCATCTCTTGCCGGGTTCGCTTGGACTGCGTGGCGGTGGTGGCAGGCGAACGGCAAGATGTCTCCAGATATGGCCACACGGCGGCCTATTTGAGATCCGGGCTGGCGGCGTGGTTCCACCAGGCCAGGTCGGAGTGGGCGCGCAGGTCTAGCTCGAAGGTCCAGGCCGAACGATGCTGGTGCGCCAGGTGGAAGTAGGTGTTGGCGACCTCGGCGGGCAGGATGAGGCCGTCGTGCTCCAGACCCTTGTGCTCCCGCAGCGCCTGGAAGCGCTCGGGACCGAGCAGCTTGCCCAACGTATCCGGCGCATCGACGGCGCCGTCGATCACGATGTGCGCGACGTGGATACCCTGTCTGGCGTACTGCGCGTTCAGCGACTGGCACAGCATGCGCCGCCCCCCGATGGCCGCGGCGTGCGAGTGCTGGCCCGCGTTGCCGCGCATCGCGGACGTGGCCGACGTGACCAGCAGGACCCCCGAGCCGCGTGCCTCCATGTAGGGGATCAGCACCTGCGCCAGGCGGAAGAGGCCAAGGGTGGCCATCCGCCAGCCCATCTCGAAGGCCTTGAGGGAGGTGTTCGCCAGGCCCCGGTCGCCGATCTGGGCGCCCAGATTGAACACCGCGACCGTGATCGGGCCGACATTGGCCTCGATGTCGGTCACCAGTTGCTCGATGCTGCGGTCCTCGACCGCATTGATGATGTAGCCGCTGGCCGAGCCGCCCTCGGCCTCGATGTCTGACACCAGCTTGTCCAGTCCGGCCTTGTCGCTGCGGCGTGCGAGGCAGGCGTGGTAGCCCTCGCGGGCGAAGCGCTTGGCCACATTGCCGCCGATGCCGGCGCCGGCGCCGAGGACGAGGCAGACGGGCTTGGTCATGGTCTTGTCCAGTGCTCGGATAGGATCGCGGGGAGGGACGGCGACGGGTTGCATTCTGGACCAGTCGGTCCACTATGCAAGCATGACGCGTTCACCGGAGTTCGATCGGTCCAAGGCCGTGGACGGAGCGTTGAGGCTGTTCTGGCGAAAGGGCTATCAGGCCAGTTCGCTGACCGACCTACTGTCGGCCATGGGCATCGGCCGCAGCAGCTTCTACGCCACGTTCACCGACAAGCGTGGCCTGTTCATCGAGTGCCTCGACCTGTTCGCCCAGCGGACGCTGGACCTGCTCGAGCGCGCCCACGATGGGTTGTCGCCGGTGGATGCCTTGCAGGCCTTCTTCGAACGCGACTTCGTGGGCGCGCGCGGCGCGCGCGGCCAATGGGGCTGCATGCTGGTGAGCACCGTGCTCGAGATGGCGGGTGTCGATGATGACCTCGCCGCGCGCGCCAGTCGTCACCTGGACCGGGTGCAGCAACTCTTCCGGACCTTCCTGCAGGACGCCGGCGCGCCCCCGCCGCTCGCCGGGGACCTCGCGGCCCTGCTGATGCTGGTCAATGAGGGCGTCCGGGTGTCCAGCCGCCGCGAGCCGCCCGACTTGGGGCGCCTGCAGCCCATCGCCACCATCTTCCGCCTGGTGCGAAGCGCCATCGCCAACCCGATCGTCCCCGAGCTCACAAGAGAGATCACGGTATGAGACACGACCTCCAGGTCGAGATCCTCAAGGAGCTGATGCAGCAGCTCGACGAGGGCCGGAACGTCGACGCCGGCGTGCAATACCGTATGCCCACGGCCGCCTATGTGTGCCCCGATCAGGCAGCGAAGGAGTGGGAGGCGTTCTTTCGCAACCACCCCCAGCTGATCGGCCTGTCCCAGGACCTGCCCGAGCCGGGCACGTTCTTCACGATAGACGACTTCGGCACGCCCTTGCTCGCGACGCGCGACAAGCACGGCGTCTTCCGCGCCTTCCTCAATGCCTGTCGCCATAGGGCAGTGAAGGTGGCGAGCGAGCCGCGCGGCAAGCGGTCGATCTTCATGTGCCCCTTTCACAACTGGAGCTACGCCAACACCGGCGACCTGATCGCCATCCCCAACGAGGATCACTTCGGCGCCATCGACAAGTCGTGCCACGGCCTCATCGCCCTGCCGGCTGTCGAGCGCGACGGCCTGCTCTGGGTGCATCCCCAGGCCGATGGTCATCTCGATGTCGACGACCTGCTGGGCGCGGAGCTCTCGGCGGAGCTGGCGTCCTACGGCCTGGCGGGGCATGGCTTCGCCGGCGCGACGCCGATCGTCGGCGACCTCAACTGGAAGTTCGCCAACGACACGTTCGGCGAGACCTACCACTTCGCAAAGCTGCACAAGGACACCCTTGGCCGCGTGTTCTACGGCAACAACCTGCACTTCAAGGAGTTCGGACGGCACCACCGCTTTGTCACCGCCAGCCGCGGCATCGACGGGCTCCGGTCGCTGCCGGAGTCCGAGTGGCAGATCGCGGGGAGCACGTTCGTGCTGTATCACCTGTTCCCCAACATCCAGCTGATCTGCAGCACGGAAAGCGCTACGCTGATCCGCATCTATCCCGACCCCGCCAGTCCGGGTCGCTCGATCACCCAGGTCGGCTTCTACTTCTCGCCCGAGACGGCCGCCCAGGCGGCGGCGCGGGATGCCGCCGGCGTCGACCCGCAGGCCGTCTACGACCACACGAATGAGCGCCGGGGACCGAGCCTGCAAGGCTCGTTCGAGGTCTTCAAGAGCACCATCGAACAGGAAGACTATGTGATGGGCGCCCTCCAGCAGCGCACGGCCGAGAGCGGCCAGCTGAAGGCGGTCATCTTCGGCCGCAACGAACCGGCGCTGCACCACTTCCACCGGAACTATCGCGAGGCGCTGAACCAGGCCCCGCTAGAGCCGGTAGGGTAGAGGGCGCGGACCGAACCATGTCCGATGTTCCTGTCTACGCCATCGTCAACCTGACCGTCACCGACGCGCCGGTTTACCGCCAGTACGAGAAGGGCTTCTTCCCGCTGCTGAAAAAATATGGCGGGGAGTTCGTCACCTTCGACGACGAGGCGTTCACGCTGGAAGGCGAGGCGCCGCGGAGCGGCCGCATGATCATCTTCAAGTTTCCGTCCGAAGCCCAGGCCCGCGCCTGGTATGCCGATCCCGACTATCAGGCGCTGTCCGAGCATCGCCGCGCCGGCACGCGACTGGAATTCCTGACGATGGTGCGCGGTCTGCCGCCACGCTGAACGCTTTGGGCGCTACGTTCACGCACCGACCCGAACACGCCCGCGGTGCAATCATGAAGTGACAAGGACGGGATCAACCCATGACCAAGCCTAAACTGTTCGGCATCTCGGGCTCTCGCGCGATCCGCGCCATTTGGGGCATTGAGGAAACGGGCATCGACTATGAGCACGTGCCCGTCAGCTATGGCGCTGACTCGAAGGCGGCAGGCTATCTGGCGGTCAATCCCAATGGCCGCATCCCGGCCTTGATCGACGGCGAGCTGCAGCTGTTCGAATCCATGGCCATCAACCTCTATCTGGCGAAGCGCTATGGCGGCGCGCTCTACCCCTCTTCGCCTGAGGACGAAGCGCGGGCCTGGCAGTGGAGTGTCTGGGGCATCAGCGAGATTGAACCGCTGCAGATGCAGATTGTTGTCCAGAAATTGTTCACGCCAGAGGACAAGCGTGATCCGAAAGTCGTTGAGCGCGCCACCAAGGCGCTGCAACGGCCGCTGAAGGTGCTGGATCGCGCGCTGGAAGAGCGCGACGGATTGGTGGGAAGCGCCTTTTCGGTGGCGGATCTCAATGTGGCCGCGGTGATGTACCTGATGAAGATGATCAGCTTTGACTATAGCGATCATGCCAACGTGCAGCGCTGGGCCGATGCCTGCTATGCCCGCCCCGCTCTGGCCAGAGCGGTGGCTAAACCCTGATTCACAGCGGGGGGCGAGGTGACGGATTGAGGTCGCCCAAGTCCCGGCATGTCGGGATTTTCCGGCGCCGCGGCCACCGACAAGCCGAATAACAGGGACTGCGTGGCGGCCCGGAAGGGACTCGAACCCCCGACCTTGGCTTTAGGAAAGCCCTGCTCTATCCGGCTGAGCTACCGGGCCGCACGCGCTGGAGGGTCCTAGCGCATGGCGGGCGGTTTGCACAACCGGTGGGCGGATCTATCAACCTTGAGAGGAATTCGCACCCCTTTAGGATGAATTAGGCGCGATACCCTGCGCAGTTCGGGTCGAAGACCAACCCACGTTGGGGTTTCCAGCGGTACGGTTGGCCATCGCCTTGGTCGTGTCCCAGGTGACGCATGACGGTGACGGCGCCCGCCCGGCGCAGCGCTCAATGTTCAGAACCGCCTGGATCAGCCGAGGTCGCCCGACAGGCCCAGCGTGGCCAACAGCGTGGCGCCCGACACGCTGAAGATGGACCCCAGCCAGCCGGCGGGCTTCCCCAATGGCCGACGCCTCATCGGCCCGGTGATCGACACGGAAGTGGCTTGGCTGTCCCTTGACCTGACCAAGCATCCGTCCGGCGCCTTGGCCGAGCCGCCGCTGGGTCCGGAGGCCAATGACATCCCGCTGGCGCCGGGCGGGTCGACCTTCAACTTCCGCACCGGCGCGCCTTCAGCCCATGTCCAGGTCGATCGGATGAGGCAGCCGGCGGTGGCCACGGCGCTGATCAGGTCGACCCTGGCGGTGCTCGCCAACGCCCCGCAGGACGACGTCGCCAAGGCGAACCTGGCCAGCTGCGCCCGGGCGATGCGTTCGTAGCCGGGGCCGGGTCAGACGACGATGCGGACGGGGAGGGCTTCATAGCCCTTCACGAAGTTCGAGCGCAGGCGTTGCGGCGGGCCGACGACCTCGATGCGCCTGAAGCGCGCCAGGATCTCCTCCCAGACGATCTTGAGCTGCATCTCGGCCAGGCGATTGCCGACGCAGCGGTGGATGCCGAACCCGAACGCCACATGTTGGCGCGGACGCTCGCGGTCGATGATGAACCGGTCGGCGTCGGGGATCACCGTCTCGTCGCGGTTGCCGGAGACGTACCACATCACCACGCGGTCGCCCTTGCGGATGGTCTTGCCGCCCAGCTCCACGTCGCGGGTCGCGGTACGCCGCATGTGGGCGACCGGGCTCTGCCAGCGCACAATCTCGGGGACGGCGGTGTCGAGCAGGGCCGGCTCGGCGCGCAGCCGGTCGTAGGCTTCCGGATAGTCCTGGAAGGCCATCAGGCCACCGGTGATCGAGTGGCGCGTGGTGTCGCTGCCGGCGACGGTCAACAGGATCAGGTTGCCGAAATAGTGCTCGGGATTATCGCCCTTTCGGGTCGCGGGATCTTGGCTGAGCAGCGAGATCAGGTCGCCTGCCGGCGGCGCATCCTTGCGTGCGTTCCACAGCTCCATGAACGGCTGGACCATTGGCCAGAATGCGGCCTGCCGGGCCATCAGCTGCTCCGGCGTCGAATCCGGCGCGGGCATTTCGAGGATCATATCCGAGATCAGCGGCAGGTTCCGGCGCTGCTCGAACGGATAGTCGAACAGGGTGGCCAGCATCTGGCTGGTCAGCTCCACCGAAACACGGTCGACGAAGTCGAACGTCTCGCCCACCGGCAGCTCGTCGAGAATTCGGGCGGCGCGTTCGCGGATCAATGGTTCCAGCGCCACGATACCGGCAGAGGAGAACATCGGGGAGACGACCCGGCGCTGCGCGTCGTGGTCGGGCGGGTCCAGGGCGATGAAGCTGGAGCCTTCGCGCGGCTCCTTGGCGTCGCTGATGAGGATGCCGCCGTTATCCGAATCCGAGGAGAACGCCTCGTGGTTGGAATCCACCGCAACGATGTCCTCGAAGCGGGTCACCGACCAGTAGGCGCCGTACTTGCTGTTGGCGCAGTAGTGGACCGGGTCCTCGGCCCGCAGGCGCTCGAACCAGGGCCAGTGGGTGTCGCTGGTGAACAGCTCGACGTCCGAGACGTCGAAGTCGGCGAGCGGGGTCGCATAGGCCCGCGTCCGCGCATCCTGAGCGATCGTGCTTGCGTCGTCGGCCATGCGTGCCTCCCAGGGCGATCCGGCAGATTTGCGCGACTGCGCCGGCTGCACAAACGAAAACGCCCGGCGGTGAGGCAGGGCGTATCGCAGGTTTCGATCGTGGAAGGCGCTCAGGCCGCGGCGGCCTGTGTCTTCACCAGGGATTTGTTGAGCATGGCGATGGCCGCGTCGCGGTCGATACGCTCGATAGCGGCGACTTCGCGGGCCATGCGGTCCAGCGCGCTCTCATACAGTTGGCGTTCCGAATAGGACTGCTCCGGCTGGTTCTCGGCGCGGTGCAGGTCGCGCACCACTTCGGCGATGGAGACCAGGTCGCCGGAGTTGATTTTGGCTTCGTATTCCTGGGCGCGACGCGACCACATGGTGCGCTTCACCCGGGCCCGGCCCTTCAAGGTGGTCAGCGCCTTGGAGACCACGCCGGTCTCGGCCAGGGCGCGCAGTCCCGAGGCGCGGGCCTTGGCGGTGGGCACGCGCAGCGTCATCTTCTCGTGGTCGAAGGTGATCACATAGACCTCGAGCTGCAGACCGGCGACTTCCTGGACTTCGACCCCTTGCACCTGACCCACGCCGTGGGCCGGGTAAACGACGTGATCGCCAACCCCGAAATCATGACCGGTCTTGCTCATAGGTAGCACCTTTCAAATCGTCCGCGGACGCGCGCGGAACCTAACCCTCGGCGCCTCCGCGACAGCGACAAAACCATCCCGTCCGCGAAAGCGCCGCGGCGGCGTTGTCACTGTGAAACGGAAGCTGACCTCTTAAGACACCCTTCGCCCGTTCCGACAGGTCGCCAGACGGCTGTTCTTGTTCGATAGACCGACGTGGGCGAAGCCTCGGTGTCGTGTCATTGGGGACATTAACACAAAAACAAGCTGAATGAAAGGCTTGGGCCCGCCGGGGGCAGGGCGGGCGGGTTGTGTCTAGGACCCGCGGCCTGGCTTCTCGGAGAAGTACTTCTCGAATTTGCCCTCTTCCCGCTCGAACGCTTCAGCGTCCGCGGGGGGCACGCCCTTGACCGTGATATTCGGCCAGACCTTGGCGTAGTCGGTGTTTATCTTCAGCCACTTGCTGTCGGGATCATCCTCGGTGTCGGGCTTGATCGCGTCCACCGGGCACTCGGGTTCGCAGACGCCGCAATCGATGCATTCGTCCGGGCTGATGACCAGGAAGTTCTCGCCCTCGTAGAAGCAGTCGACCGGGCACACCTCCACGCAGTCCATGAACTTACATTTGATGCAGGCGTCGGTGACAATGTAGGTCATCGGAGGTGGTCTGGCCGCCTTTGCTGGAGGCCGGGTTTTTCACGGCCCGGGCGGCAGATGTCAATCCGACAGGCCCGCAGGAATTCTGCCGACGCCAATAGGCCGCGGCGTTCCGCCGAAGGTTGGGCTCAGGTTTCGTCGATCGTCGAGTACAGCGTTTGGGCTTCTGGCGCCGCGCCGCGACGTTCACCCAGGCCCTCAATGGTCACCGCTATCAGCCGGCCGCCGAGGGCGAAGACCAGCTGGTCGCCGATTTTCACCGGGCGGGCGGGCTTCTCCAGCCGGCTCTGGTGGCCGGCGCGGGTCAGGCGCACGCGGCCGGCCTCGAGGTATTTGGCCGCCAGCGAGCGGGTCTTGAAGAACCGGGCGCGCCAGAGCCAGACGTCGGCGCGGCAGGCGTCCGGCTCGCTCATCCTGCTTCGCTCCTGGCGGAGCTTCGCAGGACAGGTCCTCCGAAGCCTTGGCGAAGGAGGATCATGCGCCCTGCGCCTTCCTCCGGCGGCGCGGCCGGCGCGCCGGGGCGGGTTCGCCGCGCAGGACGGCCAGGGCGGCGAAGGGGGAGTGGGGCGCGGCTGCGGGCTTGTGCTCGACGGTGAACTCTTTCTCGAACCGGCGGCGCCAGATCGTCGGGCCCTCGCTGGGTTTGCGGACCGTGGCGAAGCCCAGGCCCTTGAGGATCGCGCGGGCGTCATCGCCGCTCCAGCCCAGGGTCTCGCGGGTCGCCTCGGACAGCAGCATGCCGCCGCCCTGCTTCGGTTCGGCGCGCAGGGCCACGTCCAGCGCCTCCAGCTGTTCCACCGGCACAGCCAGGCCGCGGACGGCGCGCAGGCCGAAGGCCGCCAGGGCCTTGGGCGAGGGGGTCGGGACGGGCAGGCGGCTGACCCGGTCGGTCGGTGGCCGCCAGCCCTGGACCTCCCGGCGCATCAAGGCTTCGCTCAGCGCGCGCGCCTCGGGCCTGAGCAGGCCGGGCAGGTAGATCGAGAAGGCGCCCAGCCTCACGCCCAGGCCGCGCAGCACGCGCCGCTCCACCGGGCTAAGGGCGCGCACCTCGGCGCGCACCCCGGTGCGGTCCAGCACGCCGCCGGCCTCCACCAGCCGGAAGGCGAGTCCGCGGGCCAGGCCCTTGACCTGGCCGTCCGCCACCGCGGCTTCCAGGCGGCGTAGGCCGGTCAGCCGCCGCCCGGCCTCTCCGGCGACGAAGGCTTCCAATCGTTGCTGGGCCCGTTGCCGGGCGCTGTCATGCCCCAGTTCGCCCAGCAGACGCACGCGGGGCCGGAACGCCTCGCCGCCGCTCAGCACGCCGGCGGTCTCGCCGCGCCACAGCACCGCGCCGTCGGGAGTTAGCGCGAAGGCGTCGTCCGGCTCGGCCGCCAGCCGGCCCAGGCGGCGCGCGATCTCCGGCGTCACCGCATGCTGGGCGGCTGCCCTGAGCGCCTTCTCTTCCAGCAGGCTCGCCCCCTGCGCCGGCTCGAACGCTACCCCCGACAGGCGGCCCACATAGTGACCCTCCACCGTGACGGCGCCGTCCGCCGCCACCCCGGCCAGCATCTCCTCGCGGACCCGCAGGCCCCGCATCAGCGCGCTGGTCCGCCGGTCCACGAACCGGGCCATCAGCTTCTCGTGCAGGGTGTCGGAGAGCCGGTTCTCCAGCGCGCGGGTCTGCGCCTGCCAGCCCCCTGGGTCGGCCAGCCAGTCCGGCCGGTTGGCGACGTAGGCCAGGGTGCGGACGCCGGCCAGCCGGCTGGCCAGGGTGTCGATTTCGCCGTCGGTGCGGTCCAGCTGCTCGTACTGGAGGGCGATCCAGTCGTCGCCGATCCGTCGGCGCCCCGCGGTCAGTTGCAGGAAGAACGCCCGGGCCAGGCCGACGTGCTCCTCGTTGGCCAGCTTGCGGAAGTCCGGCGTCTGGCAGACGTCCCACAGGCGCATCAGGTTGGTCTTGTCGCGCACGCGGCGCACCACCTCCTCGTCGCCGGCCAGCGCCTTCAGGGTGGTCTCGTCCAGCGCCTCTGCCGACAGCGTCAGCCCTTCGCGGCCGGGCGGCCGGGCCAGCGAGGCGAGCAGGGCGGGGAGGGCGGCGAAGTCCAGCTTGGCGTTGCGCCATTCGGCCGCCATGGCAGGCTCGAAGCTGTGGTTCTCCACGCGCTCCACCAGGTCGGCGTCCATGTCCTCGGCCTCGCCGGAGACCCCGAAGGTGCCGTTGGTCTGGTAGCGTCCGGCGCGGCCGGCGATCTGGCCGATCTCCTGGGCGTGCAGGAACCGGGTCCGCTTGCCGTCGAATTTGCGCAGCCCCGCGAAGGCCACATGATCGACGTCCATGTTCAGGCCCATGCCGATGGCGTCGGTGGCCACCAGGAAGTCCACCTCGCCTGACTGGTAGAGCGCCACCTGGGCGTTGCGGGTGCGGGGCGACAGCGAGCCCATCACCACCGCCGCCCCCCCCCGTTGGCGGCGGATCAGCTCGGCGATGGCATAGACCTGGTCTGCGGAGAAGGCGACCACGGCGGTGCGGCGTGGCAGGCGGGTCAGCTTCTTCGGTCCGGCATAGGTGAGCGCCGAGAACCGGTCGCGCGACTGGATCTCCGCATGCGGCAACAGCCGACGCACCAGCGGCGCCATCGTGCCCGCGCCCAGCAGCATGGTCTCGGCCGTGCCACGGGCGTGCAGCAGACGGTGGGTAAAGACGTGGCCCCGCTCCGGATCGGCGCAGAGCTGGATCTCATCGACCGCCAGGAACTCCACCTCCACCGACAGCGGCATCGCCTCGACCGTGCAGACGTAATACAGCGGCCGCGGCGGGACGATCTTCTCCTCGCCAGTGATCAGCGCTACGCAGCGCGCGCCCCGCGCCTTGACGATCCGGTCGTAGATTTCCCGCGCCAGAAGCCGCAGCGGCAGGCCGATCATGCCGGAGGCGTGCCCCAGCATCCGCTCCACGGCCAGATGGGTCTTGCCGGTGTTCGTCGGCCCCAACACCGCCACCAGCCGTGACGGCGCGGCGCCCGAGGGGCGATCGCTCATGGGTTCAAGGTGGGATGGCGCGGGGAGTCGGGCAAGCGCCGCCGTCGCCGCACCTGCCAACCGCCGTTCGCCGCATAGGAATTGCGCAGACGCAGCCGAGCGCTAGGGTCGCGGTCAATGCTCCCGACCTTTTCCTCCGGAACCCCCATGAACGCTCACCGCCGCCACGTACTGCTTGCTGGGGCCGCGTTCGGCATCGCCTCAGCCACGCCACTTGCCGCCCTCGCCCAGGCCAAGGCTGTGACCGATCCGCGGCTCGCCGCCCTGCTGGATGCTTTTGTCGAGGAGATTCTTGTCCTTGACCCTGAGACCGCCACGTCCATCGGCCTCGACAAGGGCGCGCGCTCAGGGCTGAAGAGCCGACTCAACGACCGTTCCACTGCGGGCCGTGAGGGTCAGGTCGCGGCGTACGCGGACCGGGCCAAACGCCTGCGAACCCTTCCACGCGCCAGCCTGTCGGGCCGCGACCTCACGACCTACGACACGGTGCTCTACGCGATGGACCTGGGAAGCGAGGGCGGCCGGTTCGCCTATGGCCGCGACGTGGCCAACCCCTACGTCGTCAGTCAGCAGGACGGGACGGCGGCCAACACCGGCGAGTTCCTGAACGCCCAGCACCTGATCGACACCAAGGCCGACTGCGACGCCTATCTCGCGCGCCTGGAGCAGTTTGCGACGGCGCTGGACCAGGAGAGCGCGCGCATGGCCGACGCCGCATCCCGGGGCGTGGTCCCGCCGGACTTCCTGCTGGCCAAGGCGCTGACCCAGCTTACCGAGCTGCGCGGGATGGACGCGGCGGCGACCCGCCTGGTCGGCTCGCTTGACGAGCGGGCCCGGGCCAAGGGGTTGGGCGCCTACGCCGGGGCGGCGACCGCCATCGTCGCCGGCAAGATCCAGCCCGCCCTCGATCGCCAGATCACGGCCGTCCGGGCGCTGCAGGCCAAGGCCACGCATGACGCCGGCTGCTGGAAGTTCCCGGATGGGGGCGACTACTATCGTTGGGCGCTCAAGTGCGGCACCACGACCAACCGCACGCCCGCCGACATCCACCAGATGGGCCTGGACCAGGGCGCCGCCATCGACGCCGACATGGACGCGATCCTGAAGGGGCAGGGCTATACCCGGGGGACCGTCGGCGAGCGGATGAGCGCGCTCACCCGCGACCCACGCTTCCTCTATCCCAACACCGAGCAGGGCAAGGCCGACCTGATTGCCTATTTGAACGGCCGGATCGCGGCGATCCGGCCCTATTTGCCGAAGATCTCGAGGCTCGGAATGGCCGCGCCGGTGCAGGTGAAAGCCGTGCCCCGGGAGATCGAGGTGGGCGCCGGCCTGGGCTACATGAACTTCGCCGCCATCGATGGGTCGCGCCCGGCGATCTACTACGTCAACCTGCACGACATGGGGAACTGGCCCCGCTACACCCTGTCCAGCCTGACCATGCACGAGGCGCTGCCGGGGCACGCGTGGCAGGGCGCCTACCTGGCCGAACGCCACGGTGAGGTCCACACCATCTCGTCCCTGGTGAACTTCAACGCCTTCATTGAGGGTTGGGCGCTCTACGCGGAGCAACTGGCCGATGAAGCCGGGCTCTACAAGGACGATCCCCTGGGCCGCCTGGGGTACTGGCAGGCGCTCCGCTTCCGGGCCGCGCGGCTGGTGGTCGACACCGGCCTGCACGACAAGCGCTGGACCCGCGAGGCGGCGATCGACTGGATGACCGCCGCCACGGGCCGCTCCACCGCGGCGATCACCAGCGAGGTGGACCGGTACTGCGCCGGCCCGGGCCAGGCCTGCGGCTACAAGGTCGGCCACACTGAGATCGTCCGCCTGCGCCAGAAGGCCAAGGTGGCGCTCGGCCCGAAGTTCGATCTGCGCGACTTCGACGACGCGGTAGTCACGACCGGCGGGACGCCGCTGTCGGTGCTGGAGAGCGTCATTGACCGCTATGTTGCGGGCGCGAATGGGACCTAGGAGGCGCGCGGGCTCAGCCTGAACCCCAGCGGCAGCAGCGCCTCGATAGTGTGGCGCTCCGTCGCGCCGTCGGGGCCGAGGCTCACCACCTCGCAGCCTGGCGCCGAGAATTCCCAGATCTTCTGCCGGCAGCCGCCGCAGGGCCAGATGCGGCCCGGCAGGTTGGAGGTCACCCAGACGCGGTGGAGCGCCTTCTCGCCCCCTGTCACCGCCGCGGAGATGGCGCTGGCCTCGGCGCAGACGCCTTCCGGATAGGCCGCATTCTCGACATTGACGCCGTAGTGGACGGCCCCGTCGGCGCCTTTAACTGCGGCGGCGACATGCACGCCGGAGTGGGGCGCGTGAGCGTTAGCGAGCAGTCGGCTGAGTTCGGCGGCAATGGCCGATGGGACAGAAGCGGGCATGATCGGAAAGGGTCCCGGAGTCGAGGCAGGCACGATCGAGACTAAGGTTGCGTCCGGAAATGTCCAACGTCGTCCGGTTGTCTAGAAAAGGCTCGCGAAGAAGATGACCGTGGCGACCGCCATCACCGTGGTCGCGCCCCAGCCGAGTAAGGTGGCGCCCCGGCCCAGGGTCAGCCGTCCCATGGCCAGGGGATTGCGGACGATCAGCATCATCGCCGCCATCAACGGTGCGGCCAGCACACCGTTGACGACCGCCGCCCAGTAGAGCGCCCGTGCCGGATCCAGCCCGATGAAGTTCAGCGCCGCGCCAAACAGGGTGGTCACCGCGATGGTGGCGTAGAACAGGCGCGCCCGGAGCGGCTTGGCGTCCAGGCTGCCGGCCACGCCGACCATCTCGGTCACCGCATAGGCCGCCGACCCCGCAAGGACCGGCACCGCCAGCAACCCGGTTCCGATGATGCCCACGGCGAACAGGGCGAAGGCGAAGGGCCCGGCGATCGGGCGCAGGGCCTCGGCCGCCTGGGCCGAGGTGGCGATGTCGGTGATCCCGTGGGCGTTCAGGGTCGCGGCCGTGGCGAACACGATGGCCAGCGAAACGATGGAGCTGAACGCCATGCCCACCAGGGTGTCGAACCGGATGCGCTTCAGCTCCGGCCCGGCCTCGCGCGGGGTGATGCACAGCGGCTTGGCGTGATGTCGATGCTGTTCCTCGATCTCCTGGCCCGCCTGCCAGAAAAAGAGATAGGGGCTAATGGTAGTTCCGAGGATGGCGACCACCGCCGTCGCATAGGCGCCGGTCCACTGGATCTCCGGCGCAATGAGGGCCCTGAGCGCCCGTCCCCAAGGCACGTCGGCCACCATCACCACGGCGACATAGGAGAACAGCGACAGGGTCGTCCATTTCAGCACGGCGGAGTAGCGCGCGTAGTTCAACGCCACCTCGATCACCACGCAGAAGACGCCGAACAACAGCGTGTAGAGGGCCGCCGAGCCGCCCAGCAGCAGCTGCAGCGCCGCGCCCATGGCGCCCAGGTCCGCGCCAAGGTTGATGATGTTGGCCACCAGCAGCAACAGGACGACGGTCCACAGCACTGGCCGCGGATAGTGCCGGCGCAGGTTTCGCGCGATGCCGGCGCCGGTCACCCGTCCGATCTGGGCGGCGACCTCCTGGATCACCACCATCAGCGGGAAGCTGAACACGAAGGTCCAGGCCAGGCCATACCCGAACTCGGCGCCCACCTGGCTATGGGTGCCAATGCCGCTGGGATCGTCATCCGCCGCCCCGGTGACGAGGCCGGGCCCCAATTGGCCTAGCAGGCGGCGGACCGGGGACGGAGGCGGTGACGTCATGGCCGTCGTATAGCGCCTGGCGTCGGGCACGCCTTTGCGTTTTGGCAAGCGCACCCGAGCCTTCAGGGCCGTCCTGCGCTCGGCGCCTCCACGGTGGCCACGAGCAGCTTTCCGGTCGCTTGCGCGGCCGCCACATGGGCGATCGACGACGCGGCCGTCAGCATGAACAGGGTCTTCCCGTCGTCGCCGCCCAGCATGCAGGCGTAACAGGGCTGGCCGGTGTCGATCACCTCCAGGACTTCGCCGCCGGCCGCGAACCGCACGCACTCCGGGGCGATCGGATTGGCGATCCAGATTGCGCCCTCGGCGTCCAGGCAGATCCCATCCGGCACGCGCGGCGCGGTCGAGGCCCAGACGCGGCGGTTCGACAGGGCGCCGCCCGGGCCGATGTCGAAGGCGGTGAGCATCGCGCTGAGCGTTTCGCCCAGGATCAGCGTTTTGCCCTCGGGGGTGATCACCGGGCCGTTGGGGAAGTGCATGCCCTCCGCCGCGATCCGGGCCTGGCCGTCCGGTGCCACGTAGGCGAGCTTGGCGGTCGGGTGGTCGGCCAGCACGCTCTCGACGCCGCGCGCCTCCATCTCAGCGTCCAGGTCGAACCCGAAGTTGCCGACGTAGGCCCCGCCATGGGCGTCCACCACCATGTCGTTGCAGTGGAAGTCGGCGATGTGGCCGAGGTCGGCGTGGACGCTCATCGTCCCGTCCAGCGCGCGGCGCAGCACCTGGCGTTTCGTCATCGAGACGATCAGCATCGACCCGTCCGGCATCCAGCCCAGCCCCGAAGGCCGGTCGTCGATGGCGAACTCGATCCGCACGTCGCCGGCCAGCGACACCGACTTCACCGCAGCGGCGTAGAAGTCGCTGAACCACAGCCGGCCCTCATGCCAGCGCGGCCCCTCGCCGAAATAGATGCCCTCCGTGAGGACCCTGGTCGCCCGTCCCATCCGTTGCCGTCCCCAAAAGTGAAAGCGCGCGCCGGTTGGATCCGGCGCGCGCAACCTTAGGAACCGGGATCGGGGCCCGGCAAGTGTTCCGTCAGACGGTCAGGCTGCGCCGTCGGCGCAAAGCCCCGCCGGCCAGACCAAATCCCAGGATCATCAGGCCCCAGGTGGCAGGTTCCGGGACGCCGCCGGGCGCAAGTGCGAAGCTGAGCGGCCTGTCATCCAGGAACAGCGAGAAGGACGCCCACGGATCGGTGTGGCCCTCGAAGCTGAAGCCCGCGCCAAAGCCGAAGCCCGGAGGGTCCGGTTGTGGATTGAAGCTGCCCCAGGTGGCGCGGTCGACGACGCCTGGACCGAACGAGATCAGACCTCTGAAGGCGTGGCCGTCGAGGCGGGTGTCAAAGCTGGTGTGGCTGAAGCCGCCCCGCTCGGTCACAATGGGCGCGGCTGGCAGGTCGATCGCGCCGTCGCCGTGTCCCAGGATCCGGAAGTGGAAGGACCATGCGCCCTCCAGGCCCGCGTTGTTGAGCACCGGGTTGAACTCATTCGTCAGGTCCAGGAACGTGGGCATCACGGCGGGCAGCAGCTCACCCGGCGTGCCCGGGGGGTCAGGCTGCGGGTTGAACCCGACCAGGATGCCGGGATTGAGGTCACCCCCGCCGCGGCTGACCAGCTTGAAGCCATCCAGTCCGCCCGGAAACCGGTAGTTCGGGCGGACCGATCCGTCGCCCGCGGCCGCCGGGGCCGCGGCGCCGAAGGCCAACAGGGCCGCGCTCAGAGCGAAAGTGGCGAGGCGTGCGGGCCTCGCATCAGAGGAAAACCAACCCAACATACGTGAACTCCATGGCTAGACCATGCGCAGAACAGGGACCCGAGGCTTAGCCATAACACGGGGACAGGCGCTCAGGCGGGTAAATTCGCCGCCGCCGCCGCCGCCATGTCAGTCGGCGTAGGCGATGTTGGAAAAGGCGGCCCAGGCCGAGGGATGCGCCCATTCGGGCTTCCAGTCTGGCAGTCGCGAACCGTCCGCCCGCCGGCCGGTGCGGACGGCTCTCATGGCGTGCTGCAGGGCCCTGGCGCGGCTGGTTCCCCGGCCGGCCTGCCGCTCGCGCAGGGTCTCCACCGTCAGCGCGGCCGTCGAGGTGTCCCAGACCCGCCAGTGGCTGGCCAGCAGGGCCTTGGCCCCGGCATAGAGGAATGCGCGCGACAGGCTGGACAGGCTGTCGAGGCTGTCCTGGCCCTCGATCGAGGCGGTGTTGCAGGCCGACAGGATCACCCAGTCGGCGGTCAGGTTCAGCGAGGCGGCCTCCGAGGCGGTGAGCACGCCATCGTTGTCGCGACTCGGCGTGGCGGGCGGGGTCATGACCAGACCCGGCTCGTCGATGGACGCCTCTGCGGAGGGCAGAATGCCGTGGGTGGCGATGGCGATCACCCGCGCCGTGCGCAGGGCCGGAGCAGCGCGAAACCTGGCCTCGGTAAAGGCGTCGCCCAGGGTCAGTTCCGTGTCGGCAACACCGAACATCCGAGCCATGGCGTTCAATTCGATCCGCGTGCCTGGCAGTGACGGCAGGCGGGAAAGCTGCTTGGAGTCGGCGAGCAGGTCGCCCGTCGATCCGACGGCGCGGAAGAATCCCTCCGAACCGACGCGACGGGACACGGCCACGGTTGGGCGCAGGGCCACGATCTGGCGGCCCGTGCCTCGGTCCACGGCCTGTGGCGGGCCCAGATGCGGATCGCCGAAGCCCTCGAACGGCTTCGGGCCGCCGCCTGGGCTGTCGCCCAGCGCCCGAAGCCTAAGGGCCGAGGCGCTTGGCAGCACCGTCAGGGCATAGCGGTCGCTCATCCAGCCTGCGCCCTTGAGGACACCAGGATCGGCGAAGTCGGCCCCCTTCCGAGGCGGCCGGGTGACCAGCAGGCCCAGCGGCAGGTTGGCGAGGTTGCTGGTGGTGGTGACGAAGAGGCTGTCGCTGCCCTGAAATGCGTTTTCGACGGGCGCGATGAGTTCCGTATAGAGCAGGTGGGCGACCGCCACGTCGAAGCGGGCATAGCCCTTGCGCTCCCACGGGCTGGCCGGGACGGCGTAGATTCCGGAAACCTGTTGCGCCGTGCAGGTGTCGGTGTCGGCGTAGCACCGGAGCATCGCCATCTGCTCAGCGACCTTGGCGAACGGGACGGCGACCTGGGTCCAGGCGAAGCGGTCATGGGTCACAGCCAGGCTGTAGACGGTATTTCCCTGGGCCAGCAGCAGGATCAGCCCCTGACCCCTGCCCAGCAGCGCCTGCGTTTCGGCGAGCGGGATGGCCGTGGCGGCGGTCAGGGCCCGGTAGCTGGGGAAGGCGGTGTCCAGGGTCTGCGAGGCCGCGGCGAGCATCGCCAGGTTGGCGTCCTGCTCGGCCCGTAGCTCCGACAACCGAATGGCGGCGCCCTTGCCGAGCGCGGCCAGAACGTCCTTGTCCAGCGCCCGAGCGCGGCTGGTCAGGTCCTGTTCGGCCCGGACGGCGTGGGCCAGGGCATCGTCGCCGGCGGCGATGCGGGCGCTGGCCATGGCCATGGCGCGGCCGGCAGAGGAGTTGAGGAGGCCCTGCCCAAGGCGGAAACTCTCTGCGCCCAGCGCCGCGCGCCGCTTTGGATCGGCCTGGCCGACCTGCCAGGCGATATCGAGGTAGGTCCCGAACGCCGCGACGCTGTCGTTGTTTCCGATCGTGTCGGCGCGTCCGGCGGAGACGGCCAGGTTCAGGTCGCGATTGTGTTCGGAAGCGCGTGCCGCCGCATCGATCGCCGCCAGGGCCGGGTCCAGGTCCCCGCGCGCGGCAAGCGCCATGGCGAGCCAGCGCTTCGAGCGCAGCGACTCCGGTTGGTTGGGGCCGAAGGCGGCCTGGTAGTTGTCCGCGGCCGTCCGGAGTTCCGCCTGCGCCTCGTCCAACCGCTTCTGATCCAGCAGCAACTGGCCCAGGAACATGTGGCCCGCCGCCGTCTGCCAGTTTGTGGCGCCGGCCGTACGGCTCCAGATCGCGATGGCGTTGCGATACAGGGCCTCGGCCTCATCGAGGCGGCCCAGCTTCACCAGGACGAAGGCCAGGTTGTTGGAGCTGAGCGCCGCGGTCGCGGGCGGGCCGGGCGCCCGCAGTCGGGCCTCCAGCGCCTTTCGCAATGGCGCCTCGGCCTCGGCGTAGCGGCCCAGTGCGATCAGTACGATGCCCATGGTGTTGTAGGCGCTCAAGGTGGAGGGGTGCGCTTCGCCCAACCGGGCCCGACGGATGTCCAGCGACTTGCGAAGTAGGGGCTCGGCCTCCGAGTTGCGCCCCATGGACTCAAGGTTTAGGGCCAGTTCTGTGTAGCTGTTTGCGGTCTCGGGATGGTCGTCGCCCAAGGCTTCCCGCATCCCGAGCAGGCCGAGCCGGTGATATTCCGCAGCTTCAGCGAAGCGACCCTGCTCCCTGAGGTTCGAGCCGAGGGTACTGGCCGACCGGGCCGTGTCTGTGTGTCGGTCTCCCTTGGTGGCGCGATTGATCGCCAGCGCCTGGCGCAGGAACGCTTCCGCTTCCGGGTAGCGCCCCTGGCGATGCAGAAGCACGCCAATGTTCGCAGCCGAATCGGCCACATCGGCATCGTTCTCGCCGAAAGCCGCCACCCGCGCCTCCAGGGCGCGCCGGAGGAACGGCTCGGCCTCGGCCCGCCTGTCCCACTTGTCCAGGTTGGCCCCGATGTCGCTGAGGGCCATCAGGGTGTCGCGGTCGCGCTCGCCCAGGAGAGCGGCCCGCAACTCATAGGCCTGGCGGTAGAGCTGGTCGGCCTCCGCATACCGCGCCAGATCGTTCAGGCTCGAGGCGAGTTCGTAGGTGCGCGTCGCCGTCCGTATGTCCCGCTCGCCCCACTGTCGAATGGCCTCGGCCAGGGCCTGACGGAAGAGCGGTTCGGCCTCCTTGTAACGGCCCTGCTGGGTCAGTCTTGTGGCCTCGGCCACCAGCGCGTCCAGGGCGGGCGCAGCGGGCCCGGCGGCGGGCTTGGCCGGCGGCGCGGCGTGGGCGCCGGTCGCCGACACCATCAGGGCCCAGGCGAGCGCTAACCCAAGTGACCCCGTTCTTATATTGGCCATGGCTTCTGTCCCTTCCGGCCAGCACAACAGGGACGGGCGCGCTAGTCCAGCGTCCTGCGATACCGCGCCATGGCCAGCGCCGTGACCACACAGACGAAAGCGCCGAGCGCCGCCAGCTCGCGCCACTGGTCGCCGATGGCCTGGCCCTTCAGCAGAGATCCGCGCACCACGCGCAGGAAATGGGTCACCGGGATCGCCTCGCCGATCCACTGCGCCCAGGCCGGCATGCCCCGGAACGGGAACATGAAGCCCGACAGCAGGATCGACGGCAGGATGTAGAAGAAGCTCATCTGCATGGCCGCCAGCTGCGAGCGCGCCACGGTCGAGATCAGGAAGCCCAACGCCAGCGAGCCGGTGATGAACAGGCCGATGCCGGCCGACAGGCCCGCCCACCCGCCGCTCATCGGCACGTGGAAGAGGACGGACGCCATCACCAGGATGATCACCGTCTGCACCAGGCCCACCATGACGTAGGGCGCCAGCTTCCCGACCATCACCTCCAGCGGCTCCAGCGGCGTGGACAGCAGGCTCTCCATCGTGCCGCGCTCGATCTCGCGGGTGACGCTGAGCGCCGTCATCATCACCAGAGTCAGCGACAGGATGATGCCCAGCAGACCCGGCACGATGTTGTAGGCGGTGATGGCCTCGGGATTGTAGCGGCGGTGGACCACCACCTCGAACGGGGCCTGCGGTGGGCTGCGCGGGGCGAGGGCGCCTGTCAGGTCGTGAGCCAGGGCCTGGCTGGGCAGGGCGGCCAGCGCCGCCACCGCGCCGCCGGTGGCGGAGGGGTCGGTGGCGTCGGCCTCGACCAGCACCTGCGCCTTGTCACCCCGCGCCACCCGGCGGCTGAAGTCGCCCGGGATCGTCACCGCGAACTGGGCCTCGCCGGTGCGCAGCAGGCGGTCCAACTCGGCCGGACTGCGCGCCTGCGCTACGAAATCGAAGTAGAGCGAGTTCCTAAGCGCCGCGGTGACCGAGCGCGCATAGCGGCTGTCCTCCTGCACCAGCAGGGCGGTGGGCAGGTGGCGCGGCTCGGTGTTGATGGCGTAACCGAACAGGGTCAGCTGCACGACCGGGATCGCCAGCATCATGGCGTAGGTGATCCGGTCCCGTGTGAGTTGCTTGAACTCTTTGATCAGCACCGCCGTCACGCGGTTGAGGGAGAAGCCTCCGGACCTCATGTGATGTTGTCCCGGCTCTTGTCCATCAGCTGGATGAACACGTCTTCCAGCGTGGGATTGGCCTCCATCCAGCGGTAGGGCTCGCGGCGGTAGGGGGCGATGGCGGCCTCCAGGGCTCCGCGGTCCTCGCCGCTGACATGGATCGCCGCGCCGAACGCGGCGGCGGTCTCGACGCCGGGCGCCCTGGCCAGCTCATGCGACAGCCGGTCGGCGTCGGGGCCCTCGCCGTGGAAGGTGATCAGGCCCGACGCCTCGATGACCTCCTGCGCCGTGCCGCGGGCGATCAGCCGGCCATAGCTGATGTAGGCGATCTCGTGGCACCGCTCGGCCTCGTCCATGTAGTGGGTAGAGACCAGTACGGTCAGGCCTTGGGCGGCGAGGGCGTGGATTTCGTCCCAGAACGTGCGCCGCGCCTTGGGATCGACGCCGGCTGTGGGTTCGTCCAGCAACAGCAGGCGGGGCTCGTGCAGGGTCGCGGTCGCCAGCGCCAGCCGCTGCTTCCAGCCGCCCGACAGCGTGCCCGCCAACTGCCCGCGCCGCGACGCCAGGCCCAGTCGCTCCAACGCGGCGTCCACCCGCTCGCGCCTCCGGTCCAGGCCGTAGACGCGGGCCGTGAACTGCAGGTTCTCGGCGATCGTCAGGTCCTCGTAGAGCGAGAACTTCTGGGTCATGTAGCCGGTGCGCAGCTTCACCGCCTCGGGCTCGGCGATGATGTCGTAGCCCAGCGCCTGTCCAGAGCCGCTGTCCGGTGTCAGCAGGCCGCACAGCATTCGCAGCGTTGTGGTCTTTCCCGATCCGTTGGGGCCCAGGAACCCGCAGATCCGGCCTTGCTCCACCTGGATGGTCACATCGTTGACGACGTGCTTGTCGCCGAACCTCTTGTTGAGGCCATGGACGTCGATGGCGAGGGTGGAGGCCGCACCCCTCACGACAGCGGCTCTACGTCCACCGGCTGGCCAGGATTGAGCCGGGCGGTGGGGCGGGCTTCGACCAGGTAGACCAGCCGGTCGCGGGCCTCGCGGCTATAGATCACCGGCGGGGTGAACTCGGGCCGGGGGGCGACAAACTCGATGGTCGCCGTCAGCCCCTTGGCGCAACCGTCGCAGGCGAAGCGGACCGTGCGGCCGACGCGATAGGCCGACAGCGCCAGCTCCGGCACGAAGAACCGCACCTTGATCCGTTCGTCCGGCAGCAGGCTGAGGATCGGCTGGTTGGCCGGCGCCCATTCGCCGGGGTGGTAGAACACGTCCTCCACCCGCGCCCTGCCCGGCGCGGCGGGCGCGACGTCGGATAGCCGCGCGACGGCGCCGCTTACCGCCGCCTGCGCCTGGGACACCCGCGCATCCGCCGCCCGCACCTGATCCTCCCGCGAGCCCAGCGCGGCCGCGTCGCGCTGCGTCCTCGCCGCCCGGACGTGGGCGTCTGCGGCCTCGGCGGCGGCCTTCGCGTCGTCCAGGCGGGCCGGCGCGTACCAGCCCTGGCGCACCAGGGGCTCGACGCGGCGCAGGTCGGCGTGGGCGTCACGGGCGCTGGCCTCGGCCGCGGCGATGTTGGCCTCGTAGACCGCCAGTTCCACCGGCCGCTGGCCCTTGCGCGCGTCCTGCGCCTGCGCCAAGGCGGCCTGGGCCTGCGCCGTCGCCTGGTCATAGGCACTGCGCAGCTGGGCCGGATCGACCACGAACAATGGCTGGCCGGCCGCGACGTCCTGGCCTCGGCGCACGTTGACCGCCCGCACGGTCCCGGCCACCGGCGCGGCCATGTAGAGCGGCTCGCCCTCGATATAGCCGGAGAGTGTATGGACCCGGCCCTGCCGGGGCAGCCAGACCAACAGCGCCACGATGGCAGCGCCCCCGGCCAGCAGACCGGCGACCAGGAGACGTTGGCGGGTCATGTGCGAGCGCCTTCCATGAGCAGGCCGCAGAGCAGCGTGTCGATGTGCTGGGCCATCACCGCCTGCAGGTCGAAGGGCGTGGCGCCGACCGGCTCGAACGTTTCGCGGTGCAGCACCGCCACCAGCAGCGGCGCGATCAGCTGCAGGGCGTAGATGCGCGAATCGCCGGGCTTCACTTCGCCGCGCGCCTGCGCCGCCTCGATGGCGACGGCCATGGCGCCCAGGGCCTGGCTCACCAGCTCGTCGTGCCAGACGCGCGCGATCTCCGGGAAATTCCCCGCCTCGCCCACCACCATCTTCAGCACCCCGCCCAGCGGCGTCATCGACACAATGCGGGCCACGTGGGCGCTGACGCCGCGCAGCAGGTCGGCCAGCGGGCCCGGATGGGCGGCCGCCATCGCCTTCACAATCGCCACGTTCGGCGCAATCGCCTGGCCCACCACGGCACGGAACACGTCCTCCTTGGTCTCGAAGTAGAGGTAAACCGCCCCCTTCGAGACGCCGGCCCGCCGGGCGATGTCATCCAGCTTCGCCGCCGCGAAACCCTTCTCCGCGAACACCGCCAGGGCGGCGCTCACGATCTCGGCCGGCCGGTCGGCTTTGCGCCTGCGGAACTTGGGAGCGCCTGCGTCCATCGGCTCGCCTGCGAAATAACTGACTGATCAGTTATTAATAGTGAGGACTCCGGACTGCAACCCGCCGCTCGACGGGTGGGAGGGGGCGTCGCAACGCCGCATGGTGAATTTGCCGTCTGCACCTATTTACCGCCTCCGCTCGTCGCAACTCATGCGGCGCCCCAGTCAATCCGCCTCGAAAGCCCGGCGTTCGTCCGGCAATGGCGCATCTTGAGTAAGGCTCCCGGATGTTCCCGGATGTGCGTCAGCGCTTCCAGAAGCTCGCCGCTGATCGGCCGCTTCTTATCCTCGCCGCCAGCGTTGCGATCTGCGCCACGGCCGCCGTCGCCGCCCCGCTCAGCCGGCCCGAAGGCCGCGCGACCCTGGTGAGCGCCGTCGAGCAGGCCGTGGCCACCGCGACGCCGCCGCGGCCCACCCCGATGCGGTTGGTCTGGGAAGGCGCCGATGTGGACGGTGACGGCCGGGCCGACTTCGCCAATCCCACCGGCCAGGAGCCTCGCGGCCACGACGCCTACGGGGAAGGCGAGTTCGGCGCGTCGCGCGATGGGGGTTCGCGGCGGCATGAGGGCGTCGACTTCCGCGCCGACGCTGGCCAGGCTGTGGAAGCGCCGATCTCCGGCTACGTCACCAGGATCGGCTATGCCTACCCGGGCGACCAGACCCTGAAGTTCATCGAGATCACCAACCCGGCCCTGCGCTATGCCGCCCGCATCTTCTACGTGAACCCGGATGTGGCGGTGGGTGATGCGGTCGCCGTCGGTCAGCCGATCGGCAGGGCCCACAGCCTGCAGCGCAAATATCCCGGCGGCATGACCAACCATGTCCACCTGGAAGTCATGGACCGCGCCGAACATCGCATCGACGCGGCCCGCATGATTGTGGCCCGCTTGGAGTCCGCGACGGCCGACTAGAGGCGCAAGGCGGGAGATAATGGATTGAGCTTGGACAGAAGAACAGGCGCGAAACGAATCACGTCCGAATCACTGACACGCAGCAATTCAGGATTTGTTCTCTACGATATGTTGTGGCTGATTTATGCTTGGGCACAAGAGACTTCATTCCTCGACCGCGACGGATGGGCCATGATCGCGCCTCGCCTTGACGCCGCGCGGCCCATCCTCTACATCGCCCGCTCTTCGCGCGGGCCTTCAAGCTCGTCGCTCCCTATTTCCCTGCGAAGGTTATCTCGCCATGTCGCGTCGCTGCGAAATCACGGGTGTCGGCCCTATGGTCGGCAACAACGTGAGCCACTCGAACATCAAGACCAAGCGTCGGTTCATGCCGAACCTGACGGTCGTCAAGATGCAGTCCGACGCGATGGGCCAGAGCTATTCGCTCCGGATCACCAACGCGGCGCTCCGCACGGTCGACGCCAAGGGCGGCCTCGACGCCGTCCTGCTGAAGGCCAAGGACGAGAACCTCTCGGCCAAGGCCCTGAAGCTGAAGCGCCAGGTGAAGGCCAAGCTCGCGGAAACCGTCGCGGCCTAAGCCGCGCGGATCGCCGATACGAAGAGGCCGCTCGAAAGAGCGGCCTTTTTCGTTTCCTTCGTTTCCCGCAAGCGGGAAACGAAGAGAGCTACTTCAGCACCTCGTCGAACAGCGCGATCAGCTCGCTCCAGTGCCGCTCCGCGCCGTCCTTGTTGTAGACGGCCATGTCTGTGGGCACCCAGCCGTGCTTGCAGCCTTCCCAGATCGACACCTCCGCATCGACGCCGGCATCCTTGAGCGACGCGGCCAGCCGGTCCTTCTGGGCTAGGTCAAAGCCTGAGTCGCCGTCCGCGCCGGCCACCAGCACCTTGGCCTTGATATGCCCCGCCAGTCGGTGCGGGCTCTTCTCATCGTCGGTGGCCATGTTGCCGCCGTGGAAGCTGGCCATGGCGGCGATCCGGTCGGGGAAGGTTCCCGCGGCGCGCAGTGCGATACCGCCGCCCATGCAGTAGCCGGTGATCCCCACCTTGTCGGCCTTCGCGCGAGGCTCCGTCGCCAGGTACTCGAGACACGCCTTCACGTCGGTCATCTGGCGCCCTGCGCCGGTGGAGCCGCGCAGCTTTCCGAACAGCGCCACCGCCTCCGGGTCGCCCGCCCGCGCCGCGGCGATGTTCGGCGGGTCATAGGGTCCGGCGCGCCAGAACATGTCGGGCAGGATCACGAGATACCCGGCCCGCGCCAACCGCTCGCCCATCTCGAACATCGCCGGCCGGATCGCCGGCGCGTCCATGATCAGGATCGCCGCCGGCCAGGGGCCCGCGCCCGCGTCCGGCGTGAACACGAAGGCGCGCGCGTCGCCGTCGTCAGTCGCCAGGGTGATATCCTGCTGCATCGTCATTTGCCCCTGGGGGGCGTCCAGTCGAAGGCCAGAAGCAGCGTCTGCTGCCCGGCCGAAAAATTGTCGTCCGAGATCAGATAGAGCCGCACCTTGCCGCCCTTCTGCGGCAGGGCTGCGACGCCCTCGAGATTGTCCACGGTGTCCGGCCGCTTGATCACGTGCAGGTCCAGCGTCCGGCCCGCCGCATCGGTGATCACGATCCAGATCGTGTTGCCCACAAGCGGCTGGTAGTCGCGCAGCAGGAACACCCAGCCGCCGGCGGGCATTGGCCGGGCCGAGACCAGCTTGCCGGCCCCTTGGGCGGGCACGACGAATCCCGGGACACAACCGCCCGCCAGCCGGCAGGTCCAGGTCTGGCGCGTATCCTCGCGGCCGACGAGATAGGCGTCCGCACCGCTCGCCGGCGCCAGCGTCAGCGCCTCCATGCCGTCATTGACCGGAAAGTCGCTGTCCGGCCGCGGGACCTTGCGCGGCGGACCGCCACCGGCGGGATAGAGCAGGATGTCGTTCCGCCCCTCGAAACTGATCATCAGGTCGCCGTTCGCCCACCGCGCCAGGCCTTCGCTGTCGGCCTCGGCCTTGCGGCCGCTGAGCGCGCGGCTGTCCACGTCGATGAGCGGGGTCAGCGTCATCTCGGCCACCCCGGTCAGGCGGCCGGCGGCGTCCAGCACGATCCGGCCCTTCACAAGATCGCCGTCGTCGCTCACCATCGTCACTCGGCCGTCAGACTGCACGTCGAGGTCTGACAGGCCGTGCAGGCGCGAGGTGTCCGGCGACGTCAGGACCAGACCGCCGGCGTAGGCGAATCGGCTCGCGGCGACGGGTGCGGAACTTTCCGGGACGGCCAGGGCCGTCACCCGAATCCCTGGCCCCGCCGCGATGGGGCCATGGGGCAGCTGGGCGTTCTGGGGCGCGCAGCCGGCGAGCGCCAGTGCGAGCGCCAGCCCCGCCGCCGGCCTCAAGCGGAGACCTTCCGCACTTCCTTGAAGGTCGAGCCGCGCGGACCCGAGCCTTGCGGCCCCTGGGTGCTGGGCGGTGGGGCCAGCATGCTCGCGGTCTTGCGGGTCACGCGCCGAACCTCCTCGTCGAACAGGTCGGCCAGCTGCTCGACCATCGCGCCGGCCAGCTGCTCCACGTCCACGATGGTCACGGCGTTCTTGTAGTAGCGGGTCACGTCGTGGCCGATACCGATGGCGATCAGCTGTACCGGGCTCTTGGTCTCGATCTCGGTGATCACCTCGCGCAGGTGGCGCTCCAGGTAGTGGCCGGAGTTCACACTCAGCGTCGAGTCGTCCACCGGCGCGCCGTCGGAAATCACCAGCAGGATGCGGCGCTGCTCTGAGCGGCCGATCAGCCGCTGGTGCGCCCACATCAGGGCCTCGCCGTCGATATTCTCCTTCAGCAGCCCCTCGCGCATCATCAGGCCGAGGTTGCGGCGCGCGCGGCGCCACGGGCTGTCGGCAGCCTTGTAGATGATGTGGCGCAGGTCGTTCAGCCGGCCCGGCTGGGCGGGCTTGCCGGCCTTCAACCAGTCCTCGCGCGAACTGCCGCCCTTCCAGGCCCGGGTCGTGAAGCCCAGGATCTCGGTCTTCACGCTGCACCGTTCCAGGGTGCGGGCCAGGATGTCGGCACAGACCGCCGCCACCATGATCGGTCGCCCGCGCATCGAGCCGGAGTTGTCGATCAGGATGGTCACCACCGTGTCGCGGAAGTCGGTGTCCTGCTCCTCCTTGAAGGCCAGGGAGGCGGTGGGGTCGGTGATCACCCGGGTCAGGCGCGCGGTGTCCAGCAGGCCTTCCTCGAGGTCGAAGGTCCAGGAGCGGTTCTGCTGGGCCAGCAGCTTGCGCTGAAGCTTGTTGGCCAGGCGGGAGACGACGTTGGAGACGCTGGCCAGCTGCTGGTCGAGGTAGGCGCGCAGCCGGGTCAGCTCCTCCGGATCGCAGAGTTCCTCGGCGGCCACGACCTCGTCGTGCGCGGTGGTGAAGACCTTGTAGGTGACCGCACGATTGTCGCCGGACGGATCGGGGCGCGCCGGCGTGTCGCCGTCGCCCATTTCCGGCGGGTCGTCGGTATCCTCGGCGTCGGGGTCTTCCTCCGACTGGGTCATCTGGCTGTCGGCGTCGTCGCTCTCGCGTTGCTGCGCCTCGTCCTCGTCCATCGTCGACGATTGCGGGGACTGGCTCTCGCCATCGCCGTCGTCGTTGTCCTCGCTGGCCTCGGGTTCGCCCTCCTGCTCGCCCTCGTCGCCGTCCTCGGCCTGGTCCGGGGCGTCGGAGAGATCGTCGCCCATCTCCAGGTCGCGGATGATCGTGCGCGCGATGCGGGCGAAGGCCTTCTGGTCCGCCACCGCCCCGGTGAGCCGTTCGATGTCGTGGCCGGCCTTGGCCTCGACCTCGGCGCGGAACATATCCACCAGGGCGCGCGCCATCGGCGGCGGCGGCTCGCCGGTCAGCCGCTCGCGGACCAGCAGGCTCAGGATCTCGGCCATCGGCGGGGCGGTCATGGCCTCCACCTCGTTGAATACGCGCCGCGACCAGCTGTGCTCCAGCACCGCCTTCAGGTTCGACTTCACGCCGCCCATGGCGATGGCGCCGACGGCCTCGATCCGCGCCTGCTCCAGGGCGTCATAGATCGGCTGGCCGGGGCCGGACTGCGGGCGGGTCTTGGCGTGGGCGGCCGGGTCATGGTGCGCCACGCGCAGCGCCATCTGGTCGGCCAGGCCGCGGATGCGGGCGGCGTCGGCCGGCGTCAGGTCGCGTGGCGGGTGCGGCAGGACGCAGCGGTTGCCGCTGAGCTGCGGACCTTCGCCCGAAAAGACGATCTCAAGATCCGCCGTCTCGGCGAGCGAGCGCGCGGCGTGCGCCAGGGCGCGCTTGAAGGGCTCGAGGGGGCTTTCCGGGTTCTTCGCCATCTTAGGGGTTCTGATAGACCGCCCGGCGGCGGCTGCGAACACCGAATCTCATCGACGGGAACGGTGCGCGGCTGTCGGCGTTCTTACAGCTCAGGTTGTGACCGAGGAGAACCGACATGCTGAAATGGGCCCTGATCTTTGCCGTCGTCGCGATCATCGCCGGCGCGCTCGGCTTCGGCGGCGTCGCCGGCGCCGCCGCCGGCATCGCCAAGCTGCTGTTTATCGTCGCCGTGATCGGCTTCCTGCTGTTCGTGGCGCTGGGCGTGTTCGCCGGCAAGAAGCTCAGCGGGAACTAGCCGCAGGCGCCGTCGTCGAAGACGACTGAGGCCGCGCCAAGCACGGCGCCTTCCCTCACCCTAATGGGGAGGGTCGACTCGCCAATCCACCCCCACGGGTCGCAACGCGACCCGGGGCGAGCGGGGTGGGGACGTGTGGGCCGGAGTTCGGCGTGGCGTGATTGTCGTGTCGATGGGTGGGTCTTTTGAGGCGTGGGCGTTCCGACCCAGGCCTCCCCACCCTGGCCGCTGCGCGGCCTGTCCCTCCCCATTAAGGGAGGGAAGGGGCCTCAGGGCGGGCCGCGGGCGGCGAAGGCTATCGGCGGATTGTCCGGCGGCTGGGGGTCGTTGGCGACCAGATCGCGACACAGGGTTTCGTAGTCGCGGGTGAGGACGATGGGCTTGGCGCCGCGGGCCTTCGGGGTGCTGAGGGTGCGGG
>CALQQB010000018.1 GCA_943332615.1 Phenylobacterium deserti
CCTGGCCAAGGAGGCCGCTAAGTTTAATGGCGTGACGGCGGATGCGGCGACCGTGCGAAAGCTGATGCTGCTGCGCCTGTACCTCAGTCTGCCTGCACCGGATCGGCCAGGCGCGGCGGCCCAGGTCGCGGGCCTGACCACCAAGCTGGACTCAATCTATTCGACCGGAAAGTTCGCCCACAAGGGAAAGACCCTCACGCTCAACGACGCCGAAGACGTACTTGCGCAGAATCGCGACCCCGCCGAACTCAAGGCCGTCTGGGAAGGTTGGCACTCTGTCTCGCCCGTCATGAAGGCCGACTATGCCAAGCTGGCGGGTCTGCTGAACGAAGGCGCCCAAGGCCTTGGCTTCAAGGACACCGGCGCCCTGTGGCGCGGCGGCTACGACATGACTCCCGACCAGTTCGCCACCGAGGAGGACCGGCTCTGGAAGCAGATCCAGCCCTTCTACCAGAACCTGCACTGCTACGTCCGCGCGCGGCTGAGCGAGACGTACGGCGTCGGCGTGCAGCCGCGCACCGGTCCGATCCGCACGGACCTGCTGGGCAATATGTGGGCCCAGCAGTGGGGCAACATCTATGACGTCGTCAGCCCCAAAGGAATCGCCTCATCCTACAGCCTCGACAAGGTTCTGGTCGATAAGGGCTACGACCCCGTCCGGATGGTGAAGACGGGCGAGGGGTTCTACTCGTCCCTGGGTCAGGCGCCGCTGCCGCAGACCTTCTGGGAACGGTCGCAGATCGTTCGACCGCGGGACCGCGAGGTGGTCTGCCACGCCTCGGCCTGGGACCTGGACGACAAGTCGGACATCCGCATCAAGATGTGCACGAAGGTGAACGGCGAGGACTTCTACACCGTCCATCACGAGTTGGGTCACAACTACTACCAGCGCGCCTATTCCGGGCAGCCGTTCCTGTTCAAGAACGGCGCGAACGATGGCTTCCACGAGGCCATAGGCGACTTCATCGGCCTGTCGGCGCTCACGCCCACCTATCTGCAGCAGATCGGCCTGCTGGACGCCGCGCCCGGCGCCGATGAGGACATCCCATTCCTGCTGAAGATGGCGCTGGACAAGATCGCCTTCCTGCCGTTCGGCCTGATGGTCGACAAGTGGCGGTGGCAGGTATTCGACGGCTCGGTGGGACCGGACCAGTACAACAACGCCTGGTGGGCGCTGAAGCTGAAATACCAGGGCCTTGTCCCGCCCGGGCCACGGCCCGCCGACGCCTTCGATCCGGGGGCTAAATACCACGTCGCCGCCGGGGTGCCCTACGCCCGCTACTTCATGGCCCACATCTACCAGTTCCAGTTCCAGCGCGCCGCCTGCGCCCAGGCCGGCTGGAAGGGCCCGCTGCACCGTTGCTCAGTTTACGGCCAGAAGGCGGTCGGCGAGAAATTGGGCAGGATGATGGAACTGGGCCAGTCCCAGCCCTGGCCCCAGACGCTGGCCGTGTTCACCGGCGAGACCCGGGCCGACGCGAGCGGGGTGACGGACTACTTCAAGCCGCTGGACGCCTGGCTGACCCAGCAGAACAAGGGCGAAAAATGCGGGTGGTGAGCTGAACCGCGCTCTACCTCCCCATCAAGGCATGGATCACGCCAGTTTGATCTCGCGCAGCCGTTCCTGAAGGTAATCGTCCGCCGTGATCGGGGCCGGATACCGGTCGGGATAGGCCGCATCCACCGCGCCGGGCAGCGTCCGGATCAGGTAGTCAGAATTGAAATGCAGGAAGAACGGCGTGGAGTAGCGTGGGAAGCCGCGGCGTTCGGGGGCCGGGTTCACCACCTGGTGGGTGGTGGACGGCAGGCGGTGGTTGCAGAGGCGCTGCAGCATGTCGCCGATATTGCAGACCAATGAGCCCGCGGGCGGGTTGATATCGATCCAGCGGCCGTCGTGATCCTTGACCTGCAGCCCCGCCTCGTCGGCGCCGAGCAGCAAGGTGATGACGTTGATGTCCTCATGCGCCCCGGCGCGGATGTGCGGGCCGTCCTTGGACACGGGCGGATAGTGCAGCAAGCGCAGGATCGAGTTGCCGACGTTGACGGTCGGATCGAAGAAATGGCGATCCAGGCTCAGGTAGCAGGCAATCGCCTCCAGCACCTTCAGCCCCATGGCGTCCAGCGCGTCGTAGAGCCATTGCACCTTGCCCTGGAATTCCGGCAGTTCGGCCACCGGCCATACGTTCTCCGGCATGTGGTCGCGGAACCGGTGGCCGGCCGGCAGTTCGCGGCCGACGTGCCAGAATTCCTTGAGGTCGTAGTGCGTGTTCCCCTTGGCGGTCTCGACCCCGAAGGGCGTGTAGCCGCGCTGCCCTTGCACCGGCAGCTTGTACTTGAGCTTCGTCGCCTCCGGCAAGGCGAAGAAGGCCACCATCTGTTCAAGGGCCGCATCGACCCGATCCTGTGGCATCCCGTGATCGGAGATCGCAGCAAAGCCCCAGCGCGCGTAGCTGTCGCCCAGCTGCTGGGTAAAGGCCGGGAAGTCCGTCGCGAACAGCGTGAACGAAACGGGCGCGATGGAGTCCTGAATGTCGAGGGCTTGACTCATGAACCCTTTCTACACCTGGGCCCTGGCGCCTCCAACCTGAGCCGGGACCGGAGCGTCGTCATCGTCCTCGGCGTCGGCGCGCTGCATCTCCGCGCGCACCAGTTGCTCGAAGGTTTCGCGGGAGGCGCGGGTCGCCTCGATATAGCCCTCCTCCTGACCGTAGACTGGGCGCAGGCGGTGGAACAGCGCCGTGTCGTGCTCGCGGAAGATCAAGGCGGCCTTCAGCGCGCGCCGTTCCGAGAGGCCCAGCTTCAGCAGCGCCTTGCGGCCGAAGTTCAGCGCGCCCTCGTAGGTCTCCCGCTCCACGGCGTCGGCGCCCGCGTCCAGGAGCTCATAGGCGTGGCGGCGGTCGAAGGCCCGCGCGATGACGACTAGGTTCGGGAAGGTCGCCTTGGCCGCATCGACGATCTCGTGGGCCTTGTCGCGGTCGTCGATCGCCACGATCAGCAGCTTGGCCTTGTCCGCGCCGGCCTGGCGCAGAAGGTCCAGCCGGCTGGCGTCGCCATAGTGCACTCGCCAGCCGAACTGGCGGATCAACTCCAGCTGCTCGATGGACGAATCCAGCAGCACGACCTTGAAGTCGTTTGCCATCAGGAGGCGGGTGGCGATCTGGCCGACGCGGCCGAAGCCGGCGACGATGGCGTCCGGCGCGCCGTCGTCGAAAGGAATCCGCTCGGGTTCGGCCCGCTGCGGCGCGCGGTTCAGCACCAGCCGTTCATAGGCCGCGAAGGCCAGCGGGGTGAAGGCCATGGAAAGGGCTACCACCGCAGTGGCGATGCCGGCCTGTTCGGAGCCCATCACCTGGGCCTGGGTCACGAACCCCAGGAGGACGAAGGCGAACTCGCCGCCCTGGGCCAAGGAGATGGCAATGGTGGCGGCGTCCCTCGGGCTGCGGCGGAAGGCCAGGCCCACACCCCACATGGCCAGGAACTTTAGCACCATCAGGCCCACCGCGAGCGAGATGATCAGCACCGGCCGGGCGGCCACCAGTCCGAAGTTCAGGCCTGCGCCGACGGTGATGAAGAACAGGCCCAGCAGCAGGCCGCGGAACGGCTCGATGTCGGTCTCCAGCTCGCGGCGAAACTCGCTCTCGGCCAGCACCACGCCCGCCAGGAAGGCGCCCAGGGCCGGCGACAACCCGACCAGCTCCATCAGCGCGGCCACCGCCACGATCAGCAGCAGGGCCGAGGCGGTGAAGATCTCACGCAGGCGGGCGGCGGCGATGAAGCGGAACACTGGCCGGGTCAGGTAGCGGCCGCCGATCACCACGCCGGCCACGGCGGCGAGGCTGGCCAGCACCCGCATCCAGTCGGGCAGACCTGAGAGCATGCTTTCGTGGCCGGTGGCGGCCGCCGCGTGCGGGCCGTCGGCCAGCAGCGGCAGCAGGGCGAACAGGGGGATCACCGCCAGGTCTTGGAACAGCAGCACCCCGAAGGCCGCCTGTCCCACCGGGCCTTGCCGCAGGCCCTTCTCCTCCAGGTTCTGCAGCACGATGGCAGTTGAGGACATGGCCAGGATCAGCCCGGCGCCGGCCGCCACCCGCCAATCGACGCCCAAGATCAGGGCAGCGGCGCCCACCAGCGCGGCGGTGGCCAACAATTGCGCCGCGCCCAGGCCAAAGATCGAGGTGCGCATCTGCCAGAGCAGGGCCGGCCGCACCTCCAGCCCGATCAGGAACAGCAGGATCACCACGCCGAACTCGGCGAAGCGCATGACGTCCCCCGCCTCGCCTACCAGGTTCAGCACGAAGGGGCCCACCATCGCCCCGGCGATCAGGTAGCCCAGCACCGAGCCCAGCCCCAGCCGCTTGGCGATCGGCACCGAGACGACGCCGGCGGTCAGGTAGACCAGGGCCTGGATCAGGAGGCTGTCTGCGGCCATCAGAACTCCGACATTGAGACTCTAGATGGGCGCCTGTGCTGGCCTGTTCATCAAACGATGAATTTTTCGCGAGCCGGTTCTCAACCCGGGTTTTGCGGGGTATTGGGCGGCATGGCTCAGAAGGTTGCGAAAGACGCGGTCGAGGCGCTGCAAGGGCGGCTGTTCGACGGCATGACGATCATGGCGGGCGGCTTCGGCCTCTGCGGCATCCCGGAAAACCTGATCGCGGCGATCCGCGATTCCGGGGTGAAGGACCTGACCGTGGTCTCAAACAACTGCGGCGTGGACGATTTCGGCCTGGGCCTGCTGCTGGCCGGCGGCCAGATCCGCAAGATGATCTCCAGCTACGTTGGCGAGAACAAGCTGTTCGCCGAGCTGTACCTCTCCGGCAAGCTGGAGCTGGAGTTCAACCCGCAGGGCACGCTCGCCGAGCGCATCCGGGCGGGCGGTGCGGGCATCCCGGCCTTCTTCACCAAGACCGGGGTCGGCACCCTGGTGGCCGAGGGCAAGGAGGTCCGCGAGTTCGACGGCGAGCTCTATGTGATGGAGCGCGGCCTGAAGGCGGACCTCTCCATCGTCAAGGCCTGGAAAGGCGACCACGAGGGCAACCTGATCTATCGGAAGACGGCGCGGAACTTCAATCCGATGATGGCCACGGCCGGCAAGGTGGCCCTCGCCGAGGTCGAACAGCTGGTGGAGACCGGCGCGCTCGAGGCGGACCACATCCACACCCCCAGCATCTTCATCGACCGCCTGTTCCCTGGCGCGGTCTTCGAAAAACGGATCGAACAGCGCACCGTGCGCGCCCTGCAGGGAGCCGCCTGATGGTCCAGAACTCGAAGGGGTGGACCCGGGACCAGATGGCCGCCCGCGCCGCGGCCGAACTGTCCGACGGCTTCTATGTGAACCTGGGCATCGGCATCCCGACCCTGGTGGCCAACTACATCCCCGCCGGTGTCCATGTGACCTTGCAGAGCGAAAACGGGATGCTGGGCATGGGCCCGTTCCCCACCGAGAACGAGATCGACGCCGACCTGATCAACGCCGGCAAGCAGACGATCACCGAACTGCCGATGTCGTCCTATTTCTCCAGCGCCGACAGCTTCGCGATGATCCGTGGCGGCCACATCGACCTGTCGATCCTGGGCGCCATGCAGGTGGCCGCCAACGGGGACTTGGCCAACTGGATGGTGCCTGGGAAAATGGTGAAGGGCATGGGCGGGGCCATGGACCTCGTGGCCGGTGTCAAGCGCGTGGTGGTGGTCATGGAACACACCGAGAAGACCGGCGCGTCCAAGCTGCTGAAGGCCTGCACCCTGCCGCTGACCGGCGCGGGCGTAGTCGACATGGTGATCACGGACCTGGGCGTCTTTGACGTGTCGCGCGGCCGCAAGCCCCTGACGCTGCTGGAACTGGCCGCTGGCGTGACCCTGGACGAAGTCCGCGCCAAGACCGAGGCGACCTTCGAGGTTGCGCTCTCCTGACCTTCCGGATTGCGGGGGCCCGTTCAGCTTAAAGGGGGCCCTGTCAGCTGAAGATCTCGCGCAGCCACTCCGGCCCGGCGCCTTCGCGGGCCTGACGCAGCTCGACGTAGAGGACAGCCACCCCGGTCGAGCCGACCACCCCGGCCACGGTGCTGACCAGGGCGCTGGCCAGCACGGCGAAGGGGTTGAACGACAGCAGCGCGCCGGTGATCATGCCGCTGATCCCGGTCAGCATGCCGACAATGGCGCTGACCATCAGGAAGACCACCAGATAGATCACGAACAGGGCGAAGATCATCATGCGGTTGCCGCGGGTCAGTTCGGCACTGCGCTGGAAGCTGTCGAACACGCCCCGGTTTTCCGCCACCAGCGATGGCACCGCCACGCACCATATGCAGGCCAGGATCACACCCGGCACGACCAGCAGGACGAAGCCGAGCGCCAGCCCCAGGCCCATCAGGATGCTGAGGCCGATCAGCGGCAGGAAGGCTCGCAGGCCGGTGGACAGGCTGTCGGCGACGGCCGGCCGCTCGCCGTTCAGGTCGCGCACGGTGCCGTAGATCAGGGCGCCCTGCAGGATGCTATTCGTCACCACGCTAACGATCGCGCTCAGGCCGACGCCGGGGTTGAAACTGGGCAGCCCGCCCTCGGTGAGCCCGCGGAACTGCAGCAGGCCGGTCAGGACGGCGGGCAGACCCACCATGATCAGCGCCAGGATGAAGAAGGTCGTGAAGTTGCGGCCCAGCACCTCGAACGTCCGCTGGAACACCCGGGCGATGTCGAGCCGCCCGGGGACGGTGGCGTCTAAGGACATTGGCAGACCCTCCAGGCCCCATCTCAGGCGGCTCCTAGACGGATGCTAACCACGCGCCGCGAGGCCTGTCGACGTGGGCCCTGCGATGCGGGACAACCTCGCCTGTGAACCTGACCCTGGACATCCGCGCCGAGCGCCTCGCCCTCAACGCCCCGTTCCGCATCTCACGCGGGGTGAAGACCCATGCCGAGGTGGTGGTGGCGCGGCTGTCGGACGGTCACGCGCTGGGCCTGGGGGAGTGCGTTCCCTATCCGCGCTACGGCGAGACGGTGGAGACGGTCTCCGCCCAGCTGGCGGCGGCGGGCGCACGGCTCGCGGCGGGGGAACCGGCCGCCGCGGTGGTGGGCGCCCTGGCGGCCGGGGCGGCGCGCAACGCGCTGGACTGTGCGCTCTGGGACCTGGCGGCGCGCCGGGGCGAGGGCTCGGTCGCCGAGCGGCTGGGTCGCCCCGCGCCGGGGCCGATCCCGACGGCGGTGACGATCAGCCTGGATACGCCCGACGCCATGCGCGCCGCGGCGATGACGGTGGCCGACGCGCCGCTGCTGAAGGTGAAGCTGGACGCCGACGACCCGGCCGCGCGGCTGGCAGCGGTGAGCGCCGGGGCGCCCCGCGCCCGGCTGATCCTCGACCCCAACGAGGGCTGGACCCTGGTGATCCTGGAAGGCATGGCCGGGGCGATCGCGGCGGCCAATGTGGCGATGGTCGAGCAGCCGCTGCCGTCGGAAGAGGACGCGGTCCTGCTGGGCCTGGACTATCCCGCCCCGCTCTGCGCCGACGAGAGCGCGCATACCGCCGACGATGTGGAGCGGGTTGCCGACCGCTACCAGATCATCAATGTGAAGCTCGACAAAGCCGGCGGCCTCACCGGCGCCCTGGCCATGATGGCGCGCGCCCACGACCTGGGCCTGGGCGTGCTGGCCGGTTGCATGGTCTCAAGCTCGCTGTCCATCGCGCCGGCCATGTGGATCGGGGAGATGGCCGACGCCGCCGACCTGGACGGACCGTGGTGGCTGGCGACGGACCGTCCGGGCGGGACGCGGGTCGAACGCGGCCTGCTGCTGCCGCCCCGGGCAGGGTTCTGGGGTGAGGCTGGCGGACGACCGGGGTGAGGCTGATTTCGGTGATTGAAGCCGGTTCTCACCCGCTCTCGGCCGCTTTGAACCTCAAGGTGATTGTCGTGCCGCGGCCCAGCTCACTGTGTATCTCGACTGAGCCCCCCGATTGGCTGACGACGCCAAATACCTGGGCCAGACCCAGACCGGTTCCCTTCCCCAAGGGCTTCGTTGTGAAGAACGGCTCCATGGCTCGGTCGACCACTTCCTTCGGCATGCCCTCGCCGGTGTCGGACACGTCAAGGTCGATACAACCCGGCAGGCCCTTGGATAGGCGTGACCGGATATCCAGGACTCCTCCAGAGGCCATCGCGTCCCGGGCGTTCACGGCCAGGTTCACCAACGCCATTTCCAGCTGCGGTCCGCTGGTCGTTACCCAGCGCGCGTCGGGCGAAATCTCGATGGTCAGGCTGACCGTCTTGCCGACGGATTGCTGAAGAATGCCTCGCAGGTTCGCCAGGATCGCCATCAAGTCGACGGCTCCAATCTCAAGGGGCTGAGACCGTGTGAACGCCAACAGCTGTCGGATGAGCATGATTCCCCGCTCGCTCGCCGAGAGCGCGTTCTCGATCGGGCGGCGGAGGTTCGGATCCTGCGCCTTCTCGGATATCCGCTCGAGGCTGCCTGCAATCACCATCAGCAGATTATTGAAATCGTGGGCGATACCGGCGGCCAATTGACCGACCGCCGCGAGCTTCTGCGATTGCGCGCTTCGCGCGTCTTCGAGCCGACGCAGGCGGGATTGGCGATAGGCGAAGGCCGCGATCCCGAAGGCCAGCAGGAGAGCCGCGATAGCCGCCACGCCCGTCAAGATGATCGATCCGAGCCGCGGACCGGAAAGCAACTCCGCCTTTACCGCAATGTGGGTCGACCAACCGGTCAGGGCAGAGGTCTCGAACGCCGTGTAGTTCTTCTCGCCCTCATAGGTCACGCCGGGATACAGGCCACGGCTACTGCGAGCGATAGCGTCGCGCACGAAGTGGGTCGCTGGGGTTCCCAGCTTCGTCGGGTAGGCCACGGTCCGAGCGATGAAAAGGCCGTTTCGGTCAACGATGGCGGAGGTGCTGTGGGCCGGCGCTTTCTGGAGCAGGATGTCCTGAAACATCTGCGGTGAAATCTCCGCGGTCAGGACGTAGCGACGCGATCCGGCTTCCAGCACAGGGACGTTGATCGCGACGCAGGGGCATTCCGGCACCGTACTGACGATACCGGTGAAGGGCGGCGGTTCGGCGCCTGTTCCAAGCACGTCGGACATCCACGGTCGCATCTGCGACGCCGGTTGCCCAGGGTGCGTTGCCCAGACTTCCCGCCCCGTCCGGGCATCGGTCAGGATCAGGTTTTTCCAGGCTGGCCTCAACCGCGCGATATCCGCCGCGCGGCGCCGGGCGGCTGGCCAGTCTCTTTCAACCAAGGGTTGCGATATCGAGAGCACCTGCAGCGCGCTTTGGTCCGCGCGCAGCTGGCCATCGACAAGGGCGTTGATTTCCCGACTCTGCGCCATCGCTGTGGACTCGATCTGCGCGCGGACGGTACGCATGGAAAAGGCCGCTTGAAGGGCCGCGAACAGCACGAGCGGAAGAATGAGCGCGACCGAGTAGATTGTGACCGTGCGGCGGCTCGCCGTGGGCATTTCAGTCTCAACTCCGACGCGGTGTGCGAAACGCCAAGCAGATATTCTGGGGGCGGATAAGGCGGACCGCAGCCTCACCCAAGCCTGAAGCATTTGAAGGCGCCGGGCCATAAGCGCAACCCAGGTCGCCCCTCAAGCGCGGGGCTCAACTCCGGTCCACCGACGCGCTCGGCCGCTCGCGCATTTCCCCGGGCGATCGCCAAGACGACGTGGGTTCGTCATCGGGCCGATGGCGCGCTTTGGCGACGCGACTTCGGCGGCACTGGGACACTCCCCGACCTACCTCAACCCTGCCGCCGCCTTCCGGTCACGCCGGAGCCGTAGCATCAGGTGGGGGGCTGGCATCCAGGCGATCGGAAGGGAGATCAGCACGGTCAGCCCGATCATCCAGGGGATCAGGACCGGTTCGCGCGACGGCGGCGCCAGGGTCAGCACCAGCACCATTCCGATTCCGAACAACACGCCTTGCACCATCTTATAGAACAGAGCTGCAACTGCGAACCGTGTGCGCATATCCGCGTTCCTTGGGCCGTTCCCGGAAGTAACTGGCGCGCGCCCAATAGGTTCCGTCTGGCTGGAACCTAGCTCTCCCACCACGGATACAGCGTGGGCATGTCAGTCGAGACCTTGCCTGGGAACTGCGGCGGGCGCTTTTCAAGGAAGGCGGCGACGCCTTCCTTGACGTCAGGGCTGGAGCCCAGCGCCATGGCCAGCGCGCCATCGACAGCCAGGGCGCCGGCAGGGGAGGCGTCTCCGGAGAAGCGCCAGAGCATTTGCCGGGCGAGCGCGATGGAGACGGGTGAGGTGTTCTGGGCGATTTCCAGGGCGATCTCGCGGGCGCGGGCCAGCAGCTGGTCGGGCTCGACCACCTCGGCGACGAGGCCGGCGGCCTGGGCCTCCTCGGCCTGGATCAGGCCGCCGGCGAGGCACCAGCGGAGCGCCTGGGGCAGGCCCACCAGCTTGGGCAGGAACCAGGCGCTGCCGGCCTCCGGCGCCAGCCCCCGGCGGGCGAAGACGAAGCCGACGCGGGCGCCCTTGGCGGCGATGCGGATGTCCATGGGCAGGGTCAGGGTCGCGCCGACGCCGACCGCCGCGCCGTTGATCGCCGCGATCGAGGGCTTGCGGCAGTTGAAGATGGCGCCCACGAAGCCACCGCCCTGCTGGCGCGCCTGGCCGGGGGCGGAGAAGGCCACCGAGCCCGGGGCCTTGTCGTCGAAGGCGTTGGCGCCGCCGGAGATGTCGGCCCCGGCGCAGAAGCCGCGACCGGCGCCGGTGACGATCACCACGCGGACAGCGTCGTCCTCGTCGGCGCGGTGGAAGGCGTCGGCCAGCTCGGCGCCCATGATCGCGGTATAGGCGTTCAGCTTCTCGGGTCGGTTGAGGGTGATGGTCAGCACCGGGCCATCGAGGTCGTAGAGGATGGTCTCGTAGGCCATGGTGCGCTCCCTGGATTTTCGCGATCACGCGCGCTTTACGAGGCGGCAGGTCAAGCGGCGCGAGATGCGCTATAGGCCGCGCCCGATGTGGAGCCGCCCCGCCAGCCACCAGACCCTGCCTTCGCGCGTGCCGCTGCGCTGCGCCATAATGCGCGAGGCGCCCTGGGTCGATCCGGTGGATGTGGCGTCGGCGTTCTTCGACGAGGCCTATGCCGGCGTGCTGTTCTCCGGGCCCGACGGCTGGTCCTATGTGCTGCGGTGGCCCGATGCGGTGGCCGAGTACGATGAGTTGGAGACGCTGGTCGGTCCGCCGGGGCCGCTGCTGGCGGGCGGGCCGCCGTTCCAGGGCGGGGTCGTAGGGCTGGCGGCCTATGAGTTTTCCGCGCAGTTGGAGCCGACCGCGCCGCAGGCGCGGGGGGATTGGCCCGACCTGATCCTGCTGCGCTACCCAGCGCTGCTGGCCTTTCACGCCGGGGATCGGCGGGTCGTGGCGATCGGCCGGGGGCCAGATGCCGGCGCGGCCACGGCGCGGGCGGATGCGGCGTTAGGCTGGCCGGAGGCGGCGCGCTCACCCGACGCGGCAGGTCGGCTCGCGGAGTCCGTGCGGCTCGACACCTGCGATGATCGCCACGCCGCGGCCGTGGCGGACGCGGTCGCTCGGATCACCGCCGGCGAGATCTTCCAGGCCAACTTGGCGCGGGCCTGGCGGGGGACGCTGGCGCCGGGCCGGACGCCCTTCGACCTGTTCCGAAGGCTCGCGCGGCAGAGCCCGGCCGGCTATGCGGCCTATCTGCGGCTGCCGGGCCGAGTGCTGGTCTCCAACTCGCCGGAGCGGTTCCTGTCGGTGCGGCCCGAGGCGGACGGGCTTTGGGCCGAGAGCCATCCGATCAAGGGCACCCGGCCGCGCGGCGCCGATCCGGCGGGCGACGCGGCGCTGGCCGCCGAGCTGCTGGCCAGCGGCAAGGACCATGCGGAAAACCTGATGATCGTGGACCTGATGCGCAACGACATCGCCCGGGTCGCGGTCCCAGGCACGGTGAGCGTCCCGGAGCTGGCGGCCCTGCGCAGCTATGCCAACGTCCACCACCTGGTTTCCCGGGTGCGGGGGCGGCTGCGGCCGGAGCACGGGGCGTGGGACGCGTTCCTGGCCGCCTTCCCGCCGGGCTCGGTGACGGGGGCGCCGAAGCTGCAGGCGATGAGCGTGATCGCCCGCCACGAGCCGCCACGCGGGCCATACTGCGGAAGCCTGTTCTGGGCCGGGGTGGACGGGGCGATGGAGGCCAGCGTGCTGATCCGGACCGTGGCCCTGACGCAGGACATGACCGAAAATCCGGCAGGCTGGGCTTTCGAAGCCCGCGCCGGGGGCGGGATCGTCGCCGACAGCGACCCGGCGGCCGAAGTCGCTGAAACCACCGCCAAGATCGGCGCCATCCTGACGGCGCTGACGGATGGACCATGACCGACATTGCCCCTGAAGACCGCGGCTTCACGCTGGGCCACGGCCTGTTCGAGACCTTGCTGTGGTCGAACGGCGCGCCGGAGCATTGGCACGCCCACGTGCAGCGGCTGGAGCGCGGCTGCCGCTCGCTGGGCCTGCCGCTGCCGGACCGCGCGGCGCTGCGGATGGCGGCGGAGGTGGTGATTGAGGCGCAGGGATCACCGCGGAGGGCGGCGGTCCGGATCAACTGGAGCGCCGGGGTGGGCGACCGGGGGCTGGACCCGCCTTCGACCGTGCGGCCGGTGCTGACCGCGACCGCGTCGCCGCTGGGGCCGGCGCCGGGCCCCGCGCAGCTGGCCACCGCCCAGGTTCGGCGCAACGACCGCTCGCCGACGTCGCGGCTGAAGAGCCTGTCCTATCTCGATAACGTGCTGGCCCGCGCCGAGGCCCGCGCGGTCGGCGCCGATGAAGCCCTGATGCTGAACACCGCCGGGGAGATGGCCTGCGCGGCGGCGGCCAATGTGTTCTGGCTGCGCCACAACGAGGTGTTCACGCCGGACCTTGCCTGCGGGGTGCTGGACGGGGTGATCCGGCGCGAGGTGATCGCCGCCTGCCACAGCCTGGGCCTGGCGATGCATGAGGTCTTCGCCAACCCGGGCCGCCTGGCGGGGGCGCCGATGTTCATCACCAACAGCCTGATCGGCGTGCGGCCGGTGGCCAGCCTGGACGGCCAGGACCTGCCATCCTCGCCGCTGGTCGCGGCCATCGCCAGACAGGTTAGTCGGATGCCCACGTAACGGCCTTCCGGAGGAAGGTCTAGGCGAGCCCCGAAATAACCTTGCGCAGAACATCGGCGATCTGGCCGATCTGATCGGGACTGATGATCAGCGGCGGCGACAACGCCAGAAAGTCTCCGGCCGACCGGACGGTGAGCCCTGCCTCGAACGCCGCCACCATGGCCTCGAAGCCCCGAGCCCCCGGCGCCCCTGGCCTGGGCGCGAACTCGATGGCGCCCATCAGGCCCAGGTTGCGGATGTCGATCACGTGCGGCGCGTTGGCCAGGCCATGCAGGGCGTCCTCCCAGATCGGCGACATGGCCGCGGCATGGGCGAACAGGGCCTCGCGCTCGTAGATGCCCAGTGTCGCGGCGCCCGCCGCGCAGGCCACCGGGTGGCCGGAGTAGGTGTAGCCGTGGAAGAATTCCACCGTCGCGCCCGCCGCGCCGGCCTGGACAATAGTGTCGTGGACCTGCCGGCTGGCGAACACCGCGCCCATGGGGATCGTGGCGTTGGTGATGCCCTTGGCAGTGGTCACGATGTCGGGGGTGACGCCGAACAGCTGGCTGGCGAACGGCGCGCCCAGGCGGCCGAACCCGGTAATGACTTCGTCGAAGATCAGCAGGATGCCGTGCTTGTCGCAGAGCGCTCGCAGGCGTTCGAGATAGCCCTTGGGCGGTGGCAGCACGCCGCCGGCGCCGGCCACCGGCTCGACCATCACCGCGGCGATGGTCTCGGCGCCGTGCAGCGCCACCAGCTGCTCCAGGTCGTCGGCCAGCTCGGCCCCGTGCTCGGGCAGGCCGCGGGCGAAGGCGTTGCGGGCCATGTCGTGAGTGTGGCGCAGGTGGTCGGAGGTCAGCAGCGGATAGACCCGGCGGTTGTTCACCAACCCGCCCACCGAGATGCCGCCGAAGCCGACCCCGTGGTAGCCCTTCTCGCGCCCCACCAGCCGGATACGCTGCCCCTCGCCGCGGGCGCGGTGATAGGCGATGGCCATCTTCAGCGCCGTGTCGGCCGCCTCCGAGCCGGAATTGACGAAGAAGATGCGGTCGAGGCCCGGCGGGGCGATCGCCGCCAGCTGGTTGGCGAAGTCGAAGGCCAGCGGGTGGCCGATGTTGAACGAGGGCGCGTAGTCCAGGCTCATCAGCTGGTGATGCACCGCCGCGGCGATCTCGGGCCGTGCATGGCCGGCGTTGACGCACCAGAGCCCGGCGGTGCCGTCTAGGATCTCGTGGCCGTCGTCGGCGCGGTAATACATCCCACTCGCCGAGACCAGCATCCTCGGCGAGGCCTTGAACTGGCGGTTGGCCGTGAACGGCATCCAGTAGGCCGACAGGTCGGTGCGGTTGGCGAGTTGTGCGGCGTCGTCCATGGCGGCTCTCCGGAAGGCTCTGCCACGAAACCAGCTTCGGCGCCGCGCCGCCACCCCGCCGCTGCCGAATAGGCGTTGCCAAACCCCGCGTAAGGACGGGAAAGTCTGGATCGCGCGCCCACCAGAGGCGCCGAGGGAGGCTTAGCCCATGCGTTTCGGCGTCTTCTACGAGCACCAGCTGCCGCGGCCCTGGAACAAGGGCGACGAGGCCAAGCTGTTCCACGACGCTTTGGAGCAGGTGCAGCTCGCCGACCGGCTCGGCTACGACTACGCCTGGGAGGTGGAGCATCACTTCCTCGAGGAGTATTCGCACTCCTCCTCGCCGGAGGTGTTCCTGGCGGCCTGCGCGGCGCTGACCAAGAACATCCGAGTCGGCCACGGCATCCGGCAGGTGATCCCCAACTACAACCACCCGGCGCGGACAGCGGAGGGGCTGGCGACCCTGGACATCATCTCGCGCGGCCGGCTGGATTTCGGCATCGGCGAGGGCGCGACCCGGCTGGAGCTGGGCGGCTTCGGCATCCCGGCGCGCGACAAACGGGCGCTGGCCATCGAGGCGGCCGAGCAGATCGCCAACATGATGGTGATGGACCCCTACCCCGGCTACGAGGGCGCGGGTTTCTCCTTCCCGTGCCGCAACGTCGTGCCGAAGCCGATGCAGAGCCCGCATCCGCCCATGTGGATGGCCTGCACCAACCGCGACACCATCAAGGTGGCGGCCTCCATTGGCGTAGGCGCGCTGGCCTTCTCGTTCCTCGATCCCGAGGAGGCCAAGACCTGGGCCGATATCTACTACGGGATCATCAAGTCGGAGGACTGCAAGCCGATCGGGCATGCGGTGAACGCCAACCTGGCGATGGTGTCGAACTTCTCGGTCCACCCCGACCGGGACGAGGCGATCCGGCGCGGACAGGAGGGCTTCGAGTTCTTCTCCTACGCCATCAACGCCCTGGTGGCCCACGACGCCGTCCCCGGCCGCTCGACCCTGTTCGCCGACTTCCAGAAATCCCGCGCCGCTTCCGACGAGGAGATCATCGCCGCGCGCAAGGCCTCCTCCCGCAACGCCAACGGCATCGGCACCCCCGCCGACATTCGCGAGCATATTCAGGGCTTCCAGGCCGCTGGCGTCGACCAGGTGATCTTCCTGCAGCAGGCCGGGCGCAACAAGCATGAGCATATCTGCGAGGCGCTGGAGCTGTTCGCGGCCGAGGTGATGCCGGCGTTCAAGGCTGAGGTCGCCGAGCGCGAGGCCAGGAAGGCCGCCGACCTGGCGCCCTACCTGGAAGCCGCCATGGCCCGGAAGACGTGGATGAAGCCCCTGGCCGACGCCGACATCCCGATCGTCCCGGCCTCGCGCCAGAAGGCGCAGGTCAACGAGGCGGCGCGGTAGGGGTAAGGAACTCAAGCAGCGCCTCCACCACCGCCTCCGCCGCCTCCTGCTGGACCCAGTGTCCGGCACCCGGGATCAGGCGAACGCCCTCGAACCTCGAGCAGGCCCGCGTCGCCATGGTGTCCAGGGCGCCCGGCGACTGGTGGACGCCCCAGTCGCGGGCGCCGGCGATGAAGGCGGTGGGGACGTCGATGGTGCGGCCCGCGAACGGGCGCAGCTCGGCGATATGGGCGGCTTCGGTGCGGCAGCGATACCCCTGCAGCCCGCCCTGGAACCCGGTGCGGCCGTACTCGGCGGCAAAGACCGCGAGGTCACTCTCGGGCAGCCAGCGGCAGGCGGCGACCTCGGCGGGGCTCGGCATGAAGGGCGCCACGGTGGCGGCCATGCCCTCGGCGCGGTCCATCACATAGTAGGTCGGCAACCGGGCGAACTCGGCCGCGGCGGGCCCTTCGAGCGGGACCGGATCGTTGCCGACCCAATCTCCGCTCTTCACGTGGAAATAGGCGCGCAGGAAGGCGTGCAGGCCCTGCGGCGCGCGCCACATGTCGGCATCGGCATCGGGGCCCGAGTAGTAGCGGGTGTAGTGCTTACGGGGCCGGGCCAGCGCCGCCAGAGCGGCGTCCAGATTCGCGCTTGGCGGGGACGAGGAGAGACCCGGCGGGCCGGCGAACGGCGCACTCATCATCACCAGGGCCGGGAAGATATCGGGCCGGATCAGGGCGGCGTAGGCGGCCGCCTGCGCGCCCATGTCGTGGCCGACGACAGCCGCCGCCCGCTCGACCCCGAGCTTGCCCAGCAGCGCCAGCAGGTCGGTGAGCAGATTGAGCTGCCGGAACTGCGCCACGTCTCCGTCGAAGCATGCGTCGCCGCCCGTCGTGCGCCCATAGCCCCGCAGGTCGGGCGCGACCACGTGGAAGCCGGCGTCGGCGAGCGCGGGCATCACGTGGCGCCAGCTGTAGGCCAGTTCCGGGAAGCCGTGGAGCAGCAGCAGGCAGGGCCTCCCGGCCTCGCCGGCCTGCAGAACGTGCATGTCGAGACCGTTCACGGCCCGAACCATCCGGGTGTAGATTTCGTTCGGCAGCGGCAGATGGGCCAGCGAGCTCAGAGGTCGGTTCCCTGGATGAGCGATCGACGGCTCACCGGAACCGCCGACCGATCAAGACCCTTAGTTCGGAATGGACCCTTCGTCGTGCCGAGATCGGCCCAACCGAAGCGTCGAAGGGTTTGGCGCGGCTTGGGCGGCGGCGTGGGCGTCTCAGTGCTTCCAGGACACCTTCACGCCCCAGGCGCCGAATCGAGCCTTCTTCAACTCGACCGCGGGCGCGTCGGCCGAAGCGGTCGCCAGGCCGGCCCAGGTGAGGCGATAGCGGACCAGATAGCCGTCATGGTCGGATAGCCGGGCCTGTGGTTCCGGCGCGCCGAACAGGGTCCGGACAGCCATCGGCCGCACGGCCACGCCGCCATCCTCGGCAAAGCCCTGCAGGTCCTGGGAGCGGAGCCATGGTTCCGCCGTGGTGTCGGCAGCGCCGTTGCCGCAGCCCGAGTCCGGCTGGCTGCAGAACTCACTGACCACCGTGTAGGGGCGGTCCAGCGCCTCGTGATAGTAGCGCTTCGGTGCGCCCTTGACGTTGAAGTCACCGCCGACCAGCAGCGGCCGGGTGGCGTCCCGGTTGGCCTTCACGAAGGCGATGAGGGCGTCGGTCTGGTGGTTGTGCGCCGCCAGTGCGCGGGCGGCGGGCGCCCCCGAGGCGCGGCGCGAGTTCATGTGGGTGTTGAGCACGTCGATCTGGAACGGCTGGCCTTCGGGGGCGAGGCGCACCAGCATCACCCCCTTGTTGGCTAGGCAGTCCCAGCCCGCGCAGTCGCTGAACGCGGCCGTCCGGACGTCGGTGATCGGCAGGTCCGATAGTACGTGCAGCCCGCCGCCGGTCAGCTTTCCGAAGCCGCTTTCGCGGCGGGGTCCCCGCACCCAATGCGGATAGCCGCTCGCCTTCGCCAGATCGGCCACTTCGCTTCGGAACCCTTCTTGAATGAGCACGACGTCCGGCTGGCGCCCCTCGCGGCGCAACTGCGCCAACGCCTCGCCGATCCGCCGCAGCGCCGCCCCGCGGCCGAGCGCCACCGGCCAGGGCAGGCCGCGCACATTGTAGGTGAGCACGCTGATCTCCGCGTGCTGGGCGGGCGGCGAATGCGCCGGCGCCAGGTCAATGGCATCGAAAAACATCTTTCCCGCTCCTGGACCTGCGGTCCGTTTCGCGCGCGGGACAAGACGTGACGGTCCGGCGGTGAAGCGGCGTCGCGGTGTTGATCTGAACCCCAGCCTCAACGGTCCCCCGCCCAGGCGGGGCTTCTTTCGGAGATTCGGGTTACTCATACGGGACAACGGCGTCACAATTTGACGACAGCGCTTCCGCCTTGGAGGTTTGCGGATCGAGGGTTTGGGGCCATTCTCCCTTGGCGGAGGAGCGAAACATGGCGGACGGCGCGACGACCCTGAGAGACCAGGCCCGGGCTGCGGCATATTCGACACCGCTCAAGGACCTGCACCCCGGAGATCCGGAGCTGTTCCGCACCGATAGCCACGAGCCCTATTTCGAGCGCCTGCGCGCCGAGGCACCGGTCCACTGGTGCCACCATGGCGAGTTTGGTCCGTACTGGTCCGTGACGCGCTACAACGACATCATGGCGGTGGATACTAACCACGATGTATTCTCCTCCGACGCGGCCCTGGGCGGGATCACCATCCGCGACGCCCGGCCCGACCTGCGCCGCCCCAGCTTCATCGCCATGGACCCGCCGAAGCATGACGTGCAGCGCAAGACCGTCAGCCCGGCCGTGGCGCCGGCAAACTTGGCGCTGTTCGAGCCGATCATCCGCGAGCGGGCCGGGCGCATCCTGGATCAACTGCCGATCGGCGAAGAGTTCGATTGGGTTGAACGGGTTTCCATCGAGCTCACCACCCAGATGCTAGCCACGCTTTTTGACTTCCCGTTCGAGGACCGGCGCCTGCTGACCTACTGGTCCGACTGCGCGACAGCGCTGCCCATCAAGGGTGGGATCGTCGAGACCGAGGACGAGCGGCAGGAGAAGCTGCAGGAGTGCCTGGCCTATTTCACCGGACTCTGGAACGAGCGCGTGAACGCGCCGCCGGCCGGCGACCTGGTGTCGATGATGGCCCACGGCGAGCACACCCGAAATATGACCCCGGACGAATATCTGGGGAACCTGACCCTGCTCATCGTCGGCGGCAACGACACCACGCGCAACTCGATGAGCGGCGGGGTCTATGCGCTGAACAAATTCCCCGGCGAGTACGCCAAGCTGCGCGCCGACCACAGCCTAGTCGAGGGCATGGTGCCGGAGATCATCCGCTGGCAGACGCCGCTGGCCCATATGCGCCGCACGGCCACGCGCGACACCGAGATCGCCGGCACGCCCATCAGGAAGGGCGACAAGGTGATCATGTGGTACGTCTCCGGCAACCGCGACGAGGCGGTGATTGAGAACCCCGAGGCGCTGGTCATCGACCGCGCCCGGCCCCGCCAGCACCTTTCCTTCGGCTTCGGCATCCACCGCTGCGTCGGCAATCGGCTGGCGGAACTGCAGCTGAAGATCGTCTGGGAGGAAATCCTGAAGCGGTTCGAGTTCATCGAGGTGGTGGGGGAGCCCCGGCGGGTGCGCTCCAGCTTCGTGAAGGGCTACGAGACCCTGCCGGTAGTCATCCGCGGCTGAGGGATCGGCCATGAGGGTCATCGACCGCGAGGAGGTCGCCCGGCGGCTCACCTACGAGCTCTGCATCCCGCTGGTGCGCCAGGCGATGATCACCCTGTCGGCGGGCCAGACGCGCCAGCTCCTGCGATCGATCATCCCGCTGGCGGACGGCCACATGTTCGGGATCATGCCCGGCGCCCTTGGAGCGCGAGCGATGTTCGGCGCCAAACTGATCAGCATCTTCCCCGACAATTTCTCCAAGGGAACCCCGTCGCACCAGGGCGTCGTAGTGCTGTTCGACGGCGAGAACGGCGCCCCGGTCTGCATCGTCCACGCCGGCGAGATCACCGCCATCCGCACCGCCGCCGCCAGCGCCGTGGCCAGCGACGCCCTGGCCCGGCCTGAGTCCACACGGCTGGCCATCCTCGGATACGGCGAACAGGCCGTGACGCATGCGCGGGCGATGACCCGTGTGCGTCCGATCTCCGACATCACGGTCTGGGGCCGCGACGCCGACCGCGCCGAGGCCTTCGCCGACAAGGTGTCGGCCGAGCTCGGCGTCCCCGTCAGCCCCTGCGCCGACGTCCCGACCGCGGTTGCCAAGGCGGACATCGTCTGCGCTGTGACCAACGCGCGCGAACCCATCCTGCTCGGCCGCTGGCTTCGGCCCGGGACCCACGTGAATCTGGTCGGTTCCGGTCACGCCGGGCCGGTCGAGGTGGACAATGACCTCGTAGTGATGTCCCGCTTCATTGCCGATAGCCGTGAGGGTGTGCTGGCCCAGGGGGCGGAGTTCCTGAACGCCAGGGCCGTGGGCCTGATCGACGACAGCCATGTGGTCGGCGAGATCGGCCAAGTTCTGGCCGGAGATCTCGAAGGCCGCCAGTCGGCCGACCAGATCACCGTCTACAAGTCGCTCGGTCACGTCGTGCAGGACCTTGCCGCCGCCAAGGCGCTCCACGAGGCGACCTGACGCCTGCCGGCTTCCTTGTCGCCGCTCAGGGGTGCTACGCGGGGGCTCGACGAGAGCCAGATCGCTTGACCCGCCGTGGCGGTGGGCCGCTAGAGTTCGCGCCGCGTCGATTGGGAGCCCGCAGCCATGACCACCTCCGAACCCCTTCCCGGCTACGACGTGCCGGCGGTCGAAGCCTGGATCGCCGCCAATGTGCCGGCCCTGAAGGCGCCGCTCACCTGGACCCGGCTGGAGGGCGGCCACTCCAACCTCACCTACCGGCTGGACGACGCCGATGGTCGCGTGGCGGTGATCCGGCGGCCGCCGCTGGGAGAACTGTTGCCGAAAGCCCATGACATGGCGCGCGAATGGGCGGTCATCTCGGCGCTGGGCCCGACGTCGGTGCCGGTGCCCGCCGCGCTCGGCTTCTGCGACGACCCGGCGGTAACGGGTGCGCGCTTCTACGTGATGGGCCACATCGACGGCCACCCGCTCTATAACGCCGACGACACGCGCAAGTACGTCCCGGCCGACAAGCGCGTGGCTATGGCGCATTCATTCTTCGATGCCCTGGCCGACCTGCACGCCCTGGATCCTGACGCCATCGGACTGTCGGACCTGGGCAAGAAGGAGGACTACGTCGGCCGCCAGGTGAAGACCTGGTATCGCTCGTGGACGGCGTCGGTGGAGCCGGCCAAATACGACGACCCGCGCGCCCACAGCCTGCACGACTTCTTCCTGGCCAACGTCCCCGACCAGGGCCCGGCCCGCGTGGTCCATGGCGATTACGGCGTCCACAACGTGCTGATCGGCAAGAGCGGCGTGGTCGAGGCGGTGGTCGATTGGGAGATCTCCACCCTGGGCGATCCACTGGCGGACCTCGCCTATGCGCTCAATGTCTGGCCCGACCCGAGCGATCCGACGCCGCCGGCCGACACCGCCGCCACCTCGCCCCCGGGCTTTCCTGGCCGCAAGGCGCTGGCCGCCCGCTACGCCGCGCGCACCGGCCGCGACCTCGAGAAGCTCGACTACTATGTCGGCTTCAACCGCTGGAAGTCGGCCTGCATCGTCCACGGCGTCTACGCTCGCTACATGGCCGGCCAGAAGAGCACCGAGGGCGTGGACCTGGTCGGGCTGCGCGCCAGCATCGAGCGTTCGCTGGAGCTGGCCGAACAAGCGATCGCCCGCCTCTGACGCCTGGCTAACTCTGACTCCTGGCTATTTCTCGGTGAGGTTCCAGACGCCGTCCCAGTCGGCGGCGGGCGGGGTCCTGGCCAGCAGGCGGCAACGCTCGCTGTAGACGGCGGCCGGGCCATCGGTCGGGTAGAGTTCGAGGGCGGCGTCGAACGCCCGGCCGGCGGCCTTCCAATCGCGGGCGCGGTAGGCCTTCAGGCCCGCGGCGTGCATTTCGAGCAGCGCCGGCAGACCCGGCTCATGGGCGCGGTAGCCGAGGGATTCGTAGACCGCCACGGGATGGTCCTTGCCCTTCACCCGCATCAGGTCGAGCTCGCGCAGGGTGGCCGGGCGCTTCAGGTCGCGCACGGTCATTTCCGACAGCACCACCTTGGCGCCGTACTGCTTCGTGGCGCCTTCGAGCCGCGAGGCCAGGTTCACGGTGTCGCCGATCACCGTGTAGTCCAGGCGCCGCACTGAGCCGATGTTGCCCACGACCGTGGGACCGGTGGATAAGCCGATCCCGATCTCGAGCTCTTCCTGGCCCGCGGTGGCGCGGCGCAGGTTCAGCTCAGCCAAGCGGACCATCATGGCGTCGGCGGTGGCCACGGCGTTGTCAGAGTCGTTCGGCCCGACCAGGGGTGCGCCAAACAGCGCCATGATCCCGTCGCCCATGTATTTGTCGAGGATACCGCCGTGCTGGAAGATCACATCGACCATCTCGGTGAAGTACTCGTTCAGCAGAGACACCGTCTGGCGCGGCCCCAGCGCCTCTGCGATGGAGGTAAAACGGCGGATGTCCGAGAACATCACCGTCACCTTCTGCTCAATGCCGCCCAGCTCCAGTTCGCCGGCCGACAGCAGCTGGTCGGCGACCTCCTTGGACATGTAGCGGCTCATGGTGGAGCGGACGCGCTTCTCCTCGGTGATGTCTTCCAGCACCAGCATCGAGCCAATCTGCGCCCCGTCGGCGTCGATCAGCGGCATGGCCGTGAGATTGACGGTGGCCGTCCCCTCGTCACCCCGGACCAGTTCGGCGTCGATGGAGAGCACCGTCTCGCCGGTGGCCTGGGTCTTGGCCAGGCTGTCGGCGACCCAGCTGTTGGCGTCGATGAACAGCGTGCCGGCGGCGCGATCGATCATCACCTCGCGCTTCAGGCCCAGCAGCGTCTCGGCGGCGTCGTTGGCGGTGACCACCCGGCCCTCGGTGTCCAGGGTGACGATGCCGTTCGAAGTGCTCTTCAGGATGCTGTCATTGTAGTTCTTGGTCGTCAGCACGTCGTCGAAGAGCTTGGCGTTCTCCAGGCTGACCGCCACCTGGGCGGCGAAGGCCTTCAGGCGCGACTCGTCCTTGGCCGTGAACAGGCCATTGTGCTTGTTGAGCGCCTGGGCGACTCCGATCCGGGCGCCGGCCTTGTTGGTGATCGGCACGCACAGGATGCTGCTGGTCTTGAAGCCGGACTGCAGGTCCACTTCCTTGTTGAATCGCAGGTCGCCATAGGGGTCGGTGATGTTCTCGGTCTGGCCCGAGGTGAAGACGGCGCCGGCGATGCCGCGGTTGATCGGGATGCGGATCTGCCGCGTCTCCATGCCGTCGGCGTAGAGCGAGAACAGCTCGTTGGTCTTCTCGTCATAGACGAACAGCGAGGCGCGCTCGGCGTCCAGCAACTGGGTCGTGGCCGTCATGATCCTGGCGATCAGCACCTCCAGCAGCAGTTCGCCGGCTAGGTCCTGAGTGACCTCCAGGATCTGCTGCTCTTCGCGGAGCGACCCCAGCATCAGGCCGAAGCCGCGGTTGATGTCGGCGTATTCGTCGGTGCTGAGGACATCCAGCTCGGCCTCGTCCAGCTGGCCGCTTTCCACCCGTCGCATGGCCTCGATCAGCCGGGCCGCGGCCTGGGAGACCTCGCGGGAGGTCAGGATCGCCATGGAGATCGCGCCCAAAATGCTCACCGCGACGACGCCGGCGGCCCAGATGTAGAGCTGGAGGATCTCCCTCGCCGGCACGCTGAACCGGTGCGCCGAGATCATCCGGTCGAACTTGTACATGAACGACACGGCCGAGAAGATCAGCGGCAGCGAGCACACGAAGATCGCCAGGAAGAGCAGCTTGTTGCTCAGCGGCACCGAGATCAGCTGGGCCTGCTGCTCAGGGGGGATCGGGCCGTCCAGCGCCCGGGACAGGCGCACGACGACCGGCTCGACCGTGCGGCTCACGGCGAAGAACTCGAAGATGGCGTGCGCCGGCGAGGCGAACACGAAGATCAGGGTGGCGAGCGCGATCAGCTGCCACACGGCGATGCCCGCATCGAAGAAGGTGTTGATCGCGAACACCACCATGAGCAGCGCCAGGGTGGCGGTCGGCGCGTGCAGCGTCTGAACTCGGACGGCCGACAGCTGCGGCAGGTTCAGCGCCCGCACCAGGGCCGCGCCCAGTAAGGCCTTGCTGGGGCGCTCGCCACGATCCAGGGCGCTCAGCACCGGAGCCAGCGGGCGCAGCTGGCGGTGGATGACGATCAGGTCGATGGAGGTGAAGAAGGCGGTTCCGAACGGCACGAACAGCCAGAACAGCAGCCACTGCCGGGCCGTGAACTCCAGGCCCAGCAGGCCCAGGCCCATGGACACCGCCACGGCGGTGAAGGTGGCGGCCAGATAGATAAAGATCAGCCGCCAGAACAGCGCGCGGCCGGAGTCCGCGACCCGCGTCGGCGCCCGCGCCTCGGGCACATGCGGCGCATGCACGTTCACCAGGAGTCCAGGCCCGGAACGGCAGTGCGTTGTGTCATCGCCGCCCCCCTGTCGCCGTCCTTGAGAACATGTTGCGTAACAGTCTACCCCGATGGGCGTGGCGCACAAATGGCTCTGCTGCCGAACCCGCAGGATATGGAACTGGACGGGGCCGGCGTTTCGTTGGATTGCGGGCGCGGTTTCAGCGCCGTGGTTGGGGAGGAACAAGGTTTTGGCGCCTTCCGGGCCGTCAGACAAGCTGGCGGACGACAGTCCGCTGATCCGCGCCTTCTTCGAGAAGCGCGAGAACCTGCTGCTGTTCCTGGCCTCGCGGACGCGCTCCATGGCCACGGCGGAGGATCTCGTCCAGGACCTGTACCTCAAGATCGCCACCCTGGGGCCCGACACGGACGTGCGGGCGCCTGTGGCGCTGCTGTATCGCATGGCCTCCAACGTCATGATCGACCACGTTCGTAGCTACCAGCGGTCGTCACGGCGGAGCGCGGAATGGCGGCTCGACACCCACGCCACCCTGGGCGGCGAGGACATCATGGGGGAACCGGCCGCCGACGAAGCGGTGATCGCCAAGGAGCGGGTGCGGCGGCTGGCCGAAGCGGTGGCCGAACTGCCGCCGCAGATGGGCCGTGCATTCCGCCTGCACAAGCTGGAGGGCCAGAGCCAGGCCGCCACCGCCCAGGCGATGGGCGTCTCTACCAAGATGATCGAGCAGCACATATCGGCCGCCATCAAGCGGCTAGCCGAAAGGCTGCGGTCATGAGCCGCGAGGAATTTCGGCCCGGACCTAGGGGTGGCCCAGCCTGGCGCCGTCTGCTCCCACGTTCAGCGCGATTCGCGCAGACCGGGCAGGCGGGCCGATGACGATTGTTGTGGCGCAGGAAGAGCGAGCGATGGCTGAAGCCACCGCGTGGCTCGCGCGCCTGCAACGCGCCGACCTTGCCGAACTGGACAGCCTGGATTTCGACGCCTGGCTCGCCGCCGCCCCGGGCAACCGGACCGCCTATCGGAACGCCGTGGCGCTCTGGCATGAGTTCGACGCATGCGCCGACGATGTGACCGCTCAGCTAGCGGCCGACGCCAGGACAGCCTCGGCGCGCAGCGGCCTCAGCCGGCGCTGGCTGGTGGGCGCGGGCGGCATCGCCGCGGCCGCCAGCGTCGCGGCCCTGGTGCTGCCGGGCCTCCTCGCCGAGACCGCGGTCCAGACCTATGTGACCGGCAAGGGCGAGCGCAAGCGGGTCACTCTCGCGGATGGCTCGACGATCGATCTCAACGCCGAGACGCGGCTGCAGGTCAGCTTTTCGCGCTCGATGCGGCGGGTGACGCTGGGCGATGGCGAGGCGATCTTCGATGTCGCCCACGACCAGCGCCGCCCCTTCACCGTCGCGGCCTCCAGCCGAATCGTCCAGGTGGTTGGCACTCAGTTCGACGTCCGCAACCGGCAGGGCGAACTCACCGTGACGGTCGCGCGTGGCCGGGTTCAGGTGCGGCCTCTCAGCGCATCGGCGCCGGGGCGAAACTTCCTGCTGACCCCCGGCCTGAGGCTGGAAGTGGGCGCGACGGGCCTCGAACAGATGAAGTCGGTCGATCCGCAGGAAACCTTCAGCTGGCGCGTCGGCCGCCTGGTCTATCGTGGCGCGCCGCTGTCCGAAGTGATCGCGGACCTCAACCGCCAGTTCGTCCAGCAGGTCGAGATTTCCGACCTGGAGCTCGCCCGGATGCCGATCACCGGCGTCATCGTGCTGGATGATCAATCCGCGGTGATGGCGCGTCTGAGCTTGATGCTCCCCGTAAGATCAGTACCTTCCGACCGGGGGCTGCTGCTGCTTCGTAATTAGGCGCGGCCGTGGGCTAGGCGGAGCTGACCATCCTCGCACGACGCGACATGGGCGCCGTCATCACAGCTGTAGTGGTGGCGTTGAGCGGCGGCGGTCTCGCCGCGGCGGCGCCGGCGCGCATCCAGTTCCGCGTCCAGCCGAAGCCCTATGCCGAGGCGCTGCTCGATATCGCCCAGCAGGCCAATGTCACTCTGATCGGCGCGGCCGCCTGCGTCGGGACTTCGCGCACCGGCCTTGTCGCGGTCACGACCCTGGACGACGCCCTGGCCCAGGTGCTGGCTGGCGCCCCTTGCACCTGGAAGCTGATCGCCCCCGGGGCGGTGGTGGTCTTGCCGCAAGCCCCGAGCTCCGCCCCAGCACCCCCGGCCCCGCCGGTCACCGTGAGCGAGATGCTGGTTACCGCCACCAAGCGGGTCCGCAATGCCCGCGAACTGGCCGTGGCGGTCACGACGATCTCGCGCGGCGAGCTGAACGCCACGGGCGCCACCGACGCGGCCGAGGCGGCGGGTCAGCTGGCGGGGGTGCTGGCCACCAACCTCGGTCCCGGCCGCAACAAGCTCCTCCTGCGCGGCCTGTCAGACGGGGCCTATACCGGCCGCGCCCGCTCGATCGTCGCCACCTACCTCGACGATCTGCCGATCAACTACAACGCCCCCGACCCCGACCTGCGGCTGGTGGACGTGGAACGGGTGGAAGTGGCTCGTGGCCCGCAGGGCGCGCTCTATGGCGCGGGCTCCATCAGCGGCGTCTACCGGATCGTGACCCGCAAGCCGGACCTGCGGAGCTACTCCGTCGAGCTGCGCGCCGCCGGGGCCACCACCAAGGGCGGTGACGCCAGCCGGGCCGTCGAGGGCTATGTGAACGCCCCTGTCTGGGGCGATGTCGTGGGCGTACGGCTCTCGGCGTATGACGAGATCCAAGGCGGCTATCTCGACGCTGTGAACCAGGGCCGCAGCAACGTCGACCGCACCGTACGGCGCGGCGCGCGGCTGACGGTGCTGCTGCAGCCGACCGACGCCTGGTCCGTGGGGCTGACCGCGGCGGGCCAGCACCTGCGTTCTGACGACACACACTACACCTTCCCGGGTCTGGGTCGGAAACGGATTGTCCGGATCGCCGAGCCGCACGTCAACGACATCGAGCTCGTTACTGCCACGCTCCGCAGGTCCTGGGGCTGGGGGGAGTTCACGTCCTCGTCCGGGGTCGTGCGCCATGACTATGGCAGCCTCTACGACGCCACCGACACCCAGCTGCTCTATACGAACTTCGCCCAGACCTCGGCCTATTCGGAGCGCGCTCAGACCACGATGCTGGTGCAGGACATGGTCCTTACCTCTCGCGGCGCCGGTCCGGTCGAGTGGCTGGTGGGCCTCTACGGGTCCAACACACGGGTCCACACGCCTACCGAGCTGCTGGCCCAGAACCCGAACCTGCCCAATGTGAGGGTCTATGGCGACGATCGGCGCGATCGTATCCGCGAGCTGGCCGGCTACGGTGAGGTCTCCTACACGTTCGCGCCGCGCTGGATGGTGGCGATCGGCGGTCGGGTGTTCAATGTCCACTCCCGCACGCGTTCCGACGTGGTGTCCGAGCGGTTTCCACCGCGCAGTCTCGACCGGGGCCGCGACTTCACGGGCGTCTCGCCGAAGATCTCCGTGCAGCGCGAGTTCCGCGGCGGCGACCTGGTCTATGCCGTCGTCTCCGAGGGCTACCGAGCGGGGGGGGTGAACTCCGGAGGCGCCTTGCCGCTGGCGCCTTCTCGCGAGGCGTTCGCGCCGGACCGGCTGATCAATTTCGAGCTGGGGTTGAAATTGCTGGCCCTGGACGACCGGCTGTCGGTGAATTCGGCCGCCTACTACGATATCTGGAAGGGCATCCAGACCGATCAGTTCCGGCCGTCCGGCATCCCCTACACCACCAACGTCGGAGACGCCCACATTCTGGGGGTGGAGACCGAGGTCACCTTCAACGCCGGGAACGGTCTCACGGCGCAGTTCAACGGTCGATTTTCCGAGGTCCGGACCAGCCACGTCAATGCGGACTTCACCTCCCGACTGGTGAACGGTCTGCCTGGGGCGCCGGCGATCTCGGCAGGCGCGATCCTCAGTTATGCGCGCCCGGTGTTCACCGACTGGACCCTGCGCCTGGTGGGCCAGGCCAACTACGTAGGTCGCTCGCGGGTGACCTTCGATTCGACCTTGCCGCATATGGGAGGCTACGCCCGTGCAAAGCTGTCGGCGGAACTGACCGGCAAGCACCTTGGCGTTCAGGCGTTCGTGCTGAACCCGCAGAACGACTTCAGCGACACCTTCGCTTTTGGCAATCCGTTCAATGCTGGACTGATCCGGCAGGTGACGCCGCAGCGCCCGCTGACCGTCGGCCTGACAATTTCAGCGGCGCTATAAGTTTTTTCGCTCCGACCTAGGGGCGGTCGCCAACCGTGCCGTCTCCTCCGCGACCTTCGAGTTTCTGGAGAGCCTGGGGTCGATACAAATGCGCCGGTGACGCGGCGCTGACAGTCGAAAGTCGCGCGTGTTTCGAGCCCAAGATCGCGCGGCCCGTGGCTGAGCGCGGCCCTGACGAGGAGAGCGTCCGGGCCGCGCACCTCGCGCTTGCGCCAAGCGCAAGAATGCGAATTGGCCCCACGCCCAGACAATGATACTCTACGCTGTTGACTGCGGCCGGCCCGTGCCGCGTCAATGCGCGTCGGCTCTCCAGTCGCTGACACGATACCTACCGCCCCGGTCCGAGGACGTCACACCTCGGCCGGGGCTTCTTGGTCTTTAGGGCCTATCCTTCTGCTTCCTCAGGGTTCGCCTCTTGGTTTCTGGGCCAAGCCTCAGCCGCCTTTCGCCCCGCCATAAGTTCCCTATGCTGCGATGGAACGGGTCCACGCGACCCGCGAAAAGGGCAGGGGAAAAATCTAGATGACCACACTCGTGACCACCGCCGACGCGGGGCATGTCCGCACGATCACGTTGAACCGCGCCGACAAGAAGAACGCGCTGAACCTCGAACTCGCCTGGGGCGTGATCGCTGCCGTCGAGGCCGCGGCGGAAGACGACAACGTATGGGTCGTGGCGCTCACCGGCAGCGGCGACTCGTTCTGCGCGGGCCTGGACCTGGGCGGATCCGAACCCTATTCGCCCTATTCTCCGCAGACGGCGATGCTGGACGACATCGGCTGGGTGGGCCAGTTCCTGCTGACCCTCCGCAAGCGCTGCGACAAGCCGGTGGTGGGCGGGATCAACGGCGTGGCTGTAGGCGCCGGCCTGGGCTTGGCCATGGCCTGCGACGTGCGCCTGATCAGCGCCAGCGCGCGGCTGATGGCCGGCTACACCCGCATCGGCGGCTCGCCCGACGCGGGGCTGACCGTCACACTGCCGCAGGTCATGGGCTATGAACGAGCCATCCGCTTCATGATGGAGAACCGCACCCTGACGGGCGCGGAAGCCGTCGACTGGGGCATGGCCGGCGAGGCGGTCGATGATGCGGCCTTCGGCGCGCGCCTGGCGGCCTACTGCCAGCAGCTCTGCGAGTGGTCGCCGATCACGCTCCGCCTCCTGAAGCGCGGCATCGCCCGATCCTACGAGACTACCGACCTGGAGAGCCAACTTCGCTACGAGGTCTCCAACATCCGCAAGGCCTTCGGCAGCGAAGACGGCCAGGAGGCCCGCCGCGCCTTCCTGGAAAAGCGCAAGCCGGTTTTCCAGGGCCGCTAGGCCCGGCCGCCTCAGGTTCAGGCCAGAACCCGCGTGAGGAACTGGCCTCCGAGCCGCAGGCCCGCCTCGTCGATGCTGTGCTGCAGGCCGTGCGAAACGTGGCTGGTGACCTCAAAGCCCAGCGATCCGAGCGCCGCCTCAGCTTGGTGCATGGCGGCGAAAGGCACCACGGGGTCGGCGTCCCCGTGGACCAGCAGCACCGGCGGCCTGCCATGCGGCGCGGCGGCCAGGTCGTCCGGATCCGCCAGCATTCCGGAATAGCCGATGATCCCGGCCAACCGGGCGCGTCGCGGGCCGACGTGCAGGGCAACCATGGTTCCCTGGCTGAAGCCGGCCAGGGCGAGCCGGTCCTCGGTCAGGCCATGCGCCGCCAGCTGGGCGTCGATGTAGGCGTTGAGCGCGGGCGCGGCCTCGCGAACGCCGGCGGCCCGGGCCTCAGGACTGAAGCTCGTCAGGGGCCACCACTGCCGGCCACCCGGCGCGCCCGGACAGGGCTGTGGGGCGTTGGGCGATAGGAAAACGGTGTCGGGCAGCGCGTTCCGCCAGTAGGGGACGAGCCCGATGAGATCGTCTCCGTTCGAACCATAGCCGTGCAGCAGGATCACCATCGATCGGGGCGCGGCGCCGGATGCGGCTGGAACGATCGGGCCGTGAAGTGTCGGGCTGTCCATCCGCATCACCTGCGGGACGGCTCCACCTCGGTCAAGAGTCACCCGCTTTTTGAGCCGTCGCACCGCCCTAGGGCTTCGCCGGCGCCTTGCGTGGAATAAACAGCTTGGCGCCCTTGCCGGTCATGTAGACGTCGGCGAAGTTCGCCTGATTGATGCCGAGGGCCAGGCGACCGCGGGAGTCGATATAGAACAGCTCCTTGCCGACCGGCACGTCGCTGAACGTGCTGACCAGCGGGAAGGCGTACCGCTTGCCGTCGATCTCCACCGGCACGGCGTCGCCGCGGACATAGCCGAGCTCGGCGAACGTCTCCCCCGTGAGATTGAGGATCAGGTTGCCGTAGGAGCCGTCCGTTCCGATCGCCTCGGCCGAGGCGCCGGCGGCGTCGAGCCGCGCGGGCTTCAGGTCGAGCCGCACCAACCTGGCAACGTCCAGGGCCGGCCCCGCCAGCGTCCAGTCGTCGCCGCGCGCCAGTCGGGCCGCGGCGGGGGAAAAGATGTCGCGGCCATGGAAGGTGGACGAGCGCTTCTCGCCGATCATCCAGGCGGTATTGGTGATCTCGCGCGCGCCCGCTAGGCCGTCGCGATCCTGGATCAGGGTCAGCAGGCCGTTGTCGGGTAGCACGAAGAACTGGCCCCGCCGGGACTTAGCGATGATCGCCTTCCGCGTCGATCCGACCCCGGGATCGACCACCACCAGCAGGATCGCGTCGTTCGGCAGATAGGGCGAGGTGCCGGCCAGGAAGCGGGCCGCCTCGGCGATGTCGTAGGGCTCAACCGCGTGGGTGATGTCGAGGATTCTGACGTTCGGGGCGAGGCCATCCATCACCGCCTTGCAGATCGCCACCGCGTCGTCCTTCTGGTCGAAGTCGCTCATGAAGGCGATCATCTTCAGCGGCCGGCCGGCTGAGGCCGCGGGGGCGGACATCGCGCCGCTGAAGACCAGGGCGATGGCTAGCAGCAGGTAAAGTCTCTTCATGGGCGGCCCCTTCCAGATGGTGCGGACCACTCACCACGCGGCGCGATCCGCCTCAAGTCACCGGTGAGGCGGACTCGACCGGTCAAGGCCGTCAGTCCGGCGTGACGCCGGTCGTGGCCAGATCTCGCACAAGTCGCCGGGCGTTTGCGGAGGCGGCGCCGTGCGTGTGCGCCGGACCCGCCAACAACGCCGAGGGGACAATCACGCCGCCGGACGCGCGGATACAGCTGCCCTCGCTGATCAGCGCATTGAGGTGGCGACGAGTGGTTTCGAGGGGAATTTTCAGCGACTTGGACAGCGCCAGCACGCTGATCGGTCTTCGTTCCGAGGTCAGCCGCGACATCGCGCGGGCCTGCTCCGAAGAAGGTGTCGGTGGGGTCGTTGTTTCACGAGAACCTGGAGTGGGTTCGTTCAACAGGGCGTCCTCGGACAAGAGTTAGGGGCGTTCCGCTTGAGGCACCCCACGACCATGCATCCAGCCGCTAAGCTACTTCGCAATGAGGCTCAGTAGCCTGGCGGCCTTTTGAAGCCGCCGAAGGTGCGTTCGAGCAGGCCGGCGAAGGCGATGGTGGTGCGGTCTTCCAGGTAGGGCCCCATGATCTGCACGCCGATGGGGAGGCCGCCTTTGGTCTGGCCGATCGGAGCGACGGTGGAGGGCAGGTTGGGCAACAGGGCCACGCCGGGCCAGGCCAGTTGGCCGAAGTAGGGTGTGGCCTCGCCGTTGATTTGCAGGGTGCGGGCGTTCGTGTCCGGGTTGTCGTCGTGCGGGAAGGCGACGGAGCCCAAGGTCGGCATCACCACCACGTCGAAGGCCTCGAAGAACTCGTCCCACCGTCGCCTGAACGCCACCTGGGCATCCAGCAGGTTCATCCATTGATGGGCGTTGATGACCTCCGCCCCCGGGGCGCCGCGCGACATGGCCGGCCCTAGAAGGCCCATATAGACCCCGTGCTGGGCCGCCAGGTCGGGCAGCCGGTCGCTGGACCGCGCCACCTGGGCGCAGAGGCCGTCGAGCTGCGTCGCCAGGGCATCGAGCGCGCCGCGGATTTCGCTGTCGGTGGTCGCCGCGGGATGCTGGTCGAGCACCAGGACGCGGTAGTTGGCCAGGTCGGTGTGGCGCGGCCGGGCAAGGTCCAACCGGTAGCCCTTGGCCTCATCCGGCTCGGGGCCGGCGATGACCCCCAGGGCGAGATCCAGGTCGGCGGCGCTGCGGGCCATGGGGCCAACCACGCCCAGCACGATGGGCCCGCCGTCCAGGCCGGGCGGCGAATGGCCCCGCAGCGGGACCAGGCCATAGCTCGGCTTGTGGCCGAAAATTCCGCAGAAAGCGGCCGGCACCCGGATCGATCCGCCGATATCGGAGCCCAGCTCCAGCGGCGACATCCCGGCCGCCACGGCTGCAGCCGCGCCGCCGGACGAGCCACCGGGCGAGCGGTCGAGGCTCCAGGGATTGCGGGTGCGGCCATAGATCGGGTTGTTGCTCTGCCAGTCCGCGAGGAACGGCGGCACGTTGGTCTTGCCCAGGATGATCGCGCCGGCGGCCCTCAGCCGGGCCACGGCCACGGCATCGGTCTCAGCCGTCCAGCCGGCGAACGCCGGGCTGCCCCACGTGGTGGGCAGGCCCGCGACGTTGTTGCTCTCCTTGACGGTCATCGGCAGGCCCAGCAGCGGGCCGCGCTCGCCGCGCGCCAGGGCCGTATCGGCCGCCTTGGCGGCGGTGCGCGCCCGGTCGAAGTCGCGCACCACCACGGCGTTGATCGCCACGTCACGGGTCTCGATGCGGGCAATGGCCGCATCCGTGAGTTCCAACGCGCTCACCTGGCGCTGGGCCAGGGCGCGAACCAACTCGCCCGCGGTTTGATCCTGCAGGTCGCGGCTCAAGGTTTCTGACATGGCGTCCCTCCGTCCGGTGAACCGTGATCACCCGCCTGGAGGATGTCCAGCCGCGATCGACGCCCCCAGACTACGGGGGCGCCGGGCGACGGCTTTATCGGTGTTGCTAGGCCACTCGTCGCCGAAATTGGTTCAGGCTCAGCGCGTCGAACGCCCTAGGCGGTGGCCTGACGGTGGCCGCCGGTCTCGACGGACCAGATCTTCTCGATGTTGTAGAAGGAGCGGACCTCGGGCCGGAACAGGTGGACGATCACGTCCCCGGCGTCGATCAGCACCCAGTCGGCGCTGGGCATGCCTTCCACGCGGCAGCGGCCGTAGCCGGCGTCCTTCAGGGCGCGCAACAGGTGGTCGGCCATGGCGCCGACATGCCGCTGCGAACGTCCGGAGGCCACGATCAGGCCATCGGCGACGGGAGACTTGCCTTTGAGGTCGATGAAGACGACGTCCTGGGCCTTGTCATCATCCAGCCGGCCAAGGATCAAGGCCTCGATGGTGGTGATACGGGCCGGGTCAATAAGCGAAGCGACGGCGTCAGCCGGGGCTCCATGCGCGAGTGGCGCAGATTCAGCGTTCAGCGGGTGGCTCCTTCGGTGTCCTCGCTAGACAGGGCATATCACAAACCAGGGTCCCGGTCAGCCGCTGTCGCAAAACAGTCGGCCGGCGGCTTCAGGTCAGGGTCCGGGGCGCTGCGGGCAACGCGCGCGCAGCGCCGTCGAGGACTGGAAATTGAAGCGGCCGAACAGGAATACCCAGGTTGGCGGGGTGGTCCGCGCCAGGCGTTTTGCGGCCTGCGACGGACGGCGCGCATGGGCGAAGCGGCGCGCGGCGGGGGAGAAACGGCTCTTCAGCGAGATCCACGGCCGCGAGACCACGGCCACCGGCGTCTCGCGCATGATCTCCACCCAACCCTTCCAGCGGTGAAAGCTGGCCAGGCTGTCGGCGCCCATGATCCAGACGAACTTCACGCCGGGAAAGCGGGCCTTCAGCGCGCGGATGGTGTCGACGGTGTAGACTGAGCCCAGCTGGGTCTCGGCGGCGGAGACGATCATGCCCCGGCTGCGGACCAAGGCCCGGACGCCGGCGATCCGATCTTCCAGTCTGGCCGTTTCGTGGCGGTCCTTCAGCGGGTTCTGGGGTGAGACTAGCCAGATCACCCGGTCCAGGCCCAGGCGACGCTTGGCGGTCTCGGCCACATGCAAGTGGCCGTCGTGGACGGGGTTGAAGGAGCCGCCGTAGAGCCCGACCTTCATGCCGCGGCTCAGCGTGAATCCCAGGCGAAGCGCCTTGGGCCGGCCACCGACGGGCGCGCGGGGCGCCGGACCTGCCACCCACATCGAGGCGTCAGTCCGCGCGGGGCGGGGTGGGCGCGCCCCCGCGGTCCAGATGCGAATCTGCCTGCCGCACCCGGGCGCGGACCGTGAACACCCCGTCGCCGGCCAGGACACCGCCGCGGGCGAACAGCCGGCCATGCTGCCAGTTGGACAGGCCCAGTTCCGGGCGGTTGAGCGCGTACTGGCCATCCACCCAGCGGGTGAAGCCGTCACCGACGAAGGGGGCGTCCACCGTGGCGTAGAAGCGGTCGTGGGCGGCGGGGTCCTGCGAAATCAGGGTCGCGGCGAAGCGAGGGCTGAGCGCATTGAACAGCGCGACGGCCTCGGCGACATCGGCCACGATCTTCAGGCTGACTTCGGGGCTCTCCTCCCACTCCCACTCGCGGCCCAGATCGACGTCGGCGATGGGCTCGGCCAGGGGCTCCTGCACGGGACCTTCGGCGCGGGTGATCGTGGCGCGCGCGGTGCGCCAGGCTTTGGGCAGGCGGGCGAAGTCGGCCTGCGCCACATGCAGTTTGCAGCCCCGGCGGCGTTCGCCGGCACGTTGCAGGGCCGCCAGGAACAACGGGATCAGCTCGTCGGCGCGGCTCTGCACGATGCAGCAGACGTTCAGGCTGTTGCAGACCTTGCGGTCCAGAGAGTGGAACACCGTGGCGTAGAACCGCTCGGCGTCGGCGGTGGCGTCGGCGACCATCCAGGCGCCGCCCGTGCCGTGCAGGCTCACCGGCGTGCCGGCCTGGCGGGCGATGGCGCCCAGTTGCGAGACCGCCGGGCCTGAGCCTCGCGCCACGGCCAGGGCCAGGCGCGGATCGGCGAACATCGCCCAGCCGGCGGCGTGGGCGGCGCTGTCGACCAGCACGGCCGCGCCCTCTGGGAGGCCTGCCTCAGCCAGCGCCGGGTCCAGGGCCTGGGCGACGATGGCGCGAGCGGTGCCCAGCGCGTCCGACCCGATGCGGAAGACCACGGTATTGCCCGCCCGGATCACCCCGGTGGCGTCGGCGAACACGTTGGGGCGGCCCTCGAACACGAAGCCGACCGGGCCCAGCGGGGCGGTGACCTGCTCGAGGCTCCAGCCTTCGTGACGGATAGTCTCCAGCACCCGGCCGCGCGGCGCCTCGGCGTCGCGCCAGGCGTGGAGGCCGGCGATCATGTCAGCCCGCATCGCATCTGAGGCGACTAGGCGGGTGGTGGAGCGGCCTCGGGCGCGAGCGCTCTCGACATCCACGACGTTGGCGGCAGCAATCGTCGCCCAGACGGCGTCGTCGGCCAGCCTGGTGGCGAAGGCGTCGAAGAAGGCGGTGATCGCCGCGTCGCTCACCTCGCCCATCCGGGCGAAGGCCGCGGTGACGCGGGCGACGGCGCCTTCGGCGGCGGCGTGGTCGATGGCTGGCACATGCAGCAGGTCGCCAGCCTCCTGCACCACCACCAGGCGGTCGCCAGGACGGAAGGCGGCGGCGAGCTCGGGGCTCACATAGGCCACCCTGTCGCCGCCGAACGGGACAGCCTGGCCGGGCATGAGGGCTTCCAGCCGTCCGGTGCGGACGGGTTGCGGTCCCTGGCCTGACGTCCCGTCGTCCACGGGGGTCCCCTTTTGCTCGCTTTGAGCCTTAGCGAGTCTCGGCTTGGGCGGCCAGCGCAAGATCGTCGGCGTGAACCATGGGGCCGGAGGTGTAGCCCAGCGCCGGCTCGATCGCGCCTGACTTCAGGCCGCAGATGACGCGGGCGTGGTCGGCCGCATAGCGGATCAGCCCGCGGGCGACTTCGCGGCCGGCCTCGTCGCGGATCACCACCGCGTCGCCCTTGTCGAAGCGCCCGTCCACGGCCCGAACGCCGGCGGCCAACAGGCTCTTGCCCCGCTGCACGGCGGCAGCGGCGCCGGCATCCACGGTGAGGAACCCGGCCGGCGCCAGGGAACCGGAGATCCAGGCCTTGTAGGCGGCGCGTGGCGTGGTGGCGGGCTCGATGACCGTGGTGGCGGCCCCAGCCTCGACCGCCGCAAGCGGCCGGGCGCGGGTGCCCAGGGTGATGATGGTGGCGCAGCCCGCCTGGCTGGCGATGCGCGCGGCCTCCAGCTTGGTGGCCATGCCGCCGGTGCCGACCCCGGCCACGGCATTCGCGCCCCCGGCCATGGCCTCGATCTCCGGCGTCAGGTGCGACACCCGCGGGATCAGCCGGGCGTCCGGGTCGCTGCGCGGGTCGGCGGTGTACAGCCCCTCCACGTCCGACAGCAGCACCAGCGCCTCGGCGCCTACCAGCTGCGCCACGCGGGCCGACAGGCGGTCATTGTCGCCGACCCGGATCTCTTCGGTGACCACGGTGTCGTTCTCGTTGACCACCGGGATGACCCCCAGGGTGAGCAGAGTCTCGACGGTGGCGCGGGCGTTCAGCCAGCGGCGACGCACCTCGGTATCGTCGCGGGTCAGCAGCACCTGGGCGCAGGCGATCGGCTCCAGGGCCTCCTCCCAGGCCCGCATCAGCGCCGACTGGCCGGCGGCGGCGGCGGCCTGCTTTTCCGGCAGGGACAACGCCCGCTTGCCCAGGCCCAGTCGGCGTCGGCCCAGGGCCACGGCTCCGGACGAAACGATCACCACCTGCTGGCCGCGCGCCCGGATCCGCGCCACATCGGCGGCGAAATCGGCCAGCCACGCGGCGTGCGCCGTGCCGTCTGGCCCAACCAGCAGCGCCGAGCCGACCTTGACGACGATGCGTTTGGCGGCGGTTAGCTCAGACAGGGGGGTAAGGTCGCTCACGGCGCCCAGTCCTCGGGCCCGGCCTCCTGGGCGGCGATCTCGCCCTTGTTCGCCTGGACCAGGGCGTAGGCTTCGCGCAGCAGCTCGGTGACGCCCATCTTGGCCACCCCCGAAAGCAGCCGCACCTTCACGCCAGCGGCGGCCTCCAACTCGGCCTGTTTGGCGTCGCGGGTCTCGTCGTCCAGGGCATCGATCTTGTTCAGCGCCAGGATCTCGGACTTGTCCTCCAGCCCCTCGCCATAGGCCTCCAGTTCGTGGCGCACGGTGCGCCAGGCTCCGGCCACATCCTCTTGCGTCCCGTCCACCAGGTGGACGAGCACGGCTGTGCGCTCCACGTGGCCCAGGAACCGCGTCCCGATGCCAGCTCCCTCGCTGGCGCCCTCGATCAGGCCGGGGATGTCGGCCAGGATGAATCGCTCTCCGAGCGACAGATCGACCATGCCGAGGTTGGGCGACAGGGTCGTGAATGGATAGTCCGCGATCTTCGGCCGCGCCGCGCTGGCTGCCGCCAGGAAGGTGCTTTTGCCCGCGTTCGGAAGCCCAACGATTCCAACGTCGGCGATCAGTTTCAGGCGGAGCCACAACGCGCGTTCCTCGCCCTCCAGGCCGGGGTTGGCGTGGCGCGGGGCCTGGTTGATGGGCCCCTTGAACTGGGTGTTCCCCCACCCGCCGTTGCCCCCTTTACAGAGCAGGAATCGTTGGCCGGCGTGGTCGAGATCGACGATGGTCTGCTTGTCGTCGTCCATCACCTGGGTGCCGACGGGGACCTTGAGGACGACGTCTTCGCCGTTGGCGCCGTGACGGTTGCGGCCCATGCCGTGGATGCCGGTGTCGGCCCGGAAGTGCTGGGTGTAGCGGAAGTCGATGAGGGTGTTCAGGCCCTCGACGGCTTCGATCCAGACGTCGCCGCCGCGGCCGCCGTCGCCGCCGTCGGGGCCGCCGTACTCGATGAACTTCTCGCGGCGGAACGAGACCGCGCCGCCACCGCCGGCGCCGCTCTTCACATAGACCTTAACCTGGTCGAGGAATTTCATCGTTTCACCGCCACGACAGTCAGGGCCGCAGCCAGGGATTTCACCACCGCGCCGGGGACGAAGGGCGCGATGCCGAAGGTGAACGCCGGGCCCGGATCCATGAAGCTGGCCAGGCCCGCCCAGCCGACGGCCAGGACGATGGCGTGGCCGGCCAGGAACAGGGCGGTCAGCGGGCCCCAGCCCCGCGTGCGTTCCACGCCTCGCCCGCAGACCCAGGCCGCCGCCGCCATGCCCACCAGGAAACCCGCGGTGTGGCCGGTCACCGCCCGCCAACCGCCGGCGCCGTCGGCCAGCACCGGAGCGCCCAGCGCCGCGATCGCCAGCCAGGCCAGCACGGCGATCAGCGCGAGGCGCCCGCCGAACACGCCGGCCAGCACGAACAGCGCATAGGTCTGCAAGGTGATCGGTACGCCCAGGCCGGAGGGCAGCGGGATCGCGAACCGCGAGGCCACGGCCATCGCCACGACCCCGCTGATCACCGCCGCCGCCTGGAACGGTAGCGATGGCGCGGCGATGGACGATCTGGTGGAGCCCCGGGCGGTCATGGCGGGAGCGCTTAGCACGAAATGTGTCATCTCAGCAGATCACGCCAGCCACACCATCATCCGGTTCGGCACAGCCTGGCCGTCCCGGCCGAGCGACGGCGTCATCTCCACGTCGCCGGTGTAGAGGAAGCCGGCCTTGACCAGCACCTGGCCGGACGCACGGTTGTCGGCGAAGTGCCCGGCCCAGACGACATTGCGCCGCCCGTCGCCCGCCGCCCAGCGCAGCACCGCCGCCACCGCCTCGGTGGCATAGCCGCGGTTCCAGAATGGGCGGCCCAGCCAGTAGCCCAGCTGCGGCCGCGCACGGCCAAGGCCCGTGGCCGCGCCGTCGGGCTCGACCTCGCCCACGCCGATGACCCCGATCACCCCGAACTGGCGGTGCTCGATGATGAAGTCGGCGCGGGGCCCCGGCTCGTCGCCGGTCACCGTCATCAGCCACGCCTCGGCGTGCGCGTCGGTGAAGGGATAGGGCCAGTGGGTCAGCATGCCGGCCACGGCGCTGTCATTGGCCAGCTCGGCGATCACGGCGGCGTCGTCCATCGCCGGCGCGCGCAGCATCAAGCGCTCGGTCCCGATCGCGGGTCTGACGTCCAGTGCACACATCTTGTACCTCCCGGCCCTCTGACGGGGCCCTGAAACGACAGCGGGGAGCCCGGCTGACCGGACTCCCCGCTGGGTCGTCTGTCCGGTCCGCCATCTTCGAAAGAGAGGGCGGAACCGGAGAGAGGTGGTTCCGCCTATTCGGCCGCCATCACCTCGGCCGGCGTCGCCACCACGGTGGCGTAGGTGCGATTGTTGCGCTTCTTGACGAAAGCGACCGCGCCGGTGACGAGGGCGAAGAGTGTGTGATCCTTGCCAATGCCCACATTAGGGCCCGGCCAGAACTTGGTGCCGCGCTGGCGCACGATGATCGAGCCGGCGTTGATCGCTTCGCCGCCGAACTTCTTCACGCCGAGACGGCGGCCCGCCGAGTCGCGCCCGTTGCGCGAAGAACCGCCGGATTTTTTGTGAGCCATGGTGTGCTCCTGTCCTTACCTACCGGCGCGCCGCGGGCGCGCCTGATGTTGTTGTCTGGGCGTTCCGGATTACTCCGAAGCGTCGTCCGTCTTGGCGGCGGCCTTCTTGGGCGCAGCGGCTTTCTTCGGCGCAGCGGCCTTGGCGACCGGCGCTTCGGCGGCAGCTTCGGCCGGGGCGGCATCGACCGCCTTCGGGGCCTTGGCGGCGGGCTTCTCGGCCATGGCGGCCAGGGTCGTGGCGGCGGCCTTCAGGGCCTTCTTCGAGACGTTCAGGGTCGCGAAGTCCAGGCCACGGGCCCGGGCGTCCAACTCGGCCTTGGTCACCATCGAGACTTCACCGTCCCACTTGGTCTCCTTGCCATCGGCGCTGATGCCGGTGACGCGCAGGACGGTTTCTTCCTGCCGGTGACCGCGGGTGCGGCGATAGCCCTGGCGGCGGATCTTCTTGAAGATCTTGACCTTTTCACCCTTGCGGGTTTCCACCAGCGTCGCCGAGACAGAGGCGCCTTCGACCACGGGCGCGCCAATGGTCACGGCCTCGCCGTCGCCCAGCATCAGCACATGGCCGAACGCCACCGCCGCGCCAGGTTCGCCATCGAGCTTTTCGACGACCAGCACATCGCCGGGGCTGACCCGGTATTGCTTTCCGCCGGTCTTGATCACCGCGTACATCGTTCGCGCCTTCGGTACTTAAGAGTGTAGTTGCAAAATGGATCGCACCCGCTGGAGGTCCGGCGGGCGAGAGGTGGGCGGTTATACAGCGGGAAGGCGGTGAGTCAACGGGGCGGGGGTTGGGCGGCTACCCCGGGGCGGCAAACATGATATTAGGCGTCGCGTGCAACCCGAACCTTCCATCCTCGAAGAGATCGACGACGCGGCCGAGGCCGCTGCCGACGGCCTGGCCGACATCTAGTATTTCGGTGACATCGCGTAATTGAAGTAGGCCCATCCAAGCCTTGAAATACGAAGTCGGAGCGAGGTGATCGCTGCGCTTCAAGAAGGAGGATGGGCCTACTTCAATTACGCGATGTCACCGAAACTCCCCGAAACTCCGGGGTTGCTGGCGGCCCCCGGAGATGTCACCGAAACAGACGTGGAGTCTCCCCGGTGGCTTCCTTCCACCAGCCCTCGACCGTCGCGAGATCGACGCCGAACTGTTCGCGGTGGTTTTCCCAGGCGATCTGACGGGCGAGGTTGAGCGTGCGGGCGAAGTCGGGGCGGACCTCGGCCCAGTCGCGGACGGTGCCCGGGGCGGGGTAGCCGGGCTGGGCGCAGATCGCCTTCAGGGTCTGGCCCTCGCAGAGCGCCATGAAGATGTCGTCCGCGACGATGGGGCACCACGTGGAGCGGCGGCCGGTTCGGGCGTGGCCGCGTTCGGCGCGAGCGGCCGCGAGGTCGGCGGCGAAGCCGGGGAAGCGTCGTCGCCAGGCGTCAACGGTCTTGCGGTCCGGCATGTTGCGATCGCCGCAGAGGTCGCGCATCGAGCGGTCGAGCGCGATCCATGCGCAGACGTCGTCGGCCACGGCGGGCGACCAGCGGACGGCCGGTGCGCGGAGGGCGGCGATGGCGACGGCGTGGCGCCTTGGTCGGCGGCGGAGCCACTTGCGCAAGGTGGGGCGGCTCGGCCAGCCGGGCGTCGCGCAGATGGCGGCGAAGGTTTCCCCGGCCTGACGGCGCAGGACGAGTTCGGTCAGCAGGCGGCGGCGTTCGGAGGGCGGGTAACCGGCGGGCATGGGCCTGAATATGGCGGCCCGGTGCGTCAAATGCGGACGTAGCTGCGGGCGCGGCCGGTTGTCCCTCGCCGCCGGCCCTTGCTACGGTCGTGGCTGCGGCCGGGCGCCCTGCCCGGCCTGGGAGCGTCGCGCCGCCATGACCTATCGCCTCTATGGAACGCCGGGGTCGCTTTATACGGGCAAGGCGCGGGCCTACCTGATCAAGCAGGGGATCGCCTTCGAGAACCGCGCCGCCGGCGAAGCCCGGTTCCGGGCCGAGATCGTCCCGCAGATCGGCCGCTGGATCATCCCGGTGCTTGAGGCGCCGGATGGGACGCTGATCCAGGACGGGTCCGAGATCATCGGCCACTTCGAGGCCCAGGGGAAAACGCGGCTGCCGGCCTACCCGGCCACGCCCACGCACCGGCTGATCGGGCAGATCTTCGAACTGTTCGGGGGCGAGGGCCTGCTGCGCCCGGCCATGCACTATCGTTGGAACTTCGACGACGCCAACCGCGCGTTCCTGGCCAAGGATTTTCCGGCCGCCCTCGCCCCCACTGGAGCCCCCGAGGCGGCGCAGGCGGAGGTGTTCGCCATGGCCAGCGGGCGCATGCGCAAGGCCATGGCCGGGTTCGGCGTCTCGCCGGAGACCATCCCGGCGATCGAGGCGTCCTATGCGGAATTTCTGGACCTGTTCGACGCGCATCTCGCCGCCTCGCCCTACCTGCTGGGCGGGCGTCCGACGATCGGCGACTACGGGCTGGTGGCGCCGCTCTACGCCCACCTGGGCCGCGATCCCTATCCGGCGCAGCTGATGAAGCAGACGGCGTACCGGGTCTGGCGCTGGGTGGAGCGGATGAACGCCGCCGACCAGGACGCGGGCGAGTATGGGGCGCCGCCGGCCGAGCTGTTCGAAGGCGATGCGGTCCCCGAGACCCTGAAACGCCTGCTGCGCTTCATCGCCGAGGACTATCTGCCGGAAGTGGAAGCCTTCGTGGGCTTCACCAACGCCTGGCTGGCCGAACATCCCGGGATCGAGGCCGGGACCAACGGCCTGCCGCGCCTCCAGGACCGGGGGATCGGGCAGGTCGAGTTCCTCTGGCGCAGCCACCCGATGCGGGTGAGCGTGATGCCCTACCGGCTCTACCTGCTGCAGAAGGTGCAGGCGGAGATCGACCAGGCCCAGCCGGCGGCGCGCGCGGCGATGGAGGCCCTGCTCGCGGAGACCGGCCTGTCGGCGCTGATAACGCTTCGCGGCGCCCGGCGTGTCGAGCGCCGGGGCCAGCTGGAGGTATGGGGGGAGGGCTAGAGGGTCCGGGCCTCCCGGTCAGCAGGTCGTCCGCTGAGGGCTGGGTGACCTTGGTCGTGGTGGTGGTCGTGGTGGACCGGGCGGCGGCAGCGCGGGGCTGCTGGTGGTGACCGTGGTCTCGACCTGAGTGGGTTCGTGGCGTGGCGCTGCAACGGCTGGAGGCGACAATTGTTGCAGCGCCCGGCACGTCGGGGCGCGTGGCGTCTTCCGTAACCCCGCTTCGGCTGGGTAGAACGGCGCCATGAGCCTGACGCAGACCCCCGACCCCACCCACGCCATGGACCTTGTCGCCGTCTCGCCCGGGCGATGGGTCACCGTCGCGGGACCCGAGTGGAGCAATCCGGGCGGGGGGCTGTGGGGCGGCTATGCGATCGGGCTGTGCATCCGGGTGCTGGAGGCCGAGCCGGAGGCGGTGGGCGAGGCGCTGTCGCTGACGCTGACCTACGCGGCCGGGCTGCGCGCGGGCGACCTCGATGTGCGGACACGGCGGCTGCGCCAGGGCGGCTCCGTCGGCGTGTGGGAAGTCGAATTGCGGCCGGCCGGATCGGACCAGGTGGGGGTGCACGCCATCGTTACCCTGGCCCGGCGGCCGACGACGCCGGGGTTCGCCTTCGCCCAGATGCCGGACGCGCCCGACCCGCAGAGCCTGCCCAGCCCGATCGTGCCCGGCGCGTCGCGGCACTACGGCGCCTCGGCGTTCGAGCGCCGGACCCTGGACGAGACCTACCCGCCCAGGGCCACGGGCAATTCGCGGACCCTGGCGTGGGTGCGGTCGCGCAGCGGGCCGTTGGACAAGGCGATGCTGGGGATGGTCACGGACAATTCTGCGCCGCGGGCCATGTACGCCCTGGGGCCGACGATCATGACCACCACCCTGACGCTGACCGCCTATCTGCACGCCACCGTCGAGGAACTGGCCGCGGTGGGGGACGACTTCATCCTGGTGGAGTGCGAGGGCCGGGTCGGCGGCGGCGGGGCGTCGGACGAGCGGTCGAACTACTGGAGCCGGGACGGGAAGCTGCTGGCCACCAGCGAGCAGCTGGCGTGGTATCGACCGCTGCGGGCGCAGACCCCGGAGTAGGGGGTGGCGGAGTGACGTCGCCGGCCGGATTTACGGCCACAGAGTCTCCTTGACCCCGCAACGCCCTTCCCCCAAACCGACCCTTACCCGCAATTCTTTCCCCCGCAGGAGCCTCCCATGCGCGTCGGCGTGCCTCGTGAGATCAAGCCGGACGAGTATCGGGTGGGACTGCCGCCCATGGCGGTGCGCGAGTACGTCACCCACGGCCACGAGGTGATCGTCGAGCAGGGCGCGGGCGAGGGCGCGGGCTATGCGGACGCGCTCTACATCCGGGCCGGCGCCACGATCGTCCCCGACGCGGCGGCCGTGTTTGCCGGCGCCGAGATGATCGTCAAGGTGAAGGAACCCCAGGCCGTGGAGTGGGCGCGCCTCACGCCTCGGCACATTCTGTTCACCTACCTGCACCTGGCGCCCGACCCGGCCCAGACCGAGGGCCTGCTGGCCTCCGGCTGCGCGGCTATCGCCTATGAGACCGTCACCGATGCGCAAGGCGGCCTGCCGCTGCTGGCGCCGATGTCGGAGGTGGCTGGCCGCATCGCCGTGTTCTCGGCCGGCGAGACCCTGCTGAAACACAATGGCGGCATGGGCCTGCTGATCTCCGGCGTGCCCGGCGTGCCGCCGGCGCGGGTCTGCATCCTGGGCGGCGGGGTGGTGGGAGCCAACGCGGCGGTGATGGCGGCGGGCCTGGGCGCCGAGGTGGTGATCCTGGAGCGCTCGATCCCGCGCATGCGCTACATCGACGATATTTTCGCGGGAAGGGTGATCACGCGGTACTCGACCATCGACGCGGTGGAAGAAGAGATCCTGAAGGCCGACGTGGTGATCGGCGCGGTGCTGACGGCGGGCGCCGCCGCACCCAAGCTGGTGCGCCGCGAGCACCTGTCGCAGATGAAGCCGGGCAGCGTGCTGGTGGACGTCTCCATCGACCAGGGCGGCTGTTTCGAGACCTCGCGCCCGACCACCCACAAGAACCCGACCTACACGATCGATGGTGTGGTCCACTACTGCGTCGCCAACATGCCGGGCGCAGCCCCGCGCACCTCGTCCGAGGCCCTGGTCCACGCCACCCTGCCGTTCGGCCTGCTGCTGGCCGCCCACGGCCTGGACGCCCTGGCGAAGAACAAGCACCTGGCCAAGGGCCTCAACGTGCTGAAGGGCCAGATCACCCACCCCGCCGTCGCTGAAGCCCTCGGCAAGCCGTTCGTGGATGCTTACGGCGCGTGGGCTTAGGGCCGGCTGAAATAACGCCGCAACATGCGGGCCCACGATTACTTACCAGAAACGAAGCCAGGGAGGCTCTCCATGTGTGACGACGAAACCAATCCGTGGCTGCCGGACGACATCGCCCTTTCGCGCCGCAGCTTCGGGATCGGCGCCGGGGCGGTGGTCGCCCTAACGGCGGCGGAGGCCCGCGCCCAGGCGGCGGTCACCGAGAAGGACGTGGTGGTCAAGACCGCGGACGGCGAGTCCGACGCGGCCCTGTTCTATCCGTCCGGCAAGGGCGCGTGGCCAGCCGTGCTGATCTGGACCGACATCGCCGGCCTGCGCCCGGTGTTCCGCGAGATGGGCAAGCGGCTGGCAGCCCAGGGCTATGTGGTGCTGGTCCCCAACCCCTTCTATCGCTCGGCGAAGCCGGCGGCCTACGCCACCCTGAACTTCGGCACGCCCGAGGGCCGCCAGGCGCTTATGGGTTATCGCGGCGCCATGTCCAATGACGGCGTCGACAAGGATGCGGCGGCCTACGTCGCCTTCCTCGACGCCCAGCCGCAGACCAGCAAGAAGAAGAAAGTCGGCGTCCAGGGCTACTGCATGGGCGGCCCCTTGAGCTTCCGCACGGCCGCGGCCGTCCCGAACCGCATCGGCGCGGTGGGCACGTTCCATGGCGGCGGCCTGACCACCAAGATGGCCGACAGCCCGCACCTGCTGGTGGCCAAGACCAAGGCCGCCTACGCCTGCTGCGTCGCCCAGAACGACGACAAGAACCAGCCGGAGTCGAAGGACATCCTCAAGGCCACCTTCGCCGAGACCAAGCGGCCCGGCTATGTCGAGGTCTATGCCGCCAATCACGGATGGTGCGTCCCAGGCAGCGCCGTCTACAACCAGGCCGAAGCCGAACGCGCCTGGGGCGTGCTCAGCGAGTTGTACAAGAAGAACCTGTAGCGGCAGTTGCTCCCCTTCGGGGGAGCTCCCGCGAAGCGGGTGAGGGCGTCCGCTCAGAAAGTCTGACCGGACGCCTCGGAGATGCCGAAGGGGCCGCGGCGGCGATGCCGTGGAGGACCCCCTCCGGCGCTTCGCGCCACCCGCCCTGATGGGGAGGAACTACTTCGCCGGCGCCGCGACCCCGCGCTCGAGGGTTCCCGCCGCGCCCGGGAACACCACCGGGCTCTCGTGGCCGTCCGCCCCGATCGCCGACACTCCGAAGAACCAGTCGTCGATATTGACATTCGGCAGTTTGAGCTCGCCGGACACCCCGGCCACGCGAGAGTATTTCCACACCGGATCGGTCGTCGCCCGCCACCAGACGCGGTAGGCCGCCGCGTACTTGGCTGGCTTCCAGCTCACCGTGGTATCGGCGCTGACCGCGCCCTTGATGTCCACGCCGGTCGGCGGGGCAGGCGCACTGGCCAGGGCCGCCATCGTCACCACATTCAGCCGGGTGACCTGGGCCAGGTAGGCGAAGTCCACGCCCTCGACCACGTCGCCGTATCTGATCCCGTTCTCGGTGCGCAGGTCCTGGTGCTGGCGGGTGTAGTTCTCCACCGCCTCGGTGACGCGCACCGCCGGGAAACCGGCCTTCAGCATCTCCACCTGGTCGCCGCCTCGAGAGTACCGATCCGTACGGTACACCATCACCACGTCGAAGTTGGTCAGGTACTGGTCGGCCAGCCGGTCCATGTAGCGGGCAAGGTTGCGCGACGGGCTGTCCACCTCGCCGCCGTTGTAACGTCGTCGGTCGGCCTGTTCCGGCGTCTCGGTGGATCGTGTGCCCTCGGAGAAGATGCGCACGTGGGTGTTGTCACGGGCGCCGCCGATGCCTTCGGTGTTGCCGACGATGTCGTTGTTGAGGTTGGCCTCGACGTTCCAGCCCTGCTTGACGGCATAGTTCGCCAGGACCTTGCCGCCCAGCAACCCCTCCTCCTCCCCGGCCAGGGCCGCGAACACCAGGGTGGCGGGGAAGCTGTGGTGGCACAGCACCCGGGCGGCCTCCATGACCGCCGCCGTGCCCGAGCCGTCGTCGTTGGCGCCGGGCGCGTCCGAGGTGAAGTTCTTCGCGTCGGTGACGCGGGTGTCGTAGTGGCCGGAAATCACGATCACCCGGTTTGGGTCGGAGGTTCCCGGCAGGATCGCCAGCACATCCTGGATCTCGGTCGGCCCGGCCAGCCGCTCGGCGGTCATGACCTCGGACGGGGTCTCGATCCGCAGCCGTCCGCCACAGTCTTTCGACATTAAAGCAAATTCGGAGGCGATCCAGCGGCGCGCGGCGCCGATGCCGCGGGTGGGCGACCTCGTGTCCGATCCGGCGTGGCGGGTGCCGAACGAGACCAGCGTCTCGATGGTCGCCTTCTGCCGGGCCGCGGACACTGCGGCGGCGGCGTTCTTCAACACTGAATGTTCTCCGCCCAGGGGCTGGGCGGCGGCCGGGAGGGCGAAGGTGAGGGCGGCGAGAAACAGGGCGGTGCGCATGGCGCAGACCTTAGACGCGCAGCCTGTGCCGCTCCAAGGCTTCGTAGTGCGGTCGCGCCTGATCGGCGATGGCGAGGAGGTCACCCGGGAGGGGCGGATAGGCCGGCTTCTGCGGCGCCTCGAAGCCGGTTGAGCGCTCGACGGAGTCATACCAGGCGGGAGCCCAGACGCCGTCGGATTCTCTTGAACCGGCGGGCCAAGCGAGCATTTCCTCGCGGAATGGGATGTCGAAGGCCGCGCAGAGGGCCGCGAGCATGCCTCGCGGGTTGTTCAGAACGTCGGCGCCAAGCACTACCGGTGGCGCAAAGCCGAGACGTTGCGCCTCGCGGTCGAAGATTTCGTGCTGTCGGGCAACTCCAATGTCCTCGAGGCTCACCTCGGCTCTCTTGGCGGCATACGATGCGAGCACCTCGGCCGGGTTACGGATCAGAAAGGCGTTCCGGCAGTCCGCGATCCAATCGAGACGGAAGTCAGGCAGCATGTGATGCGCCATGTGCTTCTCGTAGATGACCGACCCGTCAAACGCACCCAAGCTCGACACGACCGCGCGCCAGTCCCGCGGCTGCGACGCCAGCACGTCGTCCCGCATCGGGTGATCCAGCCCCGTGGCGGCCAGGTAGGCGGCGTAAAACGGCTCGTCGACGACCTGGGTATCCGGCCGGTTCTCGAAACTGCGCATCATCGCCGTCGAGATGTTGCGCGGCCCCGACCACATGGCGATGCGGATTGGGGCGATGCGGACCTGCGTCACGCGCCGGAATCCTCATCCTTCAGCGCCTCATAGGCCGCCCGCAGCCGCTGGGTCATCGGGCCCGGCAGCGACTCGGGCAGCGCATGGCCGTCGATCGACCGCACCGGCGTCAGCCCGCCGAAGGTGCCGGTCACGAACGCCTCGTCCGCCTCCGCCACGTCGCCCAGGTCGAAGTCGCCGAGCGTGATCGGGATGCCATGCCGACGGCAAAGCGCGATGACATTGGCCCGGGTCACGCCGTTGAAGCAGTAGTCCCCGGTGGACGTCATTACCCGCCCGGCCTTCACCCAGAAGAAGTTCGTGGCGTTGCACGACGAGACGAAGCCGTTGGGGTCCAGCATCAGCGCCTCGTCGCCGCCCTTGCCGATGGCGTCGATCAGCGCCCGGATCAGCGCCAGCCGGCTGTGCGAATTCAGCCGCATGTCGAACATCTCGGCCGGGGTGCAGACGATGGCCGAGGTCGCCAGCGCCAGGCCCGTGGTCAAGATCTGAGGCGACGGTTCCTTGTACTCCGCGGTGATGACGATGGTGGGCTTGCCCAGCCAGTTGCGCGGGTCCTGGTTCACCGCCGCCTTCTCGCCGCGTGTCACCATCAGGCGCAGGTGGCCGCCGTCGGTCATGCCGTTGGCGTCCAGGGTGCGCTGGATCTCGGCGGTCAGTTCGGCGCGGCTCAGTGGGAATGGCAGGGCAATGTCGTCGAACCCGGCGTACAGCCGATCCAGGTGCGGCTCCAGGAACAGCAGCCGGCCCTTGTGTAGCCTTAAGCCCTCCCAGACGCCGTCGCCCAGCACGAACCCGGCATCGAACACCGACACCGTCGCCTGCTCGCGCGGCGCCAGCGCGCCGTTGACGTAGATCTTCAGCTTGGCGTTGCGCGGGTCGGCGGCGAAGTCCTGGCTTCCGGCCATGGGGTCTCTAAAGCTCCGTCGCGATCACGCCCCCCGCTCTTAGCGCGGCCAGCCGGGCGAAGGCCAGGGTCAGGGCCTTGCGCCGCGCCCCGGCCAGCGCCGTGACCGGCGCCTCGCGCAGGATCGCCCCGCCGAAGCCGTCGGCGACGATCAGCCCCGGTTCCTCCGGCAGGATTTCGCGCGGGAACTCCGGCGCCACGGCGAAGGCGAAGGCGTCGCAATAGGGCCGGTACTCCGGCCACTTCACATCCACGCGGAAATCCTCGATGCCCGACTTCACCTCGACGATGAAGATCTCTCCCTTGGGCCCCAGCGCCATCAGGTCGGCGCGGCGACCGTTGGGCAGGGTCACCTCGGCCAGCGGAGCATAGCCCAACGCGCTCAGCAGGCGCGCGGCGCCGCGGGTGACGGTGGCCGTGGTCTCGGGCCGCGAGACGGTGACGACTGTTGCGGTGATGGCGGAGACATCCATGCCGCCACCCTGTTCCGCCTTCGTTCCGAGTTCAAGCGTTCAGCTGCCCATCGGCCGCGGAAACTCCAGGCGGCCGACGTCGAAGCCCAGCTGGCGCATGCGGGCGATGGCCTGGGTCCTGATGGCGACCGGCAGAGTGGGCTTGGTCGACATCAGCCACAGGTACTTGCCGTCGGCCGTCGGCCTTGGCCTTGGCCTTGGCCTTGGCCTTGGCCTTCCAGATCGCCAGCGCGCCATTGGGGCCGCAGGCGGACTTTCCCTCCCCGATGAACGGGAGGGAAAGCGCGAGGCCTACTCCGCCGCGATCAGCACCTCGCGGGCCTTTTCGGCGAAGTTGATTTCCTGCAGGTACTTGATGCCTTCCTCGGCGATCTCGTCGCCGATCATCTTGTCGCCCTCGGCGCGCAGTTCCTCGATGTCGACGTACATGGCGTAGAAGGCCTTGGTGCGGTCGGTGATGATGCCGGCGTTCAGCAGGGTCTTCACCAGCACGCGGAAGATGTTGGCCTGTTCCTTCATCCCCTCGCGACGGGTCTCGTCGGTGATCATCGCGCCCAGTTCCTGGATGACGATCTCGGGGTCGAGGCCGAATTCCTCGTAGAGGCTGCGCTGCTGGGTTGGCCCCACCAGGTTGAACAGCAGGGTCTGGAAGCACTGGGCGGCCCAGAGCTCGATGACCTCGTGCTCCTTCTCGCTCAGGTGCGGGATGGTGCGGTCGGCCCAGATCTTCCCGAATTTGTGGTGGAAGGCCTCGTCGGTCATCACCAGCTGCATCAGCTTCTTGGCCAGCGGGTCGTTGGTCAGCTTGAAGACAGTGGCAAAGGCGCCCATCGCCAGGCCCTCCACCAGCATCTGCATGCCGATGATCTTCTTGTAGACTTCGGGGCTGCCGATGATGTCGACCAGCAGCGCCTTCAGCGTCGGGCCACACTCCACCGGCTTGCCCCAGCGGGCCTTGATATATTTGGCGAAGGCGGTGACGTGGCGAGCCTCTTCGCGGGTCTGGTTGGCGGCGTATTCCTGCGCGCCCTGGTCCTTCAGCACGTGGCAGAGGCTGGCCGACAGGTTCAGCGCGCCCTGCTCGCCGTGCAGGATCGAGGAGAAGGTCCGCAGCGTGAAGGCGTTCACGAACCGAACCCGGTCCTTGCGGGTCGTCAGGCGGCTGGAGACGTATTCCGTCTGCAGCGAGATCACCATTTCCTCCGGGAGGATCATGGTGTTTTCCATGTCGAAGGGCTCGTCGAAGTCGATGTAGCGCTTGTCGAGCGGATCCCAGAAGTGGTCGTGGGTCGCCGAGATGATCTTATCGAAGGCCGTCGAGCGGTTGCCGTAGCGGTCCAGTTCCAGCATCGACTCGAAGTCGTCCGGGGCGACCGCGTCGTAGATGATGTCCTTGGTGATGTTGCCGTCAGCGGCCATCGGTCAGCGCTCCTGCCTTCGTGGGTCGCGGACCATGCGATCTGATCGGTGTTCCGTCAACGAATATGACGGGGGCGTCACTTTCGTCCCCAATCAGGCCTCCGCCGCCTCGATCGCCTCGATATCCGGGTCGCTCAGCCCGAAGTGGTGGCCAACCTCGTGGACCAGGACGTGGGTGACCAGTTCCTCCAGGGTGACGTCCCCGCGCTCGGCCCACTCGTCCAGGATCGGGCGGCGGTAGAGGAACACGCGGCTGGGTTCCGGCTCGGCGCCAAAGGCTGACCGCTCCGCCAGGCTGACCCCGGAATAGAGGCCGGTCAACTCGAAGGGGTCCTGGATGCCCATCTCGTCGAGGATCTCCTGAGCCGCGAAGTCGTCCACGCGGAACACCACCTCGCCGGCCAGTTTCCGAAAGCCCTCGGGCAGGTCGGCGAAGGCGCGCTCGGCGATCTCCGCCAGGTCGTCCAGGGAGGGCGCGAGGCCCATTACAGCTTCACTCATCCGGCATGACGATGTGCGGGGCCTCCGGCGGGCGGACTTCGAACAGGCCGATGTCCAGGGGTTGCTGCGGTTTGGTGGCGCGCATCGGGGTCTGGGCGATGGCGCGCAGGGCGTCGGCCTCCAGGGGCTGTCTCGAGCGGCGCGCCGCCCGCGCCTGGGGTGCCTCGATCGGCCGCTCGGCCGTCCCGATCCGCCAGTAGGAGACCGACAGCCGCCAGACGGTGCGCGGCGCCTTGGCCGGCGGCGGCCAGCGGTGACCGTCGGCATAGGTCGCCGCCACCGGCCTGGGCGGCTTGGCGCCGTCGGCGATCTGTTCCACCAGCCGGCAGTAGCGATCCTCGATGTCCGGGGTCGCGCCGGTGCGCTCGTCCTCCACCCTGCCCCGGTAGGCGTCCAGCGCCGCCTCGCGGGTGGTGAAGGCCGGCCCCACAGGTTCGGAGGCGAACGCCACGGCGTCGCCGGCGCGCCGTCGGGCGTCGCTTTCGCGGGCCGCGCGTCCCTTCGGTCGGGACAGGGCCTGCTCGGCGTTGGTCGCCACGGGGTAGAGGATGGCTGTCATCGCGACCATTCTCGCCGAAATTTTCCACGGGGGAATATCCTGCTTGGGGAAAATCCCTGCCGTTAGAACGCCGACCGCGCCATAAGCTTCGCGGTCTGATTCACCGGGTCGTCGATGAGCGCGCACGAACTGATCCTGGCGGCCGCGGTGGGGGCCGTCTGCCTCGCCGTTTCCGCGGTCTTCTGGGCGTTCGCCCAGCGGCGCGTGGCCGACCGCCGGGTGGCGATCCTCAACGCCCGTGTCCGCCAGCTCGAGCTCGGCGCTGAGACCGCCCAGGCCTCGGTGGAGGCTTTCGACTCGGCCTTGCTCGCGGTGGAGGATGGCCGCGCCCTGCTGGCCTCCGGCGAGGAAAGCCTGGCGGTCTGCAGCGTAGCCCTGGGCCTGGCGGAGACCGACGCCCAGGCGGTGCTCAACGCCCTGATGCGCGCCGACCCCGACCACGCGCGCAGCCTGCGCGCCCTGTTCGAACGTGGCGAGGCCTGCGCCTTCGAGGTCAAGGGCCCGGCCGGCGTGGTGACGGTGGAGGGCCGCGCGGCCGGCGCCCTCGCCTGGCTGCGGATCCTGGCCGTGCTGGGCGAGGACCAGGGCCTGCCGACCGCGCCGCGGTTCGCCGCCTTCCTGAACGCCCGGCCAACCCCGGCCTGGATCTCGGCGGCGGACGGCTCGCCGGTCTGGGTCAATACCGCCTGGCTGAAGGCCGTGGACGCCGCCAACCTGGACGAGGCGGCCGGGCGCGGGGCCACCTTCGACCGCGGCGCCGATCTGCTGGCCAGTGAGGCCGCCAACCTGGGACAGCGGCGTGAGGGCGTGCGCTGGCTCAGCCTCGGCGGCCGCCGTCGCGCCTTCCACATCATCGCCCAGCCGCTGGACGGCGGCGGCGTCGGCGTCTGGACCGACGACATCACCGACCTGGAAGAAGCCCGCGAGGAGACCAAGCGCAACATCGAAGCCCACGACGAGACCCTGAACCGTATCGACGACGCGGTGGTGGTGTTCGACAAGGCTAAGCGCCTGACCTTTCATAACACCGCCTTCGCCGAGCTGTGGGGCCTGGAGCCGGCCTGGATGATCGACCGGCCCACGCATGGCGAAATCCTGGATCGCCTGCGCCAGCGGGGAAAGCTCCCGCAGACCGCCGATTACGGCAAGTGGAAGGCCGGCGAGCTGATGCGCTACGAGCAGCTGGAGGCCGAGCCCGACGAGATGTGGAGCACACCCGGTGGGCGAACCCTGCGCGTGGTGCGCCAGCCGCATCCCCGTGGCGGCCTGCTGCTGCTGTTCGCCGACATCACCGACGACCTAAAGATGAAGGCCCAGTTCTCCGCCCTGGTGCAGGTGCAGCAGGCCACGCTGGACAAGCTGTCGGACGCGGTGGCGGTGTTCGGCTCCGACGGCCGGCTGCGGCTGCACAACGAGAGCTTCGAGCGGTTCTGGAACATCACGCCCTTGCAGCTGGAGGCGGCGGGTGACTTCGAGGGCATCGTCGAGCTCTGCATTCACAAGCTTCATGACAAGAGCTTCTGGACCGAGCTGAAAGGCCGCGTCGCCGACCCCGATCCTTCGGCGCGGATGCCGATCACCGGCGAGGCCCAGACCTCCGACGACCGCGTCGTGGAATACCGCACCCGCCCGCTGCCCGACGGCGCCACCCTGATCGCCTTCACCGACATCACCGATGCGCGCCGGCTGGAAAGCGCGCTGGCCGACCGCGAGGCGGCGCTCAGCGAAGCCGAACGCCTCAAGCGCGATTTCGTCGGCAACGTCTCCTATGAACTGCGCACCCCGCTCACCACCATCATCGGCTATTCCGAGCTGCTGGAGCATGCCGGCGACGCCCTGCCGGAACGCGCGCGCGGCCACGCCGCCTCCGTGAAGGCCGCCGCCATCCAGCTGGCCCGCTCCATCGACGACGTGCTGGACATGGCCCAGATCGACGCCGACGAGATGGCTTTGGATCTGAGTCCGTTGAGCGTCGCCGACCTGATGGTCGAGACGGCCGCACGCTGGCAGGAGCTCGCCGAGGCAGGGAAAGTGGCGATCGTCCTGCACCTGCCCGACGACCTGGGCATCATCCGCGGCGACCGGCGCCGGCTGGCCCAGGTGCTGGACCACCTGATGGAGAACGCCATCGGCCAGACCCCCGCCGCCGGCACGGTGACCCTCTCGGCCCGCAAGGCGCTGGGCGAGGTGCAACTGCAGGTGGCCGACACCGGCCGCGGTATCCCCTTCCACGTCCAGGCCCACATCTTCGACCGCTTCATCGGCCGAGAACGCGGCGGGCCAGGTTTGGGGCTGGCGCTGGTGAAGGCGCTCACCGAACTGCACGGCGGCTGGGTGGCCCTGGAGAGCGAGCCCGGCGCCGGGGCGGCCTTCACCTGCCACCTGCCGGAGGAGGCTCAGTCCGTAAGTCAGCCGGAACTGAGCTTCACGAACTGAGGGCGCAGGGCCCCGGGCTCCGGCCCAAAATACAGCGCCTGCTCTGCCTGGAAGTCCGCGTGCGTCCGTCGCGCCCGGGCATCCGCGGGTCGGCCATCAGCTGCGGCAGCGTCTCGCCCCGCAGCCGCCGCACCCCTCGCCGCTCGACCCGCGCCAACCCCGCCCGCAAGCCGCCCCAAGTCCCAGGCCATAACCCGCCTGATCGTCCCGGCGAAAGCCGGGACGGTCGGTCTTGAACGTGGTGGGTGAGCAACCTCGCCCTTAGTGCTGGCTCTCCGGCATGGTCACCACCAGGCCCTCAAGCGCGTCCGTCACCTTGATCTGGCACGCCAGGCGGCTGTTGGCCTCGACGCCCTCGGCGAAGTCGAGCATCGACTCCTCCATGGCCGAGCGGGTCCCGGTCTTTTCCAGCCATTCGTCCTTCACATAGACGTGGCAGGTGGCGCAGGCGCAGGCGCCGCCGCAGTCGGCGTCGATGCCCGGGATATTGTTCTTCACCGCGCCTTCCATGACGGAAAGTCCGGTCTTCACGTCGATCACATGTTCCGTGCCGTCGTGTTGGATATAGGTGATCTTGGCCATACGCCCCTCAAGCACCGCGATTTAGGCGGCGACCTCTTTCATGGAAATGGACGGGTCCGCAAGCTTCGCCTTGTTCACGGGCTTGCGGGACAGGATGAGGGTCTTCCCCATCATGAACTCGGGCGGGGCGTTGATCGCCTCGACGGATTGCACCAGATCGCCCTTCAGGTGGAAGATGGCGAACTTCGCCGTCTGGGGATTTCCACGGATCAGGATCTCGTCGGCGTCGAAGGCGTAGCCGGCGATCTGCAGCTTCAGGTCATACTGGTCGGACCACTGCCAGGGGCATTCTCCGGGCGGCCGTGGGCGTCCGGTGATGGCGCAGGTGGCCTGGCGGGCCTGTTCGAGGGCGTTGGGAACGCTCTCCATGCGGAACATGCGATCGTAGACCGGCATCGGCCGGTGGGCGACGTCGCCGATGGCGAAGATGTTCGGGTCGGTCACGCTGCGCGCGTCCAGGTCCACCACCACGCCACGGGCGCATTCCAGGCCGGCGGCCTTGGCCAGTTCCTCGTTCGGGTGCGCGCCCACCCCCACCACCACGGCGTCGCAGGCGATCGTCCGGCCGTCGGCCAGCGTCACGCCGGTGACGCGACCGTCCTTGCCCTGGAAGCCGGTCACCGAGCAGCCCAGTTCGAACCGGACGCCGTGCTTCTCGTGATAGGCCTGGAAGAAGGTCGAGAGCGGCTCGGCGGCGACCCGGGCCAGCAGGCGGGCCTCGCGTTCGAGCACCACCACCTCGGCGCCCAGGGCCCGGCCGGACGCCGCGACCTCCAGGCCGATGTAGCCGCCGCCCACCACGGCCAGTTTCCGGCCCTTGCCCAGGGTCGCCTTCAGCGCCTCGGCATGGGCGGCCGTGCGCAGGTACAGGATGCCGCCCAGGTCCTTGCCCTCGACGGGCAGCGCGATGGCTCGCGCGCCGGTGGCCAGGATCAGGGCGTCGTAGGCGAGGCTGGACCCGTCGCTCAGGGCGACGGTCTTCGCCGCCCGATCGATGGCCGTTGCGCTCACATTCGGCCGGAAGTCGATGTTCGCCCCGGCGTAGAACTCGATGGGCTTCAGGGCCAGCGAGTCGGCGTCCGCCTCGCCCTTCAGCCAGGCCTTCGACAGCGGCGGGCGCTGGTAGGGGGCGATGGGCTCGTCGCCGATCAGGGTGATGGCGCCGGCATAGCCGAACTGGCGCAGCATCGCCGCCGCCGTCCCGCCGGCATGCCCGGCTCCCACGATCACCACATGCGCGGCCACGTCGCTCATGACTCTCCGATGCCCAAAAGTGACGCTGGCGTCAACTTGCTCGTTGCGCGCCAGCCTCCTCTCCCCCGCAAAGCGAGAGGGAGAGGGTCGGCTCCGCGTCTCTATATCTACTCAGACCAAACCAAGGCCATCGCGCAACAACCCCTTGCAGAACAGTGTTTGGATAGGCCCCATACCCGGTAACAGGATGGGAACTCTGCCATGGACGACGGATCGGTCGATTTCAAGAACGCGGCGGCTGACGTCTGGACCACGCCGCTGGAGGCGCTGAACCCCGCCCAGGCCCACCTGTTCGTCAACGACGCCATGTGGCCGGTGTTCGAGCGCCTGCGGAAGGAATCGCCCGTCCACTGGTCGCCGTCGAACGGCGTCTACCCCGGCTTCTGGTCGATCAGCCGCTACCAGGACATCATGGCGGTCGATACCAACCATGAGGTGTTCTCTTCCGCCGACGGCATCGCGCTGCAGACCCTGGAGGCCAAGATCGAGGCCGACAAGCGCCCGCGCGGCTCCAGCTTCATCTCCATGGATCCGCCCGGCCATGACGTGCAGCGCAAGGCCGTCAGCCCGGCCGTCGCCCCGCACAACCTGCAGGCCATGGCCCCGCTGATCCGCGCCGAGGCCGGCAAGATCCTCGACAGCCTGCCGATCGGCGAGGAGTTCGACTGGGTCGAGCTGGTCTCCAAAGAACTGACGGCCATGACGCTCGCCACGCTGTTCGACTATCCGCAGCCCAAGCGCCGCGAACTGACCTTCTGGTCGGACATGTTCACCAACGCGCCCGGCCACGGCCCCGCCCAGAGCTGGGCTCACAAGCGCGAGCAGGCCGACGCCTGTTTCGACGCCTTCGACCAGCTGTGGGCCGACCGCGTCAACGCCCCGCCGAAGTTCGACCTGATCTCGATGATGGCCCACGCGGAGGCCACCCGGGACCTGAGCCCCACCGACTATCACTCCAACGTCGTGCTGCTGATCATCGGCGGCAACGACACCACGCGGAACACCATCTCCGGCTCGATCTACGCGCTGAACAAGAACCCCGACCAGTACGCCAAGCTGCGCGCCAACCCGGCGCTGATCAGCAACATGGTCTCCGAGACCATCCGCTGGCAGACGCCGCTGGCCCACATGTCGCGCACCGCCACTCGCGACTTCGAGATGGGCGGCAAGACCATCAAGGCCGGCGACACGGTGGTGATGTGGTACGTCTCGGGCAACCGCGACGAAGCCCAGATCGCCAATCCCAACACCTACGACATCGAGCGCGAACGGCCCCGCAACCACCTGTCCTTCGGCTTCGGAATCCACCGCTGCGTCGGCAACCGCCTGGCCGAGCTGCAGCTGACCATCATCTGGGAAGAGATCCTGGCCCGCTTCCCCGAAGTGCGCCTGGTCGGTGACCCGCTGCGCACCCATTCGGTGTTCGTGAAGGGCTACGAAACCCTGCCGGTGATCATCCCGACCCGGAACTAGGGTTTTTCAACCGCGGTTCATCCAAGCAGAGGTGGATTGCCCCTCCGCCGCGCGCCTATGATCCCCCCCATGGAAGCCGGGCGGCGATATCATGTGGGCGACTTGCGCGGGCGGCTGATGCGCGAGGCGCGCGGCATGCTTGAGGAGGGCGGCCTCAAGCAGCTGAACCTGAGGGCGCTCGCCGCGCGGACCGGCATCACCACCGGGTCCGTCTACCACCACTATGAGAGCAAGACCGAGCTGCTGGGTGAGCTGGCGGCCGGCGGCTTCAAGGAGCTGCGGCGCGAGCTGGAGGCCGCCGACCGCGCGGCCGGCGACGGCCTGCGCCTGCGCAGCTGGGCCACCGGCTACTTCCAGTTCGCGCGGTGCGAGACGGCGCTGTTCGGCCTGATGTTCGACCCCGAAATCGCCGAACTCGCCCCGGTCGCCGAGGCCCGCGCCGCGGCCCTGGCCGTGCTGCACGTGATCGTCGGAGAGGTCGCCATCGCCCAGCAGCGCATCGCCCCCCCCCTCGACCAGATCACCCTGGCGATCTGGGCTGCCGCGCACGGCGCCGCCTCCCTGAGCGCCAGCGCGCCGGCCCAGACCAACCTGATCGACGACGTCATCACCGGCCTGGACGCCCTGTTCCGGCCGACGCTTCCTGCCGCCCGCGAAGCGGGAGGGGGCGGCTAGACTGCCAGCTTCAGAGTGCCTGCCGGATCAGACGCGCCAGACATAGCGGACCACTGGAGATCGCCGGCATAGCGCCAGGCCATCTGGCCGGTCTCATCGAGCGCGAAGAGGTGCAGCCACCGATTGTCGAACAGCGCGCGAACACCGTCATGGCGTTTCAGGATCTCGGTCATCGCCGCGCGCGGGGCTTCGATACAGACCGACAGACGCAGCGGCTCGTGGACGTACTGCTCACCGTCATGGACCGATTGCCAGGGCAGACCAGCGCGCATCGAGCCGCCATTGCCCTCGACGACGCCTATGCCGCCGACGACATTGTGCAGGAGCTTGTTGCCGCCGCCGAACACCTTGGGCGCCACAGTGGATCCGTAATACTGCAGGCTGATCCAGCTGGCGACGACCACGGGCGCGGTCAGGATCAACTCCAGCACCCCAAAATCCCTGTCAGCCTTCCAGTCATAGTCATGAAGGAAGGCGCGACCTTCGAGGGTCTTACCCGCCGTGCGCCGACGGGGGGCGGCGACGAACGCCTTGCAGCCGGCCAGCGCCCATTCCGGCCGCACCTCGGCCCAATCGCGGCTACGCCTGGCGAGGCTTTGCGCCCCGGCCGCCCGCGGCAGGCGCAAAGCCCGCTCACCCCTGGAAATGACGCCCGCCGCTGCAAGCCAACCCTTCGCCTGGAGAAGATCGGACGCATGCGTGGCGGACGGATGATCGTCCGAATAGAGCGTGACCGCGTCCGTGGTGGTGTCGTGCAACGCGCCGAGGAACAGGGTGTCGGATGGGATCTCAATCCCTTGGGGAACCAGGTTCCTGCGCACCTCAGGGTCGTTCAGCAGCCCGGCCAGCAGCCGCGCATTGACCTCGCCGGAATAGCCGCCGCAGGCGCCACAATGGAGCCCGCTGGCATGGGGGTTGTTCACCACGTTTGCGCCGTGTCCGGCCAGCAGCACGAGCCTTGCGAAGTTGGTCGTGAGCGACATGGCCCGTAGCACCGTCTCGGCGGCGGTCGTCCGCGTGGCGAGATCCAGGGCGGGATCAAAACGGGGTGCGGGATCGTTCTGGACGGGCGTGGCGTGCAGTCCCAACGCATCGCCCACCAGCTTGCTGGCATAGAGTGGCCCCGTCGCCTCGACGAAGGCGAAGGACGACACAGCCGCCAGCTTGAACCGACCCCAGGCCCGCTTCGCACGTGCTTTGAACCGCGCCGACTGGTCCGCTGCGGCGTCGTCAGCGCCGCCCGAGCAGGTCATGAGGCCTGGGTTCAGGAGCACGGGCAACCGCAGTTCCTGCACATCCGACGCAAAGCGGCGATGTGAGGCCGTCAGGCCGAAGAAGCCGGCGAACCCCAGGGTCTGGATGTCCGGATTTACGGATTCCAGCGCCCGCCGGAATACTTCGGACCGGACGTCGATACAGAAAGCGGCCTGGAGCGCGGGCCGGTTTTCCGTCGACACTGCCCCCGGCGCCGCGAGCGTTTCAGCTAAGGACCGTTGGGCTGCGCGTTCCGAGGCTTCCTGCAGTATCGCGTCGATGACATGGTCGGCGGTCGGCGTGACAGGCGCCGCATGCGAGGCGATGACCGCGTTCCAACGGACGCCGATCTGGCCTTCATACCGGTTGAACAGAGCCGCTTCCCAGATCAGGCGGATGGTCAGAAAGTCGGTGATCGTCGCGTCCGCACCGCCGCCGAGTTCCGCCTGCCAGAGCTGATAGCGCGCGTATTGCGCCCAACCGCCGAGCGTCATCAGCAACTGGTGGAAATAGGTTTCCAGAGCCTCGGCGGGGAGCGAAAGGCGCTGCACGACATTGGCAAGCGAGTCCGGCGCTCTTTCCGGCGCCTCCGAGACATGGATCGCAAAACCCGATAGGCCGACAATCTCTGGGGTCAGATCATGGGTCGCGACGGCGCGCCAGGCGCCATAGGCGCCTCTACCGCGCGGCGCTGCCCAAAGCGCCTGGCCTTCGTCGAAGTAACCAGACGCCCAGGCCCCGAAGCGCTCTGAAATCAGGCCCGGCCAGTCGATCCCTGAGGCCTCCGCAGCGAGGTCGGCGATGGTCGGCGCCGCGTTGATCTCGGGCTTCGACACCCGCGCCGCGGACTTCAGAGCCGCGAGGCTCGCGGGGCGCAGCGCCGACGGCGCGCTCGCCAGAGCGTCCGATAGATCGGCATCGGTGATGACGCCGCCGGTGATCCGTGCCTCGTACCAGCTTCGCGGCATCGTGACGGGCGCGCCCGCCACCCGTTGCAGACGGGCGCCGACAGTAGCGAGGCTTTCATCGGCCTGCCCGAGGAACGGATTGACCGCGACGCTCGACGCCAGTGGCCAGACGGGAGGGATCGCCCGGGTGGCGCGATCGGCGGCTGCATCGAGATTCAGGGCCGTGCCCCGGCTTGAGATCTCTGCATTCGTCATTGTTCTTCCTCCGGGCAGATCAGGTTGCGCTGCGCAGACGCCAGCCGCTGAGCAGCCGGTCGAACACCGCGTTGGCGTAGAAGCCGTTGGAGAGATGCACGCGCAGCCCCGCCGCGGCCGGGTGGTAGGCCCAGAGCGGGAACATCGCCTGAACCACGGCGACGAGGCCGAAACTGATGACCGCGAGCACGATCAGCGCCCATTGCAATGGACCTGGCGCCGGCGCGGCGGGCAGCGCGCCAGCGGTCAGCCAGACGGCGAAGACCTGCAGCGCGAAGTAGCTGACGGAAGTGGCGACCGCGTAGACGATCGTGCGCCGGGTTAAGGCTCTTGGCGCGGCGTCAGCAAGACCCTGCGCGAGCATGTAGGCGACGCCAAAGATCAAGATGGCGCCCAGCGCGATGGCCTGCGGCGACTTGTGCTGGAAGCCAAAGCCGAAGCCGACGACAGCAAAGATCGCCAGCGCCAGCAGAAAGGCGCGCCCGACCGCGCCGGCCTTGGGAATGGCCACGGGACCGGGCCTGCGATTGGCGGCGATCAGGTCTACCGCGCCGCCGGAGGCCAGGAAGGAATGGGCCTTGTAGAGCGAATGGGCCACGATGTGCAGCAAGGCCAGCGGGAACAGCCCAAGCCCGCACTCCAGGATCATGAAGCCCATCTGAGCGACCGTCGACCAGGCCAGCGAGGTCTTCACCGCCGGTTGCGTCAGCATCACCAGCCCGCCAAACAGCGCGGTGAACCCGCCGATCATGACCAGGACCGCGAGGACGCCGGGAGCCAGCAACATCACGTTGGCGAAGCGGATCAGCAGGAACCCGCCGGCATTGATGACCCCGGCGTGCAGCAGCGCCGAGACGGGGGTTGGCGTTTCCATCACCTCCGTCAACCAACCGTGCGTCGGGAACTGCGCCGACTTCAAGAGCGCGGCCGCCGCCAGGAAGCCCGCTGCGGCGATCGCCAGGCCGCCGCCGTCCCCGGCGCGGGCGGCGCTGAGGATGGCAGCTATATCGGTCGTGCCGTAGGCGAGCGCCAGCAGCACCGCGGCGCCGATCAGGGCTACGTCGGCGATCCGCGCGGTGACGAACTTCTTGGCCGCCGCACGCCGCGCCGCGATCCGGTCCGGATAGAAAAGCAGCAGGCGGTGCAGAAACAGGCTCGTCGCGACCCAAGCCAGAACGAGCTGCACCAGATTGCCCGACAGCACGAGGAGCAGCACGGAGGCCAGGGTCAGGCAAAGCCAGCCGGTGAACGCGCCCTGCCGCATCTCACCGTCCAGATAGGTTGCGGTGTAGCGCACAACGACCCAGCCAATGAACGAGACCAGCAGCAGCATCACGACGCTGATGGCATCGAGCCGGATCGATAGACCGACGCCTTGCAGCCCGATCAGCCGGCTGTCCCCCGCGCCCTGCAGGATCAGCGATGCCGCCGAGATCGATGCGGCCAGGATGGCGACCAGGGCCGCGGCCTCAGCCAGCCGCGGCAGGACGCGCGGCCTCCGGCCGGGGCTCAGAAATCCGGCGGCGGCGCTCAGCAGCAGCGCCAAGGGGCCGACAAACGGCAAGAGATCGGTTGGCAATGGTCTTCCCCCTCGCCGCGTTGTGCGGGTCGGAGGTCGAGGTAGTCCGTTCGCCAGCCGTTGGAAAATTCATTGTTGAGGTCGTTTCGTTCTGTTTTATGGAACGATATGAAGAGCCTGAACTTCAACCACCTCCGCTATTTCTGGGCGGTTGCGCACGAAGGCACGCTCACGCGAGCGGCCGGGCGGCTGAACCTGTCGCAGTCCGCGCTTTCGGTGCAGATTCAGAAGCTCGAACACCAGATGGGTCACCCGCTGTTCGAACGCGTGGGAAGACGGCTCGTCCTGACCGAGGCCGGCCAGATCGCCCTCGACTATGCCGACACCGTGTTCCAGGCGGGCGACGAGCTGATGAGCACCCTTGACGGGCGGCCTCTGGCGAGCCGTCAGGTCCTGAGGGTCGGCGCGCTCACGACCCTGTCACGCAACTTCCAGCTTGAGTTTCTGCGCCCGCTGGTCGGCCGCTCTGATGTGGAGTTGATCGTGCGCTCCGGCGCCACACGCGACCTGCTCGCACAGCTCGAAGCCCACGCCATCGATGTGGTTCTTTCAAACAGCGCCGTCCAACGCGACGCGCGCGCGCCCTTTCGCAACCACCTGCTCAACCAGCAGCCCGTCAGCCTGGTCGGCCGCCCTCGGCCCGGCAAACCCCCGTTCCGCTTTCCGGAGGATCTTCGAAGCGAACCGATCCTGCTGCCGAGCCTGGACAGCGACATCCGGGTCGGTTTCGACCGTCTGCTGGATCTGGCCGGCATCCGCCCCATCATCATGGCCGAGGTCGATGACATGGCAATGCTGCGCCTGCTGGCCCGTGAGCGTGAAGGCGTGACGCTGGTGCCGCCCATCGTCGTCCGCGACGAGCTTGCATCCGGGGCGCTGGTCGAGCATTGCCGCATCCCGCAGCTCACAGAGAGCTTCTATGCCATCATTCCGAACCGCCGGTTCCCCAACACACTCCTCGCGGACCTGCTGACGCGATATGTGAGCATGGAGGCCAATCGTGTTGCCCTTTGACACCCCGCTGCGCCGGCCAAGGAGCCCATGGTGACGATCTCAGAAAGGCCGATGAACGAAGAGGCCGCTGGTCCCACGGCCGGGCGCCGCCTGACCCTTCGGCAACCCGACGACTGGCATGTCCACCTGCGCGACGGCGAGATGCTCGCTGCCGTCGTCAATGACACCGCCAGGCAATTCGCGCGGGCGATTGTCATGCCCAATCTCAGTCCGCCGATCACGACCGTCGCGGCCGCCAAGGCCTATCGAGAGCGTATCCTCGCCGTCGTTGAGCCGGGCCTCGCCTTCGAGCCGCTGATGACTTGCTATCTCACCGACACCATCGACACCGGCGAGGTCGAGCGCGGCTTTACGGAAGGCGTGTTCACCGCCTGCAAGCTCTACCCCGCGCACGCCACCACCAATTCCCAACACGGCGTCACCGACATCCGTACCATCCGGCCCGTGCTCGAGGTCATGCAGCGTATCGGCATGCCGCTGCTGGTGCATGGCGAGGTCACGGATCGTCATGTCGATATCTTTGACCGGGAGGCCGTCTTTATCGAACGCATCCTCGCGAAGCTGATCGCCGATTTTCCGGCGCTCAAGGTGGTGTTCGAACACATCACCACGGCCGAAGCGGTGGCCTTCGTCGAGGCCGGCGGCCCCAATCTGGCGGCGACCATCACCCCGCACCATCTGGCGATCAATCGCAACGCCATGTTCGACGGCGGAATCCGTCCGCATTTCTACTGCCTGCCGATCGTCAAGCGGGAGCCCCATCGGCTCGCCTTGCGAAGGGCCGCGACATCCGGGTCCGCGAGGTTCTTCCTGGGCACGGATTCCGCGCCCCATGCCGCTGGAGACAAGGAAGCGGCCTGCGGATGCGCGGGCATCTTCAACGCGCCCTTCGCCCTGGAAAGCTATGCGACGGTGTTCGATGAGGAAGGCGCGCTTGACCGCCTTGAAGCCTTCGCCTCCGAGAACGGCCCGAAATTCTACGGCCTCGCCCCCAATGAGCGCACGGTAATCCTGGAACGGTCCCCCACCCCAATCCCGGCGGCCTTGACGCTGGGACGCTCCACCCTGGTCCCGTTCCACGCCGGCGAAACGCTGGCTTGGCGCTATGTCGGGCTTCGAAGAGATGGATTGCGGTGACGCCTTGCCGGATTGTTCGGCGTCCCGGTCGGGTCGCATGAGCAGCCTCTGACGAGGTCGACGGCTACCGAAATGCTGAACCGAAAACGGCGCCGCCCACTTGAGGACGGCGCCGTAAGCGTTTGTCGGTCCCGGTCTTCGCCTGCGGCGAATCCGGGATGACACTCTGTGGGTTGCTCACACCACCCGGTCGGCCAGCATGATCTTGATCTCGGCGATGGCCTTGGCGGGGTTCAGGCCCTTGGGGCAGACCTGGGCGCAGTTCATGATGGTGTGGCAGCGATAGAGCTTGAAGGGGTCTTCCAACTCGTCCAGGCGCGCGCCGGTGGCCTCGTCGCGGCTGTCGATGATCCAGCGGTAGGCGTGGAGCAGGGCGGCGGGGCCCAGGTACTTCTCCTGGTTCCACCAGTAGCTGGGGCACGAGGTTGAGCAGCAGGCGCAGAGGATGCACTCGTAGAGGCCGTCCAGCTTCGCGCGGTCGTCCGGCGACTGCTTCCATTCCGTCCGCGGCTCGGGCGTCTCGGTGTGCAGCCAGGGTTCGATCGAGGCGTACTGGGCGTAGAACAGGGTCAGGTCCGGCACCAGGTCCTTGACCACCGGCATGTGCGGCAGCGGGCCGATGGAGATCTTGTCGCCCTTGCACTCGTCGTGGCCCTGCAGACAGGCCAGCGCATTGCGCCCGTCGATGACCATGGCGCAGGAGCCGCAGATCCCCTCGCGGCACGAGCGCCG
>CALQQB010000019.1 GCA_943332615.1 Phenylobacterium deserti
AAGGCCGAAGCCGCCAAGGTCGCGTCGGGCGGAGCCGCCTCGGTCCAGATCGGCGCGGTCTCCTCGACCGCGCTGGCCGAGAAGGCCTGGAAGGACGCCGTCGCCGTCGCCCCGGGCCTGGCGGCCGGCAAGGGCAAGGGCGTGGAGAAGATCGAGAAGAACGGGGGCGTGCTCTATCGCACCGCCGTTACCGGCTTCGCCTCCAAGGCCGCCGCCCAGGCGTTCTGCGCCAAGCTCGAGGGCGCCGGGAAGAGCTGCTTCGTCCGGTGACCTGCGCGGCGGCCATTCTCGGCTGCGCGGGGGCCGTGCTGACGCCCTCGGAGAAGGCCTTCTTCGCCGAGGTCCGGCCCTGGGGCTTCATCCTGTTCAAGCGCAACGTGGAGACACCCGAGCAGGTGCGGGCGCTGGTCGCCGAGTTGCGCCGGACCGTGCAGCGGGCCGACGCGCCGGTGCTGATCGACCAGGAGGGCGGGCGCGTGCAGCGCCTGGGCCCGCCGCACTGGCGGCGCTATCCGCCGGGCCGCGCCTACGGCCGGCTGGCCTCCAACGACCCGCTGTTCCGCCGCGAGATCACCCGGCTGGGCGCGCGCCTGCTGGCCCATGACCTGGCGGCGCTGGGGATCAATGTGGACTGCGTGCCGGTGCTGGACGTGCCCGACCCCTCCGGCCACGAGATCATCGGCGACCGGGCCTATGCCGAGACCCCGGGCGAAGTGGCCTGCCTGGGCCGGGCCGCCGCCGAGGGCCTGATCGCCGGCGGCGTGCTGCCGATCCTCAAGCATATCCCGGGCCACGGCCGCGCCCGCGCCGACAGCCATCTGGAACTGCCGGTGGTGGAGGCCAGCTGGGACGACCTGGACGCCCGCGACTTCGCGCCGTTCAAGGCGCTGTCCGACATGCCGATGGCGATGACCGCCCACGTCATCTACGCCGCCATCGACGCCAGGCGTCCGGCCACCACCTCGCGTTCGGTGATGCGGCGCGCGATCCGGGGCGCCATCGGCTTCGACGGGCTGCTGATGAGCGACGACCTGTCGATGAAGGCGCTGGCCGGGGGTTTCCAGGACCGGGCGGAGGCCGCCATCGCGGCCGGCTGCGACATGGTCCTGCACTGCAATGGCGACATGGCGGAGATGCAGGCGGTGGTCGCCGGCGCGGGTCGGCTGCGGGGCCGGGCGCTGCGGCGCGCCCAGGCGGCGCTGGCGCGGCTGCCGAAAGCTGTGGAACCCTTCGACGCGGCGGAGGGTCGGGCTCGCTTCGACGCGGCGTTTGAGGGAGGGTGGGCCGCATGAGCCAAGGCGTTCAGCCCAGCCTCGACTTCGCCGCCGCGGCCACCGCCGCCGAGGACGGCGAGGCGCTGATCATCGACCTCGACGGCTACGAGGGCCCGCTGCACGTGCTGCTGGCGCTGGCCCGCACGCAGAAGGTGGACCTGCTGAAGCTTTCGGTCCTGAAGCTGGCCGAGCAGTACCTGGCCTTCGTGCAGGAGGCGCGCCGCCGCCGGTTCTCTCTCGCGGCCGACTATCTCGTGATGGCGGCCTGGCTGGCCTATCTGAAGTCGCGCCTGCTGCTGCCCAAGCCCGACCAGCCGAGGGCCGAGGAGGCGCCGGCCGAGGAGGTCGCCGCCCGGCTGGCCTTCCGCCTCGCCAAGCTTGAGGCCATGCGCAACGCGGCCGAAGCCTTGCGCACCCGCGCCCAGCTGGGTCGCGAGGTGTTCGTGCGCGGCGATCCCGAGGCGATCCGCATCATCCCATCCGGCCGCTTCGAGGGCGACCTCTATGGCCTGATGACCGCCTACATCAGCCAGCGCCAGAAGGAGGGACAGCGCAGCTACACGCCCGCCGCGCCAGTGGCCTATCCGCTGGAGGACGCCCGCGACCGCCTGCGCCGCCTGTTGCCCGACCTGGACCGCTGGACGGCGCTGGCCGGTGTGGCGCCGATGGGCACGCGGACCGCCGGGCCCAGCCGGGCCTCCTATGTGGCCTCGACGCTGTCGGCCAGCCTGGAGCTTGTGAAGGAAGGCGAGTTGGAAGCCCGCCAGCTGGAAGCCTTCGCCGACATCTATCTGCGCGCCCGGAAAGGCGAGAAGATCGCATGAGCGACCGGATGGAGACCGCCCGCGAGATCGAGGCCCTGCTGTTCGCCGCCGCCGGGCCGCTGACCCGCAAGGACCTCGTCAACCGCCTGCCCGAGGGCGCGGATATCCCGGGCGGGCTGGAGGAACTGGCCGCGCGCTATGCTGGTCGCGGCGTCGTGCTGGCGGAGATCGCCGGCGGCTGGCGGTTTCAGACCGCGGAAGACCTGGCGTGGCTGATGACCGAGGAACGCGAGGAGCCGCGCCGCCTGTCGAAGGCCGCCCAGGAGACCTTGGCCATCATTGCCTACCACCAGCCGGTCACCCGGGCCGAGATCGAGGCGGTGCGCGGCGTGCAGGCCAGCCGGGGCACGCTGGACGTGCTGCTGGAGCTGAGCCTGGTGCGCATGCGCGGCCGCCGACGCACGCCAGGCCGCCCGGTCACCTACGGCACCACCGACGGCTTCCTGGAACACTACGGCCTGGCGACCTTGGGGGACCTGCCGGGGATCGCGGAGATGAAGGTCGCGGGCCTGTTGTCGCTGGATCTGCCGCCGGACTTCGCCGTGCCCGACCCCAATGCGCCGTCGCTCGACGAGGACCCGCTGGAGGCCGACGCGCCGGAATTCCACGTGGACTTCCTGGGCGAGGATCATTGAGGGAAAAGGCCGCGTTGGCTTGCTGGCGACGGACAGACTATATAGCGGCGTGAGATATGGGATCGGGACCAGTGGGGTCCGGGTCCAAGGAGAGTTCAGCCCATGGGCGCCTTCAGCATCTGGCACGTGGCCCTGGTGGTCCTGGTCTTGGTCGTCCTCTTTGGCGGTCGCGGCAAGATTTCCGGCCTGATGGGTGACACCGCCAAGGGCATCAAGGCGTTCCGCGAGGGCCTCAAGGGCGACGACACCCCGGAGGAGGCCGCCAAGCCGCTGCCCAAGGACGAGAAAGACGGCGCGCGCGGCTGAGCCGCGACCTATTCGCCCTCCCGCGCCGGCCTGCGCTTGATCGCGGCCGGCGCTTCTGTTTTAGGCCAGCCCTATGCTCCCCGAAGTCGGCGCCCTCGAATATCTGATCATCGCGGCCGTCGCCCTCATCGTGGTGGGGCCCAAGGACCTGCCGATGCTGCTGCGCCGGCTGGGCCAGTTCGTGGCCAAGCTGCGGGGCATGGCCTCGGAGTTCCGCGCCAGCTTCGACGAGATGGCGCGGCAGTCCGAACTGGACGACCTACGCAAGGAGGTCGAGGCCATGCGCCGCGGCCAGTTCGCCGACATGGCCGACCACGACCAGGAGATGCGCGCGATTTCCAGCGACATCGAGTCGTCGATCAAGGACGTCGGCGTGTCCTTCGACAATGTGCCTGAAGCCTACAACTACGATGACGCGCCGCCGGCCCCGCCGCTGACGATCACCGAGGCTCCGAAGCCGAAGACGCCCCGCACCGCGAAGCCGAAAGCCGCGACCGCGACAACCAAGGCGACGCCCGTCGCCAAGGCCAAGGCCGCCGCACCGAAGGCCGCTGCGGCCAAGCCCGTCGCCGCCAAGCCCGTCGTGGGCCGCACGCCGCGCGCCAAGAAAACCGTCGGGGCGGGCTCTTGAGCGACCTGCATCCTGACGAGGCCGACATCGAGGCCTCCCGCGCGCCGCTGCTCGATCACCTCGTCGAACTGCGCAAGCGCCTGATCATCTGCGTGGGCGCGATCATCCTGGGCTTCGGGGTCTGCTTCGGCTTCTCGACCCAGATCTACGAGTTCCTGCTGCACCCCTTCCAATTGGCCGGCCAGATTTTCGCCGCCCAGCAACAGGGCGAGGCGAAGGGGCCGTTCGATCTGCTGTTCGTGGTGGTGGGGCTCAAGAGCATCAAGTCGGTCGCCGGCAGCGCGCCGGGCATGATCTTCACCGCGCCGCTGGAGTTCTTCTTCACCAAGCTGAAGCTCTCCGGCTTCGGGGCGGTGGTGCTGACCTTCCCGGTGCTGGCCTGGCAGGTCTACGCCTTCGTGGCGCCCGGCCTCTACAAGCGCGAGCGCTATGCCTTCCTGCCGTTCCTGCTGGCTGCCCCGCTGCTGTTCATGATGGGCGGCTCGCTGGTCTACTATATCATCTTGCCCTTCGTCCTGTGGTTCTCGCTCAGCCAGCAGATCGTCGGCACCACCGGCATCCAGGTGCAGATGCTGCCCAAGGTCTCGGATTATCTGACCCTGGTGACGACGCTGCTGCTGGCGTTTGGCCTCTGCTTCCAGCTGCCGGTGATCCTGACTCTGCTGGGCATGGCGCGAATCGTCACCGCTTCGCTGCTGTGGAAGGGCTGGCGCTATGCGGTGCTGGGCGTGGTGGTGGTCGCCGCCGTCGTCACCCCGCCCGACCCGATCAGCCAGCTGCTGCTCTCCGTGCCGATCATCCTGCTGTATTTCGTCTCCGTCGGCTGCGTGAAGCTGATCGAACTGCGGCGTAAGGACGAGGACGCGGACGCCGAGATCGCCTAAATCCTCCGCTCATCCCGGCGAAGGCCGGGATGAGCGGAGGGGAGGCTTGGCCCGTCTCCCGACGCGCTCTAGAGAGAGCCGCCTAAGCGCAGAAGCGGACCCCATGCACGATATCCGAGCCATTCGCGAAACCCCCGAGCTTTACGAAAAAGCCTGGGCGGCGAAGGGCTCTCCTGGCCGCGTGGCGGAGATCCTGGCGCTGGATGCGACGCTGCGCGAGGCGCAGACCGCGGGCCAGACAGCGCAGGCCGAGCGCAACGAGGCCTCGAAGCTGATCGGCCAGGCCAAGGGCCGCAAGGACGAGGCCGAAGCCAGCCGCCTTATGGCCAAGGTCGAGGCGCTGAAGGGCGCCCTGGCGGATCATGCCGAGGCCGAGCGATCGGCCGGTGACGGGCTGCGCGCCCTCGTCTCCAGCCTGCCCAACGTGCCTGCGCACGACGTACCGCCCGGCGCCGACGAACACGACAACGTCGAAGTCCGCCGCTGGGGTGAGCCCTTCGCGATCTCGGCGCCGAAGGACCACACCAGCCTCGGCGAGGCGCTCAAGCTGATGGACTTCGAGGCCGCTGCCCGGATGAGCGGGTCGCGGTTCGTGGTGCTGAAGGGGGAGCTGGCGCGGCTGGAGCGCGCGCTGGGCCAGTTCATGCTGGACCTCCAGACCCGCGAGCATGGCTATCTGGAAATCGCACCCCCCATGCTGGTGCGCAGCGAGGCCATGTTCGGCACCGGCCAGCTGCCGAAGTTTTCCGACGATCAGTTCGTGCTGTTTCCGGGCCAGGAAAGCGCCCGCGCGTTGCCTGACCTGATGGCGGCGCCGGAGATCCGCTGGCTGATTCCGACGGCGGAGGTGTCGCTCACGAATCTGGTGCGCGAGCAGATAACGCCCGAGGAGGAGCTGCCCCTGCGGCTGACGGCTCTCACGGCGTGCTTCCGCGCCGAAGCCGGCGCCTCGGGACGCGACACCCGGGGCATGATCCGCCAGCACCAGTTCAACAAGGTCGAACTTGTCTCGATCGTCGCGCCGGAAGACTCCGACGCCGAGCACGAGCGGATGGTGGGCTGCGCCGAGGCGGTGCTGAAACGGCTGGAGCTGCCGTTCCGCACGATGCTGCTCTGCGCCGGCGACATGGGTTTCTCGGCCCGCAAGACCTACGACCTGGAAGTCTGGCTGCCGTCTGAGGGCCGCTATCGCGAGATCAGCTCCTGCTCGAACTGCGGGGATTTCCAGGCCCGCCGCATGGACGCCCGGACCAAGAAGACCGGGGAAAAGGGCACGCGCTTCGTCCACACCCTGAACGGCTCGGGTCTGGCTGTCGGCCGCACGCTGGTGGCGGTGATGGAGAACTACCAGGACGAAGATGGCCGCATCGCCATCCCGCAGGCGTTGCATCCCTACCTGCCGGGGCTGACGCACATCGGGGGCGCGCGTTGAGAATCCTCCTCACCAACGACGACGGCATCCATGCCGAGGGCCTTGAGGCCCTTGAGCGGATCGCCGCCCAGCTTTCCGACGATGTCTGGGTTGTGGCTCCCGAGTACGAGCAGTCCGGGGCCAGCCGGGCGCTGACACTGGCCGATCCGATCCGGGTTCGCACGCTGTCCGAGCGCCGCTTCGCCACCACGGGCACGCCCACGGACTGCGTGATGCTGGGGATCAACGACCTGATCCCGGGGCCCAAGCCCGACCTGGTGTTGTCCGGCGTCAACCGTGGCGCGAACCTGGCCGAGGATGTCACCATGTCCGGCACCGTGGCCGGCGCCATCGAGGGCATGGCGCTGGGCGTGCCGTCCATCGCGCTGAGCCAGATGGGCTTCTACGAAGAGGGCCAGAGCTACGCCGCGGCCGAGGCCTTCGGGCCGGGGATCATCAAGCGGCTGGTCGAGATCGGCTGGCCCACGGATGTGGTCCTGAACGTGAATTTTCCGAACGGAGACGTGGGCTCCATCACCGAGGTCGAGGTCACCCGCCAGGGTTTCCGCGATTTCCAGATCCGCCACGCCGAGAAGCGCCTGGATCTGCGCGGGCGCGACTACTATTGGGTCGGCTTCTGTCAGCTGCGCTCCAGCCCGCCGGAGGGGACCGACCTGCGCGCGCTCTACGACGGCCGCATCTCGGTGACGCCCTTGCACATCGACCTCACGCATCAGCCGACCATCGCCGCCCTCAAGGGGCGGCTGGGCGGCGTCCCGCCGAAGCTCTGACCATGCCCGCGCCCCCGCCGACCGATGACGACAGCCCCGAGACCCGCATGGCGCGCCTGTTGCTGGCGCTGCGCTCGCAGGGTGTCACCGACGCCAAGGTGCTGGGCGCCATCGAGACGACGCCCAGGCCGATCTTCACCGAAGAGCTGTTCAAGTCGCGCGCCTTTGAGGACTCGGCCCTGCCCATCGCCTGCGGCCAGACCATCAGCCAGCCCTTCGTGGTGGGCCTGATGACCCAGGCGCTGAAGATCGACCGGCGGGACAGGGTGCTCGAGATCGGCACCGGCAGCGGCTACCAGACCACGATCCTCTCGAAAGTGGCGCGGCTGGTCTATACGGTGGAGCGCTATCGCACCCTGATGCGAGACGCCGAGGCGCGGTTCAAGGACCTGGGTCTCACGAACGTGATCACCCGTTTCGGCGATGGAGGTGAAGGGTGGCCTGAACAGGCGCCTTTTGACCGTATTATGGTCACAGCAGCGGCGCCAAGTGAGCCGAAGGCCTTGCTTTCGCAACTGAAACCGACCGGCATCCTGGTGGCGCCGATCGGCAAGGGGCCTGTGCAGAGCCTGCGCCGCTACACCGGCGACGGCGAGGGCGGGTTTGAAGTCGAGGACTTGATCGATGTCCGCTTCGTCCCCCTCCTGGATGGCGTCGCCAAGGAGCTCTGACCTTTTCGTGTTGCGGCCGATTGCGGGTTGGCGGGGGCGTTGGCTCGCCGCCATCATCCCCCCTCATGCCCCGCTGATTCCAATTCGACCTGCCCCGGAGCGGCGATGACGCATTTCCTCGAACGATCGGCCATGATCCTGCTGGCGGGCACGGCGCTTGGCGTCGGCGTGAGCCTGCACGGGGCGATCGCCCGGCCCGTGCTCGATATCCCGCCGGCCGCGGTCGCCGCACCCGGCGTGGACGCCGCCGCGCGGGCCAAGTCCCGCCGGCAGAAGCCGGCCGCGGAAGCCGAGGACGCCGCCACCTACAAGGTGCGCAGGGGCGACACCCTGGCCAAGGTCGCGACCAAGCTTGGAACCAGCCTCGAGGCCCTCGCCAAGGCCAACGGCCTGAGGAGCCCCTACCGGCTGGACGTCGGCCAGGTGCTGAAGAACCCGGATGCGGCGCCCAAGGCGTCTGCCAGGACCTCGTCGCAGGCGACCGCCAAGGGCAAGGCCGGGGCCAAGGCCGCACCCGAGAGCTATGAGGTGAAGTCCGGCGACACCCTGTTCTCCATCTCCAAGCGGTTCGGCGTCTCCATTGAGGCGCTCAGGGCCGAAAATGGCATGGGGCGCAGCTCATCCCTGGCGCGTGGGCGTAGTCTGAAGATTCCGGGCACGGGCGGTGCGTCCGACGAGGTCGAGGACGCGGCGCCGCCCCAGGAGGCCCGCGCCAGCCGGTCGCGCGTGACGCCCGAGGCGCGGGAGGATGCAGCTTCCGAACGCGCCGCGCCCGGTCGGTTGATCACGATCCAGACCGCGGGCAGGGCGGTTCGTGTGAAGAAGGGCGAGACCCTCGAGCGGGTGGCCCGTCGTCTCGATAGCAATGTTGTCGAACTGGCTCGGATCAACAAGCTGAAGCGGCCCTACCGCCTACGCGCGGGCCAGACGATCCGCGGGCCGGGCGACTCGGCCAAGGCCTATGTGGTCGCCCGCGGCGACACCCTGGCGACGGTCGCCGACCGGTTCGATGTAACGTTGGATCGCCTGCGCCAGGCCAACGGCCTGCGCCGGGGCGCGGCCATCGCGGCGGGCCGCAAGCTGCGCCTCCCGGCCGGCTATCGCGACCTGGGCCCGGGCCGGACGGTCGAGCCGACCGAGCCGCGATCGTCGTTCAGCAACCCGACCCCGGTGGGCCAGCCCCTGCCGCCGCCGCGCTCGGCGATGCCCGAGGCCCTGCCGAACGGGCCGCAGCCCTATATCCCGCCGCCGCGCCGGCCCTCGGCCAGCTATCCGTCCCCGGGCGGCAGCGTCAGCGGCGCGCCGACCGCCAGCCCGGCGGTGTCCGACGTCCAGATCACGCAGATGGGTCGCGGGGTCTTTACCTGGCCCGCGCGCGGCCAGATCATCTCCGGCTTCGGCGACAAGGGCACCAGCCAGCGCAACGACGGCTTGAACATCCGCGCCAACGCCGGCGATCCGGTCCGTGCCGCGGCGTCAGGGGATGTGGTCTATGCCGGCGACCAGGTGCCGGGCTTTGGCAACCTGGTGCTGATCAAGCACGCTGACGGCTGGGTCACCGCCTACGGTCACCTGGGCAAGGTGGAGGTTCGCATGCAGCAGAAGGTGACGCAGGGCCAGCAGATCGGCGAGGCGGGCGCCACCGGAGGAGTCTCCGAGCCGCAACTGCACTTCGAGGTCCGCTATGCGCCGAACCCACAGGAACGCGCCCGGCCCATCGACCCGGCGCTTGTGCTCCCAAAATAGGGTAGGGGGTCGCGGCTTTTAGGCACCGCGATCCAGCTTGCTCTCCGCCACACCGCCCTGTTCGACCTTTACGCCCAGGTAGCGCATCACGCCCCCGGTGAAGCTGAGGTCGGCGACAGGCAGCGAACGGTCGCGCCGCAGCGAGGTCACGTCGTTGAGAGTCAGGCGCAGGGTCATGTCGTCGCGCACGGCACCGTCGGCCTCGGCGGCTTCGATCTCGGTGCGGAAACGCGGGGCCGGGGGCACGCGGCGGACGGGCGGGGGCGGACGGCTCATCCGGTCAGGCCGCATTGAAGAAGCCGTGCTCGCCGGTCACACGGACGAGACAGGGCTTGCCGGCGTCTTGGGCGGCGCGGGCGCGCTTATTGGCGGCCGCCTTGGCGACTTCCTTGTCGATCGAGACGTCGGAGATCTCGCCGCCATGCTCCACCGCCCAGCCTGACTCGTGGCGAACCACTGTAAAAATGGCTCGTTCTGGGGCGTTGCGCATTGGGTAGGCTCCATCGCCCGCAGGCGCCGGCTCGTCTCGTTGTCCGCATGGACGTAAGGCTGTCACCTTATAGCTAAATGCCTGTCATGTCTCGATTTTGCGCAAATTATTCTAGCGCAGCTTGTGCTGGCGGCTGGATATTGTATGTTGACCTGATCGAATATCGCACTGGTTCGCGCGATGTCCGCCGGTGAGTCTTGAAGATTCGACCACGGAATTCACCCACGACCCTCTCCGAGAATTTGATGCATGCGCCAATCGGAGGCGCGAAATATTTGCACCCCGGAAAGGGAACAAAATGGCTGTTGGTACTGTGAAGTGGTTCAATGCGACCAAGGGTTTTGGTTTCATCCAGCCTGATGAAGGTGGCGCGGACGTGTTCGTGCACATCTCGGCGGTGGAACGCGCGGGCCTCGGCTCGCTGAACGAAGGCCAGAAGGTCTCCTTCGAGCTCGAGCGCGACAAGCGCAGCGGCAAGATGTCGGCCGGCCAGCTCGGCGCGGCGTAAGCTCAGCTAAAGCTAGAACGGAAGAGGCCGGTGCGATGCGCCGGCCTTTTTTGTTTCCCTCCCCCTAAGGCGGATGGAAGTGTCTACAGAGGCAGGCTTTTCCCCAGCTCGCCCGCCAGATCACGGATGAACTGCCAGGCCACCCGCCCGGACCGGGCACCGCGCAGTTGCGACCACTGCAGCGCCCGGCGGTCCAACTCCTGAACCTCCAGCCCGAACCGCACCGCATACGCTCGCACTGCCGCCAGGTAGGTGGGCTGGTCCATCGGCGGGAAGCCGATCCACAGGCCGAAGCGGTCGGAGACGCTGACCTCCTCCTCGGCGTCCTCGGCGGTGGCGATCAGGCCACGGTCCTCATCGTGACCGCGCGGCATCAGATGGCGGCGGTTCGAGGTGGCCACGAACAGCACATTGGCCGGCGGGCCCGAGACGCCGCCCTCCAAGGCCGACTTCAGCGCCTTGGCCGCGGCCGCGCCCTCCTCGAACGACAGGTCGTCGCACAGCACCAGGAACCGCTCGGCCCGCAGCCGCAGGACATCGAACAGGGCGGGCAGGGCGGTGACCTCGTCGCGGTCCACTTCCACCAGCCGCAGATCCAGCGCACCGGCCGCCACGGTCATGAAGGCCGCCTTGGCCAGCGAGCTCTTGCCGGCGCCCCGCACGCCCCACAGCAGGGCGTGGTTGGCGGGCAGGCCGGCGGCGAAGCGGCGCAGGTTCTGGACGAAGCGATCCTTCTGCCGCTCCACCCCCACCAGGCTGGCCAGCTCCAGCGGATAGTCGGGCGCCGCGTGGAAAGCGCCGCTGGCCGGATCGTGCCGGTACAGCCGCGCATCGTCGAAATTCACCGGCGGCGCAGGGGGTGGCGCCAGGCGCTCCAGCGCCTCCGCGATCCGGGTCAGCAGCGGCGTGTGGTCGCTCTCCATGGGGTCACGCCTTAGACTGGCTCCGGTTCCATTGCAAAAGCAGGACGCTGCGAATAGCTTCCGCCGACTTTCGCGGCCCCCCATATGGCGGGAGCTTCCGCACGCCACTCCGGAGAGGCCATGTTCGATACCGCCTATGCTCAAGCCGCCGGCGCCGCCGCCGGACCTGCGGGATTCATGGAAGGCCCGTTCGGGTCACTGATCCTGTTCCTGCCTCTCATCGTGTTGTTCTACTTCCTGATCCTGCGTCCTCAGCAATCGCGCGCCAAGCAGCACCAGGCGATGATCACCGGCCTCAAGCGCGGCGACGTGGTCGTCCTGTCGTCGGGCATGATCGGCAAGGTGGTTCGGGTCGAGGATCGCGAAGTCGGCCTCGAAATCGCCACCGGCGTGACGGTGAAGGTGGTCAAGGGCATGATCACCGAGGTCCGCGCCCGCGGCGAACCGGCCGCCGCCAACGATTCCAAGGCCTAGAAGCGCAGCCGCAATGATCAACGTCTCCCGCTGGAAGATCATCGTCGTCGTTGCGGCGGCGCTCTTCGGCATCCTCTTTACCCTGCCGAACCTGCTGCCCGCCGGTGTGCGCGACAGCATCCCGGGGTTCCTGCCCTCCAAGACCCTGAACCTGGGCCTCGACCTGCAGGGCGGCTCATCGCTGCTTTATGAGGTGGATACCCAGGCGCTGCGGGCCGAGAAACTCACCACCCTGGTTGAGGATGTCCGCCAGGAACTGCGCAAGCAGCAGATCGAGTTCACCGGCCTGGGCGTGGTCAACGGCGAAGTGAACGTCCGCATCTCCGACACCGCGCAGGTCGAGGCGGCCGCCAAGGCGCTGCGCAATGCGGTCGGCACGCCGCTGCCGGGCGCGGCCGGCGGTCGCGATACGACGATCAGCCTGTTGGCCGACCAGCGCATCCGCATCGCCTATGTAGCCCAGGCGCTCGACTCCCAGGCGACCAAGGCGGTCGCCCAGTCGGTGGAAGTGATCCGTCGCCGGATCGACGCCCTGGGCACCAAGGAGCCTTCGATCGTGCCGCAGGGCACGAACCGCATCAGCATCCAGGCGCCAGGCGAGAGCGATCCGGAAAAGCTGCGCGCCATCATCGGCAAGACCGCCAAGCTCACCTTCCAGATGGTCGACGAGACGGCCGACCTCCAGGCCGCCGCCCAGGGGCGCGCGCCCCCCGGCTCGATGATCGTGCGCGGCGACCAGTACGCGCCCTTCTACGTGGTCAAGCGCCGCCAGGTGGTGACCGGCGAGATGCTGGTGGACGCCCAGGGCACCTTCGACCAGCAGACCGGTCGCCCGGTGATGAGCTTCCGCTTCAACGGCGCCGGCGCGAAGAAGTTCGGCGAGGCGACCTCGCAGAACATCGGCAAGCGTTTCGCCATCATCCTCGACAACGAGGCGATCTCGGCGCCCACCATCAACGGCGCGATCCTCGGCGGCTCGGGCATCATCACCGGCAACTTCACGGTGGAGAGCGCCAACCAGCTGGCCATCCAGCTGCGCGCCGGCGCCCTGCCGGCGCCCCTGAAGATCCAGGAACAGCGCACGGTCAGCGCCGAACTGGGCGCGGACGCCATCAAGGCCGGCGCCATCTCCCTGGCCCTGGGCGCGGTGGCGATCATCGTCTTCATCGTGCTGGCCTACGGCCTGTTCGGCGTGTTCGCGGCCATCGCCCTGATCGTGAACGTGCTGCTGATCATCGGCATCATGTCGCTCTTCCAGTTCACGATGACCCTGCCCGGGATCGCGGGCCTGATCCTGACCCTGGCCGTGGCCGTCGATGCCAACGTGCTGATCTATGAGCGGGTGCGCGACGAGGCTCATGCCGGGCGGGCGCCGATCATGGCGCTCGAGCACGGCTACAGTCGCGCGCTCGTCTCCATCATCGACGCCAACATCACCAGCGCCATCTCGGCGGTGATCATGCTGAGTTTCGGGGCCGGTCCTATCCGCGGCTTCGCCCTGACCCTGCTGATCGGGGTCATCACCTCGGTGTTCACCGCTGTCGTCATCACCCAACTGCTCATCGGCCTGTGGTTCCGCGCCACCAAGCCGAAGAGCCTGCCGATCGAGTAGCGCCCATGCGTTGGCCCTTTATCCGCCTCCTCCCGCGTGAGTTCCGCATCGACTTCGTGCGCCTTGCGCCGATGGCCGCCGTGCTCTCGGCCCTGCTGGTCATAGGGTCGGGCGTGTCACTCGCGATGCAAGGTCTGAACCTCGGTATCGATTTCCGGGGTGGTACGGTGATCGAGGTGCGGACCACCGGCCCCGTGCCCCTGGCCGCGCTGCGGGCCGCCCTTCCGGCCGCCGGCGCCCATGACGGGCAGGTGCAGGGCGTGGGGCGGCCAGAGACGGCGCTCATCCGCTTCCGCACCGAAGGCCAGGACACGTTCCAGGGCGCCAATGCCGTCAAGGCCAAGCTGGCCGCGAAGTTTCCGGACATGACGTTTAAGCCGGCCGAGGTGATCGGGCCCAAGGTCTCGCAGGAACTGGGATGGGCCGGTGTGAAAGCCCTCGCCGCGGCGCTGGTTCTGATGCTGGGCTACATCTGGTTCCGCTTCCAACTGCAGTTCGGGCTGGGCGCGGTGGTGGCGGTCTTCCACGACGTCATTCTAACCATCGGCCTGCTGTCGATCACCCAGATCGAGTTCTCCATGTCGTCAATCGCGGCCTTGCTGACCGTCATCGGCTATTCGATGAACGAGAAGGTCATCACCTTCGACCGGCTCCGCGAGAACCTGCGCAAGTACAAGACCACACCGCTGCGCGACGTGATCAACAAGTCCGAGAACGAACGGCTGTCGCGCACGCTCATCACCGGCACCACCGCGATCCTGGCCCTGGCCGGCGCGTTCTTCCTGGGCGGCCCGGTGCTGTTCCCGCTGGTCTCGACCATGGTGTTCGGAATCTTCATCGGCACCTATTCGTCGGTCTACGTCGCCTTGCCGATCATCCTGCTGTGGGGCGTGAAGCGGAACGACGAGCCGGCCGTGCCGCTGAAGCCGGCCACCGCGCGGCGTTAGGGCGATGGCGCGCGACGCGCCGACCATCGACGCCTATGGCCAGGGCGGCTTCCGGCTGTCCGGGGTGCGGCACGACGGCTCGCTGCTGATCCTGGGCGACGCGCCGCGAGCCTGGCCCGTGAACGCCCTGGCGGATCTGACCCTTGAGGCCTTGCAGCCCGTGCTGAACGCCGGCCGCGCGGAGGTGGAGTTCGTGCTGCTGGGCACAGGCGCCCGCAACGGCCTGCCGCCGCGCGAAATCCGCGACGCGCTCAAGGCCGCCGGGATCGGCCTCGAGTTCATGGACACCGCCGAGGCGGCCCGCCTCTACAACCTGCTGACGAGCGAGGGCCGCCGTCTGGCGGCCGCCCTGATCGCCGTTTGAGCCGCAGGCAAAACGCCCTATACCTGACTGACAAGGTAGGACTCAGGGGACAAGTTCAATGGCTGGAATACTCGCCAACTTCCGCAATACGGTGATCCTAAGCGTCATCCTGGCGCTACTCGTCGTGGGCGCATATGCGACCGGCCCGCAAGGCGCCGGGCCGATCTTCGTGCAGGCGGTGTTCCGCTGGCTGCACGTCTTCTTCGGCATCCTCTGGATCGGCCTGCTGTACTATTTCAACTTCGTCCAGATCCGGAAAATGCCAGAAATCCCCGCCGAACTGAAGCCGGCGGTCTCGAAGTACATCGCCCCCGAGGCGCTGTTCTGGTTCCGTTGGGCGGCGCTCGCCACGGTGCTGATGGGCCTGGCCATCGCCGGCAGCCGCGGTTATCTCGCCGAGACCCTGACGCTGGGTTTCGTCGGCGGCTACAACCCGGCGCTCGACATGCAGTACGCCCTGCTGGGCCTGGGCATGTGGCTGGGCATCATCATGATGCTCAACGTCTGGGGCATCATCTGGCCGAACCAGAAGCGGGCGCTGGGCATCGTCGAAGCGGATGCCGACACCAAGGCCAAGTCCGCGCGGATGGCGATGCTGGGGTCGCGGACGAACCTGCTGCTGTCCATTCCGATGCTGGCGTCCATGTCCATGTCGCAGTCGATCTTCGGCTGATCCGAGGCCAGGTTTGCGAGAAGGCCCGCCCTCGCGGCGGGCCTTTTTTCGTTGAGAGCACGATGAGCGACGACCTCGACGACCTGATCCGGCGCGTGGACCCGGACCGCTGGCTTTCCAGCCGGTTCGTGGCCGACGCCGCGCTGCGCGCCGATGTCATCGCGATCTACGCCTACGACCATGAGCTGGCCCGCGCGCCGAAGGTGGCGTCCAACGCCTTGCTGGGCGAGATCCGTCTGACGTGGTGGCGCGAGATGCTGGACGAGGCGTTCGAGGGACGGCCGGTGCGGGCGCATCCGACGGCGCAGGCGCTGGCGGGCGTCATCGCGAGGCGTGGCGTCCCGCGCGACCTGTTGGAACTGATGATCGACGGCCGCTACCGCGAACTGGACCGGACACCGATGAGCGTGGCCGAGGCCCTCTCATGGGCAATCGACACGGCCGGGCAGGCGGCCAAGATCGCGGCGTACATCCTTGACCCGGTTGGCGACGCGGAGCTCGCTCAATTTCCAGCCGTGGTGTGGGCGCTCAAGCGTCGCGGCCTGGGTGTCGATGCTGCAGAGGCTGAGTCGGCGCGCGACGACGCCCGACTCCTGAGCGCCGCCGCATTTCCCTCGGTGGCGCATGTGGCATTGGCGCTGAAGCCAGCCAAGTCGGAGCTTGGCAAACGCCTGCGAGTCACCTGGGCGGTGGCGACGGGAAGGCTGTAGCGTTTCCTTCCCCTTTATGGGGAGGGTGGCGAGCGAAGCGAGACGGGTGGGGAAGTGTGGGCCGGAACTGGGCGCTGAAATCCCGCCCACACTTCCCCACCCTGGCCGCTTACGCGGCCTGTCCCTCCCCATAAAGGGGAGGGATTTGCGCCCACGCCGCAAGGTCCGCCAGCGCCCGCTCGCCCACGGCGCGCTTCTTCAGCCGCGTCTTTTCCTTCGACCCCAGCCGGTTGCCCTCGGCGTCGCGCTTCGGCGGCTCGATCGCTGGCATCAGCCCGTAGTTGATGTTCATCGGCTGGAACGAACCTTTCCCCCCGTCCAGGTGCCCGCCGGTGATGTGTCCCACCAGCGCGCCCATCGCAGTCGTTGCGGGTGGCGCGGAGATCGGGCGGCCCAGCCGCTCAGCGGCGGCGAAGCGGCCGGCCAGCAGGCCCACCGCGGCGCTCTCCACATAGCCCTCGACGCCGGTCACCTGGCCGGCGAACCGCAGGCGCGGATCGGCCTTCATCCGCAAGGTCCCGTCCAGCAGGCGCGGCGAGTTGATGAAGGTGTTGCGGTGCAGGCCGCCCAGCCTGGCGAACACCGCCTTCTCCAGCCCCGGGATCATCCGGAAGATATCGGTCTGGGCGCCGTGCTTCAGCTTGGTCTGGAAGCCCACCATGTTCCACAGCGTGCCCAGGGCGTTGTCCTGCCGCAGTTGCACGATGGCATGGGCCTTCACCAGCGGGTCGCGCGGATTGGTCAGGCCCACCGGCTTCATCGGCCCGTGGCGCGGGGTCTCGCGCCCGCGCTCTGCCATCACCTCGATCGGCAGGCAGCCATCGAAGTAGGGGACATGCTCCCAGTCCTTGAACTCTGATTTCGGGCCCGCTAGCAGAGCGTCGATGAAGGCCTCGTACTGGTCCTTGTCCATCGGGCAGTTGATGTAGGCGGCGGCGTCGCCGCCCGGGCCTTCCTTGTCGTAGCGCGACTGGCGCCACGCCACGTCCATGTTGACGCTCTCGAAGTGGAGGATCGGCGCGATGGCGTCGAAGAACGACAGCTGATCCTCGCCGCCCAGCTCCAGGATCGCGGCGGCCAGCGCCGGCGAGGTGAGCGGGCCGGTGGCGATGATGACGCTGTCCCACTCGGCCGGCGGCAGGCCGGCCACCTCCTCGCGGGCGATGGTGACCAGGGGGTGGGCTTCCAGGCGCGCGGTCACCGCCTCGGCGAACCCGTCCCGGTCCACCGCCAGCGCCCCCCCGGCCGGCACCTGGTGGGCGTCGCCCGCCGACATGATGATCGAACCCAGGGCGCGCATCTCGGCGTGCAGCAGGCCGACCGCATTGCCGGTCCAGTCGTCGGCGCGGAAGGAGTTGGAGCAGACCAGCTCGGCCAGCCGGTCGGTCTGGTGGGCGTCGGTGCCGCGCACCGGGCGCATCTCGTGCAGCACCACGGGAACGCCGGCCTCGGCGATCTGCCAGGCGGCCTCAGAACCGGCCAAGCCGCCGCCGATCACATGCACAGGGGTCATTGTCATGCGTGGCTAACTAGCAACGAACGCGAAGGATCGCGAGCGGGGCCTTGCACCCGGACGTGAGCGGGGCAAGTTGAAGCCTACGGAGCGGCCGAATCACGCCGCGCGGGGGCCGACGACAAGGATGAGCCGCTTTTCGCCCAGTGACGCCGCGCTTGAGGGCTTTCGCCTGACACGGGAACGGCCGGCGACGATCCTGGCCTGGGGCCTGGTGAACTTCCTGGGCATTACCGTCCTCGGCGGCCTGATGCTGGTCACTCTGGGTGGCCCGTTCGTCGAGTTCGTGCAGAAGGGCGGCTTGGCAGCCGGCAACCCCGAAGCCCTGTTCGCCATGGTGGAGAAATCCTGGCCGGCGTTCGTGGTCCTGCTCATGGTGGTCGTGCTGTTCATGTCGATCCTGACCGGCGGCATCTTCCGCCTGGTGCTGCGGCCGACCGAGAAGGGCTTCATGCACCTGCGGATCGGGGCGGACGAGCTGCGGCTGACCTGGGTGAACCTGGCCCTGCTGTTCGTGGGCCTGACCTGCCTGGCTTTCCTGGACCTGCTGTACAGCCGGATTGCCGGAACGATCGGCGGCGCGCCGGCGGCGCTCGTCTGCATGGGTGTCGCGGCCCCGATGGTGTGGTTCGGCGTGCGGATGTCGCTGATGACGCCCCTGACCTTCGCCGAGCACCGCATCGACTGGGGTAAGGCCTGGTCGATGACCCGAGGCAGCTTCTGGCCGTTGTTGGGCATGATCCTGCTGGCGGCGATCTTCTACGTGATGGTCTGGGCGCTGATCCTGATGATCTACTTCGCCGTCGTGGCGCTGGCCGGCGGGCCAGAGACAATCGCCGCGATCGAGCAGGGCCAGATGAGCGCCGGCGCCCTGGTCGCCTTCCTGGCCGTGATCCTGTTGCAGCTCATCCTGCCGGTGTTGCAGTGGGTGATGCTGTATTCGCCCCTGGCTGTCGCCTACCAGGGCCTGAGCGGCGAGAGCCCCGTTCTCGAGGCCCCCGCCCAGACCTGAGGCGTCTAGGCCTGCGCGCTCGGCCGCGCCGTCACCCGCGTGTGCCAGGCCTTCACATTGGCGAATTCTTCCGGGAGCGGCAGCCCGATCCACTCGGCGAAGTCTACCGTCGAGAGCGCGCAGATGTCGGCCATGGAATAGGTCTCGCCGGCCACGAACGGCTTGGCGGCCAGTTCGCCGTCCAGCCATTTCAGGCCGTTGGCGTAGTTTGCCCGGTTCGACTCCCCGAACTCCGTGTGCTGGGTCAGCAGGGCCGCGGTGAGCTTGTGAGCATGGCGCCAGAACATGCTCACCGGGTTCATCAGCACGAACTCGACGCGCCGGATCCACATGTCCACCAGCGCCCGCTCGATCGCCGTGGTCCCGAACAGCGGCGGGCCCGGGCTGGTCTCGTCGAGGTAGCGGCAGATGGCGACGGTTTCGGAGATGGCGGTGCCGTCATCCAGCACCAGGGTGGGGACCTGCCCCAGGGAATTGCGCGCGCGGTGCTCCTCGGACTTGTGCTCCCGCTTCATGATGTTCACCCGCGTCTCGGGCAGCTCGATGCCCTTCTCGGCCAGGAAGATGCGCACGCGCCGCGGATTCGGCGCCGGATTCGGCGCGCCGTAGAGGATCACGGGGGAGGCTCTCCTTGCCTAAATCCCTCCCCTTCATGGGGAGGGTGGCTCACGCCGCAGGCGCGAGCCGGGTGGGGAAACCGGTGCTGCTTCCAGCGCCGCGCGGATCGAATACATCACGCCTTCGAGATTCTCGCGAACCTCACCATTCCAGAACCGCAGAACCTTGAAGCCTTCACGCTTCAGAACGGAGTCGCGGATGGCGTCGTGCGCCGCCTGTTCAGCGCCCGCGTGCCCCTCGCCATCCACCTCAATGACCAAACGCCGAGAGAAACAGACGAAGTCGAGATAGTAGCCTCGAAACGGCGCCTGACGGCGGAAGTGGAAGCCTTCAGCGCGAAGGCGCTTGAGGCCCGACCAGAGGATGACCTCGGGCTTCGGCATCGAATTCCGAAGATCCCGAGCACGATAGCCCTTGGCCGTGTACGGCATACTGTTTCCCCACCCGGTCCGCGCAGGCGCGGACCACCCTCCCCATAAAGGGGAGGGATTTGCGACGAAGCCTAAGCCCCCACGAGCTTCTTCCGCCGCTCGCTCTTCCGCTGACGGTGCCTTTCCAGCAGTTCCGCCAGATACCGCCCGGTCCAGCTCTTCGGATTGCCGGCGACGTCCTCGGGCGAGCCCTGGGCGACGATCTCGCCGCCGCCGTCGCCGCCTTCGGGTCCGAAGTCGACGATCCAGTCGGCGGTCTTCACAACGTCGAGGTTGTGCTCGATGACCACCACGGTGTTGCCCTGGTCCGCCAGCTCGTGCAGCACTTCCAGCAGCTTCTTAACGTCCTCGAAATGAAGGCCGGTGGTCGGTTCATCCAGGATGTAGAGGGTCTTGCCGGTGGCGCGCCGCGACAGCTCCTTGCTGAGCTTCACCCGCTGCGCCTCGCCGCCGGACAGGGTGGTGGAGGACTGCCCGACCTGCACATAGCCCAGGCCCACGCGCTTCAGGGTCTGCATCTTCTCACGCAGCACCGGCACGGCCTTGAAGAACTCGGCGGCCTCCTCGACCGTCATGTCCAGCACGTCGGAGATGGATTTGCCCTTGAACAGGATCTCCAGGGTTTCGCGGTTGTAGCGTTTGCCGTGGCAGACATCGCAGGTGACGTAGACGTCCGGCAGGAAGTGCATCTCGATCTTGATCAAGCCGTCGCCCTGGCAGGCCTCGCACCGGCCGCCCTTGACGTTGAAGCTGAACCGGCCCGGCCCGTAGCCCCGCGCCTTGCTCTCCGGCAGGCCGCAGAACCAGTCGCGGATGGGCTGGAAGGCGCCGGTGTAGGTGGCCGGGTTGGATCGTGGCGTGCGCCCGATCGGCGACTGGTCGATGTCGATGACCTTGTCGAAGTTCTCCAGCCCCTCGATCCGTTCGTGGGCGGCCGGGGCGTCGGAGGCATTGTGCAGCCGGCGTGCGGCCGCCTTGTACAAGGTCTCGATGGTAAAGGTAGACTTGCCGCCGCCGGAGACGCCGGTGATGCAGGTGAAGGTCCCCACTGGAATCTCGGCGGTGACGTTCTTCAGGTTGTTGCCCGTGGCCCCGATGACCCGGATGCGCTTCTTGCCGATCGGGCGGCGGTCGTCCGGGACCTCTATGGCGCGCGCACCGGAGAGGTACTGGCCGGTGATGCTCTTCGGCTCGGCCATGATGTCGTCGGCCGTGCCCTGGGCCATGACCTCGCCGCCGTGGATGCCGGCGGCAGGGCCCATGTCGATGACGTAGTCGGCGGTCATGATCGCCTCCTCGTCATGCTCGACGACGAGAACGGAATTGCCGAGGTCGCGCAGGCCCTTGAGGCTGACCAGCAGGCGGGCGTTGTCGCGCTGGTGCAGGCCGATCGACGGCTCGTCCAGCACGTAGAGCACGCCGGTGAGGCCTGAGCCGATCTGGCTGGCCAGGCGGATGCGCTGGCTCTCGCCGCCCGACAGGGTGCCGGAGTTGCGCGACAGGTTCAGGTAGTCCAGGCCGACATTGACCAGGAACCGTAGGCGATCGTTGATCTCTTTCAGGATGCGGCGGCCGATCTCCAGCTGCTTGTCGGTGAGCTGGGTCTCCAGGCTCTCGAACCAGGCCTGGGCGCTCTTGATGGGAAGCCGGGAGGCGTGGCCGATATGTTGGCCGGCGATCTTCACGGCCAGGCTCTCCGGCTTCAGGCGATAGCCTTCGCAGGCCAGGCACGGCGTCTCGGACTGGTAACGACCCAGCTCCTCGCGCACCCACGAGGAGTCGGTCTCGCGCCAGCGCCGCTCCAGGTTCGGCAGCACGCCTTCAAAGGTCTTGTTGACCTCGTACTTGCGCGCGTTGTCGTCATAGATGAACCGGATCTTCTCCGATCCGGAGCCGTAGAGCACCACGTTCTTCGCCGGCTCCGGCAGCTTCCAGAACGGCTCGTCCATCGAGAAGTCGTAGTGGCGGGAGAGCGCCTGCAGCGTCTGCGTGTAGAGAGGCGAGGGCCCCTTGGCCCAGGGCGCGATGGCGCCCTTGTGCAGGCTCTTGTCCTTGTCCGGCACGATCATGTCGGCGTCGAAGGCCAGCTTGGCGCCCAGGCCGTCGCACACCGGGCAGGCGCCGTAGGGGTTGTTGAACGAGAACAGTCTGGGCTCGATCTCGCTGATCGTGAAGCCGCTGACCGGGCAGGCGAACTTCTCGGAGAACAGTAGCTGCCTGCGCGTCGTCTCGCCCTCGGCGAGGTCGGCCCACTCGGCCACCGCGATGCCGTCGGCCAGCTTCAGCGCCGTCTCGATACTGTCGGCGTAGCGGGTTTCCTGGCCGGCCTTGGTGACGATGCGGTCCACGACGATGTCGATGTCGTGCTTGAATTTCTTGTCGAGGACCGGCGCGTCCTCGATCAGCATCAGCTCGCCGTTGACCTTCACCCGCTGGAATCCGGACTTCTGCCACTCGGCGAACTCCTTGCGGTACTCCCCCTTGCGGCCGCGCACGATGGGGGCCAGCAGGTTCAGCCGCGTGCCGTCCGGCAGCGCGTTCAGCTTGTCGACCATCATCGAGACGGTCTGGCTCTCGATCGGCAGGCCGGTGGCCGGCGAATAGGGTACGCCCACCCGCGCCCACAGCAGGCGCATGTAGTCGTGGATCTCGGTCACCGTGCCGACCGTGGAGCGCGGGTTGCGGCTGGTGGTCTTCTGCTCGATGGAGATGGCCGGCGACAGGCCCTCGATCAGGTCCACGTCCGGCTTGCTCATCAGCTCCAGAAACTGGCGCGCATAGGCCGACAGGCTCTCGACGTAGCGCCGCTGGCCCTCCGCATAGATGGTATCGAACGCCAGCGAGCTCTTGCCCGAGCCCGACAGGCCGGTGATCACCACCAGTTCGCCGCGCGGGATATCGACGCTGACGTTCTTCAGATTGTGCTCGCGCGCGCCACGTACGCGGATGAAGTTCTGCTGGTCGGCCATACTGTCCCGGACGCGTGGATGGGCCCGCGAAAGGGTGCTCCCGCGAGGCCGCCTAATGTAGGTGACGGGACTCAGGGATAACACAGGAACGCACAGGGAACATAGCGCCTGCGGCAACGTGGGCGGCCAGGCTGCTGACACCACACTGGCAGGAGGGACGAGACGCCGCGCCAGCCAGTTCTTGTGCGCCAGGCATCGAGACCAGCAAAGCGCACGTCATGTATCGACAAATGTTGACACTTGCCATGAACAATGAGAACTTTTCGGATGTCGAAGCCGTCGAGGTCGCCATGAAGGTTCAGGTCAAGAAGTGGGGCAATAGCGCCTCTGTCCGGATTCCGGCGTCCGTCATGGCCGCGGCGGAACTTCGCCTCGATCAGGCCGTCGATGTCCGGGAGGAGGACGGCCGGATCATCATCGAACCGATCCGGGCGCCGACCCACGACCTGGATCGGATGCTGGACCAGATGTCACCGGAAACCTTCCATGACGAGGTGGACTTCGGGCCGCCGGTGGGGCGGGAAGCCTGGTAGTGGCGGGCTATGTTCCCGAGGCAGGAGATGTCGTCTGGTTACAATTCGATCCGCAGGCCGGCCATGAACAGGCTGGCCAGCGGCCCGCGCTGGTCCTGTCGCCGTCGCGCTACAATGCTCTACGCGGGATGATGATCTGCTGCCCGATGACCTCCCGGATCAAGGGATACGTCTTTGAGGTGATCGTCAGCCAAGCCCCTCCCAGCGCCGTCCTGGCCGATCAGCTCAAGAGCCTGGACTGGCGAGCGCGGGGAGCCATCCCCAAGGGCTCCGTGCCCCCGAACGTCCTGGTGGAGGTTCAGGCTCAGATAAAGGCGCTGTTGCGCCTCTGACTCAGGCTCGCTTACGCCCCGCCCAAGCGTAGAGCCCCAGCCCCACCGCGATATAGGTCCCGATCGCCAGCGCCGGCGCGAACGCGAAATCCTCCGGGACCAGCGCCAACGGCGAGCCCTTGTTCGTCGCGACGATCAGCCCGGACAGCGCCACGTTGAACAGGCTCTCGCCCACGATCAGGCCGCTCACCACCAGAACGCCCAGGCTCTGCGCCGCTTCGCCGTCCGGGCGCCGGGCGACGCGGCGGTTGTACATCCATCCCGCGACGGCGCCGATCACCACTGGCAAGGTGAGCGTGGCGGGCAGGTAGATGGCCATGCCGACGCCGAGCGGGGGCAGGCTGTAGCGCTTCGTGCGGCGCAGCAGTTCATCGATGACGATCAGGCCGACGCCGATCAGCACGCCGATGCCGATCAGGCTCCAGTCGAGATCGCCGCCGACGACCCCTTTGGCGATCGTCGAGATCAGGGTGGCCTGGGGCGCGGGCAGGGGGTCGCCGGAGATGCCGACCATCCGCGAGCCGGCGAAACCATTGGACCTGTTCAGCAGTTCCAGCACCGGTGGGATCATCGCCGATCCGGCGATCACGCCCACCACCAGGGCCGCCTGCTGGCGCCACGGGGTGGCATCGACCAGTTGGCCGGTCTTCAGGTCCTGCAGGTTGTCGTTGGCGCTGACGGCCACGGCCAGCAGCACGCTGGTGACCAGCAGGGCGAAGGCGACCAGCGGCTTGGGATCGCCCATGACCGCGCCGGCGCCGATGGCGGTGACGATCAGGGACGCCCCCAACACCGCCAGGATCGCCAGGCCGGAGACCGGGCTGTTCGATGACCCCGCAAGGCCCGCCATATAGCCGCAGACCCCGGCGATCGCGAACCCGGCCACGGCGATATAGACCAGCGCCGCGGCGGTCAGCGGGAAGGTCAGGCCCGCCAGGGGCCCGCCCTGCAGGAAGTGGGCGATCACGAAACCGATGGGGACCAGGCAACCGAACGCGACCAGGGCCACGATGCCGATGGGGATGTCCTGCTCGGTCCGATCCACCACGGGCTCGCCGGCCGTGCGGCGGCCCTGCGCGGCGATCGCGCCGGAAAGCCCGCCCCAGACCGGCCCGGCCAGCTTGGCCAGGGTCCAGATCGCCGAGATGCCGATCGTGCCGGCCCCGATGAAGCGGACCTTGCTGGTCCAGATGGCGCCGGCGGCGTCAGCGGCGCTGGCGGCGAGGTCGGGGTACATCGTGGTCAGGATCGGAACCAGCACGCCCCAGGCCAGGATCAGCCCCGTCAGCATGGCCATGCCGACGGCGATCCCCATCAGGTGGCCTGCACCCAGCAGCGCCAGCGACATCGACGCGCCCGTGCCGGTGGCGCCGCCCGCGCCGAAGCGGAAGTAGCCGGTAACCTCGCCGGCCAGCGCCCGGGTCCCGACCAGCAGTGCGTAGATCGCCGAAGCGGCTGTCCCGAGCACGATGGCCGTGAGGCCCCGGCTGCTGTCGGCCTTGGCCTCCGGCGAGTCGCCGCGCGCACCGGACCCTACCTTCAGCACCTCGGCGGCGGCGACGCCTTCCGGGTAGGGCAGGTCCGAGTTGGTCACCAGAGCGCGCCGCAGGGGGACGGTGTACATCACCCCCAGGAGGCCCCCGATCGCGCACAGCAGGAAGGTCGTCCAGAACGGGAAGCCGGTCCAAACCCCGATGATCACCAGTCCGGGCAGCACGAAGATCACAGAGGCCATGGCGCCTGCGGCCGAGGCCACCGTCTGGACGATGTTGTTCTCCCAGATCGTTGCGCCCTTGAAGAGCCGCAGGATCGCCATGGAGATGATCGCCGCTGGGATCGAGGTGGCGACCGTCAGCCCCACCTTCAGGCCCAGGTAGACATTGGCCGCGGTGAACACGAGGGTGATCAGGACGCCCAGGATCACACCCCGGATCGTCAGCTCAACCCGCTTGGCGCCACCCGCCGCAGCGGTTGCATCCGTCATCCGTCTTACTCCAAGCCACGATCCTCGCGCCTGTTAGAGCGTGACTTTGGGGCGCGGCCAAGCGGCCGATCAGAAGCGGAGCTTATAGGAGACCCTGATCGGGCTGGCGCGGAAGCCCTGATCATCGCTCCAGCCGGCCTTGGCGCAAATGTCCACCGGCGGCGTGTCGGCGTCGAGGGGGGTTCGAGCCTTGGGGTTCAGGGTGCGAAGGCGGTTCGCCGGCGGCGCGGCTCGCGGAACCGGTTCGATGACCGCGAAGGTCCGGGAGTACGGCGCCGAGGCCTGCACTCTGGCTTTGGAAACCACAGCCCCGCCGGGCCACGCCTGTGCCAGCGCAGGGAGCGGGGCGGCCAAGAGGGCGACGGTCAGAAGGGCGAGGTGGCGGGGCAAGGCTGTTCTCCGAGGGGGAACCGCACCCCGGAACCCCCCTGGACCGCATTGGTTGCCGCCGCTCAGCTCACGCTGGGCGGGTCTTCGCGTGCGGGGTCTTAGCTCAGCCGGCGGAGGTTCGCGGCCCGGAGGTCGGCCAGGCGGGTGACCCCGCACTGGCGCATGGCCTGGGTCAGTTCCTCGTCGATCAACCGCATGGCGGCCTCGACGCCGGCCTGGCCAAAGGCGCCGAGGCCCCAGATGTAGGGCCGGCCGATGCCCACCGCTGTCGCGCCCAGGGCCAGGGCCTTGAAGACGTCCGTCCCGCGCCGGATGCCGCCATCGACGATCACCGGCGCCTTGCCGCCCACCGCTTTCACCACTTCCGGCAGCACGTCGAGCGTGGGCACCAGGCTTTCCTCGGCCCGGCCGCCATGGTTGGAGACGATGATCCCGTCGCAGCCGCGCTGCAGCGCCATCCGCGCATCCTCCCCGGACATGATCCCCTTCACCAGGATCGGCGTCTTCGTGATCTCCCGGATCCGCGAGACATAGTCCCAGGTGAAGGCCGTGCTGCTGAAGGCGCCGACATGGCTCATGTCCAGCCCCTGGTACATCGGGCGGCGCAGGTTCTGGGTGGCGCGCATCGCCGGCGGGCCGTGGCAGGCTTCGCAGGCGCGGGCGTCGGCGCGGGCCAGGCGCTGCATCGTCTCGCGTCGCATGCCGCCGTCCAGCAGGTCGAGGGTCAAGACGATGGCGCCGGCCCCGGCCTTGTCCGCCCGGCGGACCAGACCCTTGGCGACCTCGATCTGGTCGGTCGGATAGACCTGGAACCACACCGGCGCCTCGCGCGCCTTCGTCACCTCCTCGATGCCGGTCGAAGCGACGGTCGAGAGCATCTGCAAGGCGGAGCGGGCCTTGGCGGCGCGGGCCGATCCCAGCTCGCCGTCGGGGTGGAAGGCGCGCTGGCTGCCCAGCGGGCAAAGTGCGACGGGCGAGGCATAGGTCCGGCCGAAAAGTCGGACACTGAGATCGACCTTGGACACGTCCACCAGTCGTCGCGCCCTCAGGCCCCAGCGGCTATAGGCGGCGGCATTGGCCGCGATGGTGCGGTCGTCGAGCACGCCGGTCATCAGGTAGCCGTAGTGGGCCGGCGGGATGTTCCGCGCCGCCACGGCCTGGAGTTCGAAGACGTTCAGGGCCTGGCTGGCCGCGGTGATCAGCGGGGCAGGGTCCTCGGCGCGAGCGGGCGCCGCCAGCAACGGGCTGGCCGCCAGCCAGGCCAGGAACCGCCGCCGCGCGACCTCATCGCCACCTGCCGCCATCGTTGTCTCCCCCCGCCGTCCGAAGGTCAGTCGAACACAGTCCGCCACGTCCGGCCAGACCGCCCACGTTGCGCGAACCCTGGTCAGTGACCGGCAATACCGCCGTCGAGGACGCCTTCGTCAGCGACGACGGCGCCCTGCTCGCGGTGATCGGGATCGAGCGGGAGATCGTACTCGGCTAGTCGTAGCCCTCGGTCATCAGGATGAACGCCTCGGACGCCGCGTGGCGATGCTTGGCGATCTCCAGATACTCCGGCGACCTGGCCCAGGTGAGGGCCTTGGCCTGGTCCGGGAACGCGAGGATCACCAGTCGCCGCCCATCGGCGACGCCCTCCAGCACGGCGGGGGCGTCGTTCACGGCGACCACCTTGCCGCCGTGGCGCTCGAGAATGGGCATGAACCCCGCCTCGTACTGTGCATAGCGCTCGCGATCGCGGATCGCGAGATGGCCCACGATATAGACAGTCATGCGGCGGTCCTCTTCACGACCCGGAACACGCCATTGGCCCGGGCGCAGGGCTGACCATCCGCTGTGACGAAGGCCTGGGTGAAGCATAGCGTGCCGCCGGGCTTCACGAACACCGTGTCGAACTCCAGCCACTGGCCGGTAAGCGCCGGGCCCAGGAAGTCGAGCGTCAGGTTCACCGTCACCAGGCTGGCGCCATCCCCCAGCCGCCGCGCGCAGCTCAAGCCCATGGCGTTGTCGGCCAGGGCGCTCAGCAGCCCGCCGTGGACGAAGCCGCGGCTGTTGGTGTGGGCGGCTCCGGCCCGCAGGCCCAGGATCACCGTGTCGCCGGAGAGCCGCCGGTACAGCGGCTCCCAAGGCTCGGTCAGGGGGCTCTTGCGGTCGTGCCGGACGAAGCCGTCGGGGACATCGAGCAGCGCCTCCATCACTGCGCGCCCGCCAGCTTGGCCAGGCTGTGCAGCGTCCCCACACAGGCCCGCGCCGCCTCCACCCCCTTGGTGCGGAAGTGGGCGTGGAAGAAGCCCTGGTGGGTGTCGTGCTCATGGAAGTGGTGCGGGGTCAGCACCACCGAGAACACCGGCGTCTCGGTGCTCAGCTGCACCTGCATGAGAGCCTGGATCACCGTCGAGGCGACGAAGTCGTGGCGGTAGATGCCGCCATCGACCACGAAGCCGGCGGCGACGATGGCGGCATAGCGGCCGGTGCGGGCCAGGGTCTGGGCATGCAGCGGGATCTCGAACGAGCCGGGGGTCTCGAACAGCTCGATGACGTCTTCGTTGAAGCCGAGCACCGCCATCTCCTCGACGAAGCCCAAGTAGGCCTCGCGGACGATGTCGGCGTGCCACAGCGCGTGGACGAACGCGATGCGGCCGGCGCGGAACGCGCCGTTGGCGGTGGGGAACTCCAGGGTCTGGAGCTTGGTGGGGGTGGCGGCAGCTTGGGCCATGGTCTTCTCCCTGGCGGGGTTCAAAGGACCACGACTCAGGGGGCAGGCCGGGCGCGCGCGCGGAGACGGAATCCCGCCGCCAGCGTGCTCGACCGTTCTCATAACCGGACTATGACCGTCGGCCCCGGGATCACACCGGGTCTGCTCGACCCTGCCTCCCCGTATGACGGGAAGCCAGGCGCCCGCGGGCTCGTCCCAACCTCTTGCGGGGGAGGGCATTACCGCCGGTGGGGAGTTGCACCCCGCCCTGAGAACGCAGGCCGCCGGAAGGTCCGACGGCAAGGGCAAGATAGGTCGGATCGCTTGCGTTAAACAAGCGTTTGAACGCAATCGCGATTGTTTTCCGCTCCTGCTGCGGATCCCCGTCCACGACCAGGTCGGGATGTGGTCGGCTGCCCGGAGCTAGGCCCGCTTGTTCAGGGTGATCGCCGTGGCCGACGCGCCGGGCGCCTGCAGGCCGCCGGAACCATAGGTTGAGCCCTGGGTGCGCTGGGCGGCGACCTCTTCGGCGATGGCTTTCACCAGACCCTCGGTGACCGTGCGGGCGGCCTCCAGCGCGCGGCCCTGGCGGGCGAGAACGGCGTCGAAGCCCTCGGTGGCGCGGATCAGCCGGGTGCGGGCTTCCGCCGGCGCGGCGGCGACCATGCGGGTGTCGGCGCGCACCCTGGCGCTCTCGTGACGATAGAGGTTGGCCAGGCGCGAGATCTCCTCGTGCATGGCTGCCGCCTCGATGGGACGGCGCTGCTCGAACAGGGCGGCCTGTTCCGCAATCAGCCGGGTCAGGCGCTCGGTCAGGATGACCAGCTGCTCGACACGGTCGGCGGCGTCGCTCGCGGCGATGGCCATCAGTTCAATCCCTGCATCTTGAGCATTTCGCGCTGGACGGTGGCGGACAGGCCGATGCCGCCGGCCTTGGTCATCTGCTGGGCCATGGTGTCGGTCATCACGGAGCGGAACATCTGTTCGCCGAAGCCGCCACCGAACGGACCGTCGGTCTCGATCCCCTCGAACATGTGGCCGATCATCTGAGCCAGGAACTGGCTCTCGAACTTTTGGGCGGTGTCCTTGACCCGGCTGCGGGCGAGGTCCGACCCGGTGGTCGTGGGGTTGGGCGTCAGCAGGTTCGGGGCGAGCGCGATTGGGTCGGCCATCACATCACCTCGATTTCGGCCTGCAGGGCGCCCGCGGCCTTGATGGTCTGGAGGATGGAGATCATGTCGCGCGGCGTGAGGCCCAGCGCGTTCAGGCCCTGGACCAGGGTCGCCAGCGAGACGCCGGACTTGAGGGTCAGGAACTGCTTGCCCTTCTCCTCCTCGATCGAGATGTCGCTCTGCGGCACCACGGTGGTCGTGCCGCCGCGGCTCAGCGGCGAGGGCTGGCTCACCAGCGGCTGCTCGCGCACCGTGATGGTCAGGTTGCCCTGCTGGATCGCGACGGTGGAGATGCGCACGGCGTCGCCCATGACGATCACGCCGGCCACCTCGTCGATCACCACCTTGGCGGGGGAGTCGGGCTCGACGGTCAGGTTTTCGATCTGAGCCATGTACTGGACCATGTTCTGGCCGGCCGGCGGGCGGATCGCGACGATCGTGGGGTTCTCAGCCTGGGCCGAGCCTGGGAAGGCGGCGTTGATGGCGTCGGCGACGCGGCGGGCGGTGGTGAAGTCCGGATTGCGCAGGGTCAGCCGCATCTGGCTCATGTCGGCCAGCTGGAAGGCCACCTCGCGCTCGACGCTGGCGCCGCCGGCGATGCGGCCGGCGGTCGGCACGCCCTTCAGCACGGTCGAGCCCGAGCCGCCGCCGGCGCTGATCGAGCCGGTCTGCACCGTACCCTGCGCCACAGCGTAGGCCTGGCCGTCAGCGCCCAGCAGCGGGGTGACCAGCAGGGTGCCGCCCAGCAGGCTCTTGGCGTCGCCGAACGCCGAGACCGTGGCGTCGATCTGGGCGCCGGGGGCGGCGAAGGCCGGCAGCTTGGCGGTGACCATCACCGCGGCCACGTTCTTGGTGTTGAGATTGGCGTCGCGGACGTTGACGCCCAGCCGCTCCAGCATCGCCTCCAGGCTCTGCTTGGTGAACGGGCCATTGCGCAGCGCGTCGCCGGTGCCGTTCAGGCCGACGACCAGGCCGTAGCCCACCAACTGGTTCTCGCGCACGCCCTCGAACTCGACGATGTCCTTGATGCGCGACATGGCGTAAGCGGGGCCGGCCCCAAGGCTGGCGATTGCGGCGGCCAATAGGGCGATGGTCGAGAGTGGAACGGAGAGCAGACGGGACGGACGCATCGGGACCCTTGCGCGCAAATGACCACAGGGCCAGACGCGAGAACCATGCCAGTCTGAAAATCGAAGAAAATCAAAGGTTGAACACCAAGGTCGGCAAGTTCGGCCTAGGCAGAATCAGCCGCCCGTTAACCATGCTTCAAGCTTGCCCTGCGACAGTGCCGGCGAGCGTTCAGATAGGGGCTTTGCGTCCAATCCCATGAAGGTCAGTGGTGCAGGCGGTCCCGCCCAGACATCCGGCTCGCGCCCCGCGCGCGGCGGCGGAGGGGGATTTCGCATCGTGGGCGCGTCGGCTCCGGCGGCGCCCGTCGCGGTCTCGAACGCAGGCGGTGTCAGCGGTGTGATGGGGGTGGGAGCCCTCCTGGCCCTGCAGGACGTGGAATCCGCCACCCAGCGCAGGCGGCGCTCCGTCGGCCGCGCCGGTCGGCTTCTCGACGAACTGGATGAACTGAAGATCGCCTTGCTCGGCGGCGACCTCGATCCTGGCCAGCTGGATCGCCTTGCCAAGGCGGTTCGCGAGCAACGCTCGGCCACCGACGACCCTAAGCTGGAGGGGCTCCTGGACGAGATCGAGACCCGCGCGGCAGTCGAATTGGCCAAGCTGGAAAGCCCTCGCAATGCGGCTTGAGCCACTTCTGCGTTCAGGATGCGTTGAATCGTTAGTTTGTTTTGCTATACAGCCGCCGCGTGTCTCAGGGTTCCTAGGGGGCGTGAGGTTTTCATGAAGACAGCCGCAGTTCTGGCTGATGGTCCTGGATACCGTCCTTCCGAGGACGAGGAATTCATGAATGAGCGTCAGCGTAATTATTTCAAGCACAAGCTAAATGCGTGGAAAGAAGACATCCTTCGCGAGTCCCGCGAAACCTTGTCCCATCTCCAGAAGGAAACCGAGAACCACCCGGATCTCGCGGACCGCGCATCATCGGAGACTGATCGGGCGCTCGAACTTCGCACCCGTGACCGTCAACGCAAGCTGATCTCCAAGATCGACGAAGCGATTCGCCGCATCGACGACGGCTCGTACGGCTATTGCGAAGAGACGGGCGAGCCCATCGGGCTGGCCCGCCTAGACGCCCGCCCGATCGCCACCCTCAGCCTGGAAGCCCAGGAGCGGCACGAGCGCCGTGAGCGCGTCCACCGCGACGACTAGCTTTCAGCGCTTATGACGGCATCGACCTCGATCTCGACCAGCCAGTCGGGATCGACGAACCGTGCGACCTGCATGATGGTGTCAACGGGCTTGGAGGCCAGGCAGTAGCCCTTGCGGACTTCGCTGACCGCCCGCCAGTCGTCGATGTTGGTCAGCAGGGTCCGCGTGCGGACCACGTCGCCCCAGCCCGCACCCGCGCGCCGCAACGCATCGTCGATGATCTCGTAGCAGCGCATTGCCTGCCGCGTGACATCTCCGACCCCGACGGTGCGACCCGCCGCGTCCAGCGGGGCCGTCCCGCCGACGCTGATCCAGGCCCCCACCCGCACGGCGCGGGCGAAGCCCACGGCCTGCTCCATGGGCGTTCCGTTCAGGATCAGCTGGCGCGGCATGCGGCCTCCGGGGTTCATCGACGGTAGCCTTCTGTCCGGCGGTTCGCCAACCTTGGCCACCCTTGAGTCGCGCCGCGTATTTGGTGTTTCGAAAGGGTCGCGCTATATATGCTCAAATTGAGCATTACTCCGCATCGGAGCCGACCGTGACGCAGGCGTTCCACTCGATCCACACGCACGGTTTTGTCCGCGCGGCGGTCTGTACGCCGACGGTGCGCCCGGGTGACCCCGGATTCAACGCCGCCGAGACCCTGCGGCTCGCCCACGAGGGCGATGTCGCCAGCTGCGACCTGATGCTGTTCCCGGAACTGGGGCTGTCAGCCTACGCCATCGACGACCTGTTCCTGCAGGACGTGATGACCAAGCGGGTGGAAGCCGAGATCGAGGCCCTGGCGCGGGCCACCGCGCATCTGAAGCCGGTGCTGATCGTCGGCGCGCCGATCGTCCACAATGGGCGGCTTTACAACTGCGCTGTCCCTATCTCGCGCGGCCGCATCCTGGGCGTCGTGCCGAAAAGCTTCCTGCCCAACTATCGGGAGTATTACGAGAAGCGCTGGTTCGCGCCGGGCGTCGGGGTGACGGGCCTGAGAATCTCTCTTGCCGGTCAGGACGTACCGTTCGGTACTGACCTGCTGTTCGAGGCCAGCGACCTGGCCGATTTCATCTTCCATCTCGAGATCTGCGAGGACTTCTGGGCGCCGCAGCCGCCCTCGACCAACGGGGCCCTGGCGGGCGCCCTGATCCTCTGCAACCTCTCGGCCTCGAACATCGTGGTGGGCAAGGCGGATGACCGCGAGGCTCTGTGCGCCTCGCAGTCGATGCGCTGCTCGGCGGCCTATCTCTATTCCGCCGCCGGACCAGGGGAGAGCACCACGGACCTCGCCTGGGACGGCCAGGCCTCGATCCACGAACTGGGCCGCCGGCTGGCAGAGACGGATCGTTTTCCGGCCGCATCTCAGTTCGCCATTGCCGACATCGACGTCGAGAAGCTGCGCCTGGAGCGGATGCGGACGCCGACCTTCAACGACGCCGCCGTCGCCGCGGGTCACCCGGAGCGGACCTTCCGCCGTATCCGCTTCGCCCACCAGCCACACTTCGCCGACGTGGGCCTGATCCGGCCGCTGGACCGCTTCCCCTTCGTGCCCGACGACCCGGCCCGCCTCGACAAGGACTGCTACGAGGCCTTCAACATCCAGGTCCAAGGCCTGATCAAGCGCATCCAGTCCACCAAGACCCAGCACATCGTCATCGGCGTGTCAGGCGGCCTGGACAGCACCCACGCCCTGATCGTCGCCGCCAAGGCCTTCGACGCCGTGGGCCTGCCGCGCGAGAATATCCTCGGCTTCACCCTGCCGGGTTTCGCCACCAGCGACGGCACCAAGCAGAACGCCTGGGCCCTGATGCGCGGCCTTGGGGTCACCGGCCAGGAGATCGATATCCAGCCGACGGCGCGCCTGATGCTAAAGGAGATCGGCCACCCGTTCGCCAATGGTGAGCCGGTCTACGACATCACGTTTGAAAACGTGCAGGCCGGTCTGCGCACCGACTACCTGTTCCGCCTGGCCAACCAGCGGAACGGCTTCGTGCTGGGCACCGGCGACCTTTCGGAGCTGGCCCTGGGCTGGTGCACCTATGGCGTCGGCGACCACATGAGCCACTACAACGTCAACGGCGGGGTGGCGAAGACCCTGATCCAGCACCTGATCCGCTGGGTGGTGAAGACGGGCCAGTTCGAGGACGGCGCGAACACGACCTTGCTTTCGATCCTCGGCACCGAGATCTCGCCGGAACTGGTGCCGGCCGACGCCACGGGCGCGATCCAGAGCACCCAGGCCAAGGTCGGGCCCTACGAGTTGCAGGACTTCAACCTGTTCCACATCACCCGCTTCGGCCTGAAGCCGTCGAAGGTGGCCTTCCTGTCGTGGCACGCCTGGCATGATGTCACCCACGGCCAGTGGCCGGAGCACTTCCCGCCGGAAGCCCGCAACGCCTACGATCTGGCGACTATCAAGAAGTGGCTGGGGCTATTCCTGTTCCGGTTCTTCGAGATCAGCCAGTTCAAGCGCTCGGCGGTCCCGAATGGCCCGAAAGTGATCTCCGGCGGAGCGCTTTCGCCGCGCGGCGACTGGCGCGCGCCCAGCGACGGCACGGCGCGGGTGTGGCTGGACGAGCTGGAAGCCAACGTGCCGTAGGCCGAGCGCCTAGGCGACCGACCGCGGCACGGTCGCCCTGCCTTCGCGATCGAAGATCGTCGTCCCGCCCTCGCTCGCCTGCACCGTCCAGGAGATATCGAAGGCCCGGGGCGTCGATCGAACCTCCAGCCGCGTCATGATCCGGATCGACCAGTCCGGGCGCTCGAAGGCGGCGCGGTAGACCTTGACCGCGATGGCCTGACGTCCCTCGTCGCGCAGCGCCAGCTCGAACCGGGAGGCCAGCTGATAGTCCGCGCCCGTGGCGGCCAGATGATAGGCGGAGGCCGGCGGCGCATGGGCAGCCACGCCGGCAAGGTCGGACCTCGGCAGTACCTCCCTGACCGGATCGAGCCATTTCAGAGGCCCGACGCCGGTGTTTCCAGCGGTGTCGGCCGGCGGAAAGGCGTGGGCGTCCGTCATGTCGCCGGAGGCGTGGGGAACCCCAAGTTCCAGGCTCTCCCGGGCCAGGGTCAGCGTCGCCCCGGCGCGGCCCGGCCACAGGGTCGGCCAACCCTCGGCGGCGAGCAGCAGCCCGAGCCGATGACCCGCCTTCAGTCGCCAGGCCGTGGCCTGGAAGGGCAGGGCGATGTCGAGAGGCTCGCCCGCCTTGGGGGGCGCCGCCAGGCCCGAACCATCGTGGAAGGCCAGGTTCAGCGCGCCGGTGGTCATGCGAACCGCCTGGCCGTCCGGCGCGATATCCAGCAGGCGCGCAACCAGCAGGCCGCCTGCGCGGTCGCTGGTCAGGCGGCAGCGGAGCACAGGCGCCGCCACGATCTCCAGGTCGATGGGCGCCGGTTCGGTGGTCAGCGCGCCGGTCGTTGCCCAGGGGCCCGGGATGTCCTCATAGAGGTCCGCGACCAGGGCGCCAGGCGCCCGTGGGTTGGGCTTGAGAACCATGGCTCCCGATCCGAACCGGAACGTGGCCGTGTTCGCCTGCGCCATGGGCCAGGCCATCCCGCGCCAGGCGCCGCGCTCCAGCCCGCCCTTGCGATCCGGTTCCGCCACCCAGAGCCTCAGCGCCGGCTCGTCGAGGACACCGGTCTCGCGGCCCTTCAGCCACTTGTCCCACCAGCGCAGGGCCTCCTGCAGCAGGCCGATGCGAGGCCCGCGCGCGGCGACATTCGGAACCGCGTGCTCCCAGGGACCGATGACGGTCCTCACCGGACCGCGCCACGCCGCCGCGATCCGGAGCACCGAGGTCGAGTACTTGTCGGCCCAGCCCGAATACAGCATCAGCGGAATCGCCGACGATGGCGCCGCTCGCTCGCGCCAGTAGCGGTCCCGCTCGGGATGCCCCAGCCAAGTGGTCAAGAACGGCCGGTTGGCCTCCAGCCGGCGGAGCCATGCCATGCGCCAACCCTCGCCGAACTGCTTTGGATCCGGGGGCAGGGCGTTGAACATCAGCATGACGCCGGCCCAGTCGGCGATGGCGGAATAGGGCGCGCCGCCCAGGTTGTGGATGTCGGTGGTCCAGCCATCCTCGGACACGCCGCCCAGCACCATGGCCTTCAGGGCCGGCGGCGCGCGGCCCGCGGCGCGCAGGGCGGTGAAGGCAGCCCACGACAGCCCGCTCAGACCCACGGCTCCGTCGCACCACGGCTGGGCGGCCGCCCAGGCCACGACGGCGACGGCGTCATCGATTTCGGAGGCCTCGTACTCGTCGAGCAGCAGGCCGGTCGAACCGCCGGCGCCCGCCGTATCTACCGCCAGCACCGCGTAGCCCTGCTCGGCCCAGAGCGGCAGCAGGGGTTCCTCGAGCGCCCGGAAGACGTCGAAGGCCCGATAGGGCGACAGGTCCAGAATGGCGGGAACGCGGTCTGCTCCCTCCGGACGCCAGATGTGTGCGGCAAGCACGCGACCGCTGGGCAACGGAATCCGGATGAACGCGTCGATCAGAGCCACGAGCTAGCCTCGCCGCCCTACCGCCGCCTCGGAGGGAAAGGCCTCGCGGCCCTGGCCCAGCAAGGCGGGGACGATTTCGTCAATCGTGGTGACGGATGTCCAGGCGCGCATGAATTCCGGCGGCGTCAGGTTCTCGTCCACCGTGTGCTGGAACAGCTTGAACAGCGGCTCCCAGAACCCGCGCGGGTTGTAGAACACCACTGGCTTGGCATGCAGGTCGAGGCGGCGCCACGACAGCAGTTCCACCACCTCTTCCAGGGTGCCGATGCCCCCGGGCAGCACCACAAAGCTGTCCGATCGCTGGAACATGAGCATTTTTCGCTCATGCATGTTGTCGACGATGACGTGCTCGACGCTTTCCAACGCGCGCTCCGCGCCCACCAGGAAGGTGGGGATGATTCCCAGGACGTCGCCGTTGGCCTGATGTGCGGCACGCGCCACGGCGCCCATCAGCCCCACGCCGCCGCCGCCGTAGACCAGCTTGATGCCGGCATCGGCCAGGGCCTTGCCCAGGCGGCCGGCGGCCGCCAGGAATTCAGGATCCGCCAGGTCCGAAGAGCCGCAGAACACGCAGGCCGATTCCAGGCGTTGGCGCTCACGCCCCATAAAGCGTACTCCAGTGGAAAGAGGATTGGGCGCCTTGCTTCTGCATCGCGCAAGCCAAACCCGTGTGGACGAGACTAGGGAGTTTCAGCGAAATCGTGAAATCGCCGACTTTTTCGACTGTTCCAACATCTTCCGTGGCTGAGGCCTGATCGGCCTTGGTTCACGGTCACATGCCGCATGCGCGGTTCTCCGGCCCTGAGGCCGTGGCGGCGCGCGAGACAAAGTTCGCTTTTTGGGCCTCGATGGGCGACCTGCTGGCTCTGGTGATGCGCTCCGGCGCGCCGCAGCTTCGGCTACGAATCGGGGTGGCTCTGGTCCTGGTGTTCGTGGGCAAGCTCTCCGGCGTGATCGCGCCGGTCATGCTGGGCGACGCCATCAACACGCTCTCGCCGGCCGCCCAGGGTGGCGTGGCTATCGGGGTGAGCTTCCTCACCCTTGCCATCTCGTTCGCCGCCCTGCGGCTTGTGGCGGCCTGCGCGCCCTACGCCCGCGACGCCATCTTCACCCGCGTCTCGCAGTCCACCATGGCCAAGGCGGCGGTTGAGAGCTTCGGGCATGCGCTGTCGCTCTCGCTGGACTTCCACCAGACCAAACAGACCGGGACCCTGTCGCGGGTCATCGACCGGGGCGCACGCTCGACCGACTTCCTGATCCGCAGCCTGATATTCAGTCTCGGCCCCACCTTCGTGGAATTGATCCTGGCGATGGTGGTGATGACCGTGCGGCTGGACTGGGTGTTCGCGCTCACCGCCTTCGGGACGCTCGTGCTCTATTCCGTGGTGACCTTCCGGATCACCGACTGGCGGCTGTCGCACCGACGCGATCTCAACGAGGCCGAGAACCGCGCCGCGGGCCTCTCGAACGACGCCCTGATCAACTACGAGACCCTGAAGGCCTTCGGGGCCGAGGACCGCCTGGTGGACGCCTATGGCGGCGCCATGGCCGACTATGTGGACGCCAGTTCCAAGGCCAACAGCTCGCTCAACCTGCTGAACGGCGCGCAGTCGGTGATCCTGAATGTCGGTCTGGCGGCGATGACGGTAATGGCGGGCTACGAGGTCTCCGGCGGTCATCTGCGGATCGGCGACATCACCACGGCGATCTTCCTGCTGTCGGGCCTCTATGCGCCGCTGGGCATGCTGGGGTTCCAGTACCGCGAGATTCGCCAGGGCCTGATCGACATGGAGCAGATGGTTTCGCTGAAGACCATCCAGCCCGACATCATGGATGCCGTGGGCGCCCAGCCGTTGCCGCCGGCGAGCGGGAAGGGCGCTGCGATCGCTTTCGACGACGTCAGCTTCCGCCATGACGCCCGCTCTTCGGGCCTGCTGGGTGTCAGTTTCGAGGCGCAGCCTGGCCAGACCATCGCCCTTGTTGGCCCGTCGGGGGCCGGCAAGACCACCGCCGTGCGCCTGGCCATGCGCCTGCTGGACCCACAGGAGGGCCGGGTGCTGATCGACGGCGTCGATATGCGCCAGGTGCGTCAGGCCGAGCTGCGTCGCGCCGTGGCCCTGGTGCCGCAGGACGTGGCCCTGTTCAACGACACCCTCTACGCCAACATCGGCTTCGCCCGGCCCAATGCCACCACCGAAGAGGTGCGCGCCGCCGCCGCCGCCGCCGAACTGGGGCCGTTCATCGACGGCCTGCCCAACGGCATGGCGACCAAGGTGGGCGAGCGAGGCCTGAAGCTCTCCGGCGGCGAGCGCCAGCGCGTCGGTATCGCCCGCGCCCTGCTGGCCAACCCCCGGCTGCTGATCCTGGATGAAGCCACCAGCGCCCTCGACGGTCCCACCGAGGCGGCCATCCAGGAGACCCTGCGCAAGGTCAAGGCCGGCCGCACCACCCTGGTGATCGCCCACCGACTCTCGACCATCGTCGATGCCGACCAGATCGTCGTGCTGCGCCGGGGCCGGATCGTGGAGAAGGGGACCCACGCCGAGCTGCTGGCCAAGACCGGCGAGTATGCGGCGCTGTGGAGAAGGCAGACACGGGAGAGTTAGGTGATCGTCTTGCCCATCCGCACCAACGGCACCGCCGCTCCGCCTCGGGAGTCCTCGATGGCCTCTATGTCTGTGTAGCCGCACTGGCTGTAGAGAGCTCGGCCCGACAGCGTCGCCATCAGCTCCAGCCGCGTGAAGCCCTCGGCTCGCGCGGCGTCCTCGCACAGGCGCAGAATCAGCCGCCCCACGCCGCGGCGGGCGAAGGCGGGGTGGGTATACATGGCCCGCACCCGCGCCGCCTCGGTCGCCGGGTTCAGCACGGCGGCGTCGCGGCCGGGCGTGTGGTCGCCGCCATAGAGGGTGGCGCGCCGGCTCCAGCCGCCGCATCCGGCCACGGCGCCGCCCTCCTGGATGACAAAATAGGTGCGGTCGGCCACCAACTGGCGATCCAGGCCCATGATCATGCGGCTGGAAGCGATCTGGGCGGGGTCCAGGAAGGCGCGCTGAAGTTCTGCGATCGCCGCGTCCATGACCAGGGACAGGCTCGGAATATCGTCCTCGACGGCGATCCGATGGGTCAGTCCCACGCGGCTACTCCGCCGCGCGCGGCACGTCTTCGTTGCCGACGCTGGTCGCCGTGGGCCGCTGGCTGTCGCGGGGCTTCTGGCCGAGGACCCGGTCACGCAGCCAGCCGAACCGCTGCGAATAGACCTTTGGCGCGGCCAGCATCACCGGGGTCAGCACCAGGGTCAGAAGGGTCGCGAACGACAGACCCCAGACCACGGCCGCTGACAATTGCACCCACCATTCGGAGCCGGGCGCCTTGTACTCGATGTGCCCGTTGCGGAAGTCCGGGTGGATCTGGAACATCAGCGGGATCAGTCCGGCCACGGTGACCAACGTCGTCAGCAGCACCGGTCTGAACCGCTGGGTGGCGGCGCGCACCGCGGCCTCGTCGGCCATGAAGCCGTTGCGCCGCAGGTGATAGTAGGTGTCCACCAGCACGATATTGTGGCCCACGACGACCCCGAACAGGGCGACCACACCGGTCCCGAGCATGATCACCGACAGGTAGTCGAAGGTGTGGGCCAAGTTGACCTGCACGCCCAGCAGCACGCCGCTGGTCGAGAGCACCACCGCCGAGAGGGTGACGACCACGCCGTAGAAGCTGTTGAATTGCCAGAGCAGGATCACGGACATCATGAAGATGGTCGCCAGGATCGCCACCATGAAGAATACGGCGGCCTTCTGGCCCTCTTCGTCGGCGCCCACGAATTTGGAGGTCACGGACGGGTCAATCGGCGCCTTGGCCAGCCAGGGCTTCAGCTCGGCGATCTTCAGGTTGCCGGCGACGCCTTCGATCGTGTTGGCCTGAACCACCACCAGCCGCTGGCCTTCGCGACGCTGGATCTGGGTGATCTGCTGGCCGGCGACCCGTTTGATGAAGTAGCTTGCCGGCACCGCGCCCGTGGGGGTGGTGATCTTCAGCTGGTCGATGGCCGCGACGTTCCGGGCCGTCGCCGGGAACCGCACCCGGATGTCGAGTTCGTCCTGGGCATCGTCCGGCCGGAAGCGGCCCATCAGCACGCCGCCAGTCAGAAACTGGATGGTCTGGCCCACCGAGACGACATCGACGCCGTAGCGGCCAGCGGCCTCGCGATCGACAGCAAGGTTCCATTCGATGCCGGGCGAGGTGCGGTTGTCCTCCAGCTCGATCAGCTGCGGGTCGGACGCCAGCTTGGCCTTGACCAGGTCCGCGGCGTGGCTGAGGGCGACGGGGTCTCGGCTCTGCAGCTGCACCTGGATGGCCTTGCCGGTCGGCGGCCCGCCCTGGGGCTTGCGCACCTCGATCTGCAGGCCGGGAATATCCGCCACGCGGTCCCGGATGTTCTTGACGATGTCATCGCCGCGGATGCCCAGCGCCTTGCGGGCCTCGAAGTCTTCGAAATCGACGCTGATGCCGCCGATGGTGTCGTTGGGCGCCGAATTCGGCCCGCCATTCGACGAATAACCCCCGGCGCGGACGTAGATCGCCCGCACACCCTTGGCACCGATGATCCGGGCCTCGGCCTGCCGCACCAGGGCGTCCTGCGCCTCGGGCGAGAGGTTGCCGCGCGCCTTGACGTAAACCTGCACGAACTCAGGGTCCTGCTGGAGGAAGAACTCGCTCTTGTGCGGCGTGGAGGCGAACCAGAAGCCGATGCTGAAGACCACCAGGATGGCCGCCGCCATCGTGCGCGTCGGATGCTTTCCCAGGTAGGTGAGCATGTTGGCGTACCAGCCCATGAAGCCGGTCATCTCGCGCGGGTCGCCGTGCTCGGACTTCATGATCTCAGCGAGCAGTTCCTCATCGACCGCGGTCTTGCGCCCGACCAGGGACCCCAGGGCCGGCGTGAAGATCAACGCCACAAAGATCGACGCGCCCAGCACGAAGAACAGCGTGAGCGGCAGGAAGCTCATGAATTTGCCCGGAATCGAGTTCCAGAACATGAACGGCAGGAACGCGCAGAGCGTCGTCAGCGTGCCGTTGGTCACCGGCCAGAACATCCGCTTGCCGGCTGCGGCGAAAGCCTCCTCCTTGGGGACCCCCTCGGCCATCTTTCGGTCGGCGTATTCCACCACCACGATGCCGCCATCGACCAGGATGCCGACCGCCAGCACCATGCCGAACATCACCATCTGATTGAGCGTGATGCCCATGCCGTTGATCATCAGGAAGGCGAGCAGGAAACAGGCCGGGATCGCCAGACCCACGATCAGGCCCTGCCGGATGCCCAGACTGCCGACGATGATCACCATCACCAGCAGGCTGGCGGACAGGATGCCGCCTTCGAGCACGTTGAGGGTGCGTCCGATGAAGTCGGACTGGTCGTTGGTGTAGTCGACCTTCACAGTCGACGGCCAACGCTTCTCCTCCTCGGCGACGACCTTTTTCACGGCCTGGACGGTCTCGAGGATGTTGGCGCCGCTGCGCTTGGTCACCTCGATCGCGAAAGCGCGCTGGCCGTTGAACCGGCTGATCGAGGTGGCGTCCTTGAACGTCCGGCGGACGTCGCCGATGTCGCCGACGGTGACCATGCGGTCGCCGCTCTTCTTGATCGGCAGGGCCAGGATGTCCTCGGGCTTTTCAACGACGCCCGGCACCTTCACCGCGAACTGCCCTGTGCCGGAGCGCAGGTTGCCGGCGGGAACCAGCTGGTTGTTGCGGCCGATCACCTGAGCGATTTCGCTGGTGGTGACATTGTAGGCCTCCATCCGCAGGGGATCGATGGTGACCTCAAGCAGTTCCTCGCGGACGCCGCCCATGAAAACCTCGAGCACACCCGGGGTGGCCTCCAGGCGGTCCTTCAGGCGTTGCGCGACCGCGAACAGCTCCCGTTCGGGGGCCGGCCCGTAGAGCATGATCTCCAGCACCGAGCCGCCCACGAAATTCGACTTCTCGATGATCGGCTCTTCGGCGTCGGGCGGGAACTTGCCGCGCGCCAGGTCGATCTTCGCCCGCACGTCGGCCAGCGCCTTGTCGGTCTTCATGTCCGGCTCGAACTCGAGCGTGACAATGGCCGCGTTCTGGCGGGCGACCGCGTTCATGTGGATCAGCCCCTGGATGGACTGAAGCTCGATCTCCATCGGCTTCACCAGCAGGCGCTCGGCATCTTCCGGTGAGACGCCGGGGAAGGGGACCACCACCGAGATATAGGGGACGTCGATGTCCGGCTGCGCCTCGCGCGGCATGGCCAGATAGGAAAACAGCCCAAAGATCGCCGCGACGAAGGTCACGCCGAGCACGACCTTGCGTCGTTTGATGGCTCCGTCGATCAGGCCGCCGATCATCGCTTTTCCCTCACCGCCCCGCGACCCTAGCGGGCCTGCGCGACGCGAACCTTCTGACCGTCCGCCACGAACGACTGACCGACGGTGATCACATTGACGGGGCCAGACAGGCCGGCGACCCACATACCCTGGGGAGTCTCCTCCAGCACCCTCACGGGCGCAAAGGCCACGCGGCTGTCAGCCAGCACATAACGGACGCCCTGACGTCCGGCGGCATCGAGCACCAGCGCCGACACCGGCACCATATGCGCCGCGCCCTGGCCCGTCCCGACCTTCAGGTCCGCCGACAGGCCCGCGCGGACCGAGAAGCCGGGATTCGGAACCGCGACTTCCAGGTGGTAGGTGCGGGTCTGTGGGTCGGCGTCGTGGGCCACGTATCGGACCTGACCGTTCAGCACCTGGCCGGAGACCAGTCGTGCCTGGGCCGGCAAGCCCACGCGCAGCATGGCCGCCTCGGTCTCAGGCACGTCGCCCACCACTAGCAAAGGGTTCAGCTCGATCATCGTGCCGCACGGCTGGCCGGGCGACAGGTAGGCGCCGATTTCGGCGTCACGCTTGTCAAACACGCCGGCGAAGGGTGCGCGGATTTCAACCTGCTTCAGGGCGATTTCGGCGGAGCGCACCTGGGCCTGGGCGGCGTCGAGGTTGGCCTGGGCCTCCAGCACCTGGGCCTGCGACCGATAGCCCTTCTCGGCAAGCTGGGCCGCGGCCTCACGCTGCAACTGCCGCGACCGCCAGGTCGCGCGGGCCTGATCCAGGCTGGCCTGGCGGGCGTCAACCGACAGCCGGCACAGCACCTGGCCCTGCTTCACGAACGCGCCCTCTGCGGCCGGAGCTGCGGTGACCACGCCGGCGGTTTCAGAGCGAATCACCACACTGCGCGCCGCTTCCGTGCGTCCCCGCATCACCACCTGTACCTGCCGGGTGGTCTGGGGCGTCAGTCGCACCTGCACGCCGGGCGGACCGCTGGCGGACTCCGTAGGTTTCGCCTCGGCCTTCTTACCACTGCTCAGAACCGACATGCCGATGAAGTAGATGACCAGCACGCCGATCACGGCGATGATGAAGACATACTGCGGCTTCAAGCGCATAAAACTCTATCCCCGGTCTCAGCTGCGTGCGCGGAATGTTTCACCGTGCGCGGGCGCCGACTTGATGCGGCTTGCCCCGCTTGTGATGCCGCCGTTATGTCAGCGCAAATGAATTTGCGGCCACCCCGGCGGAAGGGTTTAGTCTGACGCAGCGAGCCTAGATTGTAACGCGAGAAAATCTCCCGTTAAGCCAGATTTCACCAAAACCCTCTGTACGAAGTAAAGGCAGCCTTCGCCAGTTAAGGAAGAGTCACCTTGCGATATCTCCACACCATGGTCCGCGTCGCCGACCTCGATGCGTCCCTCGCGTTCTACTGTGACAAGCTTGGGCTCAAGGAAGTGTCCCGGGTCGCCAATGAACGCGGTCGCTTCACCCTGGTCTTCCTCTGCGCCCCCGGCGACGAGGCGGCCGCGCGCGAGCACCGGGCTCCAACCGTGGAGCTGACCTACAACTGGGACCCGGAGGACTATCAGGGCGGCCGCAACTTCGGCCACCTAGCCTATGCGGTGGACGACATCTACGCGACCTGTCAGCGGCTGAAGGACGGTGGTGTGGTGATCAACCGGCCGCCCCGCGACGGCCACATGGCCTTCGTCCGCTCGCCGGACAATATCTCGGTGGAACTGCTCCAGGCCGGCCCGGCCCTGGCGCCGGCTGAACCCTGGCTCTCGATGCCGAACGTCGGCAGTTGGTAGGCGCTCAGGCGGAGGGTTCCGACACACGCTGCGCCACCCACACCCGCCAGCGCCAGAAGATCAGCCCGGCCAGCACGGCCAGCACCAGCGCCCCGATGGCCATCGGGGCGGCGTGGGCCATCACGCGGCCGAGCAGAACCATGACCGCCGGGCCGAAGATCACGCCCAGGCCCACGAACACGCCGGCCCAGATCACCGCGCCCAGTGCGTTGAGCGCCGCGAATCGGAGGGTGCTCACATTGGTCACGCCTACGGCGACCGGTCCGGCGGCCCGGAGCCCGTAGAGGAAGCGGAAGCCCAGGATGAAGCCGGTCGGGTAGCGCTCGATCAGGCCCAGCGCCTTGGCGAAGGCCGGCTTGGCCGCCACGCGGCGAACGAAGCGGGTGTCGCGGAAGCTGCGCCCCAGGATGAACAGCACCTGGTCCAGGATTCCCGAGCCCAGAGCTGCCGCCGCCACGGCCACGAACGGCGACATCAACCCCTGACGCGCGATCACCCCGCCGGCGATCACGGCGGTCTGGCCCTCGAAGGCGGCGCCAAGAAGGATAGCGATCGGCCCGTAGGCGGCCAGATAATGTTGGAGGTCTGCCATGCCGCCTGGTCTTGGGCCGGCGAGGCGCCGGGGTCTCACATATGGGCGAGGTCGCGTCTGACGCCAGGGGGCGCCGATGGCCGATCAGCCGGAGCGGGATAAAGTCTCGATGGCTCCCGGAGCAGGACTCGAACCTGCGACATCAGCATTAACAGTGCCGCGCTCTACCAGCTGAGCTATCCGGGATCAGGCCATCAAGAGGCCGGGCCTATACGCCGGCCCGCCGGGCCGTGCAAGCGCCCGCAGACGACGTGTCGCGCTCGAACGGCGAAGCCCCTCGCAGCTTCGCTATGGTTGTCTCAAAAACCATGATTCGTGAAACATTCGCCTGTGAGGTGAATCGCGTTGGCCGTTGCGCTGCGGTGCGGCACACAAGGTTAACGAATGCTGTTAGGCGTCCGGATAAACCGGAAGCGCGGCGCTGGCGATGGGGTTTTTAACATGCGGTTCGGTCTTCTTGCTACGGCGGCTGCGGCTGCGGTTCTCGCCAGCGCGGCTCCGGCCGGCGCGACGGTGTTCCTCTCGTTCGCGCCCGGGGCGGCGACGCCGGACACCGGCTACAGCGTCATCGACACCTTCGATACGCTGGCAGGGGTTGTCGCCAGCGGCGTCCCCGGTCAGGTCCAAATCAAGTTCCCGCCGTCCGACAGCTCTGGCGCGCCTCCGGCCAACTCTTCGCCGTCCGGCACGAATTACCTGTCGGTCCTGGCGGGCGGCATCGCTAACATCGCGCTCTCCAACGTTTCGGCGTTCCAGTTCGACTGGGGTTCGATCGACGCCTACAACACGCTGACGATCTTCACGAACTTCGGCTCCGGCGTCGTGATCCCGGGCAGCCTCACGTTCCCGAACGCGGCGAACGGCGACCAGTTCGCGGCCGGCACCAACGGCCGCTTCACCGTCTTCAGTGACAACGCGGGCGAGTACTTCACCGGCATCCAGTTGGAATCCAGCACCAACTCGTTCGAGATCGACAACCTGGCCGTCGCCGCCGGCGTGCCGGAACCGGCCACCTGGGGCATGATGATCCTGGGCTTCGGCGCCGCCGGCAGCCTCATCCGGCGTCGTCGCGCCGCCGCGCTCACGGCCTGATCCCGCGAGGTCAAGCAAGCGCGCCGCCGGCCCCCGGGCCGGCGGCGTTTTGCTGTTCTCAACCCTGTTTTGACCGCGACGTTCCCGTCTGAGGCGTGGAGTATAGTTAAGAAACGCTTCCCGAGTGTGCCGTGTTGCGGGATCGATCACGTGACGTCATTGAGTCCCCGCACAAGTCGAGTCCTTGGAGTTCCGGAGTGTCCGGGACGGCACGGCCCACGGGAATCTTAGTATGAAGATGGGTATTCTGGCCGCCGGCGTCGCCGCAGCCGCGATTATGGTTTCCACGTCCGCAAGCGCGGCCGTGATGTTCAGCTTCGATCCGGGCGCGGCGTCGCCGGATGGCGGCTTCAGCGTGATCAACGCCTTCAATGACGCCACCGGCATCACCGGATCCAACTTCCAGATCAAGACGCCGCCGTCCGACGGCAATGGCGCTACGCCCGCCAACTCCATCCCGGCTGGCACCCCCTACCTTTCGGTGCTGGGCGGCGGTTTCGCCAACGTCAGCCTGGGCGGCGCGTTCTCGGCGTTCCAGTTCGACTGGGGTTCGATCGACAGCTACAATACCCTCACTATCCACAGCAGCATCGGCGATGTCGCCGTGGTTCCGGGTGGAAACTTCCCGAACACGGCGAACGGCAACCAGTTCGCCCCGGGGACCAACGGCCTTTTCACGGTGCGAGCCACCGCGGGCGAGACCTTCACCGGCATCACCCTGGCCTCGGGCTCGAACTCGTTCGAGATCGACAACCTTGCCGTAACCGGCGGGGTCCCGGAACCGGCCAGCTGGGCGCTGATGATCATGGGATTTGGTTCCGCCGGCGTCATGCTGCGCCGCCGGCGGGGGCTTCGTGTCGCCTGATCGACCTACGTGATCGGAAGATTGCGTGCGCCGCCGGCCTTAGGGTCGGCGGCGTTTTTCTGACCGGGCTCTGGAGCAAAAAAAGCCCGGCGCGTGCGCCGGGCGTTACTGAGTTTGGTGATGGTGGGTGCCTTCGAAGAAGACGCCCTGACAGTCGTCTGTCGAGGTTAAGGCTGGGTTAAGGACGTTCGCTACGTCCCCGGTAACCCTGCGCGGCTGCGCCCTTGGGGGCTGGACGGGGAGGGCGGATCGCCCGATCAACGGGCAGATGCGCATCCATTTCACCGGAATTGCAGGGGCGGGCATGGCGGCGGCGGCGCTGATGATGCGCGGGGCCGGGCACGCCATTACCGGCTCCGACGCGGACGTTTTCCCGCCCATGTCCACCTATGTGGAAGGGCTTGGGTTCCCGGTGGCCTGGCGGTTCGACGCGGCGAACCTGGTGGCCGATCTCGACCTGCTGGTGCTGGGCGCCAGCGCCAAGCTGGGCGGTGAGGACAATGTCGAGGTCCAAGCGGCTCGCGCCCGCGGGGTGCGGGTCACCACCTTCCCTGAGCTGGTGGGGGAGGCGACCTCCGCGCGGGTGAATACGGTGGTCGCAGGCTCGTTCGGCAAATCCACCTGCACCGCGCTGACCGCCCACATCCTGCGCGAGGCGGGGTGCGACGCCGGCTGGATGATCGGCGCCATCTCGCCTTCCCTGCCCGCCACCGGCCACTGGGGGACCGCGCCGCACGTGGTGCTGGAGGGCGACGAGTACATCGTCAGCGCCACCGACCGCCGGTCCAAGTTCGTGCTCTATCATCCGAACGATGTGCTGCTGACCTCACTGGTCCACGACCACATCAACGTCTTTCCGACCTTCGCGGACTACGAGGCGCCGTTCCATGATCTCCTTGGCCTGATCCCGGCCGAGGGACTGCTGGTGGCCCGCGAATCGGCCCCGATCCGAGCTATCGCCTCCAACGCCGCCTGCCGCGTCGTCTGGTACGATACCGCCCCCTGCGACGGCTGGTATTCGGAGGGTGTGACCTACGGCGAAACCTCCCGGTTCACGCTGGTCGGGCCAAAGGGCCGCCGCCTCCCGCTCGCCACCACCCTGTTGGGCGAGCACAACATCGAGAACATCGTGGGCGTCTGCGCCTACGTCCTCGAACGGGGCCTGGTCGCCGAGGACGCGCTGGTCCGCGCGGTGGCGAGCTTCGCCGGCATCCGCCGCCGCCTGGACCGCCTGACCACCCGCTCCGCCGTTCCCCTGATCGAAGGCTTCGGCTCGTCCTACGAGAAGGCCCGCTCGGCCATCGAGGCCATGCTGCTGCACTATCCCACCCGCCCGCTGACGGTGCTGTTCGAACCCCATACCTTCTCGTGGCGCAGCCGCGACGCGCTGGCCTGGTACGACACGGTGTTCGAAGGCGTGGCCAAGGTGCTGGTCATCCCGCCGCCTCACCATGGCGAAGGCAGCCACAACCAGTCCGGCTTCGGGGAGATCCTGGCCCGGGTGGCGGCGACCGGCGTGCCCGTTGAAGGCGTCGAGACCGCCAGGGCCGCCACCGCCGCGCTCATGGACTTGGACGGCGACGAAGTCGTGCTGTTGCTCTCCTCCGGCCCGCTGCTGGGCCTGCCCGACAGCCTGCCGTCGGTGTTCGAGGACCTCTACAGCCCCGGCGCGCCCGCCCGCCGTCGCCAGCCTTAAGTTCCGAGCGCCCGACAGGCGTCGCGGGTGTCGGCGCAGGGGAACCAGACCTCGACCAGTCCGGGCCGAACCTTCCGGGCCAGGCCCGAAACCGCCTTGACCGTGGGCGCCCCGAAGGCTGGCAGCAGCTTGCCGATGTCGCTGGCCACCCTGAGCGCCGCATCGCGATCCGCCACGCGGAAGTAGCGCACGTCAATGGTGCGGAGCTGGCCGGTCGCGAGCATGCGCACACCCTGGGTGCTCACGACGTTCTCGATGCCGGGCACCGGAACGCCGGCTTGTCGCAGACTGTCCTGCAGTTGCTGCGCCGCGGCACGGTCGGCGTCCCGGAAGAGCTGGATGTAGACATACCGCGGCTTGGCGTCGGCCATGGCCGGCGCAGTCAACGCGACCGCGGTGCGGGTCGTGGTCGCAGAGGCGTCCGTGGCCGTGCTGGACAAGGCGCCGCCGCCGCCGGCCCCGGAACTCCCCTGAAGAATGCTCTCGGCGTTGATCGCGGCTTCCTTGCGCTCGACCGGGTTCGTGCTCTCCTGGCCAGCCCCCACCACGAGCTGGATCTGGCGGTAGGCGGCGGTGATGCCGGGTCCGGCCTTGCGCGCGGTGGCCAGGCTGGAGAGCACCGAGATTCCGATCACCCGCTCCGCCGGCTTGTCGCTGACCAGGCTGGGGATCAGGGCGGTCACCTGGTCGACGTCCTTGCGCGCCTCGGCCAAGTCGGCCTGCTGCCGGCGCTCGGCCTCGTGCTGTTTGGCGTCGAAGTAACTCCAGATGCCGGTGGCCAGCGGGATCATCAGGCTGACGACGATCCAGCGGACGTTCTCTGGCGCCGCCAGGGCGCTCCAGAAACGCTTCGCGGGCGGCTCCGCGTCGCGCGGCGCCTCCGCCTCGGGGGTCCTTGTACGTTCCTCGTCGCTCAACGGCATGGCTCAGCCTCCCGTCCCGGGGCGTCCGGCCCAGCGCCTAGTAGGGCCAATTCCTAGTAGGGATAGCCTTCGCCACGGCCGCAAGCCCTTGCGCCGAAATCCGCGCTCCTGGATAGCGCGGCGCCCCAGCCGCGCACGGTCCAGGGCCGCCAGTCGCCTGACGGCCCTTCCCGCTGATGATGGTTCGCCTCGCCGGGGGCAGCGATCCGTAGACCGCCAGCCGCGCCGGCGAGCCTGGGCTCAAGGCCGCGCGGGCGTCGGCTGCACGTAGTTGTCCTGCGCCTCCGCCTCCGCCTTGAACTGCGCCCGCTTCGGCCCGAGGTAGCCGAACAGATAGGCGGCGACCTTGCGGATCTGGATCTCCTCGGAGCCCTCGGTGATCCGGTAGCGGCGGTGGTGGCGGTAGATGTGCTCGAAGGGCGTGTGCCGCGAGTAGCCCATGCCGCCGTGTACCTGCATGGCCCGGTCGGAGGCCTCGCAGACCAGGCGGTTGCCCCAGTAGTTGCACATGGAGACCTTATCCGAGATCGTCCGCTCGATCTCCTTGTGGTCCATCTTGTCCATCTGCCATGCCGTCTTGCGGATCAGCAGGCGCAGCATCTCGCATTGGGTCTGCAGCTCCACCAGTGGCCACTGGATGGCCTGGTTCTCCGCCAGGGCCTTGCCGAACGGCTTGCGCTTGCGGGCGTACTTGACGCTCTCGTCGATGCAGAACTGCGCCGCGCCCAGCGACGAAGCCGCCTGCCGGATGCGGTTCTGGTGCACGAAGCTCTGCCCCAGCCCCAGGCCGCGGCCGACCTGGCCCCAATAGCTGTCCTCGGGGATCCAGACGTTGGTGAAGCTGACCCGAGGGTGGTCCGTGGGCATGTTGAACGTCCACATATATTCTTCGATCTTCACCCCGGGGGTGTCGGCCGGCACGATGAAGCAGGTGATGCCGGTCGCGTCGCCGTCCTTGCCGGAGGTGCGGGCGAAGACCATCACGTGCGTCGCCACGTGCATCCCCGTGGTCCACATCTTCTCGCCCTGGATCAGCCAGCCGGGCTTGCCGTCTTTTTCATGCGGGACGCCGGTGGTTTCCATGAAGGTAGCGTCGGAGCCGTGGTTCGGCTCGGTGAGGCCAAAGCCCGTCCGCATCTTGCCGCCCAGCAGCTTGTCGGCGTCGCGCTCATACTGGGCGTTGGTGGCGAATTCCTTGAACATCAGCACGAACGGGTTGTTGCCGACGATCGAGTGTTCGGTCTGCAGGTCGTTGAACAGGCCCAGGCCCTTGGCGGCCAGGTGCTCGCGGATGATCGCCATGGCCAGCTGGGTGCCGCCCTTGCCGCCCATCTCCGGCGGCCACGCGTAGCGCAGGTGCCCGGCGTCGTCGGCCAGCTTGCGGGCCTTGGCCAGCAGCTCTTCCCAGTCCTTGCGGGGCAGGCCCTGGTTGTCCCAGTCGGTGCGGGCGTGTTCGCGGCGGTGGTCGAAGAACCGCTCGTTATCGTCCTGCGCCTGCAGCGGCTTGATCTTCGCCTCGATGAAGGCGTCCAGCTCATCCAGATAGTCCTGAATGTCCTTGGGGATATCGAAGTCCATGCCGTCTCTCCCAACGCTTTCTTGGGCGCGCTTGACGCAGGGGAGGCGTTTACAACCACCCCCGGAGCCCGCCACATCGGGGCCAGATTAGACCACCCGGAAGGTTCCGTACGGTCATGGAAGTTGATGTCCGCGCCGGTCTTGAGCGCCTCGCCGAACGCCTCGGCGGGGCTGGCGTCCGCACGACGGAGGCCCAGCGCCTCTCGGGGGGCGCCAGCATGGAAACCTGGGCTTTCGGGTTCGAGGGTGAGGGCGGGCCCGAGAGCCTGATCCTGCGCCGCCGCAGCGCGCCGTTCGACGAGGAGACCGCCCGCTCGGTCAGTCTGGCGACCGAGGCGAAGCTGATCCAGGCCACCGAGGCCAACGGCGCACGCGTGCCGCGGGTGCGTCACGTCTGCGACGACATCGACGGCCTGGGCGAGGCCTATGTCATGGTCCGGGTCGGCGGCGAGACCCTCGGCCGCAAGATCACCAGCGACCCGCGTTTCGACGCGGTTCGGCCGGGGCTGGCCAGACAGTGCGGCGAGGTGCTGGTTCCGATCCACGCCACCCCGCCCCCGCCCGGCCTGAACCTTAAGACGGTCGATGGCCAGATCGAACTCGACCGCTACGAGGAGGTCTATCGGGCCACCGGCGCCGAACGGCCGATACTCGAACTGGCCATCCAGTACCTGCGCCGACATACGCCCACACCCGTCGAGCCCGTGCTGCTGCACGGCGACTTCCGGAACGGCAACATCATGTTCGACCCGCAGATCGGCGTGGCCGCCGTGCTGGACTGGGAGTTGGCCCACATCGGCGACCCGGCCGAGGACATGGGCTGGATCTGCACCAATTCCTGGCGCTTCGGACGGCCTGACCGTCCGGTCGGCGGCTTCGGCGACTATGCCGACCTGCTGGCCGGCTACGCGGCGGCGGGGGGACGGCCGATCGAGCTTTCCCGCGTGCGGTTCTGGCAGATGCTGGGGTCGCTGCGCTGGGGCATCATGTGCCTGACCATGTACCTGTCGTGGCGGGACGGGGCGACGAAGTCGGTGGAGCGCCCGATGATCGGCCGGCGCGTCTCCGAGACCGAGGCCGACCTGGTCGTGCTGCTGGAGGAAGGCCTTTGATCACCCATCCGCGCACAGAAGAACTGGCCGAGTCGGTCCGCCTCTGGATCGACGAGATCCGCCCGACCCTGGACCCCCGGAACGCCTTCCTGGCCCGCGTCGCCGCCAATGCCATGGCCACCATCGGCCGCGAACTCACCCAGGGGCCCGCCGCCGAGGCGCAGTCCGTCGCCCTGATGACCGAAATCCTCGGTCACCCCGGACCCCACGCCGAACTCAACACCGAGCTTTGCGCCCGCATCCGCTCGGGCGAACTCACGGTCGAGACGCCCGGCCTGCTGGCGGCCCTGCAGGTCATGGCCCGCGACCAGATCGCCATCGACCAGCCGAACTACAAGCCGGAAGGCAGCCTCTAGGCCGCCAGCTGCGTCTCGAACACTCGCACGATCTCGCTCTCGCGCTCGTTCCACAGGATCGCGACCCGGCCGGCGCGGCTGGCATGGGGGCCAAGCGCGGCCTCGACTTCCGGCTCGTGCAGGCGCCGTTCGGACAGCCGTAGCAGGGTCCGCTCGCCGCCCTGGTCCAGCGCCACGTCGTGGAAGCGCAGCACCGCATCGACCACCGCGGCCGGCGGCAGCGGCAGCAGAGGGGACGCGGGACGGGGCGCCGGCGTGGGGCGAGGCGAGAATTTGCGGGTGCGGCGGGGCAGGAAAGGGGTGAAGGAAGCCATCGAAAATCTCCGTTGCGTCGGCTCGATGTTTCCCTTCTGATCCCTGCCTACGACAAAAACGGACGCAGGCGAAAAATGCGACACGAAAAAGCCGGGCAACTGCTGGAACTCGCCCGAATGCTGGCGGCCAGCGCCGAGGGGCTGAGCCTCGACCAGATGGCGGAGCGGCTTGGCGTGGCCCGGCGCACGGTCGAGCGGATGCGCGACGCGGTCCGCGACGCCTTCCCGCAGATGGAGGAGGTGGACGATCCGCCCAGCAAGCGCTTCCGCATCCCCGCCGGCCTCGACGGCCTCTTCCAGACACCGACGGTGGAGGAACTGGCGGCCCTGTCCGCGGCGGCGGAGCAGTTCGCCGCCCTGGGCGCCGGCAGTCGCGCCGCGGCCCTGCGTTCGCTGGAACGCAAGGTGCAGTCGGCCACCCGCGCCGCCGCCCGCCGCAAGATCGCCCCCGACCTGGAGGCGCTGTTGCAGGCTGAAGCCATCGCGGTGCAGGCCGGCCCCCGGCCATTCGAGGAGGAGGCGGTGCTCGCGGCCATCCGCGAGGCGGTGAAGTCGCTCTCCACCCTGCGTTTCCGCTACGAGGGCGGCTCCACCCCCGGCCGGGTGCGGGAGGTGACTCCGTTCGGCATCCTGTTCGGGCGCTCCAACTATCTGGTCGCCGCCGAAGACGAGGCGGTCGGCCCCCGAAACTGGCGCCTCGACCGCATCCACGACATCAAGGTGACGGGCGACTGGGGACCGCGGCCGGAGGACTTCTCCCTGCAGGCCTACGCCGACGAGAGCTTCGGCATCTATCAGGATGACACTGAGGACGTGGTCCTGGCCGTGACGCCCGAAGGCCGCGAGGACGCCCTGCGCTGGCGCTTCCACGCCAACCAGAGGGTGGAGGAACTGCCGGACGGCCAGGTGATCGTCCGCTTCCGCGCCAGCGGCATGCGCGAGCTGGCCTGGCACCTGTTCACCTGGGGCGACAAGATTCGGGTGGTGGCGCCGCAGACGTTGCAGGACACGCTGGTCAGCGAAATCGAGACCGCCCGCCGAGCCCACGTCCGAATTTGACGTACCCCGGTCCTAGCGTCGGTTCATCAGAACCGGAGCCACGCCATGACCACCCTCGATTACGCGACCTTCTACGAAACCGAATTCCGCGCCCGCCGTCGCCTGCGCCGTACGCTGCTGGGTCTCGCTGCCGTGTTCGTGTCCGCCGTGCCGCTGGTCTTCGTGCTGATGTCAGGGCTGGGTTGAAACGGTCATTGACCGGGCGAGGGAGAGCGATCATCTTACCCCCGTCTTACCCCCGTCTTACCCCCGTCTTACCCTGGAGGCCGTCGTGACCGCGCCTGCCAAGCAAACCACCGTCGTCTCAACCAAGGGCCAGGTCATCCTGCCCAAGGCTGTGCGCGAAAGCCTCAACTGGCCTCCCGGGACCAAACTTGTCGTTGAGAAAACCGATCGAGGCGTGCTGCTGAGTTCAGAGCCGCTGTTCAAGCCGACCACGCTCGATGAGGTTATCGGCATCCTCAAGTACGACGGGCCTGCATTCACGATCGAAGAGATGGACGAAGCTCTCCTACAGGCTGTCGCCGAGGATGATGCGCAGATTATGGATGATTATCGGTCGGCCCGTGATCGCGATTGACACGAACATCGTTGTGCGTGCGCTGACGGCAGATGACGCGGCCCAGACCGAACGCGTACGAGCGCTGCTCGAACAGGAACAGTTGTTTGTCTCGACCACGGTTCTGCTTGAGACGGATTGGGTCCTTCGAAAGATTTACAGGATTGATCCGCGCGAGGTGCCGAAAGCTCTGGAGGCCTTCATAGCTTTGCCGCAGGTTCGTCTGGAGCATCCTGAGCGCGCAACGCACGCCTTGCGATTGGCCCGGCAGGGCTTCGATTTTGCGGACGCGATGCATCACGCCGCTGCCTTGGACGCTGGCTGCGAGACCTTCGTCACCTTTGATCAGAAGCTCGCGAGGCTGCCCAAATCCGAGCGACCAACTGTCCGCCTGCTCTGAGAAGCCACCACTCGCAGCGCAGCAGGTGACGTCCCGGCTACGTCGGGCTAGCCTCCGGCCACCGTGCCCTTGAAAGCTTGCCCATGCGCCTTGCCGCCGCCGCGACCCTGGTCGCCGGAGTGTTCCTGATGGGCGCCGCCCCCGCGCCTCCCAGCGACCCTTACGTCTACATGGAGGAGATGGACGGCGCGCAGGCCATGGCCTTCGCCAGGGCCGAGAACGCGCGCTCGCTGCCGCAGTTGCAGAACGATCCGCGCTATGGCGGCCTCTATGCCGACGCCCTGAAGATCGCCACCGCCAAGGACCGGATCCCGGCGGTGGGCTTCGCCGGCGACGGGTCGTTCCGCGATTTCTGGCAGGACGCCGAGCATGTGCGCGGGATCTGGCGCACCACCAGCGTCGAGAGCTATCGCGCCGGCGCGCCCGACTGGAAGACCCTGCTGGACCTGGACGGGCTCTCCAAGGCTGAGGCCGCCAACTGGGTCTGGAAGGGCGCTCAGTGCCTGGCGCCGGACGACCGCTATTGCCTGGTCAACCTCTCCAACGGCGGCAAGGACGCTGTCGAGGTTCGCGAATTCGACGCTCAGACGGGCAAGTTCATCGACGGCGGGTTCAAGCTGCCCGAGGGCAAGCACCGGTTCGACTGGCTGGACAAGGACACGCTGTTCGTCGTCACTGACTGGACCAAGGCCGACGTCACCACCTCTGGCTACCCCTTCATCGCCAAGATCCTGAAGCGTGGACAGCCGCTGTCGGCCGCCAAGGAGGTCTATCGCGGGACCCAGGCCGATGGCGGCTATGGCGTACAGCCGGTGGTCCTGAACGAGCCCAATGGCAAGGTCGCCGCGGTGATCATCCAGCGGCCCTTGGATACCTTCAACGCCGAATACTACCTGCTGACCGGCGAGGGGACCGCCCGCCTGGACCTGCCGAAGAAGTCCCAGATCCAGGGCTACGTCTCCGGCCGGCTGCTGGTCAGCCTGGAGGAAGACTGGGCGGCCAAGGGCTTCAAGGAGGGCGACCTCGTCGACTTCGACCTGGCGGCGGTGAAGGCGGCGCCCGGCGCCCTGAAGCCCGCCCTGGTGGTGCGGCCCACCCTGAGCCAGTCCGTCGAGCAGGTTGCGACCACCCGCAACCGGCTGGCCGTGGTGCTGCTGGATAACGTCAAGGGTCAGGTGCGGAGCCTGAAGCGCACGGGCGATAGCTGGACCTCGACCAACCTGGACCTGCCGAAAGACTCCACCATCAGCATCGACAGCGCCGCCGACAGCGACGACCGGTTGATCGTGAGCATCGCCAGCTACCTGACCCCTTCCAGCCAGTGGCTGGCCGACGCCGCGGGCGGACGGCCTGTGAAGCTGCGCGCCCTGCCGGACCGCTTCGACGCCTCAAAGTTCGCCGTCGAGCAGTTTTGGGCCACGTCGAAGGACGGAACGAAGGTCCCGTACTTCGTGGTCCACGGGAAGGACGTGAAGCTCGACGGGACCAACCCCACCCTGCTCAACGCCTACGGCGGCTTCCTGGTCAGCCAGTCGCCGGCCTATTCGGGCATCGTCGGCAAGCTGTGGCTGGAGAAGGGCGGGGTGTTCGCGGTCGCCAACATCCGCGGCGGCGGCGAGTTCGGCCCGAGGTGGCACAACGCCGGCCTGAAGCTGAACCGCATGCGGGTCTATGACGACTTCTTCGCCGTCTCCGAGGACCTGATCGCGCGCAAGATCACCAATCCGAAGAAACTGGGCATCGTCGGCGGCTCGAACGGCGGCCTGCTGATGGGTGTCGCCCTCACGCGGCGCCCCGAACTGTACAACGCCATCGTCATCCAGGTGCCGCTGTTCGATATGATCGCCTACGACCACATCGGTGCGGGCTCATCCTGGATCGGCGAGTACGGCGACCCCAAGGTCCCGGCCGAGCGGGCCATGCTGATGAGCTATTCGCCCTACCAGAACCTGAAGCCCGGCCAGCCCTATCCCCGGGTGTTCATCGAGACGTCCACCAAGGACGACCGCGTCCACCCCGCCCACGCCCGCAAGGCCGCCGCGCGGCTTAAGGAATACGGCTACGACTACCTCTATTACGAGAACATCGATGGCGGCCACGCCGCTGCGGCCAACCTCAACGAACGAGCGGTGCGCGCGGCGCTGGAGTACACCTACCTCCAGCAGCGCCTGATGGACTGAGGGCGCGCCGGCCCGACCATCCGTAACTTACCTTACGAACGAGGCGCCGTTGATATCCAGGACCGCCCCCGTCATCGACGCCGGCGCCTCCAGGGCCAGCCACGCGGCCGTGGTCGCGACCTCGCCCGGATCGGCGACCCGGCCCAGCGGGATATCCGCCAGCAGCCTGTCGCCGCCCCGGCTGGCCAGGTAGTCCTCGGCCATGCCGGTCATGGTGAAGCCCGGGCAGACGGCGAACGCCAGGATGCCCTCGGCCGCATAGCCGCGCGCGATCGACTTGGTCATCGCCACCATGCCAGCCTTGGACGCCGCATAGTGCCAGTGCGCCGGCGAGTCGCCGCGATAGGCTGCCCGGCTGGCGATGTTCACCAGCCGCCCGCCGACGCCCCGCTCGCGCCAGTGCAGGATGGCGCGTCGCGACAGGTCGGCCGAGGCCTGCAGGTTGATCTGCAGCGTGCGGCTCCAGGATTCCTGCCAGAATTCCAGCGTCGCATCGACATCCACCGCTTCGAACACCCCGGCGTTGTTGATCAGCACATCGATCCGCCCGTCCAGCGCCCCCAGCGCCCGGTCCCACAGGCGCTCGGTGGCGGAGGGGTCCGCCAGGTCGGCGCCCAGCACCCCTGGCCCGTCCGCCCGACCATGCCCCACCACCCGCGCCCGACCCGCCAGACCCTCGACGATGGCCGCGCCGATGCCGCGCGTGGAACCGGTGACAAGGATGTGGGGCAGGGGCGTGGTCATGCCCTTTGGTGTAGCGCCGCCCGCTTCATGGGCAAGGCGCCCCGGCCACCCCTCGGACGTCGATTGCCCCTAAGGCTGCGGCCGGGTCTCGAACTTGGCGACGACGTAGGTGAACGATCCGCCCGCCGCCACTTCAACCTGATGCGGCTGGCCGGCGGGAATCCACAGCACGTCGCCGGGCGCGAGCGGATAACGGGTCCCGCCGACGATGCTGCCGCCGCGACGTTCGCCGGGCGCCGTGTCGCGACCGCCCTCGACCGTCCCGCCCACCAGAACGGTGGCGTTCCCGGCCTGGACGATGAACTCGTCGGCGAGCTTCGCGTGGACTTCGACCTCGCCGGTCTTCTCGCGCCGGGCGATCAGCATCTGAGCGCCGGGCCCGGTTGGGATGGCGTAATTCACCAGGCCGTCCGTGGTCTTGGCGACCTTCGCGGCGAGGTCCTTGGCGGAGACATAGTGGGGCCCGTCCTGGGCCCGGGAGACCGCCGGCGCCATCGCGGCGACGGAGAGCAGGATGGCGGCTGCGCGCATGGCGGACGTCCCCACCGGCCTTGGAAAGGAGCCGGCATGAAGTTGGAGGCCTGACCGGGAATCGAACCCGGGTGCACGGATTTGCAGTCCGGTGCGTAACCACTCCGCCATCAGGCCGCCGGAGGTGAGGGCGGGTGCTATCAGAACGGCCTATCCGCCGCAATTGCCTTCCGGAATGGGCCGCCTTAAACCCCGCGCGACGGATGTCTCCGTATCCCAAGGATTCCCATGGCCGACTTCGCCGCCGCCCGCCTCAACATGGTGGAAAGCCAGGTGCGCACCCAGGACGTGACCGACGTGCGGATCACCGACGTCATGCGCACCCTGCCGCGCGAGGACTTCGTGCCCGAGGGTCGTGCGTTCCAGGCCTATGCCGACCTGGAGGTCGAATACGCGCCGGGCCGCTGGCTCCTGAAGCCGCGGGATGTGGCCAAACTGATCTATGCGCTGCGCCCGCTACCCGGCGAGACCGCGCTGGCGATCTCGGCGCCGTATGCGGCAGCGGTGATCGCGGCCCTGGGCGTGACGGTGACCCAGATCGACGCCGGCCAGGCCCCGCCTGCCGGCCCCTTCGACATCGTGGTCTGCGAGGGCGCCGTCGCCCGCGCGCCGCAGGCCTGGACCGCGGTCCTGGCGACGAACGGCCGGCTGGGCGTGGTCGAACGGTCGGGTCCGGTGGGCCAGGCCTGCCTCTATGTGCGGGCCGAGGGCGGCGTCGGTCGGCGAGACCTGTTCGACAGCTTCTCGCCCGTACTGGCCGGGTTCGAACCGCAACACGGTTTCGCCTTCTAGGTGAAAGTGAAACACCTTCGAAACGGTGGCGTGAAAAAAGCTTAAGGTGACTGAGCTTGGTCCAGGCGGCAGACGACGCATATACCAAGCGTCTCTCGCGAGATCGGGGATACCGAATGCCGATGAACTTCCGTGGCCGCCTGATGGCTGCGACTGTGTGTGCGGGCGTCCTTGGCGCCGCTGTGCCAGCGGGGGCTGAGACCCTCGCCGACGCCATTGCGTTGGCGTACCAGAACAATCCCACGCTGCAGGCGCAGCGGTCCAGTCAGCGTGTGCTGGACGAGAGCTATGTGCAGGCCCGCTCGGGCTGGCGTCCGACCCTGGGCGCGCAAGCCACCGCCAACTGGGCCGAGACGCAGACGCCCAAGGCCGGCCGCGGCGTCGACCTGAACGGCGACGGCGTACCCGACAGCTTCGGCTCCGGCGGCGTGCGGCGCAGCAACCGCGGCACCGCGGGGCTCAGTTTCAACCAGCCGCTGTGGACCGGTGGCCGCGTGGCCGCCGCGGTCAATTCGGCGAATGCCGATGTGCTGCAGGGCCGCGAAAACCTTCGCCGGGTCGAGGCGACGGTGATCGTCACGGTGATCCAGGCCTATGCTGACAACCGTCGCGACCAGGAATCGCTACGTATCCGCCAGGAGAACGTCAACGTCCTGACCCGGCAGCTGCAGGAATCGCAGGCCCGCTTCGATGTTGGCGAACTGACCCGAACCGACGTGGCCCAGTCCCAGGCCCGTCTGGCCCAGGCCAAGTCGCTGCTCCAGTCGGCCGTCGCCCTGCTGGCCATCACGCGGGCCGGCTACGCGACCGTGGTCGGGCAGAACCCCGGCGACCTCGCCCCGGAGCCGTCGCTGGCCTACCTGCTGCCGACCGATCCCGAAGAGGCCTACAAGGTCGCAGAGGAGCAGAACCCGCAGTTGCGGGGCCAGCAACTCGCCGAACAGTCCAGCCGCGCCCGCATCGCCGGCGCCCGGGCCGAACGGATGCCGTCGGTCTCCGCCAACCTCTCGGTCCAGCACAACGGTCTGATCGATCCCTTCGACCCGGGCAGCAACTTCGGCCGCTCGATGAGCGCCACCGTCACCGCCTCCGTGCCGCTGTTCACCGGCGGCCTCACCACCTCGCGGATCCGCCAGGCTGTGGAGCGCAACAACACTGACAAGATCACGGTCGAGACGGTCCGCCGCAACGTCGTCCAGGGTGTGACCCAGTTCTGGAGCCAGCTGATCGCGGCGCGCTCCAACATCAGCTCCAGCGAGGAGCAGGTGCGCGCCAGCCGAATCGCCGCCGAGGGCACCCGCGAGGAACAGAAGGTGGGCCTGCGCACCACCATCGACGTGCTGAACGCCGAGCAGGAGCTGCGCCAAGCGGAGCTGAACCAGGTGAGCGCGCGGCGCGACGAATATGTGGCCGCCGCCAACGTGCTGGCCACCATGGGCCGGCTGGAAGCCAGGAACCTGATCCCGAGCGTTCCGCAGTACGATTCGGCCAAGAACTTCCGCAAGCTGAAGATGACCTGGGGCTGGGTGCCTTGGGAGGAGCCGGTTGGCCTCCTGGATGAGGGTCTCACCCCCTGGCCGTCGAAGGCGCCTGCCGCGAGACCGGATGCGGCGCCGATCGGCCCGGGCCTGCAACCGGCGCCCGTCAGGCCTTGAGCGACACCGGCGCGGCATTCGGTCGCGCTGCGGTCTTATGGTGTGCCCGCACGCCTTGATTCGGCGCGCGTGAGGGTTTCTTCCGGCCATTGACCGAACGGCCGGCTGACACGTTGACGCTCTGTTATTCCGGAAATTGCAGGATGATGCGGGCGCGCATAGGGTCAGCGCACAGATTCACATGCGGCGGCACGGGCAATGTCTGAACAGTCCTCACAAGAACCGACCATGGAGGAAATCCTCGCCTCCATCCGCCGCATCATCTCCGAAGATGAAGCGCCGGCCGAAGGCGAGCCGGCGGTCCCTGAACCGGAGCCCGCCGCCGCCAAGGTCGCTGCGGAGATCGAGACCCCGGCCGCCGAACCGACGATATCCGGATCGTCCGAAGCCGCCACCGTGCCGGAATACGAGCCGAGCTTCGCTGTGGAGCCCGAACTGCCCCCGATGCCGGATCTGGACGATCAGGACGACGGCGACCTCGAACTGACGCAGCGGGTGGAAACCCTTGGCGACCTCGACGTCATGGCGCCGCCCGCCCCGGCCCCTGAGCCGGTCGCGGCGCCGCCGATCGCCACCCTGGTCAGCGCCCATGTCGCCACCGCCACGGCCGCCAGCTTCAGCGCGCTCACGTCGGGCCTGCTGGTGCCGCGTTCGGACCGCACCCTTGAGGACGTGGTCCGCGACCTGCTGACCCCGCTGCTGAAGGCCTGGCTCGACGAGAACCTGCAACGCGTCGTGGACGAGGCGGTCCGCGCCGAGGTCGACCGCATCTCCCGCCTGGGGGCCGGAGCCCGCTAAGGCGCGTCCCGACCGGCCTTCGCGCCAGCCGCTTCGCGTTCGCCGCCAACCCCTGTAAGACCCCGGCGGCGCCTGCTTTGGGCGCGCGTTACGTATGGCCATGCTCGACAAGACCTTCGATCCCAAGACCGCCGAACCGCGCCTCTACAAAGCCTGGGAGGAAAGCGGCGGCTTCGCGCCGATCGACGACCCGAACGCCGAGCCGTTCTCCATCGTCATCCCGCCGCCCAACGTCACCGGTTCGCTGCACATTGGGCACGCGCTGAACAACACCCTGCAGGACGTGCTGATCCGCTTCGAGCGCATGCGTGGCAAGGCGGCCCTGTGGCTGCCCGGCACCGACCACGCCGGCATCGCCACCCAGATGGTCGTGGAGCGCCAGTTGGCCGAGGCCGGCAACCAGGGCCGCCGCGACATGGGCCGCGAGGCGTTCGTCGCCAAGGTCTGGGAGTGGAAGGCCAAGTCTGGCGGCACGATCGTCAACCAGCTGAAGCGCCTGGGCGCCTCCTGCGATTGGAGCCGCGAACGCTTCACCCTCGACGAGGGCCTGTCGGCCGCCGTCCGCAAGGTCTTCGTCACCTTGCACAAGCAGAAGCTGATCTACCGCGACAAGCGGCTGGTGAACTGGGACCCGCACTTCCAGACCGCCATCTCCGACCTGGAGGTCGAGGCCCGCGAGGTCGATGGCTTCTACTGGCACTTCGCCTATCCGCTGGAGGACGGCTCCGGCGAGATCGTGGTCGCCACCACCCGGCCGGAGACCATGCTGGGCGACACCGCCGTTGCCGTGCATCCGTCGGACGAGCGCTACAAGGCGCTGGTCGGCCGCGCCGTGCGCCTGCCGATCGTGAACCGCCCGATCCCGATCATCGCCGACGAATATCCGGACCCCGAGAAAGGCTCTGGCGCCGTCAAGATCACCCCGGCCCACGACTTCAACGACTTCATGGTCGGCAAGCGCCACAACCTGCCGGTCATCAACATCTTCGACGATTTCGCTCGCATCAACGACAACGCGCCGGCCGAGTATCGCGGCCTGGACCGTTTCGCCGCCCGCAAGAAGGTGGTCGAGCAGTTCGAGGCCCTGGGCCTGCTGCGCGAGATCGAGAAGACCCGCCACACCGTGCCGCACGGGGACCGCTCCGGCGTGGTCGTCGAGCCCTACCTGACCGACCAGTGGTACGTCGCCGCCGACGTGCTGGCCAAGCCGGCCATCAAGGCCGTCGAGGACGGCGACACCGTCTTCGTGCCTAAGGCCTGGGAGAAGACCTACTTCGAGTGGATGCGGAACATCCAGCCGTGGTGCGTCTCCCGCCAGCTGTGGTGGGGCCACCGCATCCCCGCCTGGTACGGCCCGGACGGCAAGGCCTTCGTGGAGGAGACCGAGGCCGAGGCGCAGAAAATGGCCGACGAGCACTATGGCCGCCCCACACCGCTGCGCCAGGACGAGGACGTCCTCGACACCTGGTTCTCGTCGGGCCTGTGGCCGTTCTCCACCCTGGGCTGGCCGGACAAGACCTCCGACCTGGCGCGGTTCTACCCGACCCACACCCTGATCACCGGCTTCGACATCATCTTCTTCTGGGTGGCCCGGATGATGATGCAGGGCCTGCACTTCACCGGCGAGGTCCCGTTCAAGCGGGTGTTCATCAACGCCCTCGTGCGCGACGCCGAGGGAAAGAAGATGTCCAAGTCCAAGGGCAACGTCATGGACCCGCTGGAACTGGTGGACGACTACGGCGCCGACGCGCTCCGCTTCACGCTCACCGCCATGTCCGGCCAGGCACGCGACATTAAGCTCAGCCGACAACGCATTGAAGGATATCGCAATTTCGGCACCAAGCTGTGGAATGCCACCCGCTTCTGCCAGATGAACGGCTGCGCCCGCGCCGAAGGCTTCGACCCCGCCCAGGTGAGGGCGCCGCTCAACCGCTGGATCGTCGGCGAGACCCAGCGCACCGCCGCCGCCGTCACCACCGCCCTCAACGACTGCGGCTTCGGCGAGTCCACCGAGATCCTCTACCGCTTCATCTGGAACCAGTTCTGCGACTGGTACGTCGAACTGGCCAAGCCGCTGCTGACCGGCGATGACGAGGCCGCCAAGGCCGAGACCCAGGCCACCACCGCCTGGGTGCTGGACGTGATCCTGAAGCTGCTGCACCCGGTCATGCCCTTCATCACCGAAGAGCTATGGGCCCAGACCGCTGACCTGGGCGCCGCGCGCGGGGAGGGCGGCTTCCTGATGGTGGCGAAATGGCCCGACCTGCCGGCCAGCCTGGTCGATCCGGCCGCCGACGGCGAGGTCGCCCTGATCATCGCCGCCATCACCGAGGGCCGCTCGGTCCGCCAGGGCCTGAACGTCCCGCCCTCGGCCCAGCCGCCGCTGCTGGTCATCGACGCCACGCCCGCCCAGCGCGCCGTGCTCGAAGCCAGCGCCAGCCTGGTCGCCCGCCTGCTGCGCGTCTCCGAGGTCCGCTTCGTGGACGCGGCGCCCGCCGGCTCGATCCCCTATGTCGTGGAAGGCGCCACCCTGGCCCTGCCGGTCGCCGAATATATCGACCTCGCCGCTGAGCGCGCGCGGCTGACGAAGGAGGTCGCCACCCTGGTGCAGGATATCGCCAAGACCGCGGGCAAGCTCGGCAATCCCGACTTCGTCGCGCGCGCCCCGGAGGAGGTGGTGGACGAGAACCGCGAACGGCTCGCCGATGCGCAAGCGGCGAAGGACAAGCTGGAGAGCGCCCTGGCGAGGCTTGGCGCGGCGGCCTGATCACCCGCGGCGGCGACCGAATCGCGCCTGGTCTCAACGCGTGGCCGTGATCACCGCCCAGCCGCTCACGCTCCCGTCGCCCGAACGTTCGGGTTCGGGGCCCGGTCTGCCTATCCGGCGGGCCACCGGCCCGCCGCGGCGCTGACCCGCCTAGTTCGGCTGCTTGAACCGCAGCAGAAACTGATCTGTCGTTCCGCGGATCGCCGGATCGAAGACCATCTTCGTGGGGTCGTCGGCCGGGTTGGCCACCGCCTTGCTGTCGCCGTCCAGCTTGAAGCCGGCCGCCAGCACGTCCGTCTTCACCCGCGCCACGTCGATCCGGTGCAGCGTATCGGTCACGCGCACGAAACGGCCGGCGACGATGTCGGCCACCCTGTCGCCCGGCTTCATGCCGATGAAGGCGATGACCTCCTTCGCTCGCTTCATGGCGGGGCCGGTCATGGCGTCCGCGCCGGGCGCCGGAACCTGGGCGACGGCCAGCGGCGCAACGTACGCCTCCGGTGAGGGCCGCCTAGCGCCGGCGGGGTGAGGTTGGGATGCTGTGCTCGTAAGGAGTCCTTATGAGCGCTCATAGCTGTGCGGCATGACCCAGGTGACGTTGATGGGTCCGGAGCGGCGCCGTCGCTGGAGCGTGGAG
>CALQQB010000020.1 GCA_943332615.1 Phenylobacterium deserti
ACGTGCGATTTTCACAGCTGCCAGCAAGGCCCAGGCCGCAGCCGACTGGATGCATGCCCAGCAGCCTCAGGCTGAGGAGATGGCGGCGTGAAACAGGTTCGCAAAAATGGCGCTGGAATTCACATTAGCGCTGGACTGTCAGGATATATCGCCGAACTGGGCGCGGCGTTCCTCTGCGCCGACCTGGGCCTGGAGCTACAGCCCCGGCCCGACCACGCCAGCTACATCGCCAGCTGGCTGGAGGTGCTGAAGGACGATCGACGGTTCATATTCACCGCCGCCGCCCATGCCCAGCGGGCGTGCGATTTCCTGCGGGGTGGTGAGCCCTGAAGCTCCTAGTTGGCCTCGCGGTGGACGCTTTCCGCTCTCCGCGAGGTCGTATTTTGACTCACTGCTGAAGTTCAGATCGTCCGCTTGTTGCGCGGCAGTCTGGGCGTTCGGCGGCGCCAGTAGTCGAGGCTTTTGAAGCCGAGCCTTGATCCAAAGGAGTCCAAACTCCGGGCCCTTTGCACTTGACGACTCGGGAACATACATGCGAATTCGCAGTTATGAGTATAGGACTGCGAATTCGAAGGAGCTGGAGCCGTGCTGGCGCCACAAGTCCAAGGCCGTAATCTGCCTGCTGGCGTCGATGCTGCCGCCGCGCTGCGGGGGGCGTTTGCGATCCTCGACGCGTGGGCGGTGGGCGTCGATGACGCGCGCGCTATCCTGGGCGCGCCGCCGCCGCGGACCTACTTCACTTGGCGCCGCGGCGAGGGCGTTCGCGTGCCCGCCGACACCCTTCGGCGTATCGGCTACCTGGCCGGCATCTACAAGGCGCTGCAGGTGCTCTATTCCGATCCGCGTCTGGCGGACTCTTGGGTCCAACGGCCGAACCGGGCGTTCGGCGGCCAGACGCCCCTGCAGCGGATGGGCGCCGGCGACGTCACCGATCTGGCCGCCGTTCGCGGCTATCTCGACGCCGCACGCGCGCCCTGGAGCTGATCGTGGCTCCCCGCCAGATCGTCTGGCCGCAGGCCTGGCGGGTGATCGCCTCGCGGTTTCCTCCTATCGACCTCTTCGAGCGCGTCAGCCCGGACCCAGCGGCCTGGGAGGCCCTGATCGCCCTGGAACAGGCGACCAATCCGCGCGTGCGCGATGACGTCGGCGAGATCGCGCTTGTGCCGCCGGAGGAGCGCGTGGCGGGGGCGGGAGCCACTTATGTGATGGCCTCCTTCACCCACCTGAACCCGAAGGGCTCGCGGTTCAGCGACGGGACCTACGGCGTCTACTACGCCGCCTCCGACCTCGAGACCGCGATCGCCGAGACCATGTTCCATTTCGCGCAGTTCGCCGAGGACTCCAACGATCCGCCGCGGTCGGAAGACATGCGCGTGCTGGTCGGTGCCGTCGATCAGGCCTTTGAGGACGTCGCGGCCCTGCCGGACGACGACCGCGACCGCATCCTCGCGCCGGCGGACTATGCCGCCGGCCAGGCCTTCGGCCGCGCGCAGCGCGAGGCCGGCGCCCAAGGCGTCACCTATCCCAGCGTCCGCCGACCGCAGGGCGCCTGCATCGGCGCCTTCCGACCGCGCGCCGTGGGCCTGCCCGTGCAGGAACGGCACTTGCAGTACCGCTGGAACGGCGAGCGCGCGGACCGCTACTTCGACTATTCCTCCGAGAACTGGACGGAGGTGTAAGCGGCTAGGGCGTCTGGCGCGGCGTCCAGGTCCATCGCCTCGCCGCCGAAGGACGTCTCGAGCGCCGGATGCCGGCCGCCGTCGATTTGCAACTCGGGCGCCGCCAGGCCGACCTGGATCAGGGCGCCCGCCGGCTTCATCGAGGCCAGGCGGATCGCCTGGGCGATGGTCAGGGCCCCGGTGGCTGCGCCGACGAACGGCACGGCGACGCTGCTGTCTGCCAGGGCGTAGGCCCCGCAGCCCTCGTCCTGCGCAGCGAGCGCCTGATAGGCTGCCTTGTCCAGGAGATGATCCGCGAGGCGCGGCGGCGGGGGCGCGTTCCAGAGCCTCTCGGTCAGGGTGCCCTTCGGAATGATGCGGACCTGCAGGCTCTCGAAATCCCCCGGCCCATGGCCGATGCCGGCGTCGATCATGTAGTCGAAGCCCAGGCTGGCCAGAATCCGGCGGGGCCGCACGTCGTCGAGACCACAGAGCAGAAGCGGCGGGTCGTCCTTGGTCGGCAGGATGTCGCCGTGGTGGCGGCGCTCGATCAGCCGGGTGTCCCAATCCGCCGCGTCCAACCAGCCGGCCGCCACACGCACCTTGCGGCGGCGCTCGCCGCGCTCGACCACCAGCAGGCTAGTGGGCTCGTTCTCCTCGCCGATCCGCTGGTCGTCCTGCAGCACCGCCGCGCGAGGGCCACGGTAGGGCAGGGTGAGCAGGTTCCAGACGAAGCCCTGGCCCAGGTGGCCCAGGCCCACCAGCCACAGGGCGTTGGGCGCCGTGAAGCGGGTCGGTCCAAGGTCGGTCGGCGCCTCCGTCCAGGGCTCCCAAAGGGACAAGGTGGTGTCGCGCGCGATGGAGCTGGGCCCGGCGAGGACGGTGGCGAAGATCTGGCGCACGGCCAGGGCGCCGGCGAAGACGCCGGCCAGGCCGAGACGGCTGTCGCCACACGCCGCGCTCTCGGTCCGTAGGCCAGACAGCCAGCGGTCCCACCAGCACGCCACCTCCCAGCCCTGGCCCGTCAGGCTGCCGCCGATAACGATCCGGTGCGTCGCCGCGCCAGGGACGATCGCCACGACCCTGGCGCCCAGCGTCGCGGCCGCCTCGGCCAGCGTGGCCCCAAGCGGGAAGTCCACGAGCAGGGGCGCTTCAGGCGCCGATAGAGCCAGGGTAACCCGCCCGAAGCACTTGAAGGCGGTGCCCACGGCCGTCAGGGCCGCGGCCTGGCCGGCCAGGGTCGAGGCCTGGTCGTCCCCCAGGACAATGCAGGCATCGACCGCGTCGAGGCGGGCCTCGGCGTCTGGGAAGGACGCGGCCAGGCCGGCGTCGGTGAGGGCCTTGGTGACGCGGGAACGCCGCAGGTGCTGGGTCATCACGCGCCCTCCAGCTTCACGAACCGGCGCCCCGCGGCCGAGTGGTCCGCCCAGCGCCCGCCGCCCAGGAATTCATAGATGCCGATCACTCCGGGCTCCGGCGCATCCTTGGCGAAGTCCGGCAGGATCATCGCGATGTGGCCTGACCGCGGCATAACCGGGTTGGCCATGTCGGAGGGGCTCTGGCGGCAGCCGCGGGGATGCACGTGGACATCGGCGACCACCCCGTAGCCGCGGCTGCGGCACAGCTCCCAGAGCTTGGGCAGGGCCGTCTGCCGGATGGTGACCTCACCGGTCTCCAGGGCACGCGGGTCGATGTCGTCGTAGAAGACGAACTCCAGGATGCGCTGACCGCCGCTGGGCTCGTCCCGGCCCAGCAGGTAGGCGCCGCTCTCCTGGCGGCCGCCACGGGTGCGCCGTTCCAGCTCAAGCACGCCGGCCCTCCAGACCGCGCGGCCGCACCGCAGCCTAGGCGGCGGGCCGAAGAGCCAGCCAAGCAGCCTGTTCAGAGGCGAGAGCATAGAGCTTCTCCATGATGTGGGTGATGTCGCGATCGCGGCGCCAGACCTCGTCCGGACGCTTGGCGGCCCATCCGTTGTGAGCCGCCGCATAGCGCTGCCAGGCTCGGTAGATGCCGCCGTAGACCCCCTGGCAGCCGTCCTTGTCCCAGTACTTCAGGGCGTCCACGACGCCGGGCGGCCCCAAGACCAGCGGCGGCGGCCTGATCTTGGTCACCGGGTCCCAGGCTTCCGCGAACGGGCCCTGTCCCGGGTAGCCGTCGCAGAGCAGGCGAAAGGTCATCGGCGTGGCCACCTGGCCGCTGAAGTCGCGGCCGACGACCTCGACGATCAGCTCGGGGAAGGCGTCGAGGAGGACCGACCAGCGGCCCTCCTCGATCCCGGCCTGGAAGGCGACACCCTGCAACTGCCGCTGCAGGGTGAGCGCGTCCGGCGTCAGATCAGCCGTGGCCATTGGTGAAGTCCCGCAGCGTCAGGTTCACCTCCAGCACATGGCGGCCGTGCGGGACGAAGCTGCCGAGCGACGCCTCGCGGGGGAGCGGCTGGTCGGCGCCCGGCAGGATCAGGTTGGCCTTGGCCGCCGCCTGCGGGTCGAGCTTGAAGGCGTGCTCGCCGACCGCCCACTGCAGCGCCTTGAACACCGTCTTTGACGGCGCGAAGTGCTTCTTGTGGGTCAGGTGGTCGTAGTGGACCACCAGTTCGATCGTGTGGGCCTTGTGGGTGACCAGCCGCAGCGCCTTGCGGCCCGGCGGCAGGCAGGTCAGGGCCTCGTCCTGGTCGCGCTCGAAGATCAGCACGTCTTCTTCGATCGCCAGGGCGAGACGCAGCGCCGCCAGCGGGTCTTCGGCCGGCGGCAGCTCGATCACCACCGCCTCGACCAAGCCGGCGTGGATCACCTCGATGCGGATCACATCATCCTTGCGGTCGGTCTTCAGGTCCGCCGCGGTGTTCATCGTTTCCATTGGGGAGGAAACCTTCTCAAAAGCGGCGGCCGGAACGGACCCCCCCGGCGGCCTAAGCGGGTTGACGAGATCGCGAACTGGACTAGAACCAGGTCGTTGGTCCGTTTATGGACTAATACATAATTGGACCAAACTAACCTTGCAAGTCCAAATACGGACTCACCGACCGGAGGGTTTATGCCAGATGCGACGAACATCGACTCCACGCCCGTTCAGCCACCGGCTGCAGATGGCTTCGCCGCCTTTTTCGCGCTCGCGGACCTGTGGGTGTTGACGACCGATCAGCAGATCACCCTGCTCGGCGCGCCCGCGCGCTCGACCTTCTTCAAGTGGAAGAAGGACGGCGGCCTGATGTCGTCGGACACCGCCGAGCGCATTTCCCACCTGCTCTCGATCTACAAGGCCCTGCAGATCCTCTTTCCCCAGGCCGGCCGCGCGGACGCGTGGCTGCGCAATCCTCACAGGTTCTTCGGCAATCGCCCGGCGCTCGACGTCATGCTGGGCGGGCGGCTCACCGACCTCATCCGCGTCCGTGACTATCTCGACGCGCAACGCGGAGGCTAACTGTGGCGTACCCGACCTGCGACATTGACGGACAGTTTCACCGGATCATCCCGTCCCGGTTTCCTCCTGTTCCGCTCTATGAACGGCTCGGGCCGCCCGCGATCCAGGCCGCCGCCGAGGCCTTCGAGGCCCTGACCAACCCCAGGCTGCGCGCCCTGGAGCGCCTGGCGCAAGAAGGCGCCGCCACCCCAAAGGGGACCGGCCCCCAGAACTGGAACATGGCCCCCTTCGAATATCCCAACCCCGAGGGCACCATCTTCCTCAGCCCGGCCTACAAGGTCCTCGAGCTCGTGGAGGGCCTGACGCCAGCCCTGGTGGTGGCGGTCCAACGCCGGGAGGACTTCCTCGGCGGCAGCCGCGAAGCGGCGATCGACGTCGAGATGCGCGCCCTGGTGCACAAAGTGAAGGGGCGGTTCGCCGACCTCACCGGGATCCCCTTCGAGGGCGATCAGGCCAAGCGGTGGAAGCTTGGCGCCGAGCTCTATGAGAGCGAGGTCCAGGGCATCGTCTTCCATCGGCCGGACCTTCCGGGCGTGCGCGCCGTGACGGTCTTCGACCAGAACGCCCTGGGTCGAGCCGTCCAGGCTGACCATTTCCGGTTCGTCTGGAACGGGGAGGGCATCCAGAGGATCGGGAACTTCTCCACCCACGAGGTCATGGACCGCGAGACGCTGATGGCGAGCCTCGACGGACAGGCGGCCGCCTGATGCAGGAAGCCGACGGCGTCCGCCTCTACTCGGCCTCCGACCTGGTGAACTTTCTGGGGTGCGCGCACTCGACCGCGCTGGATCTGCGCCAGCTTCGCGCGCCGGTGGCCCTACCGGCGGACGACGAGCAGGCCGAGCTCCTCCAGGAGAAGGGAATCGAACACGAGCGGGCCTACCTCGAACGCCTTCGTGCCGAGGGCCGCACCATCGCTGACATCCCGGCCACCGGGACGCTGGCCGAGCGGGTCGCGCTGACCCGTCAGGCGCTGCGCGATGGGCCGGACGTGATCTATCAGGGTGCCCTCTATGCGCCGCCCTGGCACGGGTACTCGGACTTCCTGCTGAAGGTCCCGGGCGTCGCCTCGACCTTCGGCGACTACGCCTATGACATCGCCGACACCAAGCTGGCGCGCACCGCCAAGCCCAAGCATGTCATCCAGCTTTGCATCTATGCCGGCCTGCTGCAGGCCGAGCAGGGCGTGTCGCCCCCGAGCCTGAAAGTGGCCCTCGGAACCGGCGTCATCGCCACCGTGCGGACCGAAGATGTCCGCCACTATGGCGCCATTGCCCGTGGACGCTTCGAGGCCTTCGCGGTGGCCGGCGACGGCGCCACGGCCGCCGAGCCGTGCGGCCATTGTACCTTCTGCCGCTGGAAGACCGAGTGCGAGGGCGTCTGGGAGACCACCGAGCACCTGAGCCTGGTGGCTGGCATTAATCGCTCGCAGCGCGACAAGCTGCAGGCGCAGGGTATCGGGTCCATGCGCGATCTCGCCGGCGCTGGCGCCGGGGTCGCCGCCGCCGCAGGCCTGCCCGCGCCGACCTTCGAAAAGCTCCACGACCAGGCCCGACTGCAGATTGCGCGCCGCGACACCGGCGACGCCAAGGTTGAGGTTCTGCCGCTGGCGCCACATCGCGGGTTCAACCGGCTGCCCCGCCCGGACGCCGGTGACATGTTCTTCGACATGGAGGGCGACCCGCTCTTCGAAGGCGGCCTGGAATATCTGTTCGGGGTGGTGACGGCCGACGGCGCCTTCCACGATTGGTGGGCGCATGACCGCGCCGCCGAGAAGACGGCCTTCGAGAACACCATCGACTTCATGATGGCCCGCCTGCGCCAGCACCCTGACGCGCACATCTACCACTACGCCGCCTATGAGGAGACGGCGCTCAAGCGGCTGGCCATGTTCCATGGCACGCGGGAAGGTGCCGTGGACGACCTGCTGCGCGGCGGCAAGCTGGTGGACCTCTACCAGGTGGTCCGCGAGGCAGTCCGCGTAGGCGAGCCGCGCTATTCGATCAAGAACCTGGAGTCCTACTACCTCGACAAGAAGCGCGCCGGCGAGGTGACCACAGCCGGGGACAGCATCGTCATGTACGAGCGCTGGCGCCGGATCGGCGGCAAGGAAATCCTGAACAACATCCGCGATTACAACGAGGTCGACTGCCGCTCGACCGTCGGCTGCCGAAACTGGCTGCTAGGCCTTCGCCCCGACGCCGCCGAATGGTTCGTTCGGCCTGCCATAGCGGTCGACGATCCGGAGCGCGACGCCAAGCGGGGGGAAGCGGACGCCGTAACTCAGACGATGATCGCGGCCCTGACCGCGTGCCCGCCCGACGACCTGGCCTGGCGCGAGCTGCTTGGGGCCTTGCTGGAGTTCCATCGCCGCGAGGCCAAGCCCGCCTGGTGGGCGCAGTTTGCCCGCGCCGAGATGAGCGAGGACGAGTTGATCGACGACGCCGAGTGCATCGGCGGCCTGCGCCCCGATGGCCGGCCGCCGCGCCAGGACAAGCGATCCCTCGTCTACGGCTTCACCTTCCCGCCGCAGGACCTGAAGATGCGCCTCGGCGACCAGCCAGTCCGGCCGGGATCTCTGGAGCCTGCCGGAGAAATCGTCGCCCTCGACGAGGAGGCGCGGACGATCGAACTGAAGCTAGGCCCATCACGGACGCCGCTGGGACCGGAGCCGTCGCTCATCCCGCCGGGGCCCATCGGCGACAAGGTGCTGCGCGAGGCGGTTTACCGGTTCGCCAAATCGGTGGTCGACGGTAGTGGGCGCTACAAGGCTCTGGAAGACATCCTCAGGCGAGCGCCACCCCGGCTGAAGGGTCGCGCGGCGACGCAGCCGATCATCGCCGAAGGCGCCGACCTGACGCCTGCGGCCATCGCCGCCTTCCAGGCGCTCGACGCGAGTTACCTCCTGGTTCAGGGCCCGCCCGGGGCGGGAAAGACCTACACGGCCTCGCACGCCATCGTAGCGCTAATGGCCGCCGGCAAGTCCGTCGGCGTGGCCTCCCACTCTCACAAGGCGATCAACGGCCTGCTGGCCGCGATCGAAAAGGTCGCGGCCGAGCAAAAGCTGACATTCCGAGGGGTGAAGAAGTCCACTCGCGAAGATCAGATGCTGGCCACGCCGCGCTTCGTCGTGAACACTCTGGACAACACCGAGGCGGTCCAGGGCGGCTTCCAATTGGTGGCCGGCACGGCCTTCCTGTTCGCCCGGCCCGAGTTCGACGGACGGTTCGACTACCTCTTCGTCGATGAGGCCGGGCAAGTCAGCCTGGCCAACACCATCGCGATGGGCGTCAGCGCCCGAAACATCGTGCTGGTCGGCGACCAGATGCAGCTGGCCCAGCCGATCCAGGGTGATCACCCGGGTCGGTCCGGTCTGTCGGCGCTCCAGCACCTTATGGGGGACGAGGCGACCGTTCCGCCGGCCCAGGGCATCTTCCTGCCCGTCACGCGCCGTATGCATCCGAAGCTCTGCCGCTTCATCTCGGACGCGGTCTACGACGGACGGCTCAAGGCCGATGACGGCGCCGCCGTCCAGTCACTGCTGATCGACCCGTCGGCCGACCCCGAGGCCCTAGCGCTTGCCGGCCTGAAGTTCGTCGATGTCGCCCACAGCGGTTGCGCCCAGAAGTGTCCCGCGGAGGCCGAGCGGCTGAAGCGGACCTACATGGGCCTGCTCGGTCAGACGTGGCGCAACCGCAAAGGTGAGGACTGCGTCATCGGCCTCGACGACATCCTGGTGGTGAGCCCCTACAATATGCAGGTGAACCTGCTGCAGTCCGTGCTGCCGGCCGGCGCCCGAGTCGGCACGGTAGACAAGTTCCAGGGGCAGGAAGCGGCGGTCGTCCTGATCTCCTTGGCCACCTCGTCGGGCGATGACCTGCCGCGCCAGATCGAGTTCCTCTACAGCCGCAGCCGCCTGAACGTGGCGATCAGCCGGGCGCACTGCCTGGCGGTGGTGTTCGCCTCGCCCCGGCTGCTCGAGATCGACTGCTCGACGGTGGACCAGATGAAGCTGGTCAACACCCTTTGCTGGGCGAAGGCCTATTCCAATGCCGCCTGACGCGAGCGGGGTTACCCTTTGCAAACGGCGGCCGCGATTCGCCGCGAGGTTCAGGCTCCAGAACGGACGGACCGCATGACCAAGCTCCTGGTGATCGATACCGAAACCGGCGGGATCGACGCCGACCGCCACAGTCTCCTGTCCCTGGCTGCGGCCGTCTGGGCCGACGGCCGCCTCGAAGGCGAGATCGAGATCCTCGTCGCCGAGCCCGACATCACGGTCACCGCCCGCGCACTGGAGATCAACCGCATCGACCTCGTTGAGCACGCCCGCAAAGCTGTGGCCCCGGCCGAAGCGCTGGCCCGTCTGCTCGGCTTTGTCGCTGACCACTTCCGGTCGGACCTGGCGGCTGGTGAGCAGGTGGTGCTTGTCGGCCACAACGTCGGCTTCGACATTGGTTTCCTGCGCCGCCTCTGCCGTCTGGCGGGCGCGCCGTTCCCGGCCATTTTCTCGCACCGCTCCTTAGATACCGCGAGCGTGCTCCGGTTCCTCTCGCTGGCCGGTATCGTCCCGCCCAGCGCGGTGGCCTCGACGGAAGCCTTTGCCTATCTAGGAGTTCGCGTCCCTGAGAAGGTTCGCCATACCGCCCTGGGCGACGCTCGCGCCACGGCGGAGTTGCTGACACGCCTCGTAGGGCTTGTCCTCCCGGCTGGCATTGCAACTGCAATGGGGGCGGCCGCCTGAGCCGTTTGAGGCACCTTCGGTCGGGGTCTGCATAACTCTCGCGTACTCGTGTCTTCACCCGCTAATCGTTGACCTAGAGTAACGTCGTCTTCCTGGCCTGACCCTAATGTCCGCTGATGGCACCGAGCGGACCTTGTCTCTGATGACCTCGGCCCGGCTGGGGCGCCCCCGCTCGGGGCGGCGGGCGAGCGGCAGCGATGCGTAGACTTGCGCATCGCTGCCGCCGAGGGGAGGGGCCAGTCTGAACTCGTTGCTGTCTAAGGCAGGATAGCCTTCGCGGCGGCGGATCACTACGTGGAGCGGCCGAGTGGCCAATCTGAGCATTCGGGTGTCCGACGACCTGCTGACCCGGTTTGATGCCGCCGCGGGCGGCCAGGGCGGTCGTGCGCCGACGTTGCGCCGTTTGATGGATGAGGCCGCAACCAGGCCGCCATCGCCGGGAGGACGGCTGCCGCCGCGTCCCTTGAAACTGACAGTCCGCCTCGCCGCCGATGACGGCGATGGCCTGGCGCGCGAAGCCGCATCGATGGCGCTGACGCCCAATGGCTGGGCCGCCGCACTGATCCGCCACCGCCTCCACAGCAAGCCAACCTTCCCGCGGGACCAGGCCGTCGCCCTGCTAGCCATCCAAGGCGAGGTGCGGCGGATCGGCGTGAACGTGAATCAGATCGCCCGGGCCCTGAACACCGCCGTCATGGAGGGCAAGGTCTTGGACCTTGAGATGGCCTCCCTCGACGCGCTGCGGACGGAGCTACGTGCGCACATGTTCGCACTGCGCCAGGCCTTCGAGGGCAACCTCGCCTACTGGGCAGTCGAGCCGTGACCGATTTCCAATTGGTCAGGGGATTCGAGGACGTGTGGCGTCCGCCCGTCCGGCAGCGGATCGTGCGGCCGCGCGCCGTCCTGCGGCCATTGCCGGCCTCCGGGGACGGTGCGCGGGCGCGCCTGGAGCGCGTCGCCGGCCGTGCGCCTGAGGTGATGGTCAAGGTCACTGGCCGCACGCGAGGCGGGGCCCAGCTGCGCGCCCACCTCGATTACATCTCGCGCAACGGCCAACTCGAGCTCGAGGGCGCGGATGGCGCTCTGATCGTCGGGCGCCGGGACGTGGCCGACCTGGCAGACGACTGGGCTGCGGCCGCCCTCATCGATCGGCCGCGCCGCAAGGATTCGCCGGTCAGTCATTCGGTCATTCTGTCGATGCCGGCCGGCACGAACGAAATGGCGGTGCGCGACGCCGCTCGGTCCTTTGCGGCCGACATGTTCACAGGCCGGCATGACTACGTGTTCACGCTGCACACCGACACGCCGCGTCCACACGTTCACATGTCCATCTGTTCGCGCGGCCACACGGGCGAACGGCTGAACCCCAAGAAGGCCGATCTGGAGCTCTGGCGGCAGACCTTCGCCCAGGCGCTTCGCGCTCGCGGCGTCGAGGCAGAAGCAACTCCGCGGCGGGCGCGCGGCGTCACCCGAAAGGCCGAGCGGACGCCGCTGCGGAAGATCCGCGATCGGCAGGAAGCTGGTGGGGGGCCGATGGCGCAGGTCCGGCGCCAAGCCTACCGCGAGGCGGCGGGGGCGGCCTTTCAGGGGCAGAGCGAGCGAACGCCCTGGGAGCAAAGGATCGTGGCTCGACAACAAGCTGTGCGCGACCTCTACCTGGCTCAGGCCCGACTGCTCGGCCGCTCAGACGACCCGATGGATCGAGCCCTGGCCTCCAAGGTCGAGGCCTTCGTCCGCGGAATGCCCCAGCCCGATACGCAGCGCTTGGCCCTGGCGCGGGAACTACGAGCGACAAACCAAGCCATGCGCCGTCGCGATCTCGGTGACGACCGGGAGCGCTCCCGCTAGCCCTGTGCGCAAGCGCGCGTGCCCGCCATGTCCGCGCTCCTAGAGGCTCACGCCCATGACATCGCGACCCTTCTGGCGTTCGCCCGCAGCTACCGCCTGCGACCGTCGGCGGCGGGTAGACTTACGCCTTTCCCGCCGCCCCTGCGCTTGGATAGGTGAGTCGCATGCCGTCCTCGCACCGTTGTGGACCATGATCAGACGGCCAGGAGGACTTGCGATGTTTGAAGGCGCTCCCATGCCGCCCCGACTGCTCCGGACCTCTGAGGCCGGGCGCTTCCTCGGTCTGTCGGGCCGGACGCTCGAGAAGCATCGAACCTATGGGACTGGGCCGACATACCGGAAGATCGGCGGGCGGGTCGTTTACGCCATCGACGATCTGCAGAGCTGGGCGGATCGCGGCGCCAAGTGCTCGACATCCGATCCAGGCCAGGGCCGCGTCTTGCCGGCTCGCCGTCAAGAATCCCGCGCCTTCGGCTGATCAGCGCTCCATTCGCATGCGAAAACGGAGACTCAGCGTTCGCCGAAAGGGTGCTTTCCGTACTTGCGCATAAGATCGTCGAAAGCCTCACCCATGAGAGCCTGCAGGCTTGACCCCTGTTCGAGCGCCAGCAGGTGCAATCCGCGGCTCATCTCCGGACTGAAGTAGCCGCTCACCGCCTTCTTCCCGATCCTGGCCGGCGCCTTAGCCGAAGCTGGCGGCGTTTGTAGATCGCTTGAGGCCGGCTTCGCGGGAGGCGACGGCTGGGACTTCTCCGATTTGATCGCAGCGAACCGGCCCATCAGACAGTCGCCGGCGTCTGAACGCGTTCGCGTGCCGACATGCCCAGCTGTCCCCGTGTCCAGCTCCAAAGCGCGCCAATCTCGCTAGCGGCTTTCCCGGCTGGATCGAACTCTTCAGCCGTACGGCCTTGCGCGGTGCTGTGGTGGAAGGCGGCCCGCTCCGGCAGGATGACTGGGGCGAGTTGGAGGCCGAATGATCCTTCGACCACTTCGGCGGCCTCTCTGTAGATCAGCGGCGCCCGCGGCGGTCCTGCCATGAGCACCACGAAGGCGGGCTTATGGCTGGCCTTCACCAGCTCCGCAGTCGTCTCGATGGCGGCGAGGTCGAACGCCCTGGGTCGGCACGGAATGAGGATCAGGTCAGCGAGGCGCGCGGCTTGCCGCGCCATGGCGTCAGCATGGGGCGGAGTATCGATCACCGCCAGTTCGGCTCCCAACTCAGCTGCTTTGCTGAGCTTGCCGGCCAACAGTGACGGCGCCCCGCAATCGATAATCTCGGGGTCGGCGCCGCGGCGCCACTGGCTCCAACGACTGGCGGTCGCCTGCGGGTCCGTGTCGACGATGAGGGCGACGAACTCGGCCGCCGCCGCTGCGGCGGCCAGGTGGATGGCGAGTGTGGTTTTTCCAGCGCCGCCCTTCTGGCTGATGATGGCGATTGTTCTCACGTGAACCTCCTCACACGCCTTCATGTGAACAGGCTCACACGTGGCCGCCAGAGTGCGGCCAGGCCGGTCGGGCAATCTCGCAGGTTGGGATACAAAGCGGCGGGTTCGACAGCGCGACCGAGAGGCCGCGCTGGCGCCGCCGAAGTCACTAGGCGGCGCGCGCGGCGGCCATCGCGTGCAGGGCCTCGGGCTTCAGATGCGTGTACCGCCGCAGCATCTTCCAATCCTTGTGACCCGTCACAAGCGACACCTGTTCGATAGCAAAGCCTGCCTCGAACAATCGGCTCGTTCCTTCGTGACGAAGGTCGTGGAAGTGCAGGTCCTCGATCGCGAGCTCCTTTACCGCGCGCGTGAACACAGTGCTGGTGGACTTATGATTGTAGGGGAAGATCCGGTCATCCTCGTTCCCTCGGATGGTGCGTTGCTCCTCGATCAGGCCCAAGGCGTCGTACCCGGATACCGCGAGAAGCGGGATGCGGTGATCGTTCCCCTTCTTCTGGCGCGGATCCTTTCGGTCACGGATGGTGATCATCTTCGTGCTCGAGTTGAGATCGCTCCAGGTGATACGGCAGATTTCCTCCTGCCGCATGGCCGTGGCCACAGCGAACTTGATGATCCGTCCCATTGGGATGATTTGGCGGGGGTTGCTGTCGAAATGCGCGATCAGCTTTTCCAACTCCTCGTCGGTCGGCCGCCGGTCGCGTTCCAGACTATGGCCGACCAGGCCGAGCCGCTTCAGCGCGATCCGCGCGAGGTCGATGGGCTCGACCTTTACCGGGAGCCCGTGCACGGCCGCAGCGTGCTGGACCACGAGTTTGATGACCCCGACATCAATACCCACGGTCGTCGGGCCTGCCCCCTCGATCGCGCGCTGGCGGCCAAACTTCACGATCTGCACGCGATCCAGATCGGCCATGTTGACCGATCCGAGCCGCCGCTTGAGCATTTGCAGCGTCGCATCCTTTGACCTTCCCGGCGCCTTGCCGACTTCTTTCATGTCAGCGATGTGGAGATCGATCAGATCGGAGAAGGTTTTCAGCCGACCAGTCTTTGAGCCGCTCGGCGTCTCACCGCGGTCCACCTGCCGTTCGGCCTCGGTGGCCCATCTTCGCGCATCATCGCGTCGGAGAAAGGTCTCGCTTATATAGCGGCCCTTCCGCCGGACCTGGACGCGCCAGGAGCCCGAACCAAGCTTCGTATACGTCGCCATTTCGTGTGCGCTCCGTGTGCACTGACTGGTCGAAAGGCCGCGAAAAACGTCGTGCAATGGCGTAAAATCGTGTGCACTCGCTGCGATCTAACTCGTTGAGAGTACAGGAAAAGTGACGCAATTTCAACCACATAGATTTGCCGTGGCCCCCCTGATGGACTGGACGGACCGGCATTGTCGGGTCCTGCATCGGATGCTGAGCGGCCGGGCGTTGCTGTACAGCGAGATGCTCACCACCGGGGCGATCCTGCACGGTGACCGGGCGCGGCTGCTGGCCTATTCGCCAGTGGAGCATCCGGTGGCGCTGCAGCTGGGCGGCTCGGAGCCGGCGGACCTGGTGGTGGCGGCGCGGATCGGCGAGGCGGAGGGGTACGACGAGATCAACCTCAACGTCGGCTGCCCGTCGGACCGCGTGCAGTCAGGCCGGTTCGGGGCCTGCCTGATGCGCGAGCCGGAGCTGGTGGCGGAGTGCATGGCGGCCATGGGCGCGGCGGTGAAGGTGCCGGTGACCGTGAAGTGCCGGATCGGGGTGGACGACCAGGACCCGGAGGAGAGTCTGTTCCGGCTGGTGGACCTCTGCGCTCAGACCGGGGTGATCTCGTTCGTGGTGCATGCGCGCAAGGCGATCCTGAATGGCCTGTCGCCGAAGGAGAACCGGGACGTGCCGCCGCTGAACTATCCGCTGGTCTGGCGGCTGAAGCGGGAGCGGCCAGAGCTGACGATCGTCATCAACGGTGGGATCGGATCGCTGGAGGAGGCGGAGCAGCATCTGGCCCATGTAGACGGCGTGATGCTGGGGCGGGCGGCCTATCACACGCCAGGGATTCTGGCGGAGGTGGACCGGCGGATCTTCGGCGAGGACCGGGCGGCCGATGTGCCGGCGGGGCTGCTGGCCTATCGCGATTATGTGGCGGCCGAGCTGGCCAAGGGGACGCACCTAGCGGCCATGACGCGGCACATGCTGGGCCTGTTCCACGGCGTACCGGGCGCCCGGGCGTGGCGGCGCATCCTGACGGTGGATGGCGTCAAACCTGGGGCCGGCCTGGAGGTGATCGACCGCGCACTGGCGGTGCTGGCCGACGCGGCCACTTCAAGGCTGGAGGGTCAGGGTGTTGCGGGTCGCCTCGAAGCGGGTGAGGCGGCCTAGGTAACTCATCCCCAGTAGCGACACGTCGAGACCTTCGGCCACGACCAGGGCCTGGACGTTCTCGATCCTGGCTCCGTTCACCGAGACCGAAGTGAGCGTCACGGCCGCGGCGTGGGAGGCGCCGGCCGCGGTGGTGATGTTGTAGCCATACTTCAGGTCGGCCGGTTTGAAGCCCAGGCGCTGGGCGTCCTCAGGCGTGAGCGCCACGGCCGTTGCGCCGGTGTCGACCAGGAAGCGAACCGGCTTGCCGTTCACCTGGGCGTCGGCCCAGAAATGGCCGTCGGCGCCCTTGGCCACCGCGCCGGATCCCGGCGCGGGGGGGCCAGAGGCGAAGCTCGGCGCCTCGAGCCGCGCCATCCGCAGCGACTGGGGCGAGATCGCGGTCATGGCGCAGGCGCTCATGAGCGCCGACACGCCCGCCACGATAGCGAGTTTGCCGAATGAAGACACCACATCACCTGGAAAGCGGTCGTTCTGACCTGTCTTGCCGTCACCCTAGGCCCGGTAGTCTTGGCATCCCGTGAAAGGGGATGGTGAAGGGGGCGTCAACTCAGAAAAGAGCCAGCTTGTCCGGCCGGATCAAGCTGCGGCGGTCGGGCAGGGCGGCCATGACCGCGTCGCGCTCGACCTCGGTCAGGCGCGACCACTGCGCCACCTCGCTGAGCTTGCGATAGCAGCCCAGGCACAGGCCGCTTTCGCCATCGACGACGCAGACCTTGATGCAGGGCGTCTTGATCGCGGCGGGCGGGCCGGATTGGGCGGGTTCAGGCGGCAGGCTCATGCGGGAATAGCGTAGGTGACGTTCGCCTGCGCCGCCAGCCGGTTGGGGCTTTCCGTCCAGATGCGCACGTCCATGACCGCCAGGCGGCGGCCCAGCCGCAGCATCTCGGCCTCCGCGTGCATGTCGCCCGGCTGGGCGCCCCGCAGGAAGCTCATGTTCAGCTGCGAGGTCACCGCCATCAGCTGATCGCCGATGTGGGCCAGCACCAGGGCGTAGGCCGCGCTGTCGGCCAGCGACATCAGGGTGGGGCCGGAGATGACGCCGCCGGGCCGCAGCAGGCCTTCGCGGTAGGGCGCGACCATGTGCAGGCGGCCGGGCGATACCGAGATCACGTCCATCGTCCGCGCCTGCTCCGCCCCCGGGAAGGCGCGGCGCAGGAGCGCGTTGACGCCGTCGGCGTCGAGTTTCGGTGCAAGCTGTGCCATGCCCCAGGATCGCCCGCATGACCGGATCATTACAAGTGATTTATGTTCGTTGTAACAAACGCGTATCATGAATTAAGTTTAATCCTCGAATACTGATCATTTCGGCTTGTTCATTTGAGTTCATCGCTCCCGTCGACCAGCATCGGGGCAGATTTTCAGGGAGTAGAGCTTATGAAATTTGCCATCATCGCGCTGGCCGCCGCCACGTTTGCGGCCGGCGCCGCCTCGGCCTCGGACAAGGTCACCGACCTCGATTTCCTCAAGGCCAACCGCTGCAACGGCCTGGCGGCCACACTGACCGGGGTGGTCGACGCGGGCTCGCTCGACAGCTTCATCAAGGCCGAGCGCGGCGCGCGGGCGCCCTATGTGATGGAGCGTGCCGCCGAGGAATTCGCCAAGGCGAAGAAGGAAGCCCGGGGCGAAGACCGCAAGGATCGCCTGACCGCCGAACTGACCGGCGGCTGCCAAGCCTACCTTGGCTCGGCCTCCAACATGGCCAAGCAATAGGCGGGGCCAAGCCACAGGCGGACGGCCCGGCTGCTCCCCAAGCCCACCGGACCCAAGCCTCAACTCGGCCTCCCAGCCAAAGCGCGTCAGCCCCGCTGACGCGCTTCTTTTTGCTCGGTGAAAAGGCGGGGCCAGAAGGCGGAACCAAGCTCGGCCATTCGCGTTCTTGCGGCCGATCGCGCCCCAATCCGCTATCCCCCTGGCGCCTCGTTTGCTTGACAGGACCTTAACAAGAGTAGGGGGTCCCAAGATGATGCACCTGATCATGCTGGCCGTCGCGGCCTTCTCGGGGGGCGGGTCGGCGGCGGTCCCCGCGGCCCCGGTTTCGACCATGGCCCCGTTGACCCAGGTTCACTGGCTGATCACCCCCACCGGCCAGGACATCGCCGATGTCTATCCGCCCGACGCGGTCACCAACGGCAAGGGCGGCGCCGTGCTGCTGGAATGCAAGGTCGCGTCGAACGGCGCGCTGGAGAAGTGCCGGGTGGAGATCGAGGACCCGGTCGGCCTGGAATTCGGCCAGGCGGCGATGGAACTGGCTCCGCTGTTCATGATGGACCTGATCGCCCCGGACGGCTCGCCGGTCATCGGGCGCACGGTGCGCATCCCGGTGATGTTCCAGATCGTGCTTCGCGGGGATTGAGGCTTCGTCAATGAGAGTCCCGATGGCGCGCTGACAGGACGTCGCGGCGTCCATTGACGTTTACGTAAGGGTCATCTTTTCACCTGTGGGACCCGCGCGTATAGGTCGGCGATCAGACGTACCGGCCAACTGCGCAGGAGACCGCCGATGAACCTTGATTTCACGCCCGAGGAGAACGCCTTCCGCGAAGAGGTCCGGAGCTTCATCAAGGAAAGCTATCCGGCCAACCTGCGCGCGGCGCAGGACGAGGGCCGTATCCTGACCAAGGATGAGTATCTGGCGTGGCACAAGGTGCTGGCCAAGAAGGGCTGGCTGGCGCCTGGCTGGCCGAAGGAGCTGGGCGGCACCGGCTGGACGCCGACGCAGAAGTACATCTGGTCCGAGGAGACCGCGCGCGCGGACTGCCTGGGCGTCCTGCCGTTCGGCGTCTCGATGCTGGCGCCGGTGCTCTACACCTTCGGCACTGACGAGCAGAAGCAGCGCTTCCTGCCGGGCATCTACAATGGCGACGTCTGGTGGTGCCAGGGCTACTCGGAGCCCGGCGCCGGTTCAGACCTGGCCAGCCTGAAGTGCAAGGCCGAGCGGATCACCGCCGATGACGGCAAGGAATATTACATCGTCAACGGCCAGAAGACGTGGACGACGCTGGGCCAGTACGCCGACTGGGGCTTCTTCCTGGTGCGGACCGATCCGGACTCCAAGCCGCAGTCGGGCATCTCGTTCCTGCTGATCGACATGAAGAGCCCGGGCATCCAGGTCCGGCCGATCATCACCCTGGAGGGCGGGCACGAGGTCAACGACGTGTTCCTGGATAATGTGAAGGTGCCGGTCGAGAACCGCATCTTCCATGAGAACCAGGGCTGGACTTGCGCCAAGGCGTTGCTGGCGCATGAGCGCAGCGGCATCGCCGGGGTGGCGCGCTCGAAGCGAAGCCTGGAGAAGCTGCGGACCATCGCCAGCACCGAGCGCAGCGACGTAGGCTCGGCCCTGCTGACCGACGCCTTCTTCCGCCGCAAGGTGGCGGAACTGGAGATTGACCTTACGGCGCTGGAGTTCACCGAACTGCGGACGCTCGCCGGCGAGAGCAGCGGCAAGGGCCCGGGTCCCGAGAGCTCGATCCTGAAGATCAAGGGCACCGAGATCCAGCAGCGGCTGCAGGAACTGGCCCTGGAGGCGGTGGGCCACTATGGCGCGCCGTTCCTGCACGACGCGAAGGGCAATGCCGGCGTCGGCCCCGACTATGCCGACGGGCTGGCGGGCGAGATGTTCAACGGCCGCAAGACCTCGATCTACGGCGGCTCGAACGAGATCCAGCGCAACATCATCGCCAAGATGGTGCTGGGCCTCTAGAGCTCAGATTCAGCATTATTCATCCGCTCATCCCGGCGAATGCCGGGACCCAGATGGGATGGCTGGAACCGCGGCTTCACCAGCGCCGCGCCAGACCAACCCATGCCGAGACCTTGGATCTGGGTCCCGGCATTCGCCGGGATGAGCGGGTTCTAAAAGGGAAACGCCGAGCTATGGATTTCAGCTTCACCGAAGAGCAGTCGATGCTGCGCGACACGGTCGCCGCCTACCTGGGCGACCACTATGACTTCGACAAGCGCCGCGCCGTGGCCGGCAAGGAACCGGGCTGGCGGCCGGAGGTGTGGAAGGCCTTCGCCGAGGAACTGGGCATCCTGGGGGCGCCGTTCTCCGAGGAACTGGGCGGCCTGGGCGGCGGCCCGATCGAGAACATGGTCGTCATGGAAGAATTCGGGAAGGCGCTGGTGATCGAGCCCTACCTGGGCACGGTGGTGATCGGCGGTGGGTTCCTGAAGCACTCGGGCTACGCCGGCGCGGCCGACCTGATCGGCGGGATTATCGAGGGCAAGGTCATCTTCGCGTTCGCCAGCGCCGAGCCTATGAGCCGCTACAACCTGGCGGTTGTCGCCACCACGGCGAAGAAGGATGGCGAGGGCTGGGTGCTGAACGGCCACAAGGCCGTGGTGATCGGCGCGCCGTTCGCCACCCACCTGATTGTCACCGCGCGCACCGCCGGCGGCGACCGCGACGCGCAGGGGATCTCGGTTTTCCTGGTGGACAAGGCCGCCAAGGGCGTCACCACCCGGGACTATCCGACGGTCGATGGCAACCGCGCCTCGGAAGTCTATTTCGAAAACGTCAGCCTGGGCGCCGACGCCCTGATCGGTCCGGCCGACAACGGCCTGCCGCTGGTGGAGAAGGTGGTGGATGAGGCGATCGCCGCCACCTGCGCCGAGGCCTGCGGCGTGCTGCGCAAGCTGCACGAGGGCACGGTGGAATACACCAAGCAGCGCAAGCAGTTCGGCGTGCCGATCAGCTCGTTCCAGGTGCTGCAGCACCGGATGGTCGACATGTTCATCAACGTCGAGCAGGCGGTGTCGATGACCTACATGGCCAACATCAAGGTCGGCGACGACGCCGAGCGCGCCAAGGCCGCCTCGGCCGCCAAGGTGCAGATCGGCAAGGCCTGCAAATTCGTCGGCCAGAACGCCATCCAACTGCACGGCGGCATGGGCATGACCGACGAAATGGCTATCGGCCACTACTTCAAGCGCGCCACCATGATCGAGAGCGCCTTCGGGTCGGTGGATCACCACCTGTCGCGGTATGAGTTCCTGAGCCTGGGCAAGGTAGCCTGAGGCGCATCGGGTTGTCCGAAGGACCGCGCTGAGGCAACGCTTCCGCCCATGGGCAAGGATGTAGAAGTCTCGGCGCGGTTCGCCGACGGGATCGACGAGGGCCGGCTGCAGTATGAGGCGCCGAGGATGCTGTTTCGCGGCGCGCAGCGGCGGGTGTTCGAGGGCGAGGCGCTGAAGGGCGTCCGTGCCGACGGCGGCGACCTGGTGCTGGCGGACGGGTCGCGGTTCACGCTGGGCGAGAATCCTGCGGCGACCTGGGCGGCCGCGATCAACAATCCCAAAGGGCGGCTGGACAAGATTGGTGTGAAGCCTGGGATGCGCACGGCGATCCTGGGCGTGGCCGATGCGACCTTGGCGGCCGAGTTGGCGGGTCGCGATGCGGCCCCGGTGAACGAACTGACGGGCCTGGACCTGCTGTTCTAGGCCGCCGACTGCGCCGAGGACCTGGCGAAGGTCGGTGACCTGGTCCCGGCCCTGGCCGACAAGGGCGCTCTGTGGATCGTGTCGCGCAAGGGCAAGGCGGCGACGGTCAAGGACATGGAGGTCATGGCCGCCGCCAAGGCCGTGGGTCTGGTGGACAACAAGGTGGTGGGGTTCTCAGAGACGCTGACGGCGCTGCGGTTCGTGCGGCGCAAACTGTAGGCTCAGGTTGCGGCCGTCGCCGTCCCCGCCTAGTCGGAGACATGGCCCTTCGTGACTTCGCCCTGTTGATGGCCATGTGCATGGTCTGGGCGATCAACAACATCATTTCGAAATATGTGGTGAGCGGGCTCGATGCGCCGCCGCTGTTCTATGCGGCGGCCCGGTTCGCGATCGTGGCGGTATGCCTGGTCCCGTTCCTGCGGCCGGCGCCCAAGCCCATCTGGCGGCTGATGCTGACCGCCTTCCTGATGGGCGGCGGCAATTTCGGGCTGATGTTCGTCGGGCTGAAGTATTCGACGCCGTCCACGGCGGCGGTGGTGCTGCAGCTGGGGATGCCGGCGACGCTGATCCTGTCGATGCTGTTCCTGGGCGAGCGGATTTCGTGGCGCCGCGCCGGCGGCATCGCGCTGACCTTCGCCGGCGTCCTGATCGTGATGTGGAACCCGCACGGGCTCGCGGTCTCGACCGGGCTGATGCTGGTGGCGGCCGCGACGCTGATGTCGGCGGTGGGCGTCATTCTGACCAAGCAGATCGAGGGCCTGCGGCCGATCACCTTCCAGGCCTGGGTGGGCTGGGTGTCGGTGTTCCCGATGCTGGCGCTGTCGGCGTGGCTGGAGCCCGGGCAGGTGAAGATCGCCATCGGCGCGGGCTGGCCGTTCGTGGCGGCTGTGGTGTTCTCGGCGGTGGTGGTCTCGCTGGGGGCGCACACGGTCTATGTGACCTTGCTGCAGAAGTATGAGGCGAACCTGGTCTCGGCGTTGATCCTGGTGACGCCCTTGGCCACAATCGTGCTGGGGGTGACGGTGCTGCACGACCCGCTGGGGCAGCGCCTAGTGATCGGCAGCGCGCTGGCGCTCCTGGGCGTGCTGATCATCGCGCTCAGGCCAAATCAGGTGATGTCCATGCTGCTCGCCCTGCGGAACCGGTCCTGATGAACCTGATCGACACGCCCTCGCCGAACTTCGACGCGCGTACGGCCCCACCAAGCGTTCTGGTGCTGCACTACACTGGGATGAAGACCGGCGAAGAGGCCCTGGCCCGGCTGCGCGATCCCGAGGCGCGGGTGTCCTCGCACTACCTGGTCGAGGAGGATGGGCGGGTGTTCCAACTCGTCCCCGAGGAACGCCGCGCCTGGCACGCCGGGGTCTCTTTCTGGCGCGGGCGGCGGAACCTGAACGCCGATAGCATCGGCATCGAGATCGTCAATCCGGGGCACGAGTGGGGCTATCGGCCGTTCCCGGACCCGCAGGTGGCGGCGGTGACCGCCCTGGTAGCGGACATCCGCGGGCGCTGGGACATCGAGGATCGCGACATCGTCGGCCATTCCGACGTGGCGCCGGGCCGCAAGGACGACCCGGGCGAGCTGTTCCCTTGGAAGGCGCTGGCGACCGCGGGCCACGGCCTGTGGGTCGAGCCGCCGCCCGCGCCGGGCGACCCGTTTGGCGAGGGCGAGACCGGGGCGGCGGTGTTCGCGTTGCAGGCGGGGTTCACGCGCCTGGGCTATGACCTGCCGCCGACCGGGACCTTCGACGCCAATACGGCGGCGGTGGTGCGCGCGTTCCAGCGGCACTGGCGGCCGGAGCGGGTTGACGGGCTGGCGGACGGCGAGACCCGCGCGCGGCTGATCGGGCTGCTGAGGCTGGCGGCATGAGCGCGGAGATCGTGCTGCGACGGGCGACGCGGGCTGATGCCGCGGCGTTGCTGGATCTCTACCTTGCCACGGCGCGAGGGCGGAGCGGCCTGGCCCGCGAGGCCGACGAGATCGACCGGGCCTACATCGACGGGTTTCTAGGCAAGTCGGAGGTCTCCGTCACCGCCTGGGCGGGGGACCTGGCGGTGGGGGATATCCACGCCGGCCGGCTGGGCCCGCGCCAGTTTGCCCACGACCTGCTGGACCTGACGGTGGCGGTGCGGCCGGACTTCCAGGGGCAGGGCCTGGGCCGGCGGCTGTTCGAGGCGCTGTTTGCGGCGGCCGCGGCGCTGACGCCGAAGATCGAGCGGATTGAGCTGTTCGTCAGGGCAGGTCACGTCGATGCGCGCCGCCTCTACGAGCGCCTCGGCTTCGAGGTTGAGGCGCGGTTCAAGAACCGGGTGCGCCTGGACGACGGCAAGGTTGAGGACGACCTGGCGATGGTGAAGTGGTTGACCTGACGCCCGCCTGCGACCACACCTCCGCCCGGATCAGACGGCCGGGCGGTCGCGGCCCTTTTGGGGGTCGAGGAAAGTCCGGGCTCCACGACGACATGGCGGTGGGTAACGCCCACCGGGGGTGACCCTAGGGATAGCGCCACAGAGAGCAGACCTCCTTCGCTTCGGACTCGTCCGAATTGGAGGGAAGGGTGAAAGGGTGCGGTAAGAGCGCACCGGGCGTCTGGTGACAGAGGCCGCATGGCAAGCCCCGCCAGGAGTAAGACCGAATAGGGATCCCGCGCCCTCCGAAGCTTCGGCAAAGGAGGGTAGGAGCGTCGCCGCTCCGAGGGCTCCGGGTAGGTCGCGAGAACCGGTCGGCAACGGCCGGTCCAGAGGAATGACCGTCTCGTTCCCGGCAACGGGGGCGGCACAGAACCCGGCTTACAGGCCGTCTGATCTTTTTTACCTGAACTTGCTTCCCACGCGCAGCGGGGGAGGGGGACCGCGCCCCGGAGAGGGCATGGTGGAGGGGGCGAGGGCAACCTCAGCGTCCGGCCTCACCCCTTCCACCCTAGGCTCTTCGCTGCGCTTGGCCGACGGTCCCCCTTCCCCGTGAACGGGGACAGCAAGAGCAACGCGGCGCCCGTTAACCAATTGTACCTTGTATGTTCCTGTGGATAACGAGCTTTCGTGCGCGCCTCTGCGGCATTCGGACACCATCAAAACCCTGTTGAAAGGCATTGAGTGTCATTGAAACCCACTTGGGGGCATGTTACCCCATAAACGAATTGCTAACCAAAGCCGCAGGTCGGGGTGCGGGCTTAGGGGTTGGCACGGGTAGGGGTGGCGGCGAGGTATGTTCCTCTCGACCTTCGAGAAGCAGCTGGACGGGAAGCGGCGCATCGTTGTGCCGCAGGACTACCGCGCTGCCCTCTCGGGCCCGGGGGACGGCCTGTTCGTGTTTCCGTCGATCCGCTCGAAATGTATCGAAGGCGGCGGCCAAGCCCTCTTCGCGCGCTACGCCAAGATGGCCGACGACCTGGAGTTCGGCGACGAGCTGCGCGACTCCATCGAGCGTAATGTGTTCGGCAAGATGCAGCAGCTGCAGTTCGACCCCGCCGGCCGGATCACCCTTCCCGAGACGTTCTGCAAGCGTTTCGGCATCAAGGATTGGGTCGCCGTCGTGGGGATGCGCGACCGCTTCGAGATCTGGGAGCGGGACGCGCTTCTGGCCCTTGAAGAGCCCGATCTGGAATTCACCAAGAGTGGCATGGCCGACATGCGCAACGCACAGCGGTCCGTGAAAGCCGGGGCTGTCAAGGTCGGGGGCGCCGGATGAGCGTCTCTCCCCACATCCCCGTCCTGCTCGATGAGGTTGTCGAGTACCTGGCCTGTGGGCCGGGTGACACCGTGGTAGATGGCACCTTCGGCGCGGGCGGCTATGCGCGCGCGATCCTGGCGACAGGCGCGAAGGTCGTGGCGTTCGACCGCGACCCTACGGTCCGAAGCTTCGCCGCGGGATTCCCGCAGGACCGCTTCAAGTTGATGGAAGCGCGATTCTCGGAAATGGACGCGGTTCTGGGCGAGGGCGGCGCGGATGGCGTGGCCCTAGACCTCGGCGTCAGCTCGATGCAGATCGACCAGGCCGACCGAGGCTTCTCGTTCATGCACGACGGGCCCTTGGACATGCGGATGGGCGACGAGGGGCCGACGGCCGCGGACATCGTCAACACTTACGAGCAGGACGAGCTGGCGCGGATTATCTTCGTCTATGGCGAGGAGCGGGAGAGCCGCCGGATCGCGCGCGCCATCATCAAGCGCCGGCAGGAGCAGAAGTTTACCCGGACGCTGGAGTTGGCCGAGTTCGTGGAGCGCGCGCTGGGCGGGCGGCGCGGCGCCAAGATCCACCCGGCGACACGCACGTTCCAGGGCCTGCGGATCGCGGTGAACGACGAGCTTTCGGAGCTAGAGGCCGGCCTGGTGGCCGCCGAGCGGGTGCTGAAGACCGGTGGCCGGCTCTGCGTCGTCACGTTCCATTCGCTGGAGGACCGGATCGTCAAGACGTTCCTGGCCGAGCGCTCGGGTCGGACCCCGGGGGGATCGCGTCACTTGCCGCCGGTGGCCGCCGGCGGACCTCCGAGCTTCAATCTGTTGTTCAACGGCACGCAGAGTGCGTCGCATGACGAAACCCGCGCTAACCCGCGCGCTCGTTCGGCCAAGCTGCGCGCGGCCGTGCGGACGGACGCTCCGGTGTGGAAGGCGGCGGCATGACCAACCCCTTCACGCGCCGCGTGCGCGGCTTCCGGGTGATCGACCTGGGCCTGCTGACGCTGCTGATCAGCGTCATCGTGGGCGTCTACCTGGCCAAGACAATTGCTGGGCGTGAACGGTCTGACATCGCCAAGATCGAGCGCAAGATCGACGGTGAAAGGGCGCGCATACGCCTGCTGAATGCCGAAGTCGCCCACCTGGAACAGCCCGGCCGGATAGAGCGGCTGTCGGCGACCTACCTGGGCCTGAAGCCGGTGTCGGCGACCAACGAGGCCAGCGTGGACCAGCTGGCCCTGCTGGCCCGCAGCGGCCCGCCCGCCAAGGCCGTCGCACCGTCGCCGATCGCCATCGCGTTCGATGATCCGAACGCGGTTCCCGGCGTCCCGCCGCCGCCGCCCTCGTCCAGCCTCCCCGTCCGCCTGGCGGAGGCGACCAAGCCATGAGCCTGGCGCCGCCGCCCGTTTTTGACCGCTGGGGCCTGCCGCGCTGGCTGATGGAGCGGGTGTGGGGCCTGGAGCACGCCTTCGAGCGCGCCCGCGCCTCGGGCCGTCCGGAAGACGACACCCGCATCCGCATCTTCGTGCTGCTGCTGCTGTTCTCCATTGGGTTCGTGGTGCTGACGGTCGGCGCTACGCGGGCGGCGCTGTTCTCCGACGCTGTCCGGGGCGAGGGTGGACCCCCGGTGCTGGGCGCGGCGCGCGCCGATCTGGTGGACCGCAATGGCAAGATGCTGGCCGCCGACCTGCTGCACTACGGCCTCTACATCGACCCGCGCGAGATCTGGAACCAGGCCGAGACCCGCCGCACCCTGAGCGCGGCCATGCCGGGTCTTGACCGTCGCCGGTTGGAAAAAGCGCTGAGCGGTAGCCGCCGCGTGTTCGTCATCGGCGCGCTGACGCCCGAGGAGAAGACCCGGGTCAACGACCTGGGCCTGCCCGGCGTGACGTTCGAGCCGGAACAGCACCGGATCTATCCGCTGGGCCCGTCCGGCGCGCATATCATCGGCTTTTCCGACGCCGGCGGCGAAGGCCTGTCCGGCGCCGAGGCGGCGTTCAACAACGACATCCGCACCGCCGGCCGGGCCGGCAAGACGATGCCGATTTCCATCGACCTGCGGGTGCAAGGTGCGCTGGAGGACGAGCTCTGGAAGGCCGCGGCCGAGTTCACGCCCAAGGGCGCCGTTGGCGTGGTGGCCGACGTTCACACCGGCGAAATCCTGGGCCTAGCCAGTTGGCCGGTGTTCGACCCGAACCACCCGGGTAAGTCCAGCATAGACGCCCAGACCAACCGCGCCGCCAACTCGATTTACGAGATGGGTTCGACCTTCAAGGCCTTCACCGTCGCGATCGGCCTGGACACCGGGGTGGCGACGCCGGAAAGCCGGTTCGACGCGACGCACCCGTTCCAGATCGGCTACCGCACGATCTCCGACTATCACGCCACCCGCGCCGTTCTGAACCTGGTGGAGGTGTTCCAGCACTCTTCCAACATCGGAACGGCGCGGCTGGCGGTGGGCATCGGACCACAGCGGATGGGCGACTACTTCAACCGCCTGGGCCTGACCACGCCGGCCAAGATCGAGCTGATCGAGACCCGCCGGCCGCTTACACCCAAGGTGTGGAACGAGGACGCGGTGGCCTCCACCTCGTTCGGCTTTGGCATGAACGTGACGCCGCTGGCGGTGACACGGGCGATGCTGGCGCTGGTCAACGGCGGCCAGTCCATACCTCTGACAATCCACAAGCTGGCGCCTGGGGCTAAGGTCGCCGGTTCCAGGGCCGTGTCCGAGAAGACCTCGCTCCAGATGCTGTCGATCATGCGCGCCAATGTCACCGGCGGCAGCGGCAAGTCAGCGAACATCGAAGGCCTCTATGTCGGCGGTAAGACCGGCACGGGCAACAAGTGGGACCCGGCGGTAAAGCGCTATTCCAACGTCAAGCAGGTCTCATCCTTCGCTGCGGTGTTCCCGACCACGGGCGATCTGCCGACCAAGCGCTATTTCGTGCTGATCCTGCTGGACGAGCCCAATCGAGGCCACCTCGGCGTCGATCCCACGGGGGGTATCGCGGCGGCGCCGACGGCGGGCCGTGTCATCGAGCGGATCGCCCCGTTCCTCGACATAAAGCGGCAGCCCGAAGGCGTGCCGCAGGTGATCCCGGTGGAACAGCCCGCAGACACGGGGGTTGTTGGCGAGCGATGAGCATGCGGCTGGCCAAACTTGTCAGGCGCGATCTGGGCGTTGACCCTGAGATCATCGGCGTGACGTCCGACAGCCGCAAGGTGAAGCCGGGCTTCCTGTTCGCCGCCCTGCCGGGCGTGAATGTCGATGGGGCGGCGTTCGCCCGCAAAGCGGTTGAGGCCGGCGCCGCGGCGGTGATCGCCGAGCAGGACCTGGACCTCTCCGTCCCGACCGTGATCTGCCGCGACCCGCGCCGGGGTTATGCCCTGGCCGCAGCCAACTTCTGGGGCCGCCAGCCACAGACCTGCGTGGCGGTCACCGGCACCAACGGCAAGACCTCGGTGGCCAATTTCTGCCGCCAGATGTTCGCCAGCGCCGGTCACGTCTCGGCCAGCATGGGCACCCTGGGCGTTACGGTCTCAAAGCCGGGCGAAGCCGACCTGCAGGTAACGCCGCCGGGCCTGACCACGCCGGACGCCGGCGACGTGGCAGAGTTGCTGATGCGTATGTGCCAGCTGGGGGTCACCCACTTCGCCATGGAGGCCTCGTCGCACGGGATCCACCAGCGGCGACTAGATGGCGTACGGCTGACGGCGGCGGGCTACCTGAACCTGACGCAGGACCACCTCGACTACCACGGCACCATGGACGCCTACCGGGGCTCCAAGCTGCGGCTGTTCGAACAGCTGATGCCGCGCGGCGCCACAGCGGTGCTGAACTCAGACTCCGAGCACTACCCGTTCTTCGCTGCGGCCTCGGTGGTTTCGGGCCAGCGGGTGATGAGCGTTGGCGAGACGGGCCAGGGCTTGAAGCTGCTGGGCCGGGCGCTGTTGCCGGACGGCCAGCGGCTGTCGATCCGCGCCAACGGCCAGATTTACGACGTCAACCTGCCGCTGGCGGGGGCCTTCCAGGCCTCCAACGCCCTGGTCGCCGCCGGGCTGTGCCGCGCGGCTGGCATAAGCCTGAGTGACACCTTCGCGGCCATGGAGAAGATCACCGGCGCGCCGGGGCGACTTCAGCGGGTTGGAGTGGGGGCCCGTGGCGGCGAGGCCTATGTGGATTACGCCCATACGCCGGATGGTCTGGCCACGGTGCTGGAGGCTCTGCGGCCCCATGTGCGTGGCCGGCTGATCGTGGTCTTCGGGGCTGGCGGCGACCGCGACAAGGGCAAGCGCCCGATCATGGGCCAGATCGCCACGGCGCTCGCCGACGTGGCGATCGTCACCGACGACAACCCGCGCTCGGAAGTCCCCGCCGCGATCCGCGCCGCAGTCCTCGCCGGCGCGAACGGGGCCAAGGAGATCGGCGACCGGCGCGAAGCGATCCGCGCCGCGGGGGCGATGCTGAAGGATGGCGACATCCTGGTAGTGGCCGGCAAGGGCCACGAACAGGGCCAGATCGTCGGTGACAAGGTCTATCCCTTTGACGACGTCGAGGAGGTCTCCATGGCCCTGGACCTTGTCCATGGCTGAGCCGCTCTGGACCTCCGAAGAAATTGCGAGGGCCACGGGCGGAACGGCGAGCGGCGGCGGGTTCTCGGCCACCGGCGTCTCCATCGACACCCGCACCCTGGAGCCCGGCGACCTGTTCGTGGCGCTGGCCGGCGTGCGTGACGGCCATGAGTTCGTGGCCCAGGCGCTGGCCAAGGGCGCGGCCGGCGTCCTGGTCAGCCAGGATGTGGCGGGTCCCGCGGTAAAGGCCGGCGACCCCCTGACGGCGCTGGAGGCCCTGGGAATCGCCGCGCGTCAACGGGCGCCGCAGGCGCGGCGGGCGGCGGTGACAGGCTCGGTCGGCAAGACCAGCGTCACCCAGGCGATCATGGCGGGGTTACAACTGGCCGGACCGGCGCATTCGTCGGTGAAGTCCTACAACAACCATATCGGGGTGCCGCTGACCCTGGCGCGGATGCCGCGCGGGACAGCGCGCGCGGTGTTCGAGATCGGTATGAACCATGCTGGCGAGATCCGGCCGCTGAGCGCGATGGTCCGGCCGCATGTGGCGCTGGTGACCACGGTCGGTCCGGTCCACACGGAGAATTTCCCCGACGGCGAGGCCGGCGTGGCGCGGGCCAAGGCCGAGGTGTTCGAAGGCATGACGTCCGGCGGTGTGGCGGTGCTGAACGCCGACAACGCTTGGTTCGAGCTGCTCAAATCCGAGGCGCTGAAGGCCGGCGCCGAGGTTCGGAGCTATGGGACCGGTGAGGGCTGCGACGCCCGGCTGCTCGACTTCCAGGCCGCCGGCGGTCTGGCGCGAGTGCAGGCCCGGCTGCAAGGCCAGGCGCTGGACTTCGCGATGTTGCAGACCGGGCTGCACTGGGGTCTGAACAGCATGGCCGTACTGCTGATGCTGGAGGCCCTGGACGTCAGCCTCGGCGACAGCCTGACCGCGCTCGGAGCGTTCGAGCCGCTGGCGGGGCGCGGCGCGGAGACGACCATTGCGGTGGCCGGCGGCGCCTTCACGGTCATCGACGAAAGCTACAACGCCAACCCGCTCTCCATGACCTCGGCGATCGCCACCCTGGGCGCGCGGGCGGTGACGGGGCGACGGATCGTGGCGCTGACCGACATGCTGGAGCTGGGCCCCGAAACCCAGGCTTTCCACGCCGGCTTGGCCGCGCCGCTGGAGGCTGCGTCGATTGACCTCGTCTTCTGCGCCGGTCCTCTGATGAAATCGCTCTGGGACGCCCTTCCTGCGACTCGGCGCGGCGGCTACGCCGAAACCGCCGAGGCGCTTGCGCCGGAGCTCGTCCTGGCCGTGGCGGCCGGCGACGTGGTGATGGTGAAGGGGTCGAACGGGTCGAAGGCGGGGCGGATCGCCCAGGCTCTCGTCGCGCTCCCGAAGACCGGACTTGGGGAGGCCGGCTGATGTTCTATTGGCTCTACATGCACTTCGCCGCGTCGGGCTATGTGCCGGTCCTCAACCTGCTGAAGTACCAGACCTTCCGCACGGTGCTGGCCGTCGCCACGGCCCAGTTCATCGTGGTGGCCCTGGGCTCGCGGTTCATCCGCTGGATGAAGGCCCGCCAGGGCAAGGGCCAGCCGATCCGCCCTGAGGGCATCGAGCGGCACGTGCTGGAAAAGTCGGGCACGCCCACCATGGGCGGGGTGATGATCCTGGCCGGGTTGTTCACCGGCGCCCTGCTGTGGGCCGACCTGAGCAACGTCTACGTCTGGGCGGTGCTGCTGGTCACCGCCGGCTACGGGCTGCTGGGCTTCCTCGACGACTACGCCAAGGTGACCAAGCAGACGACCGCCGGCATCTCCGGGCGCGTGCGGCTGGTGCTGGAGGCCGCTATCGCCATGGCGGCCGTGGCGCTGATCATCGTTTTCGCCGCCAAACCGCCGGAAAGCCCGGAGTTGCTGACCGCCGTGACCTTCCCGGTTTTCAAGCAGTGGCTGCTGAACCTGCACTGGTTCTACCTGGGCTTCGGCGCCTTCGTGATCGTCGGCGCCGCCAATGCAGTGAACTTCACCGACGGCCTGGACGGCCTGGCGACAGTGCCGGTGATGATCGCGGCGGCGGCCTACGGCCTCATCGCCTATCTGGTCGGCAACTATATCTTCGCCAACTACCTGCAGCTGCACTTCGTCCCGGGCGTAGGCGAGCTGGCTGTGGTCTGCGGCGCGGTGCTGGGCGCAGGCCTGGGCTTCCTCTGGTACAACGCCCCGCCGGCCAAAATCTTCATGGGCGACACCGGCTCCCTGGCCCTGGGCGGGGCGGTGGGGATGATCGCAGTGGCCACGCGCCACGAGATCGTGCTGTCGATCATCGGCGGCCTGTTCGTGGCGGAACTGCTGAGCGTCGTGATCCAGGTCGCCTGGTTCAAGCGGACCGGAAGGCGCATCTTCCTGATGGCCCCGATCCACCACCACTTCGAGAAACTGGGCTGGTCGGAGTCGACCGTGGTGATCCGATTCTGGATCGTCTCGATCATGCTGGCGCTGCTGGGTCTCGCCACCCTGAAGCTGCGATAGGGAGGGCCAAGCGCCAGCTTGTCATGATCCCGGTTCGTGGCTTTGAGGGGAAGACCGTCGCCGTCTTCGGCCTGGCCCGCACGGGGCTGGCCGCGGCGCGCGCCCTGGTGGCCGGCGGGGCGCGGGTGGCTCTCTGGGACGACAACCCCAAGACCCGGGACACCGCCGTCGCCGAGGGCTTCGCGGTCACCGACCTGACGACAGCCGACTGGGCCGATTTCGCCGCCCTGATGCTGTCGCCCGGCGTGCCGCTGACCCATCCCAAGCCGCACTGGACGGTCGAGAAAGCCAGGGACGAAGGTGTCGAGATCCTGGGTGACATCGAGCTCTTCGCCCGCACGATCAACGCCGCGTCCGACCACAGGCGGCCGAAGATCGTCGCCATCACTGGCACCAACGGCAAGTCCACCACCACCGCTCTGATCGGCCACATCTGCGCCGAGGCCGGCCGCGACGTGCGCATCGGCGGCAATATCGGCACCGGGGTGCTGAGCCTGGACGACATGCACGGCGGCGCTGTCTACGTCCTAGAACTGTCGTCCTACCAGCTGGACCTGACCTCGAGCCTGAAGGCCGACGTGACGGTGATCCTGAACATCTCGCCCGACCACCTGGAGCGGCACGGCGACATGGAGGGCTATGTCGCAGCCAAGCGCCGCATCCTCGCCAACCAGGGCAAAGGCGACACCGCCGTCATCGGCGTCGATGACGACTGGAGCGGGCGCATCTGCACCGAGGCGACGGCCGCCAACACGCGTACCATCGTCCCGATCTCCGGCTCCAAGGCGATCAGCCGTGGCGTCTACGCCCTGGACGGCCTGCTTTACGACGCCGCCGGCGACCGGACCGTGCAGGTGGCCGACCTCAAGCGCGCCCGCTCGCTGCCGGGCCGGCACAACTGGCAGAACGCCGCGGCGGCCTATGCGGCCGCGCGCGGCCTGGGCATGTCCGCCGACCAGGCGGGGCGCGCGCTGATGACCTTCCCGGGCCTGGCGCACCGGATGGAGACGGTTGGCGCGATCGGCAAGGTCCGCTTCGTCAATGACAGCAAGGCCACCAACGCCGACGCCGCGCGCCAGGCGCTGTCGAGCTACCCCAAGGTCTACTGGATCGCCGGCGGTGAACCCAAGACCGGCGGCATCGAGGACCTGGCCGATCTGTTCCCTCGGGTGATCAAGGCCTACCTGGTCGGGGAGGCCTCGGCCGCCTTCGCCGCCACGCTGAAGGAAAAAGCGCCGACCGCCGAGTGCGGAACCCTCGCCGCCGCCGCCGAGGCCGCCTTCACCGACGCGAAGGCCGCTGGCAAGGACGCGATCGTGCTGCTGTCGCCGGCCTGCGCCTCGTTCGACCAGTTTCCGGATTTCGAGGCGCGCGGGGAAGCCTTCCGCGCCGCCGTCCAAGCCATCGCCGCCGACAACACGACTGAGGGGGCCGCATGACCACCGTCAATCCCACCCAGGCTACCAACACACACGCCTTTCCGCGTTCCGACCGTTCCTCGATCGGGGTGTGGTGGTGGACCGTCGACCGCTGGATGCTGGGGGTGGTGGCGATCCTGATCGCCATCGGGGTGATGATCTCCTTTGCCGCCAGCCCGGCCGCGGCGCTGCGGATGAACATCGGCGACCCTTTCCACTTCGCGGTCCGCCAGTGCGTGTTCGCCGCTGCCGCGGCGGTGATCCTGATCGGGGTGTCGATGCTGGACGTGAGGAACGTGCGTCGCGCCGCCTTCTTCATCTGGCTGGCGGCCATCGCCGTGATGATGGCCCTGCCGTTCATCGGCCACTCGGCAAAGGGCGCCGCCCGCTGGATCGAGTTCGGCGGCTTTACCTTCCAGCCGTCGGAATACATGAAACCGGCCCTGGTGATCCTGGTCGCCTGGATGTTTGCCGAGGGTCAGAAGGGCCAAGGCGTGCCCGGTGTCTCCATCGCCTTCGGGCTCTACGCCATCTCTATCGGCCTGCTGTTGATCCAGCCGGATGTGGGCCAGACGGTGCTGATCACCGTGGCGTTCGGGGCGGCGTTCTGGATGGCGGGGGTCCCGATCTCCTGGGTCATGGGTCTGGGGACGGCCGCCATCGCCGGCCTGGGCTCGACCTACTTCCTGTTCGACCACGTGCAGAGCCGGGTCGACCGGTTCTTCTCGCCCGACAAGGCCGACACCCACCAGGTGGACGCCGCCGCCGTGGCCCAGGCCGCCGGGGGCCTGTGCGGCCGGGGCCCGGGGGAGGGCGTGATGAAGCGCCACGTGCCCGACCTGCATACCGACTTCGCAGCCTCTGTGGGCGCCGAGGAGTTCGGGCTGGTGTTCCTGCTGCTGGTGATCTCGCTGTTCGCCTTCGTGGTGATCCGCGGCCTGCAAAGGGCCATGAAGCTGAACGATCCTTTCGAACAGGTGGCGGCGGCCGGGCTGTTCGTGCTGGTCGGCCAGCAGGCGATCATCAACCTGGCGGTGAACCTCAACATGATCCCGACCAAGGGCATGACCCTGCCGTTCATCAGCTACGGCGGCTCCTCCATGCTGGCGATGGGCCTGACGTTGGGCCTGGCGCTGGCGCTGACCCGCCGGCGGCCGGGCGCCTACACCCACGCCGAAGGCCTCGCCAAGGCCGGCGCTTACACTTAGGGCGGGCCGCATGCGCAAGATCGCCGTCGTCGCCGCCGGAGGCACCGGTGGGCACCTCTTCCCCGCCCAGGCCCTGGCCGAGGCGCTGATCGCGCGCGGCTGGGGGATCGTGCTGGCGTCCGACGAGCGGGTAGCGGACCTAGCCCAGGACTTCCCGGCCGAGCGTCGCATCGGCCTTTCGGCGGCGACCTTCAAGCCGGGCGATCCGATCGGCATGATGCGCGCTGGCTTTGCGGTGATGCGGGGGGCAATGAAGGCGCGCGCCCTGTTCCGTGAGATCGGACCCAACGTCGTAGTTGGCTTCGGCGGGTATCCTTCGGCGCCGGCCCTGGTGGCCGCGGTGATCGATCGGCGGCCGACGGTGATCCACGAACAGAACGCGGTGATGGGCCGGGCCAACCGGTACCTGGCGCCGTATGTGAAACAGGTCGCCTGCGCCTTCCCGACCCTGAAGAAGGCGCCGCCCGGCATCGCCGAGCGCGCCACGGTGGTCGGCAATCCGGTGCGTCCGCCGATCCGCGCCCTGGCCGAATTGCCCTACATCCCGCCGGATCCGGACGGCCCGCTGCGGCTGCTGATCACCGGAGGCAGCCAGGGCGCGCGGCTGCTGTCCGAACTGGTGCCTGAGGCGATCAAGGCCCTGCCGGAGGACCTGCGCAGGCGGTTGATCGTCCAGCAGCAGACCCGCGTCGAGTCCATGAACACGGCCCGCCGGGCCTATCGCGACGCGCTGGTGGACGCCGAAATCGCCCCGTTCTTCCGCGACATGGCCAGCCGCCTGCGCGACGCGCACCTGGTGATCGGTCGCTCGGGCGCCGGCACGGTCTGTGAGTTCGCCGTCGCCGGGAAGCCGGCCATCCTGGTGCCGCTGGCCATCGCCATCGACGACGACCAGGGTCAGAACGCCAAGCTGCTGGCCGACGCCGGCGGCGCCGAGATCGCCCGCGAGAGCCAGCTGACCGTGGAGTCGCTGGCCACCGCCCTGGCCACCCTGCTCAATAACCCCGAGCGACTGGCCCGGATGGCCGCGGCGTCACGGTCGGTGGCCATTCCCGACGCCGCCGAGAAGCTGGCCGATGTGGTGGAAGCCACGGCGCAAGCCTGCTGATCTTGTGCGGCGGGCCATGGTAGACAGCCCCATGACCGAGATTGTGCCGACCCATGCCGGCCTGGCCTTCGAGGATGCCCCCGACCGGGGCCGGGTGCTGGTGTCCGGGCGCGACACCGGAGGCAGTTATTCGCTGATGGAGTATGTGGTGGCGCCGCGACCCGCGACAGAGCCGGTCGCGTATGGTCCGCATCTGCATCGCGAGATCGAAGAGACCTTCCTGGTGCGACAGGGCGAGTTGCGCTTCCTGCTGCGAGACGAGGTCACGCTGCTGCGGACCGGTGATTTCGTCCGCGTGCCACCGGGCGTGCGCCATGGCTTCGCCAACGTGTCCGGCGGGCCGGCGCACCTGCTGGTGAGTTTCCATCCGGGTGGCTTTGAGGAGCTGTTTCTGACCTATCGGACGGACGGTGGCGATCCCGCGGGCGGAGCCGGCTTCCTCGCAGACGCTACCCGCCTGCACGCCTCGCGGTTCGAGTGATGCACCTTCCGGTGTTCCGGCCGGCGGCGAGATGCGCTAGCACCGCAGCATGACGCGACGCCCCGTGCCCTTCGAAATCGGCCCCGTACATTTCATCGGGATTGGAGGCATCGGCATGAGCGGCATCGCCGAGATCATGATGCGCACCGGCTATGCCGTGCAGGGCTCCGATGCCAAGGCAAGCGCCAACACCGAGCGGCTGGAGAAGCTGGGCGCCAAGGTGTTCATCGGCCATGAGGCGGCGCACGTCGAAGGCGCCTACGCGGTCGTCTATTCGACGGCGGTGAAGGCCGACAATCCGGAGATGGTGGCGGCGCGGGAGCGGCGCCTGCCCCTGGTGCGCCGGGCCGAGATGCTGGCCGAGCTGATGAGACTGCAGTTCTCGGTGGCGGTGGGCGGCACGCACGGCAAAACGACCACCACCTCGATGATCGCCTCGCTTCTGGACGCCGGCGGGCTGGACCCGACGGTGGTCAACGGCGGGATCATCAACGCCTATGGCACCAACGCCAAGGTCGGGACCGGCGAGTGGATCGTGGTCGAGGCCGACGAGAGCGACGGCACCTTCCTGAAGCTGAAGTCCACCTGCGCCGTGGTCACCAACATCGACCCCGAGCACCTGGACCACTACGGCGACTTCGACGCGGTGAAGAAGGCTTTCCGCGACTTCGTGGAGAACATACCCTTCTACGGCTTCGCGGCGATCTGCACCGACCACGCCGAGGTCCAGGCGATGGCGGCCAAGGTCGAGAACCGCCGGCTGGTAACATACGGCGTCAATCCCCAGGCCGAGGTCCGGGCCGAGCGGATCGCCATGGGCCCGGACGGCGCCCACTTCGATGTGGTGCTGCGGCCCCGGGAAGGCGACCCGATCCGCTATGCCGACCTGCACCTGCCGATGGCCGGCCATCACAATGTGCTGAATTCGCTGGCCGCCGTGGCGGTGGCCCGCGAGCTGGGCCTGGGCGAGGACGACATCCGCAAGGGCCTGGCCGCCTTCGCCGGGGTGCGGCGACGGTTCACCACCACGGGGGTGGCCAACGGTGTGCGGGTGATCGACGACTATGGCCACCATCCGGTGGAGATCGCGGCTGTGCTGAAGGCTGCCCGGGAGGTGACCGGCGGCAAGGTGATCGCGGTCGTCCAGCCGCATCGGTACACGCGGCTGCGCGACCTGTTCGACGAGTTCTGCCACTGCTTCAACGATGCCGACGTGGTGATCGTGGCCGATGTCTATGCGGCCGGCGAAGCGCTGATCGAAACCGCCACCCGCGACAGCTTGGTGAGCGGCCTGCGCCGCTATGGCCACCGCCGGGTGCTCCCGCTGGACGCGCCGTCGCAGCTGGCGGCCCTGGTCCGAGCCGAGGCCGAGCCGGGCGACCTCGTGGTGCTGCTGGGGGCCGGCGACATCACCAACTGGTCCTACGCCCTGCCGGGCGAACTCGAAGTCCTGGGCCAGGCGGCGGAATGAGCTGGCGCGCGCGCCTTCCCGCCGTCCGGGGCAAGCTGCTGGCCGACGAGCCCTTGGCGCCCTTCACCTGGTTCCGGGTCGGCGGGATGGCGGAAATCCTGTTCCTGCCGGCCGATCACGAAGACCTTGCCGCGTTCCTGACCGACCTGCCCGCCGAGGTTCCGGTTACGGTGCTGGGTGTGGGCTCCAACGTGATCATCCGCGACGGCGGCGTCGCCGGCGTGGTGATCCGGCTGGCGGGCCGGGCCTTCGGTGGCGTCACGGCGGAGGGGGGCGGCCTCAAGGCGGGCGCGGCGGCGCTGGATTCCACGCTCGCGCGGGCGGCGGCCAAGGCGGGGATCGCCGGGCTGGAGTTCTACGCCGGCATCCCGGGGACCGTCGGCGGGGCGCTGACCATGAATGCCGGCTGCTACGGTTCCGAAACCAAGGATGTGCTTGTCTCGGCCTGGGGCTTCGACCGGATCGGGGCCCGCCGGGAGCTAAGCTTGAGCGACTTCGGCTACACCTATCGCCACTCGGAAGCGCCGGCCGACATCATCTGGGTGGAGGCGGTGTTCGAAGGCCACGCCGACGATCCCGCCGCGGTGCAGGCGCGCATGGACGCGATTATGGCGCGGCGCGAGACCACCCAACCGATCCGGGAGAAGACCGGGGGATCCACCTTCAAGAACCCGCCGGGCCATTCGTCCTGGAAGCTGGTTGATGAGGCGGGTTGGCGCGGAAAGTTGTATGGTGGGGCCATGTTCTCAGGGTTGCATTCCAACTTCATGATCAACACCGGGGCAGCCACCGCCGCGGACCTGGAAGGCCTGGGCGAGGCCGTGCGGGCCGATGTGAAGGCCAAGGCCGGAATCGACCTGCAGTGGGAGATCAAGCGTATCGGCGTTGCGGCATGAGTGCGCCCGCCCTGATCCTGGTCCGCCACGGCCGCCCGGCGATCGACCCGGACACCCCGCCGACCACGTGGCGCCTATGCCCGGACGGCCGCGAGGCGGTAGCGAGACTGGCGGCGCAGCTGGTGCGCTATGCGCCCAACGCCATCGCCTCCAGCCCTGAGCCCAAGGCCCTGGAGACGGCCGAGATCATCGCGCAGGCGCTGGGCCTGGCGGTCGAGGTCGATAGCAGCCTGCACGAACACAAGCGCCCGGCCCTGGCGTTCGGCACCGAGGAGGCGTTCCGCGCCCGCATCGCTCAGGTGTTCGCCGAACCGACCAAGACGATCGCCGGCGGGGAAAGCGTCGAACAGGCCTGTGAGCGGCTGGCCAAGGCCCTGGCCGACCATCCGGCTCGGCCGCTGGTGGCGGTGACCCACGGCACTGTGCTCAGCCACTATGTCGCCCGACGCCTGGGCCTTGACGCCCTCGACCTGTGGCGCAGCCTGCACACCCCCGACGCTTTCGTCCTGGGCGCCGATGGCGCGCTCATCACCCGGCTGAACTGAGCGCCTTCGCCGCCGGCACGAGGCGGGCGAGCTGGAGTCCGCGCTGATGGCCGCCGGTCGCAACTCCGACGAATAGCCCGTCACCCTGATCAACGCCGGCTTCGTCACCGGCCCGGATGGCCCGAGACCGCGGGGCCAGGGCCCGGCTCGCGATACTGAGGCGGTGGTGGGCGATCTCGGCCTGGCCCCGTCGAGATCACGGCGCTGCGGGAAGCGCGCGAGATCTGGTCCAGGTGAACATCTCGGTGATCCACGTCGGCACGCGTCTTGGGCGTCCGGTGGCTTGCTCGATGAGCACCCAGGTGGTGACGATCTGGGCGCACATGGCGCCGTCGGGGCCGTCGATGCGGATGTAGCGGTCGAAACGGGGGCCGGCAGCTTGGTCGGAAACCCAGGTGCGGGCCTGGGCGGTCTCGCCCAGCCTCAGTTCGCGGCGGTAGTCGACTTCGTGGCGCAGCGCGATCCAGGCCCAGGTCGCCTGGGCGTCGGGTGACGCAAGGGACCGCCAATGGGCGGTGCCCATGTCCTGCGACCAGCGCAGATAGACCACATTGTTGACGTGGCCGTTCTCGTCGATGTCGGCGGGCGTGGGCTCGAATGCGGCGCGGAAGACCTGGCGGCCTTCCGGCGGTTCGAGCAGTTTGCTCACGAGAGTCTTTTTTCAAGGCGCCGGCTTACGCCTCGGGAAGTAGACCCTGTTCGGCCATCAGGCCCTTCAGTTCGCCGGACTGGAACATCTCGCGGATGATGTCGCAGCCGCCGACGAACTCGCCCTTTACATAGAGCTGGGGGATTGTCGGCCAGTCAGAGAAACTCTTGATGCCCTGGCGCAGCGCTTCGTTCTGGAGCACGTCCACGCCGACGAAATCGACGCCGAGGTGGTCAAGGATCTGCACGCTCGTGGCGGAGAAGCCGCACTGGGGCTGTTCCGGCACGCCCTTCATGAACAGAATCACCGGGTGTTCCGCCACCGACTTGGCGATGAAGGCGTGGACGGGATCGGTGGTGGTCGCGGCGTCGGTCATGAGGTCGCCCTTTCGTCGGAAATCGTCGCACAAGAGCTAGGGACGCCGGACGCGCGGGTCAAGCCGGGGCGCTGGTCTCGAGCGCGAGGGCGTGCAGTTCGCCGCCCATCCTGCCCTTGAGCGCCGCATAGACCAGCTGATGCTGGCGCACCCGGTTCAGGCCGGCGAAGGCCGACGAGACGATGCGGGCCTTGTAGTGGTCGCCGTCACCGGCCAGGTCCTCGATCTCGATCGTGGCGTCGGGGAAGCCTTCGCGGAGGGCGGCTTCGAGGGCGGGCTGGGACATGGGCATGGCTGGGACTTAGCGGCTCAGGCGCTGCGCGTGAAGCTCATGATCCAGTTGGTCTCCCAGGTCAGGCCCTCGTCGTAGGAGAAGGCCTGGCTCCAGCGGGCCGAGGACGAGGTGATCTCGTCCCAGAGGTAGACCACCTTCACCGGGCGGCCGGCGTCGATGTCCTCGCCCTCGAAGCGGCCCAGGCCTCCGGCGAAGCGGCCATGCACCGGCTCCTGCAGCAGGGCCGACGCGCTGCTGACCCAGTAGATCGACCAGCGTTGCTGTTCGATGTCGAACGTCCGGAAGCTCAGGCCCTGGCCCAGTTCGTCCAGGTCGTTCTCATCGACGTTGCACAGGCCGCCCATCAGCCCCTGGCAGAAGGCCCGGCCCGGGAATTCGTCCCAGTCCGCGCCGCCGGCGCCGCGCTGCTTCAGGCGGCGATGCGCCACGGCCCAGCGGCCGTAGAGGAAGTGGAAGTCACGGCGTCCGTCGTCGTGGGCATCGTAGGCCATGGGGGCGTCCCTCGGGGGTTGAGGGACAGGTCTAGCGGGTCCCTGCTGACAGGGACGTGTCAGCAGTCTCAGTCGATGATGGAGGCATAGATGATGCTCTTCAGCTGGCCGCGGAAGTTAAAGGTGCCCGACGGCATCAGCTGGGTCATGAACACGACGCTGAGGTCCTCCTTCGGATCGACCCAGAAGATCGTCGAGGCGGCGCCGCCCCAGTAGTAGTCACCGGTTCCGAGCGTGCCGGTCTGTACCTGGCTCATGGTGGACGCGAAGCCCAGGCCAAAGCCGACGCCTTCGTTGGCGGTCTCCGAGAATCCGCCGATGGCCAGCTGGGTGAGGTCCTTTCCCCCGGGCAGGTGGTTCATGTGCATCACCTCGAGGGTGCGGGGGCCAAGGATGCGGTGGCCGTCGAGCTCGCCGCCGCGGCGGAGCATCTCGCAGAAGCGCATGTAGTCGGCGCTGGTGCCGGTGAGGCCGCCGCCGCCGGACTTGAAGCCGGGTTCGGCGATGAAGGCGCTCGTGGCCGGGTCATCGATCAGCTTCAGCCCCTTGTCGGGCCCGCGCTGGTAGTTGGCGGCGAAGCGGTCCTGCTTGTCGGGCGCCACCTGGAAGGCGGTGTCCTTCATGCCCAGCGGGCCGAATATCACCTCGTCAAGGTACCGGGCGAAGGGCTTGCCGGAAATGATCTCGACCAGGGCGCCACACACGTCGGTGGCGAGCGAGTACATCCACGCCTCGCCGGGATGGTAGCGCAGGGGCACCTGGGCCAGCTTGTCCATGAATTCGATCATGGTGTCGGCGCTGCCGGCCGAGCGTATTTTCAAGCCCCGGTAGATCTTGTCGATCGGGTGCTGGATGCCGACGCCCGGTAGGCCGCCGCCGTAGGTCAGGCCAGCGCTGTGGCTGAGCACATCGCGGAAGCTGATCGGCCGGTTCGGCGCCTCGGTGACCATGTCGGCGCCCTCGCCGGACACCCAGACCCTGTGGTTCTTCCAGGACGGGACGTAGCGGCTGACCGGGTCGTTGAGCTGGAAATAGCCCTGCTCGTACAGGGTCATCAGCGCCACCGAGGTGATCGGCTTGGTCATGGAATAGATGCGATAGATGGTGTCGTCGCGGGTGGGCTTGTTCCGCTCGATATCCATCAGGCCGAAGGACTTCTGGTAGGCCATGTGGCCGTGGCGGGCGACGCTGACCTGGCAGCCGGCGATCTTCTTTGGCCCGATGTAGTTGCGTTCCAGATGGTCGGTGATCCGTTCCAGGCGACCGGCGTCAAGGCCGGTCCATTGCGACTGGGCGTCCATCAAATTCCTCCGGAGTCTGGTTCTTAGCTTGAAAGCCGGCATCATGGGCGCGGAACCACGGACAAGCCAAGAAGGATCGGTATGCAAGAGCTGGAAGCCCTGGCGGCGGAGATCGGCCAAGAGTTAAAGGCGCGGGGCGAGAAGATCGCGGTGAACGAGAGCTCATCCGGCGGCCTGATCTCGGCGGCGCTGCTGAGCGTGCCCGGCGCCAGCGCCTACTACCTGGGCGGGGCGGTGGTCTACACGCCCAAGGCCCGGGTGCTGCTGACCGATATCCCGCGCGAGGCGCTGGAGGGCATGCGCTCGTCCAGCGAGCCCTATGCGCTGTTGCTGGCTCGGACTGCCCGGGAGCGATTCGGGGCGACCTGGGGAATCTCCGAGACTGGGGCGGCGGGACCGACTGGCAACGGCTACGGCGATGCGGCGGGGCATACCTGCGTGGCGATCTCCGGTCCGGTGGAGGCGGTGCTGACCATCGAGACGGGGTCGAGCGACCGCAGCGCCAACATGCGGGCCTTCGCGGCAGGGGCGATGGAGCTGCTGCGGCGGGCGCTGGCGGGGTAGTTGCCGCGCAAACCCTGTTGACGGACCCGCACGTCAACGCGCCAGACTGTCCCCATGAGCCTTGCCCCTGAAATCTCCGCGATCGTCGGCGAGATCGATTTCGATCCCGATGCCCTGCACGCCAAGTACCTCGCCGAGCGCGACAAGCGCCTGCGCGAGGACGGTATCGGCCAGTACGTTGAGGTGAAGGCGGAGTTCTCGCACTACATCGACGACCCCTATGTGGCGCCGGGCTTCACGCGCGAGCCAGTGTTCGACGAGGTGGAGTTCGCGATCATCGGCGGCGGGTTCGGCGGGCTGATGATGGGGGCCCGGCTGCGCGAGGCCGGGTTTGAAAGCATCCGCGTGGTGGAGAACGCCGGGGACTTCGGCGGCACCTGGTACTGGAACCGCTATCCGGGCGCCATGTGCGACGTGGAGAGCTACTGCTACCTGCCGCTGCTGGAAGAGCTGGGCTACATGCCCAAGCACAAATATTCGCTCGCGCCGGAGATCCTGGAGCACAGCCGCAACATCGCGCGCCATTACCGGCTGTACGACGACGCCCTGCTGCAGACCTCGATCACCGGCATGGAATGGGACGAGGCGGCCCAGCGCTGGGAGATCAGCACCAGCCGCGGCGACCGCTTCAAGGCGCGCTATGTGGCCATGGCCAACGGGCCGCTGAGCCGGCCCAAGCTGCCGGGCATCCCGGGGATCAACGACTTCAAGGGCCACACCTTCCACACCAGCCGCTGGGACTATGGCTATACCGGCGGCGATTCGTTTGGCGGCCTGACCGGCCTGAAGGACAAGCGGGTCGGCATCATCGGCACCGGCGCGACGGCCGTGCAGTGCATCCCGCACCTGGGCGAATGGTCGAAGGAGCTCTACGTCTTCCAGCGGACGCCTTCATCGGTGGACGTGCGCAATAATGGGCCGACGGATCCGGCGTGGGCGGCCTCGCTGCAGCCCGGCTGGCAGGCGCGGCGGATGGAGAACTTCAACATCCTGGTCTCCGGCGGCGACCAGGACGAGGACTTGGTGCACGACGGCTGGACCGACATCTTCCGTACCGTGACCGGGACGGCCGTAAAGGACGCGTCGCAGAAGCTGGGCCGACGGCTGACCGGCGCGGAGCGCGGCGAACTGATGGCGCTGGCCGACTACCGCAAGATGAACCAGGTCCGCGCCCGGGTGGACGCGATCGTCAAGGACCCGGAGACCGCGGCGGCCCTGAAGCCCTGGTATCGCCAGTTCTGCAAGCGGCCCTGTTTCCACGACGAATACCTGCCGACCTACAACCGGCCCAATGTGACCCTGGTGGATACGCAGGGGCACGGCGTCGAGCGGCTGACCGAGGCCGGCGTGGTCGCGAACGGCGTCGAGTACGAGCTGGACTGCCTGATCTTCGCGACGGGGTTCGAGGTGGGGACGTCCTACACGCGGCGCGCCGGCTACGACATCGTGGGCCGGGACGGGGTGACCTTGTCAGAGCACTGGGCGGATGGCTTGCGGACGCTGCATGGCCTGACCAGCCATGGCTTCCCCAACTGCTTCTTCCTGGGCTTCACCCAGGGCGCGATCACCATCAGCGTGCCCCAGGCCCTGAACGAACAGGCCAACCACGTCGCCTATATCGTCAGCCAGGCGCGCGACCGGGGCCTGAAGGTGCTGGAGCCGACAGCCGAGGGCGAGGCGGCCTATGTCGACGAGGTGCGCAGCCTGGCCCGCATGGGCCTGCGGTTCTACGAGGAGTGCACGCCGGGCTACTACAACTCGGAAGGCGCGTCGGGAAACCGTGCGGGATTCTTTTCCGACATGTATGGCGCCGGGCCGCTGAAGTTCTTCGAGAAACTGGCGCGCTGGCGTGCGGAGGGCGGGCTGGAGGGGCTGACGCTGCGGTGACGGATTTCCCCTCCCTCTCTACGCGCCTGCGGCGCTCGGGGAGGGGCGGTGATCACCTCTCCCGCAGCGGAGGCTTGCTGAATGGCAGGACCTGCTCCGCCGTCACCGGCTCTGGGTAGTTGTTGCCCATGTTGGTGCGCAGGTAGTTGACCAGTTCGGCGACCTGGGCCGGGGTCAATTGATCGGAGAACCAGGGCATGCCGCCGCGGCCCTTCTCGATCAAGTTGATTGCGTAGACGGCGGTGCCCATGCGCGGGTTGCTGGCCAGGGAAGGGAAGACGGCGGCCCCGGCAGCGCCCTTGCCGTCGGCCATGTGGCAGGCCTGGCAATAGAACACATAGATCTGGTGGCCGCCCTTGGGGACCGGCGGGCGCTCCCCGCCGGGGCCGGGATCGTCAGCAAAGGCCGGCGCGGCGAGGGCGGCCAGGAACGCGAGCGCCGGGAGAAAAGAACGCTTCATGCTCAGGCCTCCAGGGCGCGCTGGTGCAGACGGGTGATGGCGTCGAGGGAGGAGAGCAGGGAGCCCTCCATCCAGCAGCCGACGTAGGAGGCGTGCTCGCCGGCCAGCACGGTGCGGTCCTCCACGGCCACGAGTTCCTGATAGTGCTCGCGGCGGGTGTCCTCGTTCCAGCGCGCGCAGCAGCCCATGACCCAGGGCACACGGCTCCAGGCCACCGAGGCGCCGGAGACGAACTCCTTGCGGTAGCTCTCGGGGTGGAACACCGAGCCCTGGGCCAGGGCCGCTTCGATCCGTTCCTCCGGCGTCATGCCGGCCAGGCGGTAGGCGGCGGGGCCGCTGGAATAGGCGCCCAGCAGTACGGCCGGGCCGTCGCCGAAGAAGTTGGAGTTCGGATAGGATATCTGGCTGATCTCCTGGCTGGTGAAGGAGTGGCCGCCGTAGATGTGGGCGTCCTCCTCCCAGAAGCGACGGCGCATCTCCAGGCCGATTTTGACCGAGTTGGAGTAGGGCACGGCGCGGATTGCGCGCTGCTTCTTGTCCGGAAGGTTGGTCTGGATCTGGCTGAGCACTGTCAGCGGGATGGTGCAGACGCAGAAGTCGGCGTTGGCGGTCGCGGTCACGCCCTTCTTCATGTCGGTGTAGGTGACGGCGACGCCGGACTTGTCCTGCATCAGCTTGGTGACCTTGGCATTGTAGGTCACCAGGTGGCCGACCTGTTTCGCGAAGCCCTTGCCGATCATGTCCATGCCGCCCTTGGGCTGGAACATCGTCGTCTGCATCTCGTCGTTCATATAGAGGGCCATTTGGTTCCAGACGCCCGACTTCAGCACATCGTCGAGGGGGAATAGGTCCGAGGGCCGGGGCGCAGCGGGGACGCCGCCGCCGGGGGCCAGATCATAGCCGCGATGGCTCGAGGAGCGCAGGTTCTTAGTGTAGCGCATGTCGCCGTCGAGCATGCCCCAGTTGCGCAGGGCCTCCTTCAGCCGCTCAAGGTCCTCGGGCGTCAGCTGGGTGTCGAGGGTCTTCTGGTTGATCGACTTCGACAGCAGCTCGGCGACGTTGCCTTCGAAGTCGGCGGCCAGGGCCTTGAAGCGCTGCGGCTTGCCGCCGAAGGCGTCGATGTTGTGGACGAAACCGTTGTGGTTGAACTGGATGAACGGCTCCAGCTCCACGCCGAAGGCCTTGCAGTAATGCAGCAGGGTGCGGTGGTGGTAGGGGATCCGCCAGGGGCCGGGGTTGAGGTAGTTGCCCTTGGCGAAGGTCACCTTCTGGGTGGCGCCGCCCAGCTCCGTGTAGGTATCGCCGCCGTGCAGCGACCAGTTCCGGCCGCCGGCGCGGCCCTGGTATTCCAGGATCGTCACCTTGTAGCCGGCCTTCTCCAACTCATAGGCCGCCAGCATGCCGGCCAGGCCCGCGCCCAGCACGATCACCGAGGCGCCCTTGCGCGCGCCGTCCAGCTTCGGCGGGCCGGGGAAGCGGGTCTCCTCGGCGTGGCCGAAGGTGGTCATCATGGCGTAAACCGCCGAGGTCCCGCCGATCAGCCCGATGGCATTCAGAAGTTGCCGCCGTGTCGGTGTCTGCCGCTCCATCCCTGAATCTAGCTCCGTTGCCTTCTTCTGTTGCGGAAGTCGTAGAGGGACTTGGCGCCGGGCGCCGAAGCGGTTTTTCCCCGCGGAGCCGAATCTCATGCGCTGCCGAATTTATCGGCGCCGTGCGCGATCGCTCAGCCCCCGGGCGCGGTGGGCGTCTTCATCCCTGAGGTCATGGCGGTCTGGACTTCGCCCTTCAGCTTGGCGATCTGGCCCGCTTGGCCACAGCCGCCGCAGGCCTGGGCCCTGGCGTTGAGCCAGTTCAGGTGGACCTGGGCCTTTGGGTCGCTGGTCATGGCCATGGCGACACCAAGGCCGGCGTGGGCCTCAATGTCGTCGGGCGAGAGCCGAAGCGCGGTGGAGTAAGTCCCTCGCGCGCGCTTCCAGTCCTGAAGGCCCATCTGCGCTGTGCCCAGCATCAGCCAGGCCTGCACCCGCTTGGAGTCTGCTCGGGTGACCATCTGGGCGTATTTGCGAGCGGTGGCGTAGTCCTTGGTCTGCAGCGCCTTAGTGGCCACGTCGATGTTGTGCTGGATGACCTCGCGCTGGTCGGCCTGCATCGAATTGCTGAACGCGCTGACCTGCTCCATCTCCGAGTTCTGCGCCCAGCCGGGTGCCGCGCTCACCAGAGCCGCCGCCAACGCCACAAGACCGATCCGCCGCATTCATTCCCCCAGGTTCTGTGCCTGGCCGAAGCCTACTGCGAGCCGCCGCGGGCGTCGATGCGGACGATGTCCACCAGCACGTCGCCCTGGACCAGATGCAACAGGTCGTAGCGATCCAGGGTAGGGTCGATGTGGCCGGGAGCGAAGACCACGCGGTCGCCGCGGGCGATCGCCACACCCTCGGGGCGGACCAGCATCCCGTGCTCGTCGCCGAAGAAGCGGAAGGTCGCGTCTGCGAAGGCGGGGGTGAGCGGCTGCGGCCTCGGGCCGTCGGTGGAGAAGGCCTTCAGGCCGGCATCGACGGTGACCCATTTCGGATGGTTGGTGCTGATGACGCTCGTGTGGATCGTCAGACTCTGTTCGAAGGCGCCGTCGGGGTCGGACTTGAGCGCGTCGCGGTATTCGCGGTCCATGAAGGCGAAAGAGCCGGGCTGGATCTCGTTGAGCACACCCTGCGCGGCGTCGGCGGCGAAGGAGCCGGTGCCGCCGCCAGTGACCAGGTTGAAGACGGCCCCCGTGGCGCGGATGGCGGCGAGGATGCTCTTCAGACGCACCATGCCGTCGGCCACCGCGGCGGCCCGGGCGTTGGCGCCCTCCATGTGCTGCCAGTGGCCGCCGTAGCACTGGACGCCGAGCAGCGTCAGGTTCGCGCTGGCGGCGATCGCGAGGGCGACCTCGGCTGCCTGGGCGGCGTCATGCACGCCGGTGCGGCCCATGCCGGGATCGACATCGATCAGCACCTGGATCGGACCGGTCGCGGCGGCGTCCAGTTCGGCGACGCCGTCGGCGTGATCGACCACGATGCGGAAATCCGAGAGGGTCGCTGCGAGCCGCGCGGCGCGTTCGGCCTGCACGGGCCCGGTAACGGGTGAGGTGACCAGGATCGCGCCGATCCCGGCCGCCGCCATGGCCTCGGCCTCCGCCAGCTTCGCGCAGCAGACCCCAACCGCTCCGGCGGCCATCTGGCGGTGGGCGATGAAGCCGCACTTGTGTGACTTGGCGTGGGGACGAAGGGCCAGTCCCGCGGCGGCGGCCCGCTTCGCCATCAGAGCGACGTTGCGGTCGAAGGCGTCGAGGTCAAGGACGGCGGCGGGGGTCGGGATAGCGTTGCGGGAGCCGGGCTGCTCCAGGATGGCGAGGGTGGCGGCGACGTGCGGCTTGTCGGCGAGGGGGCCCAGGTCGGTCATCCCTAGTCGCCCATGAACGCCGGCATCCAGCCCTCGTGGGCCGTGCGCAGCTCCGCCAGCGGCAGATCCAGTACGCCGTCGATGACGATGCGCTCGCCGCCGGCTTCGCCGAGGATGGCGGCGGGGAGGTTGGCGGCGCGGGCGGCCTCCAGGACCGGCGAGGGGTCGTTCAGGGCGACGAGGTAGCGAGCTTGGTCCTCGGCGAACAGCTGGACCCAGGGCAGGCGGCTCTCCAGGCGCAGGTCGCAGCCCAGGTTGGAGGCGAGGCACATCTCGGCCAAAGCGGCGATCAGGCCGCCGTCTGACAAGTCGTGGACAGTGCGCAGCGTCCCGGCTTCGATGAGGCTGCGGATCAGGTCGCCGGTCTTGCGTTCCAGGGCCAGGTCGACCGGCGGCGGGGCGCCGTCCTCGCGGCCGAGCAGCTCGCGCAGGTACATTGAGGCGCCGAGTTCGCCCAGGGTGGCGCCGATCAGCACGAGGACGTCGCCCTTCTGCATCGACGAGAAGTCGGCGCGCTTGGCCGAGTCGGTGAGCAGACCCACGCCGCCAACCGTGGGCGTGGGCGGTATCGCGGCGCCATTGGTCTCATTGTAGAGGCTGACGTTGCCGCTCACGACGGGGAAGTCCAGCGCGCGGCAGGCCTCGGCCATGCCTTCGATGGCGCGGACGATCTGGCCCATGATCTGGGGGCGTTCGGGGTTGCCGAAGTTCAGGTTGTCGGTGATGGCGATGGGCGTGGCGCCCACGGCCGTCAGGTTGCGCCAGGCTTCGGCGACGGCCTGCTTGCCGCCCTCGTAGGGGTCGTTCAGCACATAGCGCGGGGTGACGTCGGAGGTGACGGCCAGCGCCTTCTTGGTGCCATGGACGCGGACGATCCCGGCGTCGGCGCCGGTGGCGCTGTCCTCCAGGGTGTCGGCCATGACGTGGCGGTCGTATTGCTCCCAGAGCCAGCGCTTGGACGCCATGTCGGGCGCGCTCATCAGCTTCAGCACCGCGGCCTGCAGGTCGCTGGGGGTCGGCAGGTCGGCCGGCGTCAGGCGCGGCTGGGGCTCAGACGCGACCCAGGGTCGGTCATAAAGTGGGGCGTCGTCGAACAACGGGGCCAACGGCACGTCGCAGACGATCTCGCCCTTGTGCTTCAGCACCAGGTGGCCGGTGTCGGTCGTCACCCCGATGGTGGCGGCGTCCAGGCCCCATTTCGCGAAGATGCGCTCGCCGTCGTGCTCGCGGCCCGGCTTCAACACCGCCAGCATCCGCTCCTGGCTCTCCGACAGCATCATCTCATAGGCGGTCATGCCCTCTTCGCGCTGGGGCACGGCGTCGAGGTTGAGCTCGATACCCACGGCGCCCTTGCCGGCCATCTCGACGGACGACGAGGTGAGGCCTGCCGCACCCATGTCCTGGATGGCGGCCACGGCGCCTGACGCCATCAGTTCCAGCGTGGCCTCGATCAGCAGTTTCTCGGCAAAGGGGTCGCCGACCTGCACGGTCGGGCGTTTCTCATCGGAGGCGTCGTCGAATTCCTGGCTGGCCATGGTGGCGCCATGGATGCCGTCGCGGCCGGTCTTGGAACCGAAGTAGACAACGCTGAGGCCCGCGGCGGGCGCGGCCGAGTAGAAGATCTTGTCGGCATCGGCCAGGCCGACGCACATGGCGTTGACCAGGATGTTGCCGTCGTACCCGCGGTGGAAATTGGTCTCGCCGGCCACGGTGGGCACGCCGACGCAATTGCCGTAGCCGCCGATGCCTGAGACCACGCCGGAGACGAGGCGCCTGGTCTTGGGGTGCGACGGGTCGCCGAACCGCAGGGCGTTCAAGAGCGCGATCGGCCGCGCTCCCATGGTGAACACGTCGCGCATGATGCCGCCCACGCCGGTCGCGGCCCCTTGATAAGGCTCGATATAGGAGGGGTGGTTATGGCTCTCCATCTTGAAAATGCAGGCCTGCCCATCTCCGATGTCGATGACCCCGGCGTTCTCGCCCGGGCCGCAGATCACGCGGGGCCCCGTGGTGGGGAACTTGCCCAGGTGGATCTTGCTGGATTTGTAGGAGCAGTGCTCCGACCACATCACCGAAAACACGCCCAGTTCGACGTCGTTAGGCTCGCGGTTCAATCGCCGGACGATCAAGTCGTACTCGTCGGGCTTCAGCCCATATTCGGCGGCCTTCTCGGCCAGGGTCTTGGCGCTCATGGCGGGCCTTCTAGACGGACTCTCCCGGGGGCGCGATAGGGAGTGGTGCGCAGGAGACAGTGATGAACCGATACTGGACGCTTTCTGACAGGCCTGTGGGCGGCTGGCCGGACGACGGCACGTTCGAACTGCGCGAGGGGCCGATCCCGACGCCGGGGCCTGGCCAGGCCCTGACCCGGACCATCTATGTGTCCCTCGACCCCTACCAGTGGGGCTACAAGCGCCGTCGCTCGGAGCCGGCGGGTGCGCCTTGCCACGCCCGCACCGTGGCGCAGGTGGTCGAGAGCCGGATGGACGGCTATGCGCCCGGCGACCTGGTGTTCAACACCAACGGCTGGTCCGAGTACGGCCTGATGGGCGAGGGCGTGGCGCGGCCGGCCTATATGATCCCACGCAGGCTGGACCCGGCGACGGGGCGCATCTCCCAGGCCGTGGGCGTGCTGGGGATGCTGGGCCTGACGGCCTATTCCGGCATGGTCCTGCAGTGCGGCGTGAAGGCGGGTGAGACGGCGGTGGTGTCGGCGGCGTCCGGCGGGGTCGGGCAGATCGCCGGGCAGCTGGCACGGCTGCGCGGCGCACGCGTGGTGGGCATCGCCGGGTCGCCGGAGAAGTGCCGCTATGTGGTGGAGGATCTGGGCTACGATGCCTGCGTCTCCCACCTGTCGCCGACCCTGGCGGCGGACCTGAAGGCGGCCTGCCCGGACGGTGTGGACGTCTATTTCGAGAACGTCGGCGGGGCGGTGTTCGAGGCGGTGCTGCCGCTGTTCAACCCGGGCGCCCGGATGACCATCTGCGGGCTGATCGCCCACTACGGCGACGACGCCGGCGTGGATGGCCGGGCGGCTCTGATGGCCAAGGGCCAGGCGATCTTCGCCGAGCGCGGGGTGACGGTGACGGGCCTGTTCGTCGGCGACTACGTGGCCGACCACCAAGACGCCTTCCTGGCTGAGGTCGGCCCCCACGTGGCGGCGGGCGATATCCGCTATCGTGAGGATATCCGCGAGGGGCTGGAGAATGTGCCGGCAGCGTTCGCAGAGATGCTGAAGGGCGGCAACTTCGGGAAGATGCTGGTGCGGATCAGCGAGGATCCGACGCTGTAGCGCCTACTGTTCCCCGCGCAGGATCGCCAGCGACTGTTCGGCCAGCATCGGCGTGCCGTTGATGGCTTCGCGGCCTTCGGTGGCGGCGTTGCCGGCGAGCACGCGGCGGTAGACGCCCTGGCTGATCGAGGCCAGGCGGAAGATGCCGAAGGCCATGTAGAAGGCCCAGTCCTCGATCCCCGCGCGGCCGGTGCGGCGACAGTAGGCGGCGACGTATTCGGCCTCGGTGGGAATGCCGCTGGTGGCGAAGTCGATGCCGTCCAGGCTGCCCCACCCGGGGCTGTGGCTGCGCCAGATGAAGCCGTTGTAGGCGATATCGGCGATCGGGTGGCCGATGGTCGAGAGTTCCCAGTCCAGCACCGCGATGATCCGCGGCTCGGTGGGGTGGTACATGACGTTCTCAAGACGGTAGTCGCCATGGGCGATGGAGACCGACTGGTCGGCGGGGATGCGGGCCGGCAGCTCGGCGATCAGGGTGTCCATGGCCGGGATGTTTTCGGACTCGGCGTCCTTGTACTGGCGGGTCCAGCGGGCGACCTGGCGTTCGAAATAGTTCCCCGGCCGGCCGTAGTCGCCCAGGCCCACGGCCTCGAAGTCCACCTGGTGCAGCTTGGCCAGGGTGGCGTTTAGGTCGTCATAGATGGCGGCGCGTTCGGCGGGCGTCTGGCCCGGCAGCATGGCGTCGCGGAAGATCCGGCCTTCCAGATAGTCCATGACGTAGAAGGTGGTGCCGATCACCTCGGGGTCGGTGCAGAGGGCGCGCATGACCGGCACGGGGATGTGGCCTGCGAGCGCCTTCATGGCGCGGTACTCGCGGTCCACCTGGTGAGCGCTGGAGAGCAGCTGCCCCGGCGGCTTCTTGCGCAGGACGTAGAGGTGGCCGCTCCCGTCGGTGAGCAGGAAGGTGGGGTTCGACGCGCCGCCTTGGAATTGCTGCACCTTGAGCGGGGCGCGATAGCCCTCGACATTGGCGGCCATCCAGGCGGCGAGTCTGGCCTCATCGAAGCGATGGGCCGGGACGACGTCGCGGACGGGCGGGGAGGCGGTTGTGGGGGTCATGACGCCTGCATCGTCGCCGCATCGGAGGGCGGGTCAACACTGTCGCCGCGGAAAGGCGCCTGCGCGGCGCACAAGCGTGACCCCGGGGGAGGGCCGGCGCTACCGGTTGTTGCAGGCCGAGGAACCGTCATCGACGGTTGGCAGGGTGGCGCGGAAGGTGACGCAAATGGCCGATGAGACCCCGATCCTGAATGCCCCGATCGTGAAAGCCCTCGTGCTGCAGGGTGGCGGGGCGCACGGAGATCGCCGCGCCGCGCATCGCCGACGGGCGTCCGCGCTCGATGACCTGACCGCGATGGCCGGCTTCGCCACGCGCTCGCCACCTTCCGGGGGCATTCCGAGCGGGCGTATCGCGAGGGGATGGCATGGACGTCGGAGTAACCGCCGAAGCCAAGGACAAGCGGCTGAACCGGCTGGTGGCGCTGACGGTGGTGACCCTGTCGATCGTCATGGGCCTGGGCCAGGTGAAGGACGGCAACATCGTCCAGGCCATGCAACAGGCGCAGTCGGACGCCGTCGATCGCTGGGGCGAATACCAGGCCACCAAGACCAAGCTGCACATCGATGAGGTGGCGCTGGCCGAGACCGGGTTCCTCGAGGGCGTGGGCGGGGCGAAGGTTGCCGCCGCCACGGCCGCCGAGCGGACTCGACTGACCGGCGAGATGGCCAAGTACAAGCACGAAATTCCGCAACTGCGGAAAGAGGCCCAGGGCTACAAGGTCGAGTATGATGCGTTGAACGTGCACGACGACCAGTTCGACGCCTCGGACGCCTTGCTCTCGATCGCCATCTCGATCGCCGCCGTGGCGGCCCTGGCCGAAAGCGCCTGGGCGCTCTACGCCGCCTGGACGTTCGCGGCCGGTGGGCTGGTGATGACGGCCGCCGGCTTCCTCGGCTGGGCGCTGCACTCGGATCTGCTGAGCCGTCTGCTGAGCTAGCCCCCAGGCATTGACCTGCCCCGGCGGAAGGGGCGGACTCTCCGGTAAACGCCTGCCGCAGAGCGGGCGGGGAGGTCCAGATGTATACCCTGCCGGATCGGTTCGAGTTGCTGTCTGACGCCTGGATCGAGGAGGCGCGGGCCTGGTTCGGCAGGCGGCGCGCGCAGCTGGGCGGGGTCGCGTTTTCTGTCAGCGAGCGGATGACCGACGCCCCGCCGCACCTGGGCCTGCCGGACGACGTGGCCAGCTGGACGGTGCGCTACGACGGCGAGGCGGTGAGCGTTGGGCGCGGCTTCGACGCCTCCGCCGACGCCACGTGCCAGGGCGACTATCAGGCCGCGCTCATGGCCGCGCAGTGGGTGGGCATTCTGACGCCTGGGGGCAGCGAGGCCATGCTGCGCGAGGTGAAGGCACTGTTCGGCAAGGACGCGATCCGGTTCGGCGGCCAGGTCCCGTCGGCGGTGGTAGACCTGATGGGCCACTTCCATGACCACATGGCGCGCAAGACGGTGGAGAACCCAGACCTGGAGCACCGGGCGCGTCGCCAGGGGCTGACCGGCAAGATCCGCGAGATGGAGGCGCAGGGCTACACGATCATCGAGAACGCGATCTCGGACGAGTTCGCCGACGAGGTTCGCGCCGCGACCATCCGGGCGCTGACTGAGCACCACACCGGCGCGGCGCTGAACTGGATGACCTATCACGGCCGCGAGTTCGAGCGGTTGGTGCAGAACCCGCAACTGATGACCCTGATCGACGCCTCGCTGGGCCGTGGCGCGGTGATCGCCTCGATCAGCGCCATCAAGCGCGGGCCGGGGCCGGGCTTCATCCCGATGCACACCGACTACGCCCACGTGCCGGAGCCGTATCCGGAGTTCTCGATGACGGGTGTGGGGGTCTGGGCTCTCGAAGATTGGACCATCCAGAGCGGCCCCACCTGGATCGTGCCGGGCAGCCACAAGCACCGCCGGCCGCCGCGCGAGGGCGAAGGGCATAACCAGGGCGTGCCGGTCGAGATGCCGAAGGGCAGCGTGGTCTACTTCCACCACGGTGTCTGGCACTGGCAGGGCGACCGCACGGCGCCGGGCGAGCGCGTGACCATCCACAGCCACTTCAACCGCGGCATCCTGCGCAGCCTGGAACCGAAGAAGGTGGACGTGCAGATGCTGCACCGCAACCCGCCCAGGCTTGGCGAGATGCTGGGCGAGGACGACTGGTTCGACAAGATCTCCGACCAGGGCCGCGACTACGGGCGGCTGGCCTACATGAACAAGCTGCACCGCTTCACGGAGGAGAAGAAGGCGCAGATTCTGGGGCTTGAGCGGGCGTCACAGGCTGCGGCGCTGGACGTCGGGGCGCTGGCTGCCCGCTAGACAGCCACCATGTCACGTTTCAGCCAGCGGCAGCTGAGCAGGAAGAAGAAGCCGGAGACGGCGTAGACGCAGGAAGTGACCAGCATGGAGAGTCGCAGGCTTTCCGGGTGGGCCACCTTGCACACGGCCTGTTGCGTGGCCCCCAGTGCGGCCCGGGCTGCGCCCTCGCAGGACTTGCGGACCAGCTCCGGCGCGCCGAGGTCGCTGACCTGGGCGGCGAAGATGACATCCGACAGCAGGCCGGTGAACAGCGGCCCCAGGCCGTAACCCAGCAGGTTCACGACGAAGAGGATGATGGCGATCGCCACGGCGCGCGCCTGGGCCGACACCACGCCTTGGCCGATCGTGTACTGGCCGGTGAGGTAGGTGTATTTCAGCGCCCCGCCGATGCAGAGGCAGGCCACGCAGAGCGCCAGGTTGCCCGTCGAGAAGCCCAGGATGTGGACGGGCGCCGCCAGCATCACACAGACGCCCGGCAGCCAGGCGATGGCGGTCGGATAGCGGTGGCCCAGCCGCTCGGCCGCCCAGCCTGCGCCGAAAGTGCCCATGGCCGCCACGAGGCCCACGGGGGTGTTCACCAGCACGCCGGCCTCGCCGGGCGTGAGGCCGAAGCTGCGGTTCAGGAACAGGGATTGGAACGAGTTGATCCCGTAGCCCCCGAAGGCCGCCAGCATCGAGCCGACCGTCACCAGCCAGAACGACGGCTTGGAGCTCACCTCCTTCAGCGCGTCGCGGAAGGTGGCGCGCGCCCGGCGGACCGTGCCCGGCGGATCGGTGTAGCCGCGTGGCGGCTCACGGACCGTGAGTACCATCAGCAGCGCCAGCAGCACGCCCGGTAGGCCGACCACGAAGAAGGCGGCGCGCCAGCCGAAAGCGTCGGTGACCGGTCCGCCGATCAGGTTGGCCAGCACGGTGCCCAAGGTCACGCCCATGGCGTAGAAACCCAGCGCCGTGGAGCGGCGCGCTGGCGGATAGTAGTCGGCGATCAGGGAATTGGCGGGGGGCGTACAGCCGGACTCGCCCATGCCGACGCCGACCCGGCAGGCCAACAGGACCCAGAAGGCGCCGATGACGATCCCACCGATGGTGATCGGCGCGGCCAGGCCGCAGAGCGCGGTCATCACCGACCACACCGTGATGCAGATCGCCATGATCCACACCCGGTGGCGAGTCTCGGCCAACTGCGCCACCGGGATGCCGACCAGCGTATAGAGCAGCGCGAACCCGAAGCCGGTCAGGAGGCCGAAGGCGGTGTCGGAGATCCCCAGCTCAGGCTTCAACTGCGGGGCTACGACACCCAGCAGGGCACGATCGACGAAGTTCAGGATGTAGCTGGCCAGGAGGGCGGTCAGCACATAGCTGCGATAGGCGCGGCTGCCGTATCCGTGGACATGGCCGTCGGAGCCCTCGGCATCGACTGCAGTCATTCACTCTCCCAGGGCCGTCTGGCGCGGCGTTGGGCGAGGCTAGCCCAATCAGTTCAGCGGAACCACTGGCAGCTCGATCGCCGAGGCGGTGTCGCCGCTCAGGTAGATGCGCTGGGTGGCCTTCCTGTAGTCGCCCGGCTTGGCAAAGAAGATGTTGGGCACGAAGGTCTGCGGGTTGCGGTCGTAGAGCGGGAACCAGCTGGATTGCACCTGCACCATGATCCGATGGCCTGGCAGGAACACGTGGTTGGTGGGCGGCAGGTCGAAGCGGTACGTCTGGACCTTGTTCGCCGGGATGGCAGAGGGCTTCTCGAAACTCTCGCGGTAGCGGCCACGGAAGATGTCCATGGCAACGGCCAGCTCGTAGCCGCCCAGCTCCACCTGCGAAGGGATGGCGTCCGGATAGACGTCGATCAGCTTCACGACCCAGTCGCTGTCGGTGCCGCTGGTGGACGCGAACAGGTTCACCACCGGCTCGCCGGCGACCCTCAGCGGCGCCTTCAGGGGTTCGGTCACGAAGGTCAGCACGTCGGGGCGGCCGTCCACGTGGCGCTGGTCGGTGGTGAGCCAATAGCGCCACTGGTCGCCGTCGTCCCAGCGGACCGGGCGCCGCACGTAGGGGACCGGCTTGGCGGGGTCGGAGACGTATTCCTCGAAGGCGCCGGCCAGCGCGGCCTTGTCGAAGGACAGGCCGAGGCCGGGGCTTAGATAGAGTGGCTTCATGCCGGTGGCGCAACCGGTCCCGCAGGCCAGCGGCCACTTGTCGTAATGCCCCCAGCGCAGGGTTCCCGTCTCGAACACGGTCACGGGCGGCGTCGTCAGCGGCGGGCCATTGGTCTTGAGGTAGTGGTCGAGGAAGGGCTTCATCACCGTCAGCCGGAACTCGGTGGCGGTGTCGCCGGGCAGCTTCAAGGCGTTCATCTGGCGCTGCTCGTAGTTGGCTCCGGAGTGGCGCCAGGGGCCCAACGCCAGGAAGTTCATGCTGTTGGCCGTGTCCTTGGGCTCGGTGGCCAGGTAGGCGTGGATGGCCCCCCACATGTCCTCCTGGTCGAACAACGCGCCCATCCAGAGCGTGGGGACCTTCAGCGGCTCCTTCGCCAGCAGGTGGTCCAGGGCCTGTTCCCGCCAGAAATAGTCGTAGGCGGGGTGCTCGCTGATCTTCTTCCAGGCGGGGATCTGCTCCAGGCCCGCGGCCTTGGCGTAGTCGCCGGCCGACCCGGCGCGCAGGAAGTTGTCGTAGTCGTCGAAGGTGGTGCGCGGGATGTCCTCGCCAGACTTCTTGTCGGTCATCTGGCTGGTGAACCAGTCGAAATTGGTCGTCCGGAAGGCGCCGTAGTGGAACCAGTCGTCGCCCATCCAACCGTCGATCATCGGGCTCTGAGGCACGGCGGCCTTCAGCGCCGGGTGCGGGTTGATCAGGCCCATGGCGGTGGTGAAGCCGGGATAGGACGACCCGATCATGCCGACCCGGCCGTTGGTCTCGGGGGTGTTCTTCACCAGCCAGTCGATGCTGTCGTAGGCGTCGGTGGAATGATCGACGGCGGTGGCGTTCAGCGGGCCGCGCAGGGGGCGGGTCAGGACGTAGTCGCCCTGGGACTCGTGCTTGCCGCGCACATCCTGGTAGGCGCGGATATAGCCGTCATCCAGGAACGGCTCGTCCATCTGCGAGCCGGTGGCGGCGGCATACGGCGACAGGTTGCGGGCGGCGGATTTCTTGGCGTTGTAGGGCGTCCGCGTCAGCAGGATCGGCGCGTCCCTCGCCCCCTTGGGGATGATCAGCACGGTGTAGAGCTTCACCCCGTCGCGCATGGGGATCATCAACTCCCGCTTTGTGTAGTTGTAGCTCCCCTTCGGCCAGACAAAGTTCGGTGCGATGTCGGGCGTCATGGGCGGCGTCTGGGCAGCAGGCGTCTGGGCGCCGGCCGGAGCGACGAGGACGGCGAGGGCGACGCAGGTGGCGAGCGCGCGATGCAGCACGGAAGACATGTTGGGAATCCCTGGACGATCGAGCTGCGAGCTTACCCTCTGCCCGAGCGCTGACCAGTCGTGGCTAGACGCAACGGACCAGTTTGCGCCGCTTGCCGGCGACTAGGTCGAGGGTCTGCGGCGCCGCGCCGGAGGGTCTGAAGCTGAGGCGGAGGTTGTCGCCCGTGAACGTCCCCTCGATGCGGGCCTTCACCTGGGCGGGTGGCTTGTCCGCGTCGACCAGACCGGTCGGTTCCAGAAAGTAGGTGGCTGTGGCTTTGAAGCGGCCCTTGCTGTCGGGTTTCACCGGAGACGTCAGGGTCGCGTAGCCGCATCCGAAGTCGAGGCGACCGCCCTGGCCGTCGAGCGTCAAGGTCGCCGTGGCGCCGCCCCAGGCGCCGGATATGGAAGCGGCCTGGGCATGACCCAGGCCGAGAGCCATGGCTCCCGACGCGATGGCCACTCTCAGGAGGCTGCGTCGGGATCCAATCACTTGCTTCACCTTTGATGGATGTCGCGGATGAAGGTTGGAGGGGTGCGCCCGTTCCGCGAACGGGCGCAACAACTCCTTCTACACGGCGACCTTGGCGGGCGTCACCTGAAAGCGCCGGCGACGCACCATCGCGCCGGTCAGACCCATGCCGAGGATCATCAGCGCCCACGACGTGGGCTCCGGAACCGAGGCCACTCTGGCAAAATCGATCGCCGCGATGTAGGTGCCCCACCGCGACCCGCCGCTGCCGCCTGGATGGCCGCCTGCGTCGTTGTTGTATTCCCGGGCGAAGGTGCCCGCCACCCAGAACAGATTGGAGTCTTCCGGGTCGAGGCTTACCGAACTGTAGTCGGCCCAGCGTTGCCGACCCGCCGCAGCTTGGCCGAAGAGGCTGCCGTTGTGGTAGTCATCCGTGAGGCTGACCTTCAGTTTCAGATCTTTGCCCAATTGCACGAGCCTGCCGGCCGAGTTGGTCGCGAAGGTGCGGGCGAAGAAGGTGATATTGCCGTCTGAGAAGCCGTCGCCATCGAGGTCCGCCGCCTGCAGGCCGGAGCGGTTGTAGCCCAGGACCACCTGACCGAGATCGTTCACGGCCAGCGAGCCCTGATAGTAGTCGAAACCGCCGCCGCCGATGTCGCCTTCGTCCAGAACGGCGTTCGTAAGCGAATCCAGGACGGTGTAGCGGACCGAGGTGAACGCGCTTCCGTTCTCCGTGACGGTATGGACCGAGTAGATTCGCCCATTAACCTCGTAGGCGCTGGATCCGATCTGGTCGCCGAAGGAGTCGATGATCCGTCGGTTCGCGGGAATGGCGGCCGAAGGCTGGCGGGCGGGATCGTTGAAGGTGTAGTCCGTGCCGATCGTCGTCGAACCCGTTGCGGTCCGGACTGCGCTCGCGGTGCCGGTGTTGAGCACGTCATAGCGGGTCAGACCGAAGTCGTTGATCGAGGCGGCGATGATGTTGCCGGTCGTCGAGATCTCGTTGCTGTTGACGCCCTGGATGGCGAAGCCGCGCGAGAAGTCGTCAACCGCCAAATCTCCGGTGAACGCGGTCCGGAACTGGACGTTGTTCGCCGTAGTGGGCGCGGAAAGGTCGGCCTTGAACAGGTCGGCCAGCGGAATGACGTTCAGCGTGGTGCCGCGGAAATTGGTGGGCCCGCCGACAGTCGCCGCCGCAAAGTCGTTGGTGCCGATATAGACGGCCTTCGTGTCCATCGCGAGCGTCGGAAAGTCCGCCAGGGTGCGGGCGCCGGCCGCCAGAGGCGCGAAGCCCTCGAACGTGGTGCCCTTCCAGGCGCCCAGGGCGTCTGACGTTGTCGAAACCGCGATCTGAATGTCTTTGGTGTTCGGGCCGAAGGTAAGCGCGATCCAGCGATCGGCCTCAGCATTGTACATCACCCGCTGATCGCCATTGGGAACGCCAAGCACGCCGGTGACCCGGGTGTTCCAGAACGCTGTGTCCGTCGTGAAGGTGCGCGATCCGCTCGACTTGTCGAACACGGCGAACCCGCCGTTCACGAACTCCACAATCTGGGTCTTGCCCGCCGCGGCGATCGTATCCGGCGGAATGAAGCCCCGGCCCAACGGCTGGGTGTCGTACTGGCTGATTCCCTCGAAGCTCTTCACGATCGCGCCACCCACGGACGGCCCCGACGGCAGGCCGATACCGCCAACCGGCAGATCGTCCGGAGAAATCACGGCCCCGGGCTTCTTGGTGAAATTATATTTCCCTAGAAGGCCGCCCTCAGCGCTCGCGCCCGTCGCACCCAGGGCCATGGCGAGCGCCACGCCAGCGAACAGCGCCGTGCGACCCGCGCGCGGCGAAACTTTATAGACCATTGAAAGCCCCCATCTTAACTAGACTGTAACCAAGTTACCGCCCGGGGAACGACGGGTGTCAACCGAAACCGGAGATTTACGCCTGAGACGGGAGCTGCTGACCTGGGGTTGTACCCAGAGGGCAGGCGGTCTTCTCAGGCGCTGGCGAGCGCGCTCTGGAACAGCAGCGCCCCGTCCGCCGATCCCAGTTCGACTTCAAAGGCCCGGTCGGGGTGGGGCATGAGGCCCAGCACGTTGCCTTTGGGGTTGACGATGCCGGCGATGTCACGGGCCGAGCCGTTGGGGTTGTCCAGGTAGCGGAACACCACCTGGCCTTCGCCCTCCAGCTGGTCGAGGGTGGGCGCGTCGGCGAAGAAATTGCCCTCGCCGTTGCCGACGGTCATCGTCACCTGGCGGCGGCCCGCGTAGCCGGCGGTATAGCGGGTCTGGTTGTTGACCACCGTCAGGTCCACGGCCTTGCAGACGTACTTCAGCTTGTCGTTGCGCAGCAGGGCGCCGGGCAGCATGCCGGCCTCGCACAGCACCTGGAAACCGTTGCAGATGCCGACGGTGGCCACGCCCCGTTCGGCGGCCGCCTTCACCTCGGTCATGATCGGCGACAGCGACGCCATGGCTCCGCAGCGCAGGTAGTCGCCATAGGAGAAGCCGCCCGGCAGCACGACCAGGTCGACGCCGTCGGGCAGGGCGGTGTCGCCGTGCCAGACCATGTCCACGTGCGCCCCGGTGGACCGCTCGATGGCGACTTTGCAGTCGCGGTCGCAGTTGGAACCGGGGAAGACGATGACGGCCGCTTTCATGGGCGCGGCGTTAGCATTGTTCGCCGCAGTGGGCGAGCTTCGCCTCTCCCCCGAGCGCTGCAAGCGCGAAGAGAGGGAGAGGGTAGGGAGAGGGCCGGCTCGGCGACTCGGCGGGCTGTCGAGGCCCTGCGGGCGCCTAGCGTCGCTCCCCGCCGCAGGCGTCCAGAATGGTGTCACAGACACCCGTGCAATTGGTCAGGACGGCCGAATTCCAGCAGCGAAGGACCCGTAGATCGTGGCTTTGGAGAAAGTTCGTTCGGCGTGCGTCGTATTCCAGTTGGTCGGCGTGTTGGCCACCATCGACCTCCACGACGAGGCGGGCGTCACGGCAAAGGAAGTCCAGGATATCGGGATCGAACGCGACCTGCCGTTTCCACCCCCAGCCGCCTAGACGATCAGCCCGAAGGGCGCCCCACAAGCGGGCCTCGGCGTCGGTGTCCTCGCGCCGAAGCGTTCGGGCGCGGTGGAGAAGGGTCTTGCGGCGGACGCTTCGAACGATGGCTATTGCGTCGATGTTCGCATTATGTTCGCGACACATCAAGGTGACAGGTCCCTTGATCGTTCCTCAGAGTCGCCGAGCCGGCCCTCTCCCTACCCTCTCCCTCTCTTCGCGCCTTTGCCGCTCGGGGGAGAGGCTTATGCGCACTCGTCCAGAACCGGTGCGGCGGGACGGCCGTTCAGAAGCCGGGAAGGCCATCGGCGAGGGCGTTGACTCGGTCGAGGTTGGCCACGAAGTCGGCGATCACCGGATGGTCAACCGGCGTGCGCAGCCGGCCGACGTTGATCTGGCGAGATGATATCCGGTCACTTCTTCACGCCTCCGGTCCGCGTCCAGGTTTTCAGGCTCTCAAGATAGGCGAGCAGTTCGTCGTAGCCCTTCTGGCTGCCGTATCGGCAGCCCGTGGTGGTGATCCCACCCCGCGCCCGCTGGATCATGATCGCCGGGTGGGCGGGCGAGCCTGGCCGGGTGATCAGGTAGGATGTCCGGCCATCGGCGCTGGAATAGTAGCTGTAGGGCTCGGCGCTCACCGTGCCGGCGGGCACGAGATGCGGCTGGGCGACGATCGCGGCGACCTGATCCTTGAACGGCCTGGCGCAATCGAGGTCGAGGTAGGCAGGTTCCAGCTCGCCGGCTTTCGGCGAACAGGCTGCAAGCGTGAGGAGGAGCGCAAGGGCGCTCCCGGTCCTCACGCCAGCTCCACCCGGTAGCTTTCGATCACCGTGTTGGCGAGCAGCTTCTCGCACATGGCCTTCACCACCGCCTCGGCCGCGGCGCTATCCGAGGCGGCTAGGTCGAACTCGATGGTGCGGCCGACACGAACGTGCTCGAC
>CALQQB010000021.1 GCA_943332615.1 Phenylobacterium deserti
CTCCACGCTCCAGCGACGGCGCCGCTCCGGACCCATCAACGTCACCTGGGTCATGCCGCACAGCTATGAGCGCTCATAAGGACTCCTTACGAGCACAGCATCCCAACCTCACCCCGCCGGCGCTAGGCGGCCCTCACCGGAGGCGTACTGCCAGGGTTTGCATCCGCAGTTTCTACAGGCGGACCCGCGAGCCGTTGCTGCAGCCGCCGTCGGCGTCTGGATCGGCGCACTGGTGGCGTTCTCTTTCCTGCTTCGCCCGCGGGCGCCATCCGCGGAACGGGACGCGGTCGTGCATAAGGCGCTGCACGGCTCGCGTCGGCTCGGCGCACGTGGCGGTCCTGGTCACCTACGGCCTCGTCAACAGCTGGTTCCTGGTCGGGGCGAGCCGGATCGCCGGCCCTTGGCGCGACGCTGGCCGATCACGGCCGTTCGACCGGCGAGGCTCTGGCCACCCTGTGCCGCAGCGTCCTGTTGGAGACCGCGCTCGCGTTCCTCGTCCTGGGCCTGGTCGCCTGGCTGGGGACCCTGGCGCCCGTGTCCGCCCAGTAGCCGAGCTCCTTGGGCCCTTGCCGCGAGCCAGGCGGATTAGAAGAAGCTCCGCACGCCAATCACCACGCTCTTGTCGACGACGCCCTCACCCAGGCTCCGGGCATAGTCCGCCGTCTTGCCGACCTTTCGGTCCCAGGAGACGCCGATGTAGGGCGCAAACTCCCGCCGGATTTCATACCGCAGGCGCAGGCCGATCTCGGCGTTCGACAACCCGGAGCCGGTGCGCGTCGCGCGGGTGTCCTGGGCGGCGAGATTCAGCTCCGCGCGCGGCTGCAGGATGAGCCGGTTGGTCAGCCGCAGATCGTAGCTGCCCTCCAACCGCGCCAAGAGTTCGCCCTTCGTCGACAGGAACGCTGCGCCTTCGACGTCGAACCAATACGGCAGCAGGGTCTCGAAACCGACGGTGGCGTAGGTGCGTCCCTTTGGCTCGAAGGCCTGCCGCACGCCCGCCTGGACGTCGGTGTAGACACCCACCGCGCGCGAATAGAGCGCCTGTAGCTCGGCGCTCTCGACACCCTGGCCTCGCGTGCCCTCACCTTCGGTCTTCAGGACGAAGCGGTCGATGTCGCCGCCGAACCAGGCCTGGCCTTCCCAGCGGTAGCCATCGGCGCCCTTGCGCGCTTGGTACTCGGCGAGGTTCGCCATGACCTTCGAGACCGGCATGGCGCCGTGCTCAAGCCGCAGTTGGGCACGAGCCGCCGCCATAGATTCCAGCGAGAAGTAGCGATCGGCCGCGTGATCGCCGATCGCCGGCGGCGGGGGCGGGGGCGCCTTCGGGACCTCGAGTTCGCTGAGCAACGGCTGGCCTCCGCTGGCGCCGGGCATGGCCCCATGATCCATCGGCAGCGCCTCGGCAGGCATCGTGTGCCCGGCATGCGGGTCGGCCGCTGGAGCAGGCGCGGCGGGCATCGTGTGGCCCGCGTGGGGATCGGCCGCCGCCGGGGCGGCGGGCATCATGTGCCCGGCATGCGGATCTGCTGCCGCTGGCGTTGGCGCCGGTTTCGCCGCCTTGGCCCCAGGCTTCTTCGCCGGCGTCGCCTTGGGAGCCGGCATGCTCATACCGGGCATCTTCGAGTGATCCATCGGCTGGGCCATGGCCGGCGCGGCCAGGACGAGCGGCACAAATCCAATCAGGGCAAAACGATTCACGCGGCGCCTCCAGCCAGGGGCCGAACGCTGAACACCTGAAACATGCCGGCATGCATGTGGTAGAGCATGTGGCAGTGGAACGCCCAGTCGCCGGCCTCCGCGGTGAAGTCCCACGAGACCTTTCCTCCGGGCAGCACCATCACCGTATGTTTCCGCGGGCCCAGGCCGGCCGGCGCATGGGTCAGCTCGAAGAAGTGGCCGTGCAGGTGGATGGGGTGGGCCATCATCGTGTCGTTGATCAGCGTCACCCGCACCCGTTCGCCAGCCTCGAAGGCGTAGGGCTTGGTGGTTTCGCTGAACTTCAGGCCGTCGAACCCCCACATGAACCGTTCCATGTTGCCCGTCAGGTGGATGTCCAGGGCACGGGTCGGCAGCCGTAGGTCAGGGTCGGGGGTCAGGGCGAACAGGTCCTTGTAGACCAGGACCCGGTGGCCCACGCTTTCGAGGCCTTGGCCAGGCTCGCCCGTGCGATCGACCGGGAGGGGCGCAATCGTCTGCACCCCGGGGCCGAGCTTCACCTGCGGCGCGAACTGCGGGTCGCGCATGGACATCTCCATGCCGCCCATGTCGCCCATCGCGTCGGAGCCGCGAGGCTTTGGTGGCGCCATTCCGGGCGGCGCGGCCATACCGGGCATCGCCGCCATCTCGTGACCCATCGCAGCATGGTCCATTCCGGGCATGGGGCCGCCAGAACCACTCGTTCCGTGCATGGCGCTCATGTCCATGCCCATGTCCTTCATCGTTGAGCGCGGCCGGGTGCGCAGCGGTGGGACTGGCGCGGTCATGCCGGGACGGGGCGCGAGGGTCGCGCGCGCCATCCCCGAGCGATCGACCGCCTCAGCCACAAGCGTGAAGGCCTTGTCCTCCGTCGGCTGGACGATGACGTCGTAGGTCTCGGCGTTGCCGATCTGGAACTCGTCCACCTCGACCGGCCGCACGTCCTGGCCGTCAGCCGCGACGACGGTCAGCTTCAGTCCCGGGATGCGAACGTTGAAGATCATCTGGGCCGCGGCGTTGATGAAGCGCAGGCGCACCCGTTCGCCAGGCTTGAACAGGCCGGTCCAGTTGTCGGCGGGGCCGTGTCCGTTGACGACGAACTTCAGGACTGCGCCGGTCACGTCGGAGATATCGGTCGGGTCCATGAGCATCTTGGCCCACTCCGCCCGCTCGGCCAGCGTCTGATCCTTGCCCGCGAGGAGGCTGCCGACCGTCTGCTTCTGATAATTGAAGACCCCGCTCTGCTGCTTCATCCGCTTGAAGATCAGGTGCGGGTGCATGAAGCTGAAGTCCGAGAGCACGATGACGTGCTCGCGGTCATAGGCCACCGGATCTGGGCCCGCAGGGTCGATGACGATCGGCCCATAGTGTCCCTCGGCCTCCTGGAGCCCGGAGTGGCTATGATACCAGTAGGTGCCCGACTGCTTGATCGGGAACTCATAGACGAACGTCTGACCTGGCTTGATGCCGGGGAAGGTGACGCCGGGAACGCCATCCATCTGGAACGGCACCAGAAGGCCGTGCCAGTGGATGGAAGTGTCCTCATGGAGGTCGTTGGTCACGGAGAGGCGAACCGTTTGGCCCGCTTTGAAGCGCAGCAGGGGCCCCGGCACCGTTCCGTTGATCGTCACGACGTGGCTCGCTCGCCCGTCCACCTTCAATTCCGAATGCCCGATGCGTAGGTCCACGTTGGGGCCCGTCAGGGTTGGCAGCGCGGGAGCGGTTTGCGGTGTCGCGCTCCGCGCCCAGCCGGGCAGCAGAGTGCTGAGCGCCACGCCACCGCCGATCGCGCTCGCGCCCCGCAACAGTTGACGGCGATCAAAATCCTTCATGACAGTCGGGAGTCCCATGAGAAAAGGTGTCGCGGTGAGCCGGCGCACTGCGAGGGATACGCGCGGGGTCGGCCGTGGCCCTGACGAGAGAGACGAAAGACGACAGTCTCCGTGTGGAAGCGCAGAGCCACGGTCAGAGCTTTACGGCCCGGAGCCGCAGGGCGTTGGTGATCACGCTGACCGACGACAGCGCCATGGCCGCCGCGGCGATCTGCGGCGAGAGCAGCCAGCCGAACACCGGATAAAGCACGCCCGCCGCCACCGGGACGCCAGCCACGTTGTAGATGAAGGCGAAGACCAGGTTCTGGCGGATGTTGCGCATCACCTTGCGTGACAGGCGCCGCGCGCGGACCAGGCCCTGCAGATCGCCCTTCAGCAGGGTCACCCCAGCGCTCTCGATGGCGACGTCGGAGCCGGCGCCCATGGCGACGCCGACATCGGCGGCGGCCAGCGCAGGCGCGTCATTGACGCCGTCGCCGGCCATGGCGACCACCCGGCCCTCGGCGCGCAGCTTCTGCACCACTGCCGCCTTGTCCTGCGGCAGCACCTCGGCTTCCACATTCTCAATGCCCAGCCGCTTGGCGACCGCCAGCGCCGTGGTGCGGTTGTCCCCGGTCATCATCACCAGGCGGATGCCGTCGGCGAGCAGCGCGCGCACAGCCTCTGGCGTGGTCGCCTTGATCGGGTCGGCGATCCCGAGGACGCCGGCCAGGCGTCCGTCGATGGCGGCGAAGACGGCTGTCGTCCCGTCCTGGCGCAGGGTTTCGGCCTCCGCCAGCAGCGGACCCAGGTCGATGCCTTGCTCGGCCATCAGCGGAGCGCCGCCAAGTACGACCTGCTTGCCGTCCACCACGCCGATCACGCCCCGGCCCACCGGAGAGTCGAAGTCGGCGGCCTCTGAGAGCGAAAGGCCCCGGTCCTTGGCGGCGCGCAGGACGGCGTCGGCGAGCGGATGCTCACTGCCGCGTTCGAGGCTGGCCGCGAGCCGCAGGAGTTCGCCCTCGTCGATGCCGGCGACGGTCTTGATGGTGGTGACCGCCGGCCGTCCTTCGGTGAGGGTGCCGGTCTTGTCGATCACCAGGGTGTCAATCTTCTCGAAACGCTCAAGGGCCTCTGCGTTCTTGATCAGCACGCCCTCGCGGGCGCCGCGCCCGACGCCGACCATGATCGACATCGGGGTCGCCAGGCCGAGCGCGCAGGGGCAGGCGATGATCAGCACCGACACCGCCGCGACCAGGGCGTAGGCGAAGCGCGGCTCGGGGCCGACCAGCGCCCAGATCAGGCCCGCCAGGAGCGCGACGGCGATGACCGCGGGCACGAACCAGCCCGCCACGGTGTCGGCGAGCCGCTGGATGGGCGCGCGGCTGCGTTGCGCCTCGGCGACCATCTGCACAATGCGCGACAGCAGAGTGTCGGCGCCCACCTTCTCGGCGCGCATGATGAACGAGCCGGTCTTGTTCAGAGAGCCGGCGATGACCTTGCCGGCGGCCTCCTTGGTGACCGGCATGGACTCCCCGGTGACCAGGGACTCGTCGATCGAAGCCCGACCCTCGGTCAGCACGCCATCCACGGGGATCTTCTCGCCGGGGCGCACACGAAGGCGGTCGCCGACCTGGATTAGGTCGAGGGTCACTTCCTCGTCGGTTCCGTCCCCACGGATGCGGCGTGCGGTCTTGGGCGCGAGGTTGAGCAGCGCCTTGATCGCGCCGGAGGTCTGCTCCCGGGCGCGAAGTTCGAGGACCTGGCCCAGCAGCACCAGCACCGTGATGACCGCCGCCGCCTCGAAATAGACCGGCACGGCGCCCATGGCGTCACGGAACGCGGGCGGGAAGAACCCCGGCGCCAGCACTGCGGCCACGCTGTAGACCCAGGCGACGCCGACCCCCATGGCGATCAGCGTGAACATGTTCAGATGGCGTGTGACGAGCGATGTCCAGCCCCGCTGGAAGAACGGCCAGCCGGCCCACAGCACCACCGGCGTCGCCAGCGCGAACTGGATCCAGTGGGAAGTGTGGGAGCTGACCAGCCCCATCAGGCCGGGCACGTGCCCGCCCATCTCCAGGACGAACACCGGCACGGCCAGCACCAGCCCGATCCAGAAACGCCGGCTCATGTCGGCCAGCTCAGGATTCGGGCCGCTGTCGGCGGTGATCGTCGCCGGCTCCAGGGCCATGCCGCAAATCGGGCAGGAGCCTGGGCCCACCTGCCGGATCTCGGGGTGCATCGGGCAGGTATAGATCGCGCCAGAATCGGCTGGCAGCTGCGCAGCGGCGGCCTTCGGTTCGAGGTAGCGGGTCGGATCAGCCTCGAATTTGGTGCGACATCCGGCGGAGCAGAAGTGGAAGGCGTGCCCGTCGTGCTCGGCGTGGTGACGGGTCGTCAATGGATCGACCGTCATTCCGCACACCGGATCGAGCACGCTACCCGGCGCTGCAGCAGACGCATGCGGGCGATGCTCGTGACCGGAATTCATGCTTCGCCTCGATCGCTGGACGGCTGCCCGGCGCTGAGAGTGATCTATATACCCTGGTAGGGTATTTCAACCCATGCCCGCCAGGGATATGGTTATGGAACGCGCGGAGGACAATCATTGATCCAGGACAACAAGCCCAAGTTGCTCAACAGGCTGAACCGGGTCGAGGGTCAGGTCCGTGGGATCGCGCGCATGGTCGAGGATGATCGCTACTGCATCGACGTGCTGACCCAGATTCAGGCCGTGCGCGCCGCGTTGGCGAAGGTGGAGAGTGAGATGCTCAAGGCGCACCTGGACCATTGCATCGAAAGCGCCATCGTCAGCGGCGACACCAACGAGCAGCGCAAGAAGGCGGCCGAATTGATCGATCTCCTGGCGCGCGCCCGATGAGGCGTCCGCGGGGCGACGGATAGGACCTCCCTCGCCCGTCCGCCGCTGCCGACAGCGAGTCCCAAGACGGTGGGTTCGCCTGCCTCTTGCGGGATCGCAGCGGTGTCCTTGGTCCTTGGTATAAGCTGTGGGGACCCGGCGAAGGACAATCCGATGCGGGACGACATGGACCATCTGATGGTGCCTTTGGCGACCATCGGGCCGGAGCGGTCGCTGGACGGTTTCGAGCAAGCCGTCCAGCACGGCGTCGCGAAGCGGCGCGAGGATAGTCGCTAGGGGGACGGCTTCGCCTTTGCCTACGACTTCACGACACTCGAACAGCTTCTGGCGGATTTTTGAGAACGACCTGGCGACATTGAGAGGCGGATCGCGATGAAGGGCGAGATCAAGATTCAGGTGGGCGGCAGCCTTTCGGACGATCTTGCCGCCTTCGTCCAGGCGTGGAAGCGCGTCGAAGCCGGCGACGGGCGCGAAGAGCGGATTCTATCCTTCGAGAGTTGGGAAGGGCGGGCCTCATCGACCGTCCGGGAGCCGGAGTCCGAACGACGGCTGACACGCTGAGCGCCGTGGTGATGCTGTGAGCGGCGGCCGATGTAGCAACTCGGACCTCGACTTCGCATAGCCCTGTACACGTCTGGTACGATTTGGCCGGGTCTCCGGCGCCAGACGACATCGACAACAATTGGCGCGAAATTCAACGTTTGGTTGGGTGTCCGCCAGGAAAGCTGTGCACGTGACATTGTGGCGGCGCCTGGCAAGGCGCCTTCGGCGGCCTGGAGTATTGCGTCCCGCGCCGTGGCCTCCCGCAAAGAAGGTCAGCACGGATCGTTTCTCGTTTGTTGTTGACGATTGTGCCACCGCAACTAGCCATCCTCTGATGGTCCAGCATATCGACACGTCCGCCTTTCCCGTCGGCAAGGACAAGGGAACCACCGATCGCTCAAGGTGAACCTAACCCGACCGGACAGCTCAGAACCGCTTCAGGCGGGGTGTGGTCTCTTCGTGATCATGAAGGCCGGCCCCCCGCCGACCACGGATCCGGAGGACCCGATATGAACACCGTCAAGAAGACCCTCTTCGTGACCCTGGCCATCGCCACCGCGGCCGCCGCCATCGCCGGCCCGGCAGCCGCCCAGTCCTACGGCTACGGCCAGCGTGATCAGGGGCGCCATGAGCAAGGCGACCGCTATGAGCAAAACAGCCGATACGAGCACGAGAGTCGCTACGAGCAGACCAACCGCCCGCGCGACAACCGCCGCTGGGACGACCGCGCCGACGTCAACGCCCGCCAGGCGCAGATTGAGCGCCGCATTGAGTGGGGCGTTCGCCGGGGGGCTCTGGATCGCCGCGAGGCCGACCGTCTGCGCTGGGAAGTGCGCGATATCGCCCGGCTGGAGGCCCAGTATCGCCACGGTGGCCTGACCCAGCCCGAGCGCCGCGGTCTCGACCGCCGGCTGGACCGCCTGGAGGCGCAGCTTGAGCGCGAAAGCCACGACCGCGACTACGGCTATGGCTACGGCCGTGACGATCGCCGCTAGCCCCACTGGCCGGTGATCTGAAGGCGCCCCCGGAGCCCCCCGCTCAGGGGGCGCTTTCATGGCGGCGTCAGGCGAAGGCGGCTCTCCACCACGGTCACAGCCTGGCCCCGGAGCAGGACGCGGTCGCCGGCCTGGACGCATTCCAGGTCGCCGCCCCGGCCCGGATAGGCCTGGTGGAACCGAACCGTGTCCCGGCCGAGGCGCGCCGTGAACAACGGCGTCAGCTGGCAGTGCAGCGACCCGGTCGTCGGGTCCTCGGGGATGCCGGAACCTGGTGCGAAGAAGCGGTCCACCACGTCGTGATCGGCGCCCGCGCCGGCCAGCGCCGCCACGCCGATATTGCCCGGGCCCAGCTCGGCCTCGACACCCAGCGTCCGCAGCGCCACCAGGTCTGGCCTCATGCTCCGCACGGTCGCCGGGTCGTCGAAGATCGCGATGAGGTAGGGGCCGACCCACACCTCTGCCGGTTGGGCGCCCAGCGCCACGGCAAGGCCGGCCGGCGTCTCGATGCGCACCGGCGGCTGGGACGGAAAGTCCATCTCATAGCCCTCGTCGGCGCGCCTGACCGTGAGCGGTCCAGAGTGGGTGTCGAAGGTGATCGTCCCGGCCGTCACGCCAAATTCGCTGAACAGGGTATGGCCCGACGCCAGGGTCGCGTGGCCGCAGAGCGGGACCTCCACCGCCGGGGTGAACCAGCGCAGGCCGAAGCGGGCGGGATCGGCGCTCCGCAGCAGGAAGGCGGTCTCGGCCTGATTGTTCTCCGCCGCCAGCGCCTGCATCCAGGCGCTATCCGGCCAGGCCTCGAACGGCTCGACCACGCAGGCGGGGTTGCCCCGGAAGGGCTGGTCGGCGAAGGCGTCGATTGTCCACTGGCGCATCACGAGTATCCCTGTTCGTCGGATGCGGACTTGCTATCGCGACCGTGGATCGGCAAGGGCCACTTCCCGCGCGGCGGACCCGGACGCCTACCGCCGCTGATCGATCACCTCGATCTCGGGCCAGCGCGCCTTCGCCGAGGCGGCGACCTTCGCGAAGTTCGGGCTGGCGCGGTTGGGATTGGGCCGCAGACGGAGCGCGAACAGGTCCTCCAGGCCGAACGGTGCGTGGAAGGTCAGGCGGTCGTCCGCCTCCAGCCGCACGGCAACGGCGAACACCGGGCTCACGAACCGCCCCAAGGCCTCGGCGCTGGAGGCCAGCGGGGTGTAGGGCTCGCCGAAACGGCTTTCGAACCAGAGGTGGACGCGAGCCTGATTGCGCACCTCGACCATCTCGCGCAGCGGCGGCTCGAACGCGGCGGCGACCCGGCGGATCACCGCGTCCTCGGCCTCGTAGGAGAGATCCGAGGCGTCGAAATAAGCGACGTCATAGTCCTTGATACCGTAGTCCAGCGGCCGGCCGGTCAGCTCGTTGAAGACCCTCTGGTAGACCGCGCCGGAGAAGATCATCCAGTCTGGCGGATCGAGCACGCGCAGCGCGGTGATCACCCGCATCAGCGACGCCGAACGCCGTACGATGCTCTCGAGGCGCGCCTCCAAGTCGGCGCTCATACCCGCCCCCGGAGCGGCCAGCCGTGATCCAGAGGTCCATGGCCGGCGCCGAAGCCAGGGGCTCGCAGGATCGCCTCGTGGACATAGTCCCAGGCCCGGGCCACGGCGGCGGTCAACGGCAGGCCCTGGGCCAGGCCCGCGGCGCACGCCGAGGCCAGGGTGCAGCCGGTGCCGTGGGTGTGGCGGCTCTCGATGCGGGCGCCGGCGAACACGGTCTCGCCGGCCGGGGTCATCAGCAGATCGACCACCCAGTCGCCGGACACATGGCCGCCCTTCATCAGCACCGCCCGCGCCCCGGCCGCCAGCAGGGCGTTGCCCGCCCGGCGCAGGTCGTCGGTGGTGGCCACGCTGAGGCCGGTCAACGCCTCAGCCTCGGGCGCGTTGGGGGTCAGCAAAGCCGCGCGCGGAACCAGCAGTGCCCGCACCGCCGCGACGGCCGCATCGGTGAGCAGCGAGGCGCCGCCCTTGGCGACCATCACGGGATCGATCACGGCGGGGACGTGCGCCTCGTCCAGCAGATGCGCCACCAGCTCGACCGTGGCGATGTCGCCCAGCATCCCGGTCTTGATGGCGTCAGCGCCGATGTCGGAAAGCACCGCGCGGGCCTGCGCCGCGATCACCTGCAGCGGGATCGGGTGCACGCCGGTGACGCCCAGGGTGTTCTGGACAGTGATCGCGGTAATGGCCGTGGCCGCGTAGCCACCGAGCGCGGTGACGGCCTTGATATCGGCCTGCACGCCCGCGCCGCCCCCGCTGTCGGAGCCGGCGATGATCAGGACTCGACCCAGCGCTTCCATGGATCGTGGGTAGCGCGCGCGGGCCGCAATTGCATCGGGATTTACGAAGCAACAGATCGCCGCCAACCTCGCGCCCATGGACGCCGCCACCTTCGCCGACCGCTTCGCCCTGGCCCACCAGGATATCTATCTTCACGCACTGCGCCGGGTGCGCGACAAGCGCGAGTGGCTGAATCGGAAACCCGCTGCCTTCCTGCGGCACCTAGCCGAGGCCGGGCCGATGACGCTCACGGAGTTGTCGCGCCACCTGGACCGCGCGCCTTCGACTCTCAACGAGATGGTCGATCACCTGGCGGAGAAGGACCTGATCCGCCGAGAGCCCCTTTGAAGCCCTGGCCGAGTCGAACCGCCGCCGCATCCTGGACGCGTTGATGATTGGCGAGCGGCCGGCGGGGGATCTGGTGGCCGCCCTGGCCATCAGCCAGCCCGGGATCTCCAAGCACCTGAAGATCCTGAAGGCGGCCGGCCTGGTGCGGGTCCGCGCCGACGGCCAGCGGCGGCTCTACCGGTTGGACCCGCGAGGTATGGCCGAGTGCTTCGCCTGGCTGGCGCCGCATCGCCGCTTCTGGGCCAGCCGGCTCTCCGCCCTCGAAGACCATCTCGAGCGCGCTCCGGCCTAGAGCCGGTCCGCCCCCGCGATGGCCGACCACACCGCCAGCGCCTGCACCGTCTCGCGCACATCGTGGACACGCACGGCGGCCACGCCGGACACCGCGCCATGCAGCGCCGCGGCGATCGAGCCTCCGATGCGCTGGTCCGCGGGCGCGCCGGGGTCGAGGACACCGATGAAGCCCTTGCGACTGGCGCCCAGCAGCACGGGATATCCGAGGGCCACGATCACCGGCAGGCCCGCCAGCAGGGGCAGGTTGTGGCGCGTCGTGTGCTTGCCGAAGCCAATGCCGGGATCGAGCCAGATCTTGCCCCGGGCCACGCCCGCCGCCATCGCCGCCGTTGCGCGCGCGGCCAGGAACTCGGCGACTTCGGCGGTGACATCGCCATAGCGCGGGTCGGCCTGCATGGTGCGCGGCTCGCCCCGCATATGCATTAGCACCACCTCGCAGCCCAGTTCGGCGGCCACATCCAGGCTGTCGGCGGCGTGGCTTAGCGCGGTCACGTCATTCCAGATCGTCGCGCCGGCAGCGATAGCGGCGCGCGCCACCGTGGGCTTCATCGTATCCACGGAGATTGCGACAGCGCTGTCGGCCCGGATCGCCGCGATCAGCGGGATGAGGCGCTCGATCTCCACCTCGGCCGGCACAGGCTCGGCCCCGGGCCGGGTGGACTCCGCGCCCACGTCGACGATGTCGGCGCCCTCGGCGATCAGGCGACGTGCGTGGGCCAGCGCGGCGGCGGGGTCGAGGTGACGGCCGCCGTCGGAGAAGCTGTCAGGGGTCGTGTTGACGATCCCCATGACGCGCGGGCGAGCGGTGGGCGGCGTCGAGATGTCAGCCGCCCCGTTTCATCGTCAGCGGCAGCGAGCCGCCGCCCTGACGCCAGGACCCTTCCAGGGTCTTGCCGTCCGGCGAGAGCTTGCCGTCGAAGCCGCCGATGCCCTTGAGCTGGAAGGTCACCGCATCGCCGTCGTGGGTGACGACAGCGGCCATCTCCTGCGGACCCTGGTCGGGCGAGGCGAACATCGCCAGCGTCCCGTCGGCGCCGGTCTTCACCTTCAGCTCCAGCTTCAGGTCGCCCTGCGGCGCGGCCAGCACGCCCTTCCACTCGCCGTCCAGCCCCGCCACCGTCGGGCGCGGACCGAGCTTGCCCTGCGCCAGGGTGAGCGGCATCTGGTAGCCTGCCTGACTCAGGGTCCCGACCCAGGCCTTGCCGGCCGGGTCCCACTTGCCGGCATAGGCTCCCTGCACGATCGGCAAGGCGAAGCTTAAGCCGCCGTCCTTGGCCACGATGTCGGTGACCGGCAGCGGGGTGGGTGTCTGGTCGGGGCTGCCGGCGAAGCCGGTCAGGGCACCGTTGGCGCCGGCCTGCACGTGCAGGGTGATGGTGAGTTCGGCGGCTGGCGTCTTCACGACGCCGATCCAGTCGCCGGTGGCGTCCTGCGCCAAGGCGGCGGTTTCGGTCGCGCCCGACAGCAGGGTCGCGAGCATCCAGGTCTTGATCATCATCGTTCCTCCCTCGGCTCTAGGGGGCCTTGTTCATGGCCGCGATCAGGGCGGTCGGGTTCATGGCGTCCACCATGGCCGTAGGCATCAGGATCGTGGCCCCACGCTCCTTGGTGGTCTCATAGATAATGTTCATGGCCCGCAGTTGCAGGGCGGCCGGGCTCTTGGCGTAGATCTCGGCGGCGTCGACGAACTTCTGCGCCACCAGCAGTTCGGCATCGCCCAGGTGGACGCGGGCGGCGGCTTCACGCTGGGCCTGGGCCTCGCGGCTCATGGCGTCCTGCAGGGCGTCGGGCACGCTGATGTCGCGGATCTCCACCGAGATGGCGGTGACGCCCCACTCCGAGGTCTTGCGCCCGATCTCCTCGCGCAGCAGTTCATCGCCCGTCTTGCGGTCGGACAGCAGGCTGGAGAGCAGGGAGGAGCCGACCATCTCCCTGAGCGACGTCTGGGCGACCCGCTCGATCGCGGACCGGTAGTCGGTGATCTCCAGGGCGGCGCGCTCGGGGTCGTGGATCTGCCAGAACACCACCGCATCAACATCCACCGGCACGGTGTCCTTGGAGAGCGCCTGCTCAGCGTTGAACTCGGTGGTCTGGATACGCTGGTCGAGCCAGGAGGAGACCTGGTCGAGGATGGGGATGATGAGGAAGATGCCCGGTCCGCGGATCGCCTGCAGCCGGCCCATTCGCAGGACCACCGCGCGTTCCCACTGATTGGCCATCATCAGGGCCCGCGGTATCAATCCGGCGATCACCAGAAGGCCGATACCCAGGCCGAGGGCGATGTCGCCGCCACCCTGCCCGCGCCACACGAAGGCGCGCGCGGCCGCTATCGCGACCAGGACACTGAGCAGTACCGCCGGCTGGTTGATACCTTTGAATTTACCCATCGAGGGTCTCCTTAGAGGTCTGCGCCAGCGCGGTGATGCGCTGGGCGAGGGCTAGGGGCGGCACGCCGCGGGCCCGGGCGAGGCCGATCGCCTGGCGGGCGACCTCCTCGATGGCGGCGGCGTCCTGGTCGGGTGTCGGCGGGGCTGGCGGACCGGCCACGAAGCTTCCGCGACCGCGCTCCATCCGGATCGCGCCCATGGCCTCCAGCTCGTCGTAGGCGCGGCGCGCGGTGTTGAGGTCGATGCGCAGAGCCACGGCCACCTGGCGCATGGTCGGCATCCGGTCCCCGGGCTTAAGCCGACCCTCTCCCAACGCCCGCAGGATCTGGTCCCGTACCTGCACATAGATCGGCACGCCACCTCCAGAGAGGGTCAGGTTGGCGACTAATGATTGTACCTGTGTATGCATACATTCATACAATCGGAGCGTGAGGTGCGTTTGTCAAGTTGCTGGCGCCCGAACCGGTGGAGGGCGCGCTGGAGCCGCAATGCAAAAAGGGCGACCGCATCGCTGCGACCGCCCTCTTGGCGTTCAGGCTGTCGGCGCCGCTTACGCCGGCTCGGCGCTCGGGCGGGGCGAGATGGGCACCGCGACCGACGGGCCGGTGGGCCGCCTGGTCTCGCTCTCGTCGCGGTTGGGCTTCACGCCCTTGAGCGCGCCGATGATCTCGTCGCCGGAGAGGGTCTCGTACTCGAGCAGCGCCTTAGCCAGGGTGTGCAGGTCGTCGAGCTTCTCGGTCAGGATACGCTTCGCCTCGTCATATCCGCCCTGCACCAGGCGCTTGACCTCGGCGTCGATCACCTTGGCGGTCTCTTCCGAGACGTTCTGGGTGCGGCTGACCGAGTGGCCCAGGAACACCTCTTCCTGGTTGTCGCCATAGGAGACCAGGCCCAGCTTGTCGGAGTAGCCCCAGCGGGTGACCATGTTGCGGGCCAGGCCCGTGGCGGCCTGGATGTCGCTGGAGGCGCCGGAGGTGATCTTCTCCTTGCCGAAGATAAGCTCCTCGGCGACCCGGCCGCCCATCATGATCGCCAGCCTCGACGTCATCTGCTCGTAGTTCACCGAGTAGCGGTCGCCTTCCGGCAGCTGCATCACCATGCCCAGCGCACGGCCGCGCGGGATGATCGTGGCCTTGTGGACCGGGTCGGCGGCGGGGACCGTCAGGGCCACCAGGGCGTGGCCGCCCTCGTGGTAGGCAGTGTTGGTTTTTTCTTCCTCGGTCATGACCATGGACCGGCGCTCAGCGCCCATCATGACCTTGTCCTTGGCGTCCTCGAAGTCGCGCTGGGTGACCATGCGGCGGTTCTTGCGCGCAGCCATGAGTGCGGCTTCGTTGACGAGGTTGGCCAGGTCGGCGCCGGAGAAGCCCGGGGTGCCGCGCGCGATGATCTTCACATCGACATCGGCGGCCAGCGGCACGTTCTTCATGTGGACGCGCAGGATGCGTTCGCGGCCGTTCACGTCGGGGTTCGGAACCACGACCTGACGGTCAAAGCGGCCCGGACGCAGCAGGGCGGGATCCAGCACGTCGGGCCGGTTGGTGGCGGCGATCAGGATGATGCCTTCGTTGGATTCGAAGCCGTCCATCTCGACCAGCAACTGGTTCAGCGTCTGCTCGCGCTCATCGTTGCCGCCGCCAAGGCCCGCGCCCCGGTGACGACCGACGGCGTCGATTTCGTCGATGAAGATGATGCACGGGGCGTTCTTCTTGGCCTGTTCGAACATGTCGCGCACCCGGCTGGCGCCGACGCCCACGAACATTTCCACGAAATCGGAGCCCGAGATGGTGAAGAAGGGCACGCCCGCCTCGCCGGCGATGGCGCGGGCGAGCAGGGTCTTGCCGGTTCCGGGAGGGCCGATCAGCAGGGCGCCCTTGGGAATCTTGCCGCCCAGGCGCTGGAACTTCTGCGGGTCCTTCAGGAAGTCGACGATCTCGACGACCTCTTCCTTCGCCTCTTCAACGCCGGCCACGTCATCGAAAGTCACACGGTTCTTGTTCTCGGTCAGCAGGCGAGCCTTGGACTTGCCAAAGCCCATGGCTCCGCGCGTGCCGCCCTGCATCTGGCGCATGAAGAAAATCCACACGCCGATCAGCAGCAGGATCGGCAGCGAGTTCAGCAGCAGGCCCACCAGGGTGATGCCTCCGGCCGGCTTGACGGAGATGTTGGCGCCCTGGCTCTCCAGGCGTTTGACCAGGTCATCCTGGTTAGCCGGGGTCACGGCGGTGAAGGTGCGGTTGCCCTGGTCGGTGATTTCCACCACCTCGCCGCGGATCGAGGCGGTCTTTACCTCGCCGGCGCTAACCTTGCCCAGCAGGGTCGAATAGGTGACCTCGCGGACATTGCTGCCGGGGCGTCCCCCGCCCGTCATCATGGAATAGAGCCCGATCAGGACGACGACGATGACGCCCCAGATGACGAGATTGCGGAGGTTCATATCAGGACCAATCCAGTTTCGGCGGCGCCAAAGGAGCCAAGATAGGACGCCAACGGGTGATAGACCACTTAACGCGCGACCGACGCGACGCAACACCGCGTCTGATCCAGATACGCAAAAAGGGCCGCACCGGTGGCGCGACCCTTCAAATAAGCATCATGCGTGCCAGGTTTTAGTACCCCGGTCTAAAGCTTGGGGCCTCTTTACGGCCGCGTCGGCTTCTTCGGCGCCGGGATCAGACCCTCGCGCTGGGCGCGCTTGCGGGCGAGCTTGCGAGCCCGGCGCACGGCTTCCGCCTTCTGGCGGGCGCGCTTCTCGGACGGCTTCTCATAATGGACGTGCCGCTTCATTTCGCGGAACGAGCCTTCGCGCTGCATCTTCTTCTTCAGCGCCTTGAGGGCTTGATCGACGTTGTTGTCGCGGACGAAAATCTGAACCAGAGCGAACTCTCCTGCTGTGCGCTAGCCGCCCGCCTTGCCGGCCCCCAATCTGGGAAGCAAAGGCGGCGAGCGTACAAAAATGGATCGCCCGAAGGTTTGACCCTTCGGGTTAGAGGCGGGGCAAATAGCAGAAGCGACCGGGGCTGTCCACGGCGAGGGGGATCAAAACCTAACCTGCGTCGCGCGCCGCGAAAACCCAGATGACACCATGGGGGCCGGGGCGTTTAGAATGGGCTCATGAGCACCGCCGCGCAGGACTGGGCCACATCCACCGAGCAGCAACTGCTCGACGAGGCCTTGCGGATGGCCCCCGAGCACGGCTGGACGCGGCGCACGGCGACCCTCGCCGGCAAGGCGCTGGGGATGAGCCAGGCCGAGACCGATCTGCTGCTGCCGCACGGCCCGACCGACCTGGCGGCCCTGCTCTCGCGGCGGCATGATGCCCGGGCGCTGGAGGCGCTGACCAACGTCCACGCCGACAACCTGAAGATCCGCGAGAAGATCCGGCGCGCGGTGGAAGCACGACTGGACGCCGCGGCGGCGGACGAGGCGGCCTTGCGGCGTTGCGTGGGGTTCCTGGCCCTGCCCGGCCACCTAAGGCTGGGCGCCCGGCTGACCTGGGACAGCGCCGATGTCCTCTGGCGCTGGGCCGGCGACACAGCGACCGATGAAAACCACTACACCAAGCGGGCGATCCTGGCCGGCATACTGACCGGCGCAGTCGCGATCCACCTGGCGTCCGGCAGAGGTGCGGCGATGGCCTTCGTGGATCGCCGGATCGAGGACGTCATGGCCTTCGAAAAGTGGAAGGCGACCACGAAGCTGCGGCCGGGTCACTGGCTGGCGGCGGCGGCGGAGCGTCTGGGGCGGATGCGATATGGGACGCCTGAGCCGCCGGAGGCTTGAGCCTTTACTTAGCTTTCCCTCCCCTTCATGGGGAGGGAGGCGAGCGTAGCGAGACGGGTGAGGAAGCGAGGGGCGATGACGCCCGCGCCGCAGACGGCCCGCCCCTTTCGCCCGCCCATCGCGCAGCACATCACTCCGGCCCACACTTCCCCACCCCGCGCGCCTACGGCGCATCGACCCTCCCCATAAGGAGAGGGAAAGACTCACGGCGCGTCGGCCGTGCTCCACACCCCGTCCCAGGTCTCGGCCGGCGGATCGGCGGCGAGGGTGCGGGCGCGGTCCAGCATCATCGCCGCGGGCCTGTCGGCCGGATCCATCGCCACGGCCTCCGCGAAACAGGTGGCCGCCGCCTCCCACTGGCGCGCCGCAAGCCGTGCGCGACCGCGCTGGTAGGCCTCAAGGCCGGGGCAGGCCGCCGCATCGGTCAGCACCTGGAAGATCCGCACCGGCTGTTCGCGGCCGCGTACCCGGATGGTGTCCAGCTCGCGCAGCACATGCTGATCCCCGCAGGCGGCGGCGGTGGCCTCGTCGATGATGATGTCCACCCCATAGGCCTTGGTGGTCGACTGGAGGCGGGCCGACAGGTTCACGCTGTCGCCGATCACCGTGTAGTCCATGCGCTTGGGGCTGCCGATGGTGCCGGCCACCACCTCGCCGCTGGTCACCCCGATGCCCAGGCGCAGGTTGGCCAGGCCGCGCTCGGCGCGCCCGACGTTCAGCACCGCGATCATGCGGATCATCTGCACGGCGCTGTCCACCGCGTTCAGCGGGTCGCGGCCCGAGGCCAGCGGCGCGCCATATACCGCCATCAGGCCGTCGCCCATGAACTTGTCCAGCACCCCGTCGTGCCCGGCCACCGCCTCGAACAGCTCGGTGAAGATCTCGTTGAGCATCTCCACCACCTCGCGGGCCTGGAGCTTTTCGGCCAGGCTGGTGAAGCTGCGGATGTCGGCGAACAGCACACTGGCCGGGCAGGCGGCGCCGAACAGCAGTTCGTCGCCGCGGCCCATCACCTGGTCGACCACCTTCTGGGTCATGAAGCGCCGCATGGCGCCCTGCATGCGCCGGCTTTCGGTGATGTCCTCGATGATCACCAGCAGGCCGGCAGTCTCCTCCTCCATCATCAGCGGCACGATGGAGAGGTTGGCCGGGACGATGTCGCCACCCCCGGTGCGCAGCTCTGCCTCCAGCAGGGTCTTGGGCTCGCCGCTCACGCCCACCGCTTCGATCTCGGGGATCAGCCAGGGGTTGGTGGCGGCCAGCAGGTCGCGGGAGTCGGAGCCCTCCAGCTGCTCGCGGGTGACGCCCAGGATACGGCAGGCGGTGTCGTTCAGCTTGGCGATCTTGGCCTCGGCGTCGAGGGTGACCACGCCCGACGACATCGAGCGCAGGATGCTCTCGTTGTAGTTCCGCTCCGAGGCCACCTCGGCGAACAGGTTGGCGTTGTCGATGGCGATCGCCGCCTGGGCCGACAGCGCGGTCATCCGTCCGACATCCGCGTCGCTGAACGGCTTGCCGTCCGTGCTGTTCAGGGCCTGCATCACCCCCAGCTTCCGCCCGTCGCGGGCCTTCACCGGGATCGTCAGCACGCTGGTGGTCCGATAGCCGGTGGCCACGTCGACGCTGCGGTTAAAGCGATCATCTGCGTAGGCGTCCGGAATGTTTATCGCCTCGCCGGCCATGAAACAGGCGCCGGCCAGGCCACCGTCCGAAGGGAAGCGGATCTGGTGGGCGCCGACGCCCTCGGCGGCGATCGACCAGAGCTCGTCGGCCTTGCTGTCGAACAGGAACAGCGAGGCGCGTTCAGCATGGATGAACCGGCTGGTCGCCTCCACGATCCGCTGCAGCAAGGCCTCCAGCCGGATCTCAGCGGTGATCGAGCTGTTGACGTCCAGCAGCTGTTCGAGATCGTCAGACCTTTGCTCCGCCTCGCCCATGGCCAGGCTCCAGCGTTCAGCCAGGATCACGATCTGGCTGAACAGCAACAGCAGCATGCCCAATGGCAGCGGGTCCAGGCCTGAGGACGAGCGTACGACCACCCCGTTGGTCACCAGGCTCGAATAGATCGCCGTGGCCGCGAAGACGAGCATCCCGAGGGTATAGACCACCGCGCCATCGCGCTTGCGGAAGGCGGCGAAGGCGACCACGGCGACAACATAGAGGAGGGCGCAGGTCCGCAGAGGCGCCGTCCAGTGGGATGCGGTCGACATGGCGAAGGTGTCGCCCGTCAGCGCCAGGCCGCCGAAGATGAGGATGAGCGCGACAAAGTACGCCTCCAGGCCCGATTGAACGAACCGCGGGCTCTCCTTGGGGAACAGCTGGTGCGTGTGGGCCACCACAAATGCCAGGGCAACCGAACCCGACAGGTACTGCACGGTCAGCATCTGCAGGAAGGACATTCCGGGGTAGGCGATCAACAGAAGGTTGTCGTGCCGGAAGACCGCGATTGTCGGAACCAGAAACACGGCGGCGAGCGCGAAGTAGAGGGAGGCCCGGTCGTTGGTGCGGAACAGGAAGACCACGCCGCCATAGCAGGCCAGGAGCAGCAGCGAGGTGACCAGCAACAGGCTGCGGATCCAGTCCAGCGTGATCCAGCGGCCCATCGGCTGGGTCAGCCCCAGGAGCGGCGGATTATCCAGGCCATTGTCACGGTGGTGGAAGGTGGAAACGTCGAGCCGCAGGTCCAGCGGCCGCCCGTCAGTCTGCAGGAACACGTCCTGGGAGGCCGCTACGTAGCGGGTGGTTCGCTTGGTCGGCCCAGCCTCGCCGCGTTGCGAGATCACCCGGCCGTTCACCGCCACCGCGGTCGCCGAGAACGAGGTCGGCACGTGGAGGATATAGCGCCCGGCCGGCAGGCCCTCGACGCGAAGATGATAGCTCACTGCGCCGGTCTCGGGCAGCGGCGGCCGGCCCGCCCGCGCGTTCGACCACCGTCCGGGCACGGCGACCGTGACCCGCTCACCGGACGGCGGGCCGCCGGGCCCGCCCCGCCAACTCAGCTGCCAGTCGCCGGCCAGCGGGACCGGCGCCTTGAGCGGGCCCCACTGCGCGAAGCCGATCACCCCGTCCCGAGCCCGCGGCCCGGCATGGGCGATCACGTCTGCGAAGAATGGCAGGATCAGCAGAGACAGCAGGCCCAGCACCAGGACCGCGAATCCCGCGCGCCGGCCGGAGGAGGATGTCGAGCGCTGGCGCGGCGCGGTCGAAGTGCTCGCTCCATCCACCACGGTCATCGCCGAAGGCCCCCGCCCCAACATCTGGTTCGAGACTACGGCGCGCTCGCGGCCCTTGGATACCTGTTTCGCCCGCCCCCGATCGGCTGCGTCTCAGAGCGGCTTCAGCTTGTTGACATGGCCCATTTTGCGGCCGGGCTTGGCATCGCGCTTGCCGTAGAGGTGGAGGCGGGTCTCCGGCTCATGGGCCAGCTTCGCCCAGGCCCCGGCCTCGTCGCCAAGCAGGTTCAGCATCTCGACCCGCGCGATGGCTCGGGTCGGACCCAGCGGCCACCCCGCGACAGCCCGGATGTGCTGCTCGAACTGGTCCACCTCGCAGCCGTCCTGGGTCCAGTGGCCGGTGTTGTGCACCCGCGGCGCGATCTCATTGACCAGCAGCCGGCCGTCGCGCAGCTCGAACAGCTCGATGCCCACGACGCCCACGTAGTCGAGGCCCTTGAGAATCCGCGCGGCGATCCGCTCGGCCTGTTCGGCCAGCGCCGGCGAGACGCGCGCCGGGGCAAGGCTGCGGCGCAGGATGCCGTGTTCGTGGTGGTTTTCGGCCAGGGGATAGATCGCAGTCGCCCCGTCGCGGCCGCGGGCGGCGATGATCGACAGTTCGCGCACGAAGTCGGCCGGCGCCTCCAGGATCACCGGCACGCCCCCCAGGGCCTCGAAAACCGCCGCTGCGTCAGCGGCGTGCTCGACCCAGCGCTGGCCCTTGCCGTCATAGCCCTCGCGGCGGGTCTTCATCAGCAGCGGCGTCCCCATCACCGCCGCCGCGCCCATGGCCTCGTCGGCGGTGTCGGCGGCGGTGAAGGCCACGGTCGGCGCGCCATTGGCGTTCAGGAACTGCTTCTCGGCCACGCGGTCCTGGGCGACCGCCAGCGCTTGGGCTCCCGGCGCCGTCTCGACGCCGAGGTCTCGCAGGGTCTCGACCGCCTGTGCCGGTACGTTCTCGAACTCGTAGGTGACCACGCTGGCCAGCGCCGCCAACTGCTCCAGCGCAACGCGATCGGTGTAGGCGCCGACGATGCAATGGGCAGCCACCCGGCCGGCCGGACTGTCACCGTCGCGCTCTAACACCGCCACGTCAAAGCCCAGGCGCGCGGCGGCCAGCGCCAGCATGCGGCCGAGTTGCCCGCCCCCCACGATGCCGAGGGTCGAGCCGGGCGGAAGCGGAAGCTGAGCCATGGTCCCTACTCGACCGCCTCGGAAACACTCTCGGTCTGCCTTGCGATGAAGGCCGCCAGCCGCTCGGCCAGGTTGGCGTCGGACAGAGCCAGGATGCGGGCCGCCAGCAGGCCGGCGTTCTTGGCCCCAGCCTCGCCGATCGCCAGCGTTCCCACCGGGATGCCGCCCGGCATCTGTACGATGGAGAGCAGGCTATCCATGCCCTTCAGCGCCTTCGATTCGATCGGCACGCCCAATACCGGCAGGTCGGTCAGCGAGGCGGTCATGCCCGGCAGGTGGGCCGCGCCCCCGGCCCCGGCGATGATCACCTGGAACCCGGCCGCCTTGGCGCCCTTGGCGAAGCTGTACATCCGCTCCGGCGTGCGGTGGGCCGAGACCACCTTGGCCTCATAAGGCACGGCGAGGGCCTCAAGCATCTCGGCCGCATGGCGCAGAATCGGCCAGTCGGACCGGCTGCCCATGATGATGGCGACGGGCGCGCTCATGCGTACGACGGATCCTGACTTGGTGCCCCGGAAGGCGGCCGAGTATAGGCGCCGGCGCCCCGCGTACAACCGCGCGGTTAGAATCCCTTAACCGCATCGGGCTGCAATGGCGTTAACCATTGGGGTTGGACGATTGAAGGCGGACCGATGAAGATTGGCGGCGCTCGCAGCGAACCGGCTTCGGCCCTGCGCCGGCGTACCGCGACCGGGACGACCGGCCGCGCGTCGGCCGCAGCCACGGTCCACGGAGACCGGATCGAAATCCTGGGCATACCGGAGAGCGAGCTGACGCTGTCAGTCCGCGCCGCGATCCTGGCCCTGGTCAGCGAGGTCGATGACCTGCGCGGCGAGGTCGGCCGCCTGAAGGCCCGGCTGACCGAGGCCGAGGGTCTGGCTGACCGTGACGCGCTGACGCCGCTGCTCAACCGCCGGGCCTTCGTGCGCGAGCTGTCGCGGGTGCGGAACCTGGCAGACCGCTACGGCGCGCCCGCCAGCCTGGTCTATTTCGACCTCGACGGCTTCAAGGCGATCAACGACCGCCTCGGCCACGCCGCCGGCGACGCAGCCCTTAAGGCCGTGGCCGACCACCTGATCGCCAGCGTCCGCGAGAGCGATGTGATCGGCCGCATGGGCGGCGACGAGTTCGCCATCGCCCTCGTCCAGGCCGACCAGGCCACGGCGGAGACCAAAGCGGCCTCGCTGGCGGAAGCCCTCGAACGCGAACCTCTGCGCTTCGGCGAGTGGACCGCGCCGATCCGCCTGTCCTATGGCGTCCGCGAGATCGCCCCGGACAGCGACGCCGAGACCCTCATCGCCGAAGCCGACCGCGCCATGTTCACGGCCAAGAAGCAGCGGCGGCAAAACCCGCTCCCCCGCGAAGCGAGAGGGATAGGGTAGGGAGAGGAGGTCACGCGAGCATGTCGGGATGCAGGAAGTCCCAGATTCGGACGATCTCGTCCTTTACGGCGAGTTTCTTGCGCTTCAGGCGTCCGATGACGGTCAAATCGGGCAGAGGCGCCAGCGACAAGGCCAGGATGGAGGCCTCAAGGTCGGCGTGATCCTGCAGCAAATCGGCGAGCCGGGCCTGCAGGGCGTCCTCGGTGAAGGTGGAGTAGTCGATCATCGGCGCAGCCAGTCTAGCACAGGCAATCTAGGTCAGCGCAGCAGCAAGCGCGGCCAAAGCTTCGAGCGGCGCCGGCTTGCCCCAGGCGCGGGCGGCGGCCTCCAGGGCGTCCAGCGCATGCGCCCCGCCACCACTGTGCGCCATCCCGTCCAGGGTCTCCATCAGGAACCGCTCGGCGACCAATTCCAGGCCCTTCACCGCCTCGCGCAACTCTTCTCGACCGTGATCGTCGAACGGCGGCAGGCCGGGCTTCAGCGCGCGCCGCACCTCGCGCAACGGCCCCAGAGCGGTCGCCTCCCAGGCCCGCGCCGCCTCTGCCGCCCGCGCCAGCAACGCCGGATCGCTGGCCTCGGCATGCACCGCCCAGAGCAGGAAGGACGTGTTCTGGCCGTAGTCATCCTGCAGGGTCAGGCACGCTTGCGGCACGCCCGGCTGGCCATAGGCCTCCAGCACCCAGTCCCAGATCGCCATCAGTCGTCGCTCCCCAGGGTTGTGCTCGCCAGCCCCACGCTTCGCAATGGTCCCACGTCCTCGCCCCAACGTTTGACCGGATTCCATGACAGGCCGAAGAGGTCGAGTGCGCGGCCGACTGTCTGGTCCACCATCTCGTCCAGCGTCCGCGGGTGCGCATAGAAGGCCGGAACCGGCGGGGCGATGATCGCCCCCATCTCCGTCAGCTTCACCAGGGTGCGCAGGTGGCCCAGGTGCAGCGGCGTCTCGCGCACCATCAGCACCAGGGGCCGGCGCTCCTTCAGCACCACATCGGCGGCGCGGGTCAGCAGCGAGGCGGTCACGCCGGTGGCGATCTCGCTCATGGTGCGCACCGAGCAGGGCGCCACGATCATCCCCAGAGTCCGGAACGAACCCGAGGCGATCGCCGCGCCCACGTCGCCCACCTTGTAGCTGACGTCGGCCCGGGCCTGAACATCGGCAAGGCTGAGCTTGGTCTCCTGCGCCAGGGTCAGCGCCGAGGATCGGCTCATCACCAAATGGCTCTCGACCCCCAGCTCGCGGCAGGCGTCCAGGGCGCGCAGGCCATAGGCCACGCCAGAGGCTCCCGAGAGCCCCACCACCAGGCGCGGCCTGTTTTCGCTGCCCATGCTGAAAAGGTTCCCAATCGCGACACGCAAATCCGGCGCCGCGAGGGCGGCGTCCCGCGCAAACATATGTGATCTGACAGCGGCTGGAAGCGGGTGTTCACTCTGGGCTCGTCCAACAGCGAGGAGGCTTCCCGCCATGGCGTTAGATGCCCGGATCCGCGAACTCGGATCCCGCCACCAGTCCCTGGAAAACGCGATCCAGGACGAGATGCGAAGGCCCTACGGCGACGATGTCAAACTCAAGGAACTCAAGCGGCAGAAGCTCCGGCTGAAGGAAGAGATCGAGAACCTGCGCGGCCAGCTCCACTGAGAAAGCTTTTCCCTCCCCTTTATGGGGAGGGGTAGCTCGCCTGAGGCGAGCGGGGGTGGGGAAGCCTAGTACAGACTGCCCCCACGGAGCCTTGGCTCACACTTCCCCACCCTGACCGCTTTGCGGTCTGTCCCTCTCCGGAACGGAGAGGGTAGAGGTTGCCTAGTCTTCGTCGCCGTCGTCATCAGCGAACACGTTTTTCAGGTCGACTTCGGGCTCGATCTCGTCCTCGACCTCAACGGCCGCAATCACGCCAGTTTCCGAGGCCGGGCGCAGGGTGGCGCCGGCCGGCTCGACAATGCCCTTGCGGGCGTCGTCCTTGGCCTTCTTCTCGGCGGCCTTCTTCACCACCGCGTCCAGTTCAAGCTGGGTGGAAAGGCCCAGAGTCACCGGGTCGACCGGCTTGATGTTGGTAGAATTCCAGTGCTGGCGGTTGCGCACTTGGTCGATGGTGGCCTTGGTGGTGCCCAGCAGGCGGGCCAGCTGGCTGTCGGCCACTTCCGGGTGGTTGCGCAGGAACCAGGCGATGGCGTCCGGGCGGTCCTGGCGACGCGACACGGGGGTGTAGCGCGGGCCCTTCTTCACCGGCTTCAGCAGTTCGGCATGGCGGCTTTTCTGGGCCTTCATCCGGTAGCTGGCGGTCTTTTCGGCCGTGTCCAGCTCTTCGCGATTCAGCTGGCCGTTGGCGATCGGGTCGGCGCCGCGGATGTCGCGCGCCACTTCGCCGTCCGCGATGCCTTTCACCTCCAGCGGGTGCAGCTCGCAGAAGTCAGCGATCTGGTCGAAGGTGAGCGAGGTGTTGTCCACCAGCCAGACGGCGGTCGCCTTGGGCATCAGGATGTTGGTCATGTCGTGGCCCTTAGAATGTTCCATCGAAACCAGGGTGATCCCCGGAAACGAAGGCGCCCGGCCTTTCGGCCGGGCGGTGAGGCAACCTCTATAGGCCGGAAGCGCCTGCCTGTGAAGGATTCAGAACCCGAAAATCCAGCCGGGCGTGAGCGTGCTCATCTGCACCCCCACCAGGATCACCTGATCGACGCCGCCCAGGGTGATCACCGTGTCGGCGCCGACCTGGGCGACAGTGAAGGTGTTGCCGGGATCGAGCTGGACCCGGTCGCCCTGGGCGAGGTTGAAGTCCAGCACCCGGTCGCTGCCTGTGCCGGTGAAACTGTGGAAGCTGTCGGCGCCCAGGCCGCCCATCATGGTGTCGGCGCCCAGATCCCCGGATACAAAATCGTTCCCGCCCCCCCCGCTGACGCTGTCATCGCCCTGGCCGCCGCGCACGATGTCGGCGCCGTCGCCACCCTCGCAGGTGTCGTTGCCGAGGTTGCCATAGACCAGGTCGGCGCCCGCGTCGCCGAACAGGACGTCGTCGTCCTTGCCGCCCACCACATAGTCGTCGCCGCCGCCGCCGCTTTCGGTGTCGTTGCCGGTGTTGCCCTGGATGTCGTCGAAGGCCGAACCGCCGAGGATGGAGTCGTTGCCCTCCTCTCCACGCAGGTACGACGTGCCCGATCCGCCATCCAGGGTGTCGTTCCCCGCGCCAGCGTACATGGTGTCGGCGCCGTTGTTGCCGCTCAGCTGATTGTCCAGGGCGTTGCCGTAGAGGATGTCGGCGCCGAACCCGCCGATCGCGTTTTCGATCTTCGCGCCCTGCGCGATCGCGACATTGCCGGTCAGACCGCCGACGCTGGAGAAGTTCCCCTCGCGCAGATCGATGGTCTGGCTCTGGGAATAGCCGGAGAAGTCCAGGGTGTCGCGCCCGCCGGCGTCCCACACCGCGAAGATCAGCCGCGAGGAGCTGAAGGTGGCGGTATACCATTCGCGGCCGGTGTTGGAATTAAACCCGTAGACCGTATCGCCGGTCCGCGTGGTCATGTTGACGCCGTACTCGTATTGGGCGGCGCGGATGTCATCCAGCTGCGGCGCCGAGGCGTAGCGGCCGTTGTAGCTGCCGCCGGTATTCGACTCCGAGAAATAGCTCATCACGGTGTACTGTCGGCTGTCCTCATAATACTCGGCGTTGTTGGCGTAGGTGATTGCCCCGCCCGTGGCGGACGCATTGTAGTCGCCCGGGTGGGCCAGGCCGATGGCGTGGCCGGTCTCATGGATCAGCACCTGCGCGCCATAGTTTCCCGGCGAGGGCAGGCTGTTGGTGCCGGCGTTGATGTTCACCCAGACGTCGCCCGCAGAGCTGAACGAGGCCGTGCTGCCCGGGTAGTTCGCGAAGGCCGCCGAGCCGCTCTCGCCGGAAGAGTAGTTGCTGAACAGGATCGCGGCCTGATCGGAATAGGCGAACTCGCCGTCGGTCCCCGCCCCCACCCGGGTGAAGGTGATGTTAGCCACGTCCGACCAGGCCAGCAGCGCCTGCTCGGCCTGGTAGATCTGCACCGAATTGAAACGCTGGAAGCCCTCAGTGTCACTGGGCAGCCGGCTCGGCGCGGTGGCGCGGAACGCGTAGGTGACATTGAACGACTGGCCGGCGATGCCGCCCCAGCCCGGCTCCGGCCTCAGGGTCTCCGGGTTGAAACCGGTGAGCTGCAGGCCCGCCCGGTCGATGGTGAAGCTGTCCTTGCCGTTGATATTGGCGCCCGCCCGCTCGTCGGCGTTCAAGTACGAGAGGCCGGGGCCGTCATCGACAACGGTCGTCACGGCCTGATGACCCTGCAGGTCGATGCCGGTGTCGGCGTCGGAAACAGGGCTGAACTCATTGAGCATGATCGAACTCTAAGCGAACGCATCCCCTTAATTTTATTAAGAGAACGCGCACTTCAGGGCAAGTCGTGGGCGTGCGGCGGAAGCACGCGCACCTTATCTGTACGGACCATCCGCCCGTCCGGCTGCGGTGAACCCTAAACCAGAATTCGCGCCGCGCCGCGCCCATGGCTGAATCGACCCACAAAAGGCGCGTGAACTCGCCCCCCAGCAGCAATAGATCGTTCGTCGTCAGTCGTACGGCCCGGCGGGCGCGGGAGGGCTTTCGCTCCGGACCGGGGAAGCTGTGGTTGCGAAGCTACAGGCTCTCAGGAGAAGGTCGGATGAACGTCCATAAGAATGCCCGGCTGACAGAGCACAGTCGAGCGGAGCTGGTGCGGCGGGTACTGAGCGAGGGTCAGACGGCCGCCGACTTAGTGGATCTTCTTCCTTTCCCGCTGGCGACGGGACAGGAAGAATCAGGCCTTCGTCGTCCACCGCGTGAGATCGCGTTCGCGGCCCATCAGGGCCAGGCCGGCGGCGATGGATTCGAGTTCAGCGCCGGTCTCGATCCGGTCGCTGGCGAAGCGGCGGTGGAATATCGCGCGCACAGCTGGCACCAGGGACGAGCCGCCGGTCAGGAACACGCGGTCGATCCTGTCGGCCGGCAGGTCGGCGTCGGCCAGCGCCCGATCCACCGCCGCCTCGATAAGCGCCAGCTCCGGCGCGATCCAGCCTTCGAACGCCACCCGGGGCACGTCGCGGGTGATGTCGATGCTGCCGGCCTTGAAGACGAATCGGGCCCCCCCGTCGCGGGAAAGGCTCTCCTTCAGCCGCGAGACCGCGCGGTAGAGCTGGTAGCCGTAGTTTTCGTCGAGCGTCTCGATGAGGCGCTCGATCTTCTCCGGCTCGACCGCCTCGCGGGCCAGGCTGCGGATCTCGCGCATGTCGCGGCTGGCGCGCAGCAGGGCCAGCTGGTCCCACCGGGCGAAGGCTGAGTAGTATTTGTTGGGGATCGGCAGGGTCTTGCCGAAGCTGCGGTAGTCCGAGCCCTTGCCCAGTTCCGGCGACACCAGGTTGTCGATGATCCGATAGTCGAAGGCGTCGCCCGCCACGCCGACGCCGGCGCGGCCCAGGGGGATGGCGCGCATTTCCCCGGCCCCGTCTCCCGCCTTGGGCCGTTCGAAGCGGATGATCGAAAAGTCGGAGGTGCCGCCGCCAAAGTCCCCCACCAGCACGGTGGCGTCGTGGTCGAGGTCCTTCGCGAAGAAGAAGGCCGCGCCCACGGGCTCGTAGGCGTAGAGCACCTCCTTCACCCCCATGCGCTTGAAGGCAATCTCGTAGCGTTCCAGCGCCAGGCGCTCGGATGGCGCGGCGCCGGCGAACACCACCGGCCGGCCGACGATCACGCGATCGGGAATCGCGCCCAGCCCGTCACCCGCATAGTCGCGGACCTTCAGCAGGAAGGTGGAGAGCAGGTCTTCGAAGCGGTAGCGGCGGCCTAGGATCTGGGTCTCCGAAAAGCTCGGGGCGGCGGCGAAGCTTTTGAAGGATTGGATGAACCTGGTGTCGGCGGGGTCCTCCACATAGGCCTCGATCGCCCACGGCCCGGCCGCGATGGTCCGATCGGACGGCCGGTCGGACGGCGCGAAGAACGAGATGCAGCTGCGGAAAGCGAACAGGTCCCCCGACGCGCCATCGGCGCGTCCTGAAGCCAAAGACCCGGGCGCGGAGAATTGCACCAGCCGCGCCGGGCCGGACTCGTCAGCCAGCGACAGGACCGTGTTGGTTGTGCCGAAATCGATACCGAGACTGTAGCCGCTCACGGCGGGCGCTCCGTTTTCCGAAAGGAGGACGACGGATCGCCCGCCCTCCGGATGGCGCGCGACCTCAGCTCGGCGGGCAGGCGCCGCGCATCATTCGGCCGCCTCCGACAGCTCGACGAGCGGGCGGTCGTAGGCGCAGATGGTGGCCATCTGGAGGATACGCGAAACGTTAGAGCCCAGCGGGCAGATCTGCACCGGCTTGTCCAGGCCGACCAGGATCGGCCCGATCACCTCAGCGTTGCCCAGGCACTTGATCAGCTGGGTCGAGATCGCCGCCGAGTGGATGGCGGGCATGATCAGGACATTGGCGGGGCCGCTGAGGCGCATGAACGGATAGGCGCCGCGGCTGGACGGATCCAGCGCCAGTTCCGGCGGCATTTCGCCCTCGTACTCGAAGTCGATGCCGTCCATCTCGTCCAGCATGGCCACGGCGTCGCGCACCCGGGCAGAGCGTTCGCCCATCGGGTTACCAAAGGTCGAGTAGCTCATGAAGGCCACGCGCGGAGTGTAGCCGAGGGTCTTCACCGCCCGGGCCGCCTCGATTCCGATCTCCACCAGTTCCTCGGCCACCGGCATTTCGGTGACGTTGGTGTCGGCGATGAACAGGGTGTGGCCCTTGGCCATCACCACGCTCATGCCGATGATCCGGCCGTTGGGCGCCGGGTCGATGACGTTAAGCACCTCTTCCAGCACTTGGTCGAAGTTGCGGGTCACGCCGGTGACCATGCCGTCCGCATGGCCGAGCGCCACCATGCAGGCGGCGAAAGCGTTGCGGTCCTGATTGATCAACCGCTGGATGTCGCGGCGCAGAAAGCCCTCACGCTGCAGCCGGGCATAGAGATAGTCCACCGCCGCCTCGTTCCAGGTGGAGAGCCGGGCGTTGAGAATCTCGATACCCGCCTCGGCCGGATCGACGCCGGCCGCACGCATGTTTTCGTGCACCAGGTCTTCGCGACCCACCAGCACCGCCTGGCCAAGGCCCTGGGTCTGGAAGGCGTAGGCGGCACGGATCACGCTGGTCTCCTCGCCCTCGGCGAAGACGATCTTCTTCTTACGGGCCGACAGCACCGCGCCCTGCAGCTTCTGCGAGAAGGCCGCCGTCGGGTCCATGCGCTGGGCGAGCGAGGCCTTGTAGGCGTCCATGTCGGCGATCGGCTTGCGGGCCACGCCGGTGTCCATGGCCGCCTGAGCGATGAATGGCGGGATGTAGGCCAGCAGGCGCGGGTCGAACGGCGTCGGGATGATGTATTGGGGCCCGAACTTCATCTGCGCGCCGCCATAGGCCGCGGCCACCTCGTCCGGCACGTCCTCACGCGCCAGCATGGCCAGGGCGTTGGCGCAGGCGATCTTCATTTCCATGTTGATCCGCCGGGCCCGCACGTCGAGGGCGCCGCGGAACAGGTAGGGGAAGGCCAGGACGTTGTTGACCTGGTTGGGATAGTCGCTGCGGCCCGTGGCCACGATGGCGTCGGGGCGGACCGTGTAGACTTCCTCCGGCAGAATCTCGGGGTCCGGATTGGCCATGGCGAAGATGATCGGCCGGGGCGCCATGAGCTTGATCAGGTCCGGCGTCAGGGCGCCCTTGGCGCTGACCCCTATGAACACATCCGCGCCCTCTAGCGCCTCGGCCAGGGTGCGCTTGTCGGTGTCAATGGCGTGGGCCGACTTCCACTGGTTCATGCCTTCGGTGCGGCCCCGGTAGAGGACGCCGTTGCGATCGACAGCGATGACGTTCTCGTGGCGCACGCCCATGGCCTTCATCAGGCCCAGCGTGGCGATACCGGCGGCTCCTGGCCCGTTCAGGACCACCTTCACCTCGGAGATTTTCCGGCCGGTGATCTCGCAGGCGTTGATCAGGCCGGCCGAGCAGATGATCGCCGTGCCGTGCTGATCGTCATGGAAGACCGGGATATCGAGCAGCTCCTGCAGCTCGGTCTCGATGCGGAAACAGTCGGGGCTCTTGATGTCCTCGAGGTTGATGCCGCCGTAGGTGATGCCGATCGACTTCACCACGGTGATGATCTCGTCAGGATCGGTGGAGTTCAGCTCCACGTCGATGGCGTCGACGTCGGCGAAGCGCTTGAACAGCACCCCCTTGCCTTCCATCACCGGCTTCGAGGCCAGGGGACCCAGGTTGCCCAGGCCCAGGATCGCGGTGCCGTTGGAAATCACCGCCACAAGGTTGCCCTTGGACGTGTATTCGTAGGCCAGCTCCGGGTCCCGCGCGATGGCCAGGACCGGCACCGCCACGCCGGGCGAATAGGCCAGGCTGAGGTCGCGCTGGGTGGCCATCGGCTTGGTGGCCTGGATGCCGATCTTCCCGGGAGTCGGATAGCGGTGGAAGTCCAGCGCCTCGTCATCCGTGAAGGAGCGCTTGTCGACTTGTTCCATATTGTTCCCCGCCCCAAGCCCAGGCTTTTCCCTGGGCGCACGAATACCTGGAATTGGTCAGCCTATAGGGGTGCGCCCACAGGGACAACGCTTCGCCGGGATGAGATTGGCTCAAGGGGAACCTTCGCCGCATAAGGTGGCCCGATGCAGGGTTGGCCGAAGTCGCTGCGCGCGGGCCGCGAACGCAAAGGCCCGGCCCATTGACCGCGCCCGCCGTGCGCGGGACTAAGGCCGCGTTCAGACCGGAGAGACCGCCGTGCCCGCCCCGATCAAAGTCGCCATCGCCGGCGCGCTCGGCCGGATGGGCCAGGCGCTGGCCGCCGTGGTCGCCGCCGACCCAGCCCTGGAACTGGTCGCGCGCTTCGATCGGCCGGACGCGACGGGCGAGGGCCTTGTGTCGGTGGCCGAGGCGCTGGCTGCCGCCCAGGTGGTCATCGACTTCACCTCGCCTGAGGCTTCCGCCGCCCTGGCAGCCCAGGCCGCCGGCAAGGGCGTGGCCGTGGTGGTCGGGACCACGGGTCTCGCGCCCGACCACATCCGCCGGATCGGCGAGGCCGCGACGCGCGTACCGATCGTGCGCGCCGGCAACTTCTCGCTGGGGATCAACATGCTGATGGCGCTGGTAGCGCAGGCCGCCCGGGCCCTGCCGCAAGAGCTCTACGACATCGAGGTCTTCGAGGCCCACCACCGCCACAAGGTCGATGCGCCGTCGGGCACCGCCCTGATGCTGGGCGAGGCCGCCGCCCAGGGGCGTGGGCAGGAGCTGGCCAAGGTGGCGCGGCGCGGGCGGGACGGGATCACCGGCGCGCGGCCGATGGGCGAGATCGGGTTCTCAGTGCTCCGCGGCGGCGGCATCATCGGCGACCACAGTGTGACCTTCGCCGGACCGGAGGAGACCCTGACACTCAGCCACTCTGGCCTGGATCGCGGGCTTTTCGCCCGGGGCGCGGTGGCCGCCGCCCGCTGGGTCGCGAGCCAGCCGCCGGGCGAGTACGACATGCAGGACGTGCTCAGCTTCGGGCCGACCTCGATCTGAAGGTTCGCTCGCTATGCGAGACAAGTGATTTCAATAATTTCCGATCATCGCGGCGAATGCAGGGGCGACGGCTATTGAGTGCGGAGCCGGGTTTAGAGCGCCTCGCCGCGCAGCAGGCGCGGCAGGTCTCCGACCGCGCCGCCGGCCTCGTGCATGAAGAACCGCCGCGCCGGACCGATCCGGTTCACCGCCGCCATGCCCGCGCCGCGCGCCAGCCGCAGCAAAGGGTTGTCGTTGGAGAACAGGCGCACGAAGGCGTCCATGCCGGCCGAGAGCGTCACGGTGTCGAAACGCCGCCAAGCAGCGTAGCGCTCCAGCACGGCCTCCGAGCCGATATCCTCGCCGAGCCTTCCGGCGTCCACTAGCACCTGCGCAAGGGCCGCCGCGCCCTTCAGCCCCAGGTTCAGCCCCTGGCCGGCGATCGGGTGGACGCCGTGGGCGGCGTCGCCCAGCAGGGCCACGCGCGGGGCGACCAGCCGTTCGGCCAGCTGCAGGCTGAGCGGATAGGTGAAGATCGGGCCCTCGACGGTGACCGCGCCTGAGAAATCGCCAAACCGCCGCTCCAGGTGCGCCTGGAACATCTCCGGCCGCGCGGTCTTCAGCGCCGCGCCGCGCACCGTGCTCTCGGTCCAGACTAGGCTGGCGCGGTTGTCGGTCAGGGGCAGGATGGCGAAGGGACCGCCTGGCAGGAAGTACTCGTGGGCAACGCCCTCGTGCGGGCGCTCCATTCGCACGGTGGCCACCACGCCGGTCTGCGGATAGTCCCAACCGACCGTGCCGATCCCTGCCTCGGTACGGATCACCGAGCCCCGGCCTTCGGCACCGACGGCCAGGGGCGCAGTCAGGACGCGGCCGTCGGCCAGGGTGACCTCGGCGGTGCGACCGAATCTGGCTCTGGCCACGCGGGCGGGGGCCAGCACCTCGATTCCCGCCGCTTTGACGGCCTGGGCCAGGGCGGGGCGGATGTGGCGGTTCTCCAGCAGGTAGCCCAGGGGTTCGCCTTCGGACCGGTCGGCGATCTCGGCGCTATCGAACCGCAGGAAGAAGGGTCCCGGGCCACCGGCGGACGCGCCGGGCGTCTTGCCGTCAGACACCAGGATCTGCTCGATCCGCTGGGCGTGGGAATCCAGCGCGTCGGTCAGGCCCAGGGCTCGCCACTGGCGGTAGGCGGCATAGGCGATGGCGGAGGCCCGCCCGTCGAAGGTCGGCGCGAGCTGGTCATCGAACACCACGGGATCGATCAGCACCGGCGTCAGGCCGGCCCGAGCCAGAGATAGCGCCAGTGTGGCGCCCGCGATGCCCGCGCCGGCGATGATGACGTCGTGAGCTTGGCCCATGGCCGGGATAGGCCACGGAAACCACCCCTGCGTCCAGCGGTCGCAAGCCTGAAGGGCCTAGATTGGACCCTCACGTCCAATTTTCACTTGAAGGTAACGGACCTCGCGCCTATCTCCAGGTTGCAGGGTGGACCGGGGAGTCCAGTTTTCCCTGCCGTAATTTCCAAGGGGCTCCATCGCATGGCCAGTTCGCTCAAGGGCCGCATCGTTCCCATCGCTTCGGGCGGGGTTGCCGTGATTGCGGTCGCCGTCGGCGGCGCGTTCTGGTGGATTGACAAGCAGAAGTACGAAACCACCGACAACGCCTTCGTCGCCGCCGACAAGGTGAGCGTCGCCTCCCTGGTGGACGGCGCCGTGGCCGAGGTGCTGGTAGACGACAACCAGCCGGTCCGCCCGGGCCAACTTCTCGTCCGAATTGACCCCGCCAGCCTCAAGGTGCGCCTGGCGCAGGCCGACGCCAACGCCCGCGCTCTCGAGGCCGCCGTCTCGGCCGTGGACGACAAGGCCCGGCTGGAGCAGGCGATGATCGCCCAGAAGGCCGCCGCGGTCGACGCCGCCGACGCCCAGGCCAGGTGGGCCGCCGCCGAGATGACCCGGTATGGCCAGCTCGCCCAGTCCGGCTGGGTCTCCTCGCAGCGCGCCCAGACCGTCAAGACCGCTCAGGATCAGGCTGTCGCCGGCGTCGGCCAGGCCCGCGCCACACTTGAAGCCGAGCGCCGCGCCGCCCAGTCGCTGGGGTCGGCCCGCGACCAGAGCTTGGCACAGGCCGCCGCCGCCCGCGCCGCGGCCGACCTGACCCGCATCGACCTTTCCCGCACTGAGGTGCGCGCGCCCGTGGCCGGCGTCGTCGGCGCCCGCGCCGTGCGGGTGGGCCAGTACGTGCGTCCGGGCGGCATGCTCCTGAGCATCGTGCCGCTGGCCGACGCCTATGTGATCGCGAACTTCAAGGAGACCCAGGTCTCTCGTATGCGCATGGGCCAGGCGGTCGAGATTCACGCCGACGCCTTCGGGAAGCAGGTGATCCGGGGCCATGTCGACAGCTTCGCCCCCGCCACCGGCGCCGAGTTCGCCATGATCCCGGTGGAGAACGCGGTCGGCAACTTCACCAAGATCACCCAGCGCCTGCCCGTCCGCATCGCTATCGACGCCAACCAGAAGCTGGCCGGCGCCCTGCGCCCCGGCCTGTCGCTGAAGGTGAAGGTGGACGTGACCCGCCAGACCGGTGCGTCGTTCGCCGAGTCCGGCCAGTCACCGGACCGGTACGCAAGCCGCGGCGTGACTCGCTGAACCCTTGACTGACGCGGCCCTCAATCACGGCCTAGGCGCCGTTCCCCGCCCGCCGCCGGCGACGTTCCTGGGCGCGGACGGTTCCGAGGTGAACTGGACCAAGGTGTTCCTTGGTTTCGGCGGCATGATCATCGGCCAGTTCATGGCCATGCTGGACATTCAGATCGTGGCCAGCTCGCTGACCCAGATCCAGTCCGGCGTCAGCGCCACGGCCGACGAGATCGCCTGGGTGCAGACCATCTACCTCCTGGCCGAGGTCGTGATCATGCCGCTCACCGCCTATCTGACGAAAATGTGGGGCACGCGGACGTTCTACGTCATCGCGGTGGTGGGCTTCACGGTGACCTCGGCGGCGGTCGGCCTGTCGTCGTCCGTGCCGATGATGATCGGCTTCCGGGCGCTGCAGGGCCTGTTCGCGGGCGCGATGATCCCACCCGTCTTTGCCACCGCCATGACGATCTTTCCGCCCGAACGGCGGATGATGGCCAATGTGACGGTCGGCCTGATCGTGACTCTGTCCGGCACCATCGGGCCGACCCTGGGGGGCCACGTCACCGATCTGCTCGACTGGCGATGGTTGTTCTTCATCAACATCCCGGTCGGCGTTCTCGTCATCTTCCTGGTCGGCCGCTACGCCGATTTCGACAAGGGTGACCCCAGCCTCTCGAAGGGTATCGACTGGTGGGGCGTGGGTCTGATGTCGGTCTTCCTGCTGTCGCTGCAGTATGTCCTCGAGGAGGGCAACGGCGACGGCTGGTTCCAGGACACGGCTATCCTTTGGCTCAGCGTGACGGCGGCGCTGGCCGGCGCGGCCTTCATCTGGCGGCAGCTGACCTACTGGCAGCCCATCGTGTCTCTGAAGCCCTTTGCCGATCCCAACTTCGCGCTGGGCGTCGCCATGACCTTCGTCACCGGGATCAGTATGTTTGGCGGCACGTTCCTGATGCCGCTCTACCTTGGCCGGGTGCGGGGCTATTCCTCCTCGGAGGTCGGCACCACCATGCTGGTCACCGGCCTGACCATGTTCCTGACCGCGCCGCTCATCGGACGCCTGGTGCGCGTGGTGGACGCAAGGCTCGCCCTGGTGGTCGGCTTCGCCATGAGCGGTTGGGCGATGCAACTCGCCGTCCACATCACGGACCAGTGGGGATTCGCCGAGTTCTTCGTCCTGCAGGCGGTCAGGGGCGTCAGCATGATGCTCGCCATGATTGCCGCCCAGCAGCTCAGTGTCGCAACGCTTCCGCTCCAGCACATGAAAGACGCGTCCGGCCTGATCAACCTGACCCGCAATGTCGCCGGAGCCCTCGGGCTGGCGATGCTCTCGACCATCCTCAGTCACCAGGGCGCGGTCCATTACATGGAGCTGACCAGCGCGGCCGGCCAGGCCAATCCCGCCAGTTCAGCGCTGATGGACGGACTGACCCAGATGATGAGCGCCGGCGGGCTCGCGGACCCCGAGGCGACCGCGAGGCGCGCCATGAGCGGGCTGATCCACCGCCAGGCCGCGGTGCTGAGCTTTGGCGACGCCTTCGCCGCCCTGGCGATTTCGTGCTGGATTGCGGCAGCCCTGGGTCTGTTTGCCCGCCCGGGCTCGGCGATGGCGCGGGCCGACGATGCGGGCCGCCACTGATGGGCCGCGCTCCGGGACAGATCGACATCTCCAAGAACGAGGCCATCCTCGACGCCGCCATGATCGTGCTGGCCGAGCGGGGCGTCTCGGTCTCGATGGAGGAGATCGCCCGGCGCGCCGGCGTCTCCAAGCAGACGATCTACAACCACTACGGCTCCAAGGCCGAGCTGGTGCGAATCATGGCCGAACGCCGGGTGCATGAGATGACGGCGCCGCTGGGCGCGCCGGACGCCCTGGAAAACCCCCAGGACGCCCTGGCCGGGTTCGCGCGCGTTCTGCTGGACGCCGCCTTTCAGACCAAGGGCGCCGGGCTCTATCGAACCGCCATCCTGCACGCGCCGGAGATGCCGGACGTGGCGCGGGCCTTGTGGGAGGCCGGCCCGGAGTCCAGCCGGGCGCGTCTGGCGGCCTACCTGGCGCTTGAAACCAAGGCTGGTCGGCTCTTCTGCCCCAACCCCGCGGAGGCCGCGGAGTTTTTCGCGGGCATGGTGATGGGCTCCTACCAGACCGCCCTGCTGCTGGGCATCGAGGTGGCCCTCGACGCCGCCAGGGTCGAGCGCATCGCCACCGAGGCGTCGATGCGCTTCATTCGAGCCTACGCGGTTTAGCCTTCCGCCGCTTCGTCTTCCGAGAAGCCCATGATGTGGAAACCAGCGTCCACATGGACGACCTCGCCGGTCGTGGATTGGCCCAGATCCGACAGCAGCCACAGCGCCGCGCCGGCCACGCCCTCCATCGAGGTGTCTTGCTTCATCGCCGAGAGCGAGCGACCCTTGGCCAGCATGCCGCGACCGCCGGAGATGCCGGCCAGGGACAGGGTTTTCATGGCGCCGGGTGACAGCGCGTTGACCCGGATGCCCTTCGGCCCCAGGTCGCGGGCGGCATAGCGGACGGACGCCTCAAGCGCCGCCTTGGCCACGCCCATGGTGTTGTAGTTCGGGATCGCGCGCTCGGAGCCCATGTAGGTCAGCGTCAGGATCGAGCCGCCGGTCTCCGGCATCAGCGCCGCAGCGCGCTTGGCGCAGTCCACGAAGCTGAACGCCGAGATGTTCATGGCCCGCAGGAAGCCCTCACGGGTGGTGTTGTCGACGAAGGAGCCCTTGAGCTCGTCCTTGTTGGCGAAGGCGATGGCGTGGACGAAGAAGTCGATCTGGCCGAACGCCTGCTTCACGACGCCGAAGGCCGTGTCCATGGCCGCATCGTCGGTGACATCGACCGGCGCCAGAACCTTGACCCCGATGCTGTCGGCCAGCGGCTGCACCCGCCGCTCCATGCCGGGCAGATGAAGGAAAGCAAGCTCGGCGCCCTGGGCGGCCAGCTGGCTGGCAATGCCCCAGGCGATGGACTGATGGTTGGCGACCCCGGTGACGACGCCCCGCTTGCCCTGCATCAGGGTCCCGGTCGGCATCTGATAGTCGTCGGCCACGTGTCGTTCTCCTATCCGCGCGTGGGGCGGTTTGTGAACGATCACGCCCCGGGTGTCATCCGGGAATGGCGGGCGCGCCATTCGGCAAGCACTTCAGCCGGATCATGCCCCAGAGCCAGGATACGCGCTTCCCAGCGTTCCATCGCCCGGTCGTAATAGTCGAGGATACAGGGATCGCAGCCGCGCTGGCAGCACTCCTGCGGGTCGATCGGCTGCGGTGGGCGCGGAAGTGGCGGGTCGTCGGCCACGCCGGGACCTACACCCTGGCCATCACCAGGCAGCCATTCGTGCCGCCGAAGCCAAAGCTGTTGCTCATCACCGTCTCCAGCGGCCGGTCGATGCGCTGGCGCACGATCGGCAGGTCGGCGAAGGCCGGGTCGAGGTTCTCGATGTGGGCGCTTTCGGCGGCGAAGCCGTTGTTCAGCATCAGCAGGCTGTAAATCGCCTCTTGCGCCCCGGCGGCGCCCAGACTGTGCCCGGTCAGGGACTTGGTGGACGAGATCAGCGGGGCCTTGTCGCCAAACACCGCGCGAACCGCCTCCATCTCCTTGAGGTCACCGACCGGCGTTGAGGTGCCGTGCGGGTTCAGGTAGTCGATGGTGCGGCCGTCGGCGTTCGCCAGTCGCATGCACCGCGCCGCCCCTTCACCGGACGGGGCAACCATGTCGAAGCCGTCTGAGTTGGCCGCGTAGCCGACGATCTCGCCGTAGATCTTGGCCCCGCGCGCCTTGGCGTGCTCCAGTTCTTCCAGCACCACGATCCCGGCGCCGCCGGCGATCACGAAGCCGTCGCGGTCCACGTCGTAGGCGCGGCTGGCCACCGCGGGCCTATCGTTGAACTTGGAGCTCATGGCCCCCATGGCGTCGAACAGGACGCTCAAGGTCCAGTCCAGCTCTTCCGTGCCGCCGGCGAACACCACGTCCTGCTTGCCCATCAGGATCTGCTCGTAGCCCACCCCGATGCAGTGGGTGGAGGTGGCGCAGGCCGAACTGATCGAGAAGTTCAGGCCACGGATCTTGAACCACGTGGACAGGGTCGCCGACGGGCCGGAACTCATGGCCTTGGGCACGGCGAAGGGGCCGACCCGCTTGGGCCCGCGCGTCTTCGCCGTTTCGGCCGATTCAATGATCGAGCGCGTCGAAGGTCCGCCGGAGCCCACGATCAGGCCGGTCCTATCATGCGAGACTTCGCCTTCCTCCAGGCCCGAGTCGGCGATCGCCTGTTCCATGGCGATGTGGCTGAAGCCGGTGCCCTGGGCCAGGAACCGGGCGGCCCGGCGATCGACCATCGACTCCCACTCGAGCTGAGGCGGGGCGTGCACCTGGGAGCGGAATCCCAGCGCGGCGTACTCCGGCGCGGCGATCACCCCGGACCGGGCTTCGCGCAGCGAGGCCAGCACCTCGTTGGTGTTGTTGCCGATGGAGGAAACGATCCCCATCCCTGAGACGACGACGCGGCGCATCAGAATACTTCCTCAGTTAGACTCGGCTCGGGCCGGGTCTCCAGCCTTGAAGAGACCTACGCGCAGGTCCTTCGCCTCGTAGATGGGCTTACCATCGGCGAGGAGAACCCCATCGCCGATGCCCATGACCAACCGGCGCAGGATCACACGCTTCATTTCGATCTTGTAGGTCACACGCTTGATGTCGGGGGTGACTTCGCCAAAGAACCGGACCCCGCCCGCGCCAAGCGCCCGGCCCCGACCGGGCGCGCCGCTCCATCCGAGGAAGAAGCCGACCAGCTGCCACAGGGCGTCCAACCCCAGGCAGCCCGGCATCACTGGATCGTTTATGAAGTGGCAGGCAAAGAACCAGAGGTCCGGATTGATGTCGAGTTCGGCCTCGATGTAGCCCTTGCCGTGGGCCCCGCCGGTCGAGTTGATCTCGACGATCCGGTCGAACATGAGCATCGGCGGGACGGGCAGCTGGGCGTTGCCCGGGCCGAACATCTCGCCGCGCCCGCACGCCAGCAGCTGTTCGAAGCTGAAGCTGGAAGGCCGGGCCGCCACGTCGTTCATGAAATTGGACCTTGGTTCTAGGAAGGGTGGGGCCTAGCACGGTCCCAGCCAGCGCCTCAACGGCATTGCAGCGCCTCCGAGGTTCCCCATAGCGCACCTTGCCGCACCCAGCCGGCCCCTTCGGCGGTCTTGACCTTGCACCAGCCCTTGTCGCAGCGGGCCAGGCCCGCCAGGGCGCGGACGTTCAGATAGGCGGCGGGCTCCGCCCCCGGCTTCGGCGTCCGGTAGAGCGGCGCGGGCTTGCCGCTCATGTTGATCACGTTGCGGCGACCGTCGGTCACGCGCTTGTGCACCCAGGTGACCTGGCCTTCGGGATCGCAGACGCGCCGCCACTCGCTGGTCTCGGCCACCACCTGCAGCGGCAGGCCGCGCGTACGGTAGATGAAGCGAAGCTTGTGATCCTCACCGGGACCGGCCCGGGCGTTCACCTTGGGAAACTTCAGCGTGATGTAGCGGGGGACAGGATAGCCCGAGGGCGTCTGCCGCTCGGCCGGCGCGGCCTGCGCGCCGGCGGCGATGCAGCCCGCCAAACCCAGCGCCGCCAGGACAGGCGCCTTGCCACGATGTACTGCCAATCTCGCGCCTCGCCTTGGCCGTCCCCGGCCCCCCTGCTAAGGGTTCCGCAAATCAGCGCCGAACGTGGCGCAGGAAACGCACCCTTTTCACCTAGGCGCCCCTTTTCCCGTAGGCACATGGCCACCCGCAAGCCGAAAGTCATCGTCACGCGCAAACTGCCGGACTCGGTCGAGACCCGCATGCGCGAACTGTTCGACACCGAACTGAACGTCACCGACGAGCCGATGAGCCGCAAGCAGCTGATCGAGGCTATCGGACGCTGCGACGTGCTGGCTCCCACCATCACCGACAAGCTCGACGCCGCCCTGCTGGCCAAGGTCGGGGAGAAGCTGAAGCTGATCGCCAATTTCGGGGCGGGCGTTGACCACATCGACGTGGCCGCCGCCAACGCGGCCGGCCTGCTGGTCACCAACACGCCGGGCGTGCTGACCGACGACACCGCCGACCTGACCCTGACCCTGATCCTGGCGACCCTGCGGCGGGTGATCGAGGGAGCCAATGCGCTGCAGGCCGGCGAATTCACCGGCTGGGCGCCCACCTGGATGCTGGGCCGCCGCCTCAGCGGCAAGCGGCTGGGGATCATCGGCATGGGCCGGATCGGCACCGCCGTGGCGCGCCGGGCCAAGGCCTTCGGGGTCCAGATCCACTACCACAACCGAAAGCCGGTCAGTCACCTGGTCTCTGAGGAACTGGAGGCGACCTACTGGGACAGCCTGGACCAGATGCTGGCGCGGATGGACATCATCACCGTCCACTCGCCCCACACGCCGGCCACGTTCCATCTGCTCTCGGGCCGTCGCCTGAAGCTGCTGCAGCCGCACGCCATCGTCATCAACACCGCCCGCGGCGGGATCATCGACGAGGCGGCGCTGGCGGACCTGCTGGCCTCAGGCGCTATCGCCGGCGCCGGACTCGACGTGTTCGAGATGGAGCCGCGGATCAACCCCAAGCTCCTGAAGCTGCCCAATGCCGTGCTGCTGCCGCACATGGGCTCGGCCACCGTCGAGGCCCGCGTCGATATGGGCGAGAAGGTGATCATCAACATCAAGACCTGGATGGACGGCCACCGCCCGCCGGACCGGGTGCTGACGCAGATGCTGTAGGGCCCGAGCACTCTCTGTTTCGCGTGTCATCCCCCGCACACGGGACAGTCCGGATCGCCCGCCACACGGACGGTGCGGGTTTCGGCGGCCAGGGCGTCATAGATCAGCAGGCGGCCGGACAGCGCGTCCCCCGCGCCGGTGATCAGCTTGATCGCCTCCAGAGCCATCATCGAACCGATCACCCCGGCCAAGGCCCCGATGACGCCGACGGCCACGCAGGTCTCGGCCTCCGGCGGGATGTCCGGCACCAGGCAGCGGTAGCAGGGCCGCGCGCCGAACACCCCCACCTGCCCGGTCCAGCGGCCGATCGCGCCGGAGACCAGGGGCTTGCCGTGCTTCACGCAGGCGGCGTTGACGCAGAAGCGGGTGGCGAAGTCGTCGGTGCCGTCCAGCACCAGGTCGACGCCCTCGACGAGCTCATCGGCGCTGCCGGGGTCGAACGCGCCCTTGAAGCCGGCCACGAACACATGGGGGTTGAGCGCATGCAGGCGGTCGGCCGCGGCCTCGACCTTGGGCCGGGCGATGTCGTCCTCAGCATAGATCACCTGGCGCTGCAGGTTCGACCGGTCCACCTCGTCCGGGTCGGCCAGGATGATGGTGCCGACGCCAGCGGCGGCCAGGTACATCGCGGCAGGCGCGCCCAGGCCGCCGGCCCCCACCATCAGCACGCTGGCGGCCTTCAGCTTCTGCTGGCCGGGACCGCCCACCTCGCGCAGCACTAGGTGCCGGGCGTAGCGCTCGATCTCCTCGTCGGTGAACGTCATTCCCTTGACCCCCATCCACTTGACCCGCGCCCACTTGACCGGCGCCCACTTGACCGGCGTTGCGGCCCTGTTCAGATCGCCCGGATGTGGAATAGCTCAGCCCGCGGCGCTTGGCACGGCGCGACCCTCGTGATCGCAGGCCTTGTTCTTGCCCAGCCCGCCATCGCGGCGCCCGTCACGCCGTCCCCGGTGGTCGCCGCCGAGCGGGCGTTCGCGGCCGACGGGCTGGAACTCGGCGTGCAGGCCAGTTTTCTGAAACACTCGGCCCCGGAAGGCATGTTGCTGGCGCCCGAACCGGTGCTGGCCAAGGCGGTATTCGGCGCTCCGCGGCCCAAGGGCAAGCCGCTGGTCTGGTGGCCGCTGTGGGCGGGCGTCGCGCGCTCCGGCGACCTGGGCTTCACCACCGGGCCTTACACCTCCGACGGTCGGCCGGGCGGCTACTACTTCACGGTCTGGGCGAAGCAGCCGGACGGCGCCTGGCGGTGGCTGTTCGACGGTGGCCCGCCCAGCGACATGATCGACGCCGCGCCGCAGGGGTCGAAGGTGGCCTACGCCAGATTGGCCGACCGCAAGGCTGGGTCACCGGCCAGGGCGATGATCCAGGTATCCGCCGCCGAGATCGCCCTGCACGCCCAGGCGAAGACCGACGCCCGCGCCGCCTTCCTGGCCGTGGTGGCCGACGACGGCCGGATCGTGGGCTCGAAGGCGCCGCCACCGGGAACGCGCGCCGAGCTGGAGGCCGAGGTCGCTACGCGGCCGCTGTCGATCGCGTTCTCGCCCCTGGGGGGCCAGGCCTCGGCGGCCGGCGATCTCGCCTGGACCTACGGTGTCGCCCGATGGACGAAGGACGGCCAGGCGCAGCGGGGCCACTACGTGCGCATCTGGCGCAACGACAAGGCCGGATGGCGGCTGCTGTTCGATGAACTTCTTCCCGCGCCGCCGCTCAAGGCGCCGCCCGGCTAAGCGCGGTCAGCGCCTAGTCCCGCGCAGCGTCCAGGATACGGCGCAGCTTCTGCAGCGTCGGCAGGATGGCCGCCAATTCGACCAGATCCATGCCCTCCAGCATCGTCTCCATCATGGGCGTCAGGGCGTGGATCGCGGCGCCGCGGATCGCCTGCCCCTCGCGCGTCACCCGAACCACCTTGCCCCGGCCATCCATCGGGTCCGGAGTGACCTCGATCCAGCCTTCGGTCTCAAGCCGCCTCAAGGTTCCGGTCATCGCGCCACGGGTCACCTGTACGGCGCTGGCGATCTGGGCCGGGGCGCGTTGCGCGTGACCCAGTCGGACCATGTGGTTGAGGACTGTGAAGCCGGCCATCGACAGGCCGTGCGGCATCACGCGCTCGGCGGCCGTGCGCGAGAGGTGCTCGATGATGCCGATCTCGTTGAAGACCACGAAGGCCGGCGGGTCGATGACGGACTCCGTCATGCACGAATATGGGTCGCCAGCCGCCAGCGTGGGGCCGGCGCGATGGCCTTGCCGCGCCCGATCCGGACCAACATCTGCAAAGGCGCTTCCGGCGTCGCCCCCAGCAAGGCCTGTGTCTCACCGTAGAGCGTCGCCATCTCCGGATACTCTTGCAGGGTCATGCTCCACGGTTGAATCGACAGGCCCCGCGAGGTGGCGGTCAGGCACATTCGTGCGAAAGCCCGGCCGCTCGCAATCTGGGTCGTCCGGCTGTTGTCCGAACCTCTCAGCCAGACAAAGGCAGGCGTCGAGCGGATCGCTTTGCTGAACATGTCGATGGCGCTCCGGGTGGCGATGGAGTCAGGATCGGCCATGGCCTCGCGGGTGAGCAGCCCCAGCGCCGCCATACCCTCCAGGAACGGCCCTTCGAGCGAGATGCCGTCCGGGTTGGCGGCGATCTCGGTCGGTCCTATCCGGGTCAGGCGCGCCGATTCCAGGGCCGGCGCGCGGCTCTTCATCTCCCGGGTAAACCCCTTCACGCCCAGGTCGATGATCCGGGCGACACCCTGGGCGTCGGCCACGGAACCGGCGACCAGCGGCGCCGTCGCCGCGCCCGTCACCGAGGCGAGGTCGCCCGGGGTCGGAGGCGCCTTCAGGTCATAGGTTTCGCGGTTGGTGTGGCGCGCGGTGATCTGGCGGAACAGCGGATCAGGCTTCACCGTGGGGTCGGCGGTCAGACGGACGCGGGCCACCGCACGGGTGTCCAGCACCGGCTCCGGCTCACCATCCGGCCAGAGTGTGATGTCGGCCCGCAGGCCGCGCTCCCGGGCCGCCAGGTCCAGCAGTTCGAGGAAGCAGCCGCAGCCCACCGTGATTTGGCGGTTCCCCGGATCCGTGGCGGGGAGCAGCCGGCTGGTATCAGCATGGAACACGATCTCGTCCATGCCGGGGAGGTCCACCAGCCACGGCTGCCTGTTGTGCGGGTTCGGAGCGAGGATGGCGTGGGCCAGCGCCCAACGTCGCGGGTCCCGCTCGCCGGCCCCGGGATTGCGCCAGGCGGCGATCGGGTCCGGACCAGTCGCCGTTCCGGCGCAGCCCCCCGTGGCGAGAGCCCCGCCCGCCATCAGGGTTTCCAGGATCGTGCGGCGCGTGGGCATGGCGGCGACTCCGTTTAGCTATAAGCTAGATACTTTAGTGCTAAACCATTAGCAACGGCGAACTCGGGGCCTCGGGCCGTCAGGCCCCTCCGCGTCGCGCCCGCCAGATCGCGTCCTCCAGCGCCTTCGCGAACTCGCCGCGCTCCGAGGGGCTGAGGGCGACGGCAACGGACTTCTGGCGGCCGGACAGGGCCACATGCAACGCTGTGCAGCGGTCATCCTCGTCGCGCTCGGTGGTGACGCGGGTGAAGGCGGTGGGGCTCTCCCAGACCAGTCGGACATGCGGGCCGGCCTCATGGGTCACCGTGACAGCCGCGGCGCTCACCTGCACCCGCTCGACCACCCGCGCCGCCTTGAAGCTCGACAGGAAGGCGATGACCAACCCCAGGACGCCGATGGCCAGGAAGATGGGAACGAAGTGGGCGTGAAGCCGCACGAAGATGATTGCCGAGGCCACGTTGGTCGCCGTGATAACGCCGATCAGGATGATGAACCCGCGCGGCGACAGCGACCGATTCGGCTTGATCTCGGCGTCCATGTAGAGCGGCCAGGTCATCGGACGGCACGTTAAGGACCGACGGCGCGGAAAGTCCACGCCCGCGAAACTGGCGCGCGGCGGCCGACTTGAAGGCGCGGACGCAACCTCCTATCCCAGCGTCCTTGGCGTCGAAGGTGGAATGATGAGCGAAGCATGGGCCGCCGGCCGCATCGCCCTGGTGACGGGCGCCACCTCTGGGTTCGGCGAGGCGATGGCGCGCCGGCTGCTGGCGGCAGGGGGCCATGTGATCGCCACCGGCCGCCGCGCCGATCGGCTGGCTTCACTGGCCGAGGAACTGGCGTCCGAGCGCCTGCTCACCCGAGAGCTGGACGTGACCTCCGAGGCCTCGATCGCCGCCCTGCTGCCCAGCCTGCCGCCGGCCTTCGAGGCCATCGACATCCTCTACAACAACGCCGGCCTGGCGCTGGGCCTGGGCAAGGCCCACGAGGCCAACCTGGGCGACTGGGAGACCATGATCGCCACTAACGTCACCGGCCTGGTGCGCATGACCCGCGCGGTGCTGCCCGGCATGGTGGCGCGCGACCGCGGCGACGTGATCAACATCTCGTCGGTGGCGGCCAACTACCCCTATCCCGGCGGCAATGTGTACGGCGCGACCAAGGCCTTCGTGCGCCAGTTCTCGCTGAACCTGCGCGCCGACCTGCTGGGCACGAAGATCCGCGTCACCTCCATCGAACCCGGCATGGCTGACACCGAGTTCTCGGTGGTCCGCTTCAAAGGCGACCAGACCGCGGCCGACAAGGTCTACGCCGGCGTCCACGCCATGAGCGCCGATGACGTGGCCCTGGTCTGCGAGAGCGTCCTGCGGCTGCCGGCCCACATCAACGTCAACACGCTGGAGATCATGCCGGTGCAGCAGGCCTTCGGACCGTTCGCGGTGGACCGGGGCTGAAGCGTGACGAAGACGGCGCCGAAACACAGGAAGCTCAAGCCCGCCGAACAGGCCCGCATCGCGGAACTGTTCGACCGGTTCGAAGCCGCGGAGACCGACCCGCGCACCGAACTGGATTACGCCTCAGCCTACGAGCTGGTCGTGGCCGTGGCGCTGTCGGCCCAGGCCACGGACGTGCAGGTGAACAAGGCGACGGCCAAGCTGTTCAAGGTGGCGGATACGCCGGAGAAGATGCTGGCCCTGGGCGAGGCGGGGTTGAAGCCGTTCATCTCCTCGATAGGCCTGTTCAACACCAAGGCCCGGAATGTGATCCGCATGGCCGAGCTCATCCTGGCCGAGCACGGCGGCGAGGTCCCTCTGGAGCGGGACAAGCTCCAGGCGCTGCCGGGGGTGGGCCGCAAGACCGCCTCGGTGGTGCTGAACGAGCTGCGGGTCGAGCCGGCCATCGCGGTGGACACGCATGTGTTCCGCGTCGCCCACCGCCTGGGCCTGTCCGTCGGCAAGACCCCCGACAAGGTCGAGGCCGAGCTGATGGCCTGCGTGCCAGAGCCCTATCTCACCCGGGCGCATCACTGGCTGATCCTGCACGGCCGCTACGTCTGCGTGGCGCGTCGGCCCAAGTGCGAGGATTGCCCGGTCGCCGACCTCTGCCCCTCGAAGCGCCTGTTCGCGGCCTGAGCTGAACTTGCGCCCTGGGCCTCGCGACCCCATAACCCGCGCCATGTCCGACACCGCGCCCACGAAGCGCCTCTACATCAAGACCTACGGCTGTCAGATGAACGTCTATGACAGCGAGCGGATGGCCGATGTTCTCAGCCCGCTGGGCTATGGGATGACGGATACGCCGGAGGGCGCGGACCTGGTGGTGCTGAACACCTGCCACATCCGCGAGAAGGCCACCGAGAAGGTCTATTCGGAGCTCGGAAGGCTGCGTGAGATGCGCGAGGAGCGCCTGGCCGGAGGCGGCTCGCGGATGACCATCGCCGTCGCCGGATGCGTCGCCCAGGCAGAGGGCGAGGAGATCATGCGTCGCCAGCCCGCCGTGGACCTGGTGGTCGGACCGCAGGCCTATCACCAGCTGCCGGAGCTGATCGCGCGGTCGCATCGGGCCCGCGGCGAGCGTCTGTCGGCTGACTTTGCGCCCGAGGCGAAGTTCGACGCCCTGACGCCTGAGCGTCGACCGACCGGCGTCACTGCGTTCCTGACCGTGCAGGAGGGCTGCGACAAGTTCTGCACCTTCTGCGTGGTGCCCTACACGCGCGGTGGCGAGTGGTCGCGGCCGGCCGCCGACATCGAGGCCGAGGCGCGCTCGCTGGCGGAAAAGGGCGTCCGCGAGGTCACTCTGCTGGGCCAGAACGTCAACGCCTACAATGGCGCGAATGAGCAGGGCGCCGGGCTGGCTGGCCTGGCCCGCCGGCTGGCGAAGATTTCCGGCCTGGATCGCATCCGCTATACCACCAGCCACCCGCGCGACATGGACGACGCCCTGATCGCCGCCCACGCCGAGTTACCGGAACTGATGCCCTATCTGCACCTGCCGGTGCAATCGGGGTCGGACAAGGTGCTGAAGGCGATGAACCGGGCGCACACGGCGCAGGGCTATGTGCGGCTGATCGAAGAGATTCGGGCGGCCCGGCCGGACATGGCCATCAGCGGCGACTTCATCGTGGGCTTCCCCGGCGAGCGGGACGCTGACTTCGAGGCGACGCTGCAGCTGATCCGCGAGGTCGGCTACGCCACCGCCTTTTCGTTCAAATATTCACGCCGCCCTGGCACGCCGGCCTCGGCCATGCCGGGCCAAGTGGCGGAAGAGGTCAAAGACGAGCGGCTGGCGCGGCTCAACGCCCTGCTGGACGAACAGGCCCGCGCGTTCAACCGCAGCCAGGTTGGCAGGACCTTGCCGGTGCTGTTCGAACGCCCGGGCCGCCATCCGGGGCAGCTGATCGGGCGCAGCCCCTATCTCCAGGCCGTTTACGCGACCGCCCCGGAGCGCCTGATCGGCCAGATCGTTCCGGTGCGAATCGAGGACGCCGCCCGGATGAGCCTGGCCGGCGCGCTCGCGCAAGAGCTGGAGCCCGCGTGAGCCGCGCGCCGGAATTCATCGCCCTGTCCGACGCCGCCGTTCGTGCGGTGGCCGGGACCAACAGCCGTCACGTCGCCCTGATCGAGGACGCTTTCGGCGTGCTGGTGGAGACGCCGGGAGGCGGCGTGTCGATCAGCGGCGACGCCAAGGCCCGCGGGCAGGCCAAGAAGGCGGTCCAGACCATCGCCGAGCGCGCCGACCAGGGCCTGGAGATCGAGGAGGCCGACGTCCGCGTCGCCATCGGCCAGGCCCGCTCGGGCGCGCCGCCCGGCCATGGCCCCGGCCAGACCCTTCCCATCGGCAAACGTGGCCAGGTGGCGCCCAAGACGCCCAACCAGGCCAAGTACCTGGACGCGCTAAGCCAGTGCGACCTGGTGTTCGGCCTGGGTCCCGCCGGCACCGGCAAGACCTTCCTGGCCGTGGCGCACGGGGCGGGCATGCTGCTCCGCGGGGCCGTGGACAGGCTGATCGTGGCCCGGCCGGCGGTCGAGGCCGGCGAGCGGCTGGGGTTCCTGCCGGGCGACATGAACGAGAAAGTCGACCCCTATATGGCGCCGGTCTGGGAGGCGCTCACCGACATCCTTGGCGCCGAACAGCTGCGCCGCCGCCGCGAGAAGGGCGAGATCGAGGTGGCCCCGATCGCCTTCCTGCGCGGTCGCACGCTCAGCCATGCCTTCGTCATCGTCGATGAAGCCCAGAACGCCAGCCGGGCGCAGATGAAGATGGTGCTGACCCGCCTCGGCGAAGGCGCTCGGATGGCGGTGACCGGCGACCCGACCCAGATCGACCTGCCGCATCCGAACGATTCCGGGCTGGCGCACGCTGTCGGCCTGCTGGAGGGCGTGAAGGGTATCGGCGTCACGCGCTTTGAAGCGGAAGACGTGGTTCGCCATCCGCTCGTGGAGCGTATCGTCCGCGCCTACGACGCCGACGCTGCCAAGCGCGGGCGCACGGTTTGATCGACATCGAGGTCGAGGACGCGGCCTGGACGGACGCAGTTCCGGAGGCGGAAGACCTCGTGCGGGTCGCAGCGGAAGCGGCCTTGGCGAGCCAGGGCGTTTCACGCGATCTGACGGTGCTGCTGACCGACGATGCCTCGGTACGCGAGCTTAACGCGAACTTCCGCCAGAAGGACTCCGCCACAAATGTCCTCAGCTTCCCGGCCCCGCCGAACCCCGAGAACCACCTGGGCGACGTGGCCCTGGCCTACGGTGTCTGCGCCCGCGAAGCCTGCGAACAGGGCAAGCTGCTGAGCCAGCACCTGCAGCATCTGACGGTTCATGGCGTGCTGCATCTTCTCGGATACGATCACATCGGCGATGATGAGGCCGAGGCCATGGAAGGTCTCGAACGGACGGTGCTGGCCGGTCTGGGTGTTCCAGACCCCTACGCGGCCGGTTAGGGAGAGCATGAACGACCCCGACCCCCTGAGTCGATCGGGCCTGAATCGACCGAACTCGAGTCGATCGGGCCCGCGCCGCCGGCGAGGCCTATTCGGCCTGTTCCATCTGTTCCGAGGCGCCGCCGAGGTCGCGGCGGACGATATACCCCCGCAGATAACCGAGGGCGGCGGCGAACTGGTCACCCAGGCGCGCGCGTTCCAGGACCTGCGTGTCGTCGATGTGATGAAGCCCCGCGCCGACATCGTGGCCATCGACCGCAGCTGCACCTTCGCTGAATTGGTCGCCCGGTTTGTCGAGGCCGAGCACAGCCGTATGCCGGTCTATCGCGAGACTCTGGACGAGCCTGTGGGCGTGGTCCACGTCAAGGACGTCTTCAAGCTGCTGGCCCGAAAGAGCCGCCAGGCCAAGCCGGAAGACAAGGTGCTGTCGGGCCGTCACAGCCTGGCGCGCGAGGTGCTGTATGTGCCCCCTTCTCAGACCGCCGCCCAACTGCTGACCACTATGCGCGCCAAGCGCATCCACATGGCCCTGGTGATCGACGAGTTTGGCGGGGTCGATGGGCTGGTGACGCTGGAAGACCTGCTGGAGATGCTGGTCGGGGACATCGGCGACGAGCACGACGAGGACGGCGACCAGGCCTACATGCCGATCATCTCCGACGACGAGGGCTGGATCGTCGATGGCCGCGCGCCGCTGGAAGAGCTGGAGGCGGCCCTGGGCGACGGCGTTGATCTCGCCTCCGCCGACCTCGACGAGGAGATCGATACGGTCGCGGGCCTGGTAACCTCACTCGCGGGCCGCGTGCCGCGCCGGCGCGAGACCATCGACCATCCGGACGGCTTCAGCTTCGAGGTGACCGCCGCCGATCCGCGCCGGGTGAAGCGTTTGCGGGTGCGTCGCCGCCCTCCCGCCAGCGCCGAACCACGACCCGAGGCCTGATGAGCCGTCCACGCTGGTACGCGCCGGTGACCGCCCTGATCGGCGGGATGGCCGCGGGGCTGGCGCATCCGCCCGTCGGCCTGGGCCTGGGGCTGCTGGGCTTCAGCCTGATCCTGTTGCGGCTGGAGACGGTTCAGGCGCGGCCGTTGCGTTCAGCCTTCGGGCTCGGATGGCTGGCCGGGCTGGGCTATTTCGGGGTGTCCACCTGGTGGATCGCCGAGCCGTTCCTGGTCGAGCCGGAAATCTATGGCTGGATGGCGCCTTTCGCGGTGGTGCTGATGGGCGGTGGACTGGCTCTGTTCTGGGGGTTGGCCGGGCTGACCTACCGGGCGCTGCGGCCCCGTAGCGCCTGGAAGGTTCTGGTGTTCGCGGGCGTCTTCTCGGCCTTCGAATGGCTGCGCGGCCATGTGCTTACCGGCTTTCCCTGGAACCTGGCGGGTGAAGCCTGGCGGGCGGGCTCCGCGCCTTCGCAGGCCGCGGCCCTGGTGGGCGTCTACGGCCTGACCTGGCTCACTCTCGCCATCGCCGCGGCGCCGGCGATCCTGATGCTACCGGTGCGTCGGTTGGCGCAGGCCGGGGTGCTGGTGTTCGCCGGGGTGACGCTGACCGCCCTCTATGCCGGCGGCGCAGGCCGGCTGGCGGCGGCGGCGCGGCCGGTTTACGCTAAGGACGCGCCGGTGATCCGCGTGGTCCAGGCCAATATCGACCAGAAGGCCAAGTGGAAGCCGGAGAACCTGCGCCAGGTCTTCGACGCCTACGCCGCGCTCACCAACCGCCCGATGGCGGCCCCATTGGCCGGATCGCTGACCGGCCGCCCCGACGTGGTGATCTGGCCGGAGGGGGCGCTGCCGGCGGTGATCAACGACCTGATCGCGCCCGGGTCAGAGTATGCCCAGCTCCTGCGAGACCTGATCCAGCCCGGCCAGATCCTGCTGATGGGCGCCAACCGCGCCGAGGCTGGGCCGGGCGGGCGTCAACGGTATTTCAACACCCTGATCGCCTTCCGGCGCGACGGTCCGGCGCTGCGCGTGGCCGGAATCTACGACAAATACCGGCTGGTGCCGTTCGGCGAGTACCTGCCGCTGGGCGATCTGGCCCGGAGGCTAGGGATCCGCAGCCTGGTCCACATGGAGGACGATTTCACCGCCGGACCTCGGCCGCGCCCTCTCACCGCGCCGGGCCTGCCGCCCGTGCAGCCGCTGATCTGCTATGAGGCCCTGTTCCCAGGTCTGCCCGCCGACGGCCCGCGCCCGGCCTGGATTCTGAACATTTCCAACGACGCCTGGTTCGGCGGCGCCAGCGGCCCATGGCAGCATCTTAACATTTCCAGCTATCGCGCCATCGAGCAGGGCCTGCCGATCGTCCGCGCCACGCCGACCGGTGTCTCGGCGATCATCGACGCCCAGGGCCGGATCTTGCCCGGCAAGTCGTTGGGCCTGGGCGTCTTCGGAGTGATCGATGCTCGCCTGCCGCCAGCGGCCGCGGAAACCCCCTACAGCCACTGGGGCGACATCCCCTTTGCTGGCCTGACCGTACTTTCGGCTGGTGCCTGGCTTGCAGGGCGCCGGCGTCGCCCACGATCGGGTCCTGATTAGGGCCTTGCTCATGCTTGGCGCCACATAAGGATTTCTTTATAGGCCTGTCGCCTAGGCCGGTCGCCGCCGCACCGTCAACCTTCCGGAGCCCTGTCCCTTGAGCCGTTCAAGCTACATCTTCACCAGTGAAAGCGTGTCCGAGGGCCATCCGGACAAGGTCGCCGACCGCATCTCCGATACCGTGGTCGACGCCTTCCTCGCCGCCGAACCGCAGGCCCGCGTGGCGTGCGAGACCCTGGTGACCACCAACCGCATCGTCCTGGCAGGCGAAGTCCGGGCCGGTAAGCCCGGCGGCTCCAAGGCCGAGAACAAGGCCCTGACCAAGGAAATCGTCCGCTCGCTGGAGTCCAAGGTCCGCGAGGCGATCAAGGACATCGGCTACGAGCAGAAGGGCTTCCACTGGGCCAAGGCCAAATACGCCTGCTACCTGCACCCGCAGTCCGAACACATCGCGCAGGGCGTGGACGCTACGGACAAGAAGGAAGAGGGCGCCGGCGACCAGGGCATCATGTTCGGCTATGCGTCCGACGAGACCCCCCAGCTGATGCCGGCCACTCTGCAGTACAGCCACGACATCCTGAAGCGGCTGGCCGAGGTGCGGCACTCCGGCGAGTGCCCGGTGCTCGAGCCCGACGCCAAGAGCCAGGTGACGATCCGCTACGAGGACGACCGTCCGGTCGAGATTCTGCAGATTGTGGTCTCCACGCAGCACAAGAAGCGCATCGGCCTTCACATGGCGACGCCGAAGCGCATCGAGGCGGTGATCAAGCCCTACATCGAGGCCATCATCCCCGCCGGCCTGATCACCAAGAAGACCAAGTGGCACGTCAACCCGACCGGTCGTTTCGAGATCGGCGGGCCGGACGGTGATGCCGGCGTTACGGGCCGCAAGATCATCGTCGACACCTACGGCGGCGCGGCCCCGCACGGCGGGGGCGCCTTCTCCGGCAAGGACCCGACCAAGGTCGATCGCTCTGCGGCCTACGCCTGCCGCTACCTGGCCAAGAACGTGGTGGCCGCGGGCCTCGCCAAGAAGTGCACCATCCAGATCAGCTACGCGATCGGCGTCGCCGACCCGCTCAGCTTCTACGTGGACCTGCACGGCTCGGGCGAGATCGACCCCGCCAAGCTGGAACTGGCCCTGCCGGAGATGATCGGCGGCGCCACGCCGCGCGCCATCCGCGAGCACCTGCAGCTGAACCGCCCGATCTACGCGCGGACCTCGGCCTACGGCCATTTCGGCCGCGCCCCTGATAACGAGGGCGGGTTCTCCTGGGAACGCACCGATCTGGCGGACGAACTCAAGAAGCTCGCCTAAGACCGTGAACCTCAGGGCATGGGCGAAGGCGCTGAAGCGCGACGCCCATGCCGTCTGGCTGGCCGCCCGTGATCCACGCACGCCCTGGTGCGCCCGGGCGCTGGCGATCGCAGTGGCGGCCTACGCCCTGTCTCCCATCGACCTGATCCCGGACTTCATTCCGGTGCTGGGCTATCTCGATGACCTGATCCTGGTCCCGGTTGGCCTGTGGCTGGTGCTGAAGCTGATCCCAGCCGAGGTGCTGGCCGACCACCGCGCGGCGGCCGAGGCGGCGGCGCGCCCGGTCAGCCGCGGGGCGCTGATCGGGATCGTCGCGGTTTGGATCGCCGTCACCGCCATCGCGGCGCTCGCGATCGTTCGCGCTGTCCGCTAGAGGCCGCAGATGTCCGACACCCACCGCCCCCTCCGCTCCTTTGGCCGGCTGAAATCGCGGCCGATCAAGCCGCGCCAGGCCGCACTGGTGGAGACGCGGCTGCCGGGGCTGCGCATTCCGACGGGGCCGGTCGATCCGACCGCACTCATGCCGGCCGCGCGCGAGACCTGGCTGGAGATCGGCTTCGGCGGCGGCGAGCACATGGCCGCCCAGGCGGCGCGCGCGCGCGATGTGCTGATCCTGGGCGCCGAGCCATTCCAGAACGGGGTGGCGAGCGCCGTGCGCCACATCGACGAACAGGGGCTGGAGAACGTGCGCCTGCACGACGACGACGTGCGCGAGCTGATGGCGCGCTTGCCGGACGGCTCACTGGCGCGGATCTACATCCTGTTCCCCGACCCTTGGCCCAAGGCGCGGCACAACAAGCGCCGGCTGGTGCAGGCCGACCTCGTCGCCGAGCTGGCGCGGCTGATCCAACCTGGCGGGCGCTTAAGGTTCGCCAGCGACGTGGCGCACTATGTGGACTGGGCCCTGGAGCGCATCACCGCCAACCCGGCCTTCAGCTGGACGGCGCAGGCGGCGGCCGACTGGCGCGTCCCGCCGGCCGACCACATCACCACCCGCTACGAGGAAAAGCGCCTGGGCGACTGCGCCCCGGCGTTCCTGGATTTCGTCAGGGTTCAGCCCGCGGTCTTGTAGCGCTCGATCGCCGTCCGGATCAGCTCGGCGGTCTGTTCGGGGTCCGCCCAGCCAGTGATCTTCACCGACTTGCCCTTTTCCAGATCCTTGTAGTGCTGGAAGAAGTGGGCGATCTGCTCGGTCAGGATGCCGGGCAGCGAGCGCCAGGAATCCACGCCGGTGTAGAACGGATGCAGGGCGTCCACCGGCACCGCCAGCACCTTTTCGTCGCCGCCGGCCTCATCTGTCATCATCAGGCAGCCAATCGGCCGCGCCCGGATGATCGCGCCTGGCACCACCGGGGTCTGGCCCACCACCATGATGTCCATCGGGTCGCCGTCGTCGGCGAGCGTGTGGGGGATGAAGCCGTAGTTGCCGGGATAGAACATCGCCGTGTGCAGGAAGCGATCGACGAACAGCGCGCCCGACTCCTTGTCGATCTCGTATTTCACCGGCTCGCCGCCCTGCGGGATCTCGATGATGGCGTTGACGTCGTAGGGCGGGTTGATGCCGACGGGAATCTTGGAAAGGTCCATGCGGGGGGTCCTGAAAGACACACAAAAGGTCGGCGCTCTGTGGGCGATGGGCGCCGGGGAGTAAAGGGGTTGGCGTCCGCGGCGGGCCTCTCCAACTGACTTGATGACACATGTGGGGTAGGGCGCTATAGAACAGGCCACATCGCTGGTAGCGCCGGATGGTGCTTTCAGGCGGCGAGCTCCGGCTCGACCGCTTTTTTCTTTAACTGGACCTTGGTTTGGCATGCGCGGGAAGACCGCAGAGGACATCCAACTGGTGGAGCTGCTCGATCCCGTGGCCGAGGCGACGGGGTATGAGATCGTGCGCCTTCGGCTGATGGGGGGGACCGAGACGCGGCGGCTGCAGATCATGGCGGAACGTCCCTCGGACGGCGACATGAACGTCGAGGACTGCGCGCGGCTGAGCCGGGCTATCTCCGAAGTGATGGACGCCGCCGACCCGATTTCCGGCGAGTACACCCTGGAAGTCTCGTCTCCGGGCGTGGACCGGCCCCTGACCCGGCTGAAAGATTTCGAGGCCTACGAGGGGTTCGAGGTGAAGCTGGAACTGGACCGCCTGGCCGAGGGCCGCAAGCGGTTCCGGGGCGTGCTGGCCGGCGTGGACAAGGATGCGGTGGGGGGCGACCAGATCGGCATCGACCTGGAGGATGAAGAGGCGACCGCGATGGTCCCCTTCGCCTGGGTGATCGAGGCCAAGCTGGTGCTGAACGACAAGCTTATGAAGATGGGCGCCGACACCCGCGCCGCCCGTATCGCTTCTGAACAACAACAGACGACCGAGTAAGAGGAACACCCCATGAGCCTGACCGGCATTTCCGCCAACCGGCTTGAACTTCTGCAGATCGCCGAGGCCGTGGCCCGCGAGAAGTCGATCGACAAGGAGATCGTCATCGAGGCGATCGAAGAGGCGATCCAGAAGGGCGCGCGCTCACGCTACGGCGCTGAGCACGACATCCGGGTCAATATCGATACCAAAACCGGCGAGACCACCATCAAGCGGGTGATCACCGTGGTGGCCGACGACGCCGTGTTCGGCGGTGGCGTCGACGAGGAGACCGGGCTGGACCTGCCGTTCGAGGAGCCCGCGGGCATCCTGCGGCTGGCCGACGCCCAGCGCCGCGACAAGGCCGCCGTGATCGGCACCACCTACGAAGAACTGCTGCCGCCCTTCGAGTTCGGCCGGGTGCAGACCCAGATGGCCCGCCAGGTGGTGATGGGGAAGGTCCGCGACGCCGAGCGCGAGCGCCAGTTCGAAGAGTACAAGGACCGCGTGGGCGAGATCGTCAGCGGCACGGTCAAGCGGGTCGAATACGGCAACGTCGTCGTCGATCTGGGCCGCGGCGAAGGCATCATGCGCCGCGACCAGTCGATCCCGCGCGAGAACTTCAACCTCGGCGACCGGATCCGCTGCTACATCTACGACGTCCGTCGCGAGACCAAGGGCCCGCAGATCCTGCTGAGCCGCGCCCACGGCGGGTTCATGGCCAAGCTGTTCGCCCAGGAGGTGCCGGAGGTCTACGACTCCGTCATCGAGATTCGCGCCGTGGCCCGCGACCCGGGCAGCCGCGCCAAGATGGCGGTGATCTCCAACGACAGCTCCATCGACCCGGTGGGCGCCTGCGTCGGCATGCGCGGGTCGCGCGTGCAGGCGGTGGTGGCTGAGCTGCAGGGCGAGAAGATCGACATCATTCAGTGGAGCCAGGACGACGCGACCTTCATCGTGAACGCTCTCGCCCCCGCCGAAGTCTCCAAGGTGGTGATGGACGAGGAGGACGAGCGGGTCGAAGTGGTCGTGCCAGATGAGCAGCTGTCGCTGGCCATCGGCCGCCGGGGCCAGAACGTCCGTCTTGCAAGCCAGCTGACCGGTTGGCAGATCGACATCATGACCGAGAGCCAGGAGAGCGAGCGCCGCCAGCGCGAGTTCAGCGAGCGCACCGCCCTCTTCCAGGAAGCCCTGGACGTGGACGAGGTGATCGCCCAGCTGATCGTCACCGAAGGCTTCGCCTCGGTCGAAGACATCGCCTACGTGGACGCGAACGAGATCGCGGCCATCGAGGGCTTCGACGAGGACACCGCCGAGGAAATCCAGGCTCGCGCCCGCGACTATCTGGACAAGGAAGCCGCCGAGTACGACGGCAAGCGCCGCGAACTGGGCGTCGAGGACGGCGTGCTCGAAATCGAGGGCGTGACCCTGCCCATAGCCGTGGCGCTGGGCGAAGGCGACGTGAAGACCGTCGAGGATCTGGCGGGCCTGGTGCCCGACGACCTGCGCGGCTGGTTCGAGAGCAAGAACGGTGAACGGGTCCGCGAGGCAGGTATCCTGGAGGCCTTCGGCCTTGAGCCGCAGGACGCTGAACTGCTCATCATGCGGGCCCGCGTAGCCATGGGCTGGGTCGAAGCCCCGGAGGAGCCCGAGGTCGAGATCGTTGAGCAAGACCCCGAGTCCGCCGAAGCCGTGTTCGCCGTGGCGCCCGCCCCGGGCGAACCGCAAGACGCCTGAGCGGTACGGTGACCCGCCATGGAATCTTCAGCCTGCACGGCTAACGGACAGTCCCATGGCGGGCCCGCATTCACGCGGGCCCTCGACGACAGCCTGCGCGCCGCAGGCGCAGTCAAATCTGTCCACGAACCGCACGAACAGAGAGAGTCGATGGCGCGGCTGCGCCCGGTGAGGCGCGTTCGTGTGGATTTTATCGGCGCCGACGCGCCTGTGCGGTGGCCGGCATGAACGCGAAGCCCCCCAAGACCCACGCCGAAGCTCATCGCGAACGCCGTGACATCGTCTCGGGCGAGGTGATGGATGAGGCGCGGCTGATCCGATTTGTGGCCGGGCCGGATGGGTCTGTCGTCCCGGACCTGGCGCGCAAGCTGCCGGGGCGGGGGCTGTGGGTGGCGGCGGACCGGGCGTCCGTGACGACGGCCGCGAAGAAGGGCCTGTTTGCACGGGCGGCGAAGGCGCAGATCAAGGCGTCGCCGGAACTGGCCGATCAGGTGGAGAGCCTGCTGAGGTCTCGACTCCTGTCAGGACTGGGGCTTGCGAAGCGGGCGGGAGACCTTATTTCGGGCTTCGAAAAAGTTTCCTCCACGATTTCGTCGGGCAAGGCCGCCTGGCTCATCGAGGCGTCTGACGGCGCCGCCGATGGCCGGGGTAAGCTGCTGCGGCTGGCCCGTCATCAGTCGCCGCCGCCCGGTGTTTTCGGGCTGTTTGACGCGGCCGAATTGGGTTTGGCCTTAGGCGGCGAGAATGTGATACACACCGCCTTCCTTGCGGGGCGAGCCGTCGGACGTTGGGCCCAAGATGTCCGACGCCTGGCGGGATTTAGTCCGCTCCTTCCTGAGGATTGGCGCGAGGAGCCTATCGAGGCGAAGCGGGAACCGTGAGGTTTCCGCCCTTCCTCGTTTGAGACCCCTTCCTGATTTTCGAGGGGGCGATGTTGCGGGAAGAGGCCGGATCCGCCGGTCGATATGTAAAGCGAGCGAATGAGCGAAGACAACAACAACGGCCGCAAGCCCCTGACGCTGAAGCCCCGCCCGGGTGGCTCCATCAGCTCCGGGACGGTGAAGCAGAGCTTCAGCCATGGCCGGACCAAGACGGTGGTGGTGGAGACCAAGCGGTCGCGTCCGCACGGTGCGCCCGCCGGCAACCTCGCCGCGCCGTCGAACGCTGAACGCCGCGTCTTCGAACCGCCGCGCCCCGCCGCGCCGCAGCCGGGCGGCCGACCCGCCGCGGGCCAGCCGAACGACGGCCTGTCAGCGGAAGAACGCGCCGCCCGCCAGCGGGTGATCGAGACCGCCCGCCTCCAGCAGGCGCAGGCTGAAGCCGACCGCCGTGCTCGCGAGGATGGCGCCCGGGCCGAGGCCGAG
>CALQQB010000022.1:0-52500 GCA_943332615.1 Phenylobacterium deserti
CTCCCGCTTAATGCGGCGAAGCTCGATCGCATCCATGGCCAAATCGGGGTGGGGTTATTTCAGAGCCTTGCCAGGTGCGACTAAATCGGACGTACCTTCAAAAATGATCCTGCTTTGTTCTCAAGAACAGATTGCGAACATGGAACAAAGACGATAGGCATTGTTCACCGGCGGCGCAGCGTATGACTCGCGTGGCCAGGGCAAATCATGGGATGAGGGCTCAGGCAATGGCATCGACACAGGCGGCGTTGAAACTGGTGGGACGCGAAGATACCGAAAAGCAGAAGGCGCTCGAGGCGGCGCTGAGTCAGATAGACCGGGCGTTCGGCAAGGGCTCGGTCATGAAGTTGGGCGCCAAGGGTGCCACCGACGTAATGGAGAGCTACTCTACCGGCTCGCTGGGGCTCGATATCGCACTCGGCATCGGCGGTCTGCCCAAGGGGCGCATCGTTGAAATCTACGGCCCGGAAAGCTCGGGAAAAACGACCCTGGCCCTGCATGTGGTGGCTGAGGTGCAGAAGGCCGGTGGTACCGCTGCATTTATCGACGCCGAACATGCGCTGGACCCGGCCTATGCGCACAAGTTGCATGTCAACCTGGACGACCTGCTGGTCGCCCAGCCAGACACGGGCGAACAGGCGCTGGAAATTTGCGACACCCTGGTTCGCTCCAATGCGGTCGACGTGATCGTCATCGATTCCGTGGCAGCCTTGACCCCGCGCGCCGAAATCGAAGGTGATATGGGCGACAGCTTGCCTGGATTGCAGGCCCGACTGATGAGCCAAGCGCTGCGCAAGCTGACCGGCTCGATTTCAAAGGCCAAGACCCTGGTCATCTTCATCAACCAGATCCGAATGAAGATTGGCGTGATGTACGGCAGCCCGGAAACCACCACCGGCGGCAATGCGCTTAAGTTCTACGCCTCGGTGCGCCTCGATATCCGTCGCATCGGGTCGGTGAAGATCCGCGACGAGATCATGGGCAACAACGTCCGCGTGAAGGTCGTCAAGAACAAGGTCGCCCCGCCGTTCCGCGAGGTCGAGTTCGACATCATGTACGGCGAGGGCATTTCCAAGCTGGGCGAGATCATCGACCTGGGCGTCAAGGCCAGCGTCATCGAGAAGTCCGGCTCCTGGTTCTCGTTCAACTCCCAGCGCATCGGCCAGGGCCGCGACAACGTCCGTGAGTTCCTGAAGGCCAACAAGGATATCGCGGCCGACATCGAAGCCAGGGTCCGCGGCGCCAAGGACGTCGTCGAGGAACAGCTGCTCGTCGGCCCCCCCGAGGAAGCTGACGACGGTGATGGCTCCCTCTGAGATCGAGGTGGCCGCCACGCTCTGGCGCGGGCCTCCCCGCCAGTGGGCCCGCCCCGACGCGCCACCCGGCACGGCGGCCGACCGACCCTCTGAGGAAGCTGGACGCCTGGGGTCAAACCCCGGGCGTCTTTTTCATGCCGGCCGCTATCGGCCGCGCGATGCGGCGGTGAAAACCGCCAATTGCGCGGCAAAGGCCCGCTGGTAGGCGGGCCGCCCTTCGCCGCGGGCGATGTAGGCGCCAAGGTTCGGATAGTCATCCAGAAGCCCCGATCCACCCAGGCGCAGCAGGACCGACACCATCAGCAGGTCTCCGGCGCTGAACGCACCGTCGAGCCAGTCGGCCGCACCCAGGCGATGTGAAAGTTCACCCAGTCGTTGATGGATACGATCCTCAACCAGGGGACGGCGGGCTTCGAACCAGGGCTCGTCGCGCTCTACGAGCGTGGCGATCATCCGATCCACAATCGGCGGCTCCACCGAATTGAGGGCGGCGAACATCCAGTTGATCGCGCGCGCCCGGGCGTTCGCATCGCCTGGCAGCAGGCCCGCATAGCGCTCGGCGATATGCAACACGATGGCCCCCGACTCGAACAGCACGAGACCCGCGTCTTCGTAGGCCTGGCCCACTTCCTCAAACGCCCAACGAACCCGCATGTCCCGCGCCAGTCCCCGGCCGCGATCGGGCGAGGCCTTGAAGGCGGTGATGGTGGGGCTCATCGGGTGGCTCCGGGCGAAGGCGTGACGCCAGCCAGCGTGGCGATCTTCTCAGCGTCAGCCGGGCTGGCCGGATTATAGATCAGCAGGCTGAGGTCTGGCCGGGCATCGACCGCGAAGGCGGAGTACTCAAAGGCGATCGGGCCAAGCACCGGGTGACGGATCTGCTTCACCCCCTCGCCGTGGTGGCCCAGGACGTCGTTCTCGCGCCACATGGCGGCGAACTCTGGACTGCGGCGCGAGAGTTCTTCCACCAGCGGCGCCACCGCCGCCGCCGCGCCGGCGCGGGCCGCATCGACGCGAAAGGCGCTGACCACGAAGCGCGCCACGCTCTCCCAGTCATAGTGGACGGCCCGGACCCGCGGATCGAGGAAGATGGCGCGCAGCGCATTGCGCTCCTCCGGTGGCACGGCGCCGTAGTCGGTCAGCATGACCGTCGCCGCGCGGTTCCAGGCCACCACGTCCCAGGTGGCGGTGCGGATCAGCGCCGGGCAGGGCTCCAGGGCGTCCAGCACCCGCTGCAGGCGCGGCGTCACGCCCTCGTCGCGGCGATAGCGCGCTTCGGGCGGGCGACCCAGGCCCAGCAGGAACAGATGCTCACGTTCGGCGTCGGTGAGCATGAGGGCGTGGGCGATGCGGTCCAGCACGTCGGCGGACGCCGCGCCGCCGCGTCCTTGCTCCAGCCAGGTGTACCAGGTGGCGCTGATGCTCGCCCGCTGGGCGACTTCCTCGCGGCGCAGGCCGGGGGTTCGACGGCGCTCCGGGGGGAAGCCGAACGCCGCAGGGTCCAGCTTTGCGCGGCGGTCCTTCAGATAGCGCCCGAGCCCTCGGTCGTCGGCGAAACGCGCGCTCATCCTGTTGATCTATATACCCTGATAAGATCACGACTTTACCCGTATAGCTGTACGCGCCCAAACCTGTTTCCTGCGATGCGATCTCAGGAGGCTTGGCGATGCGCGTATTCGTGACCGGTGCGACCGGGTTTGTGGGTTCGGCGGTGGCGGCGGAGCTGATCGCGGCCGGCCACCAGGTGCTGGGCCTGACGCGGTCGGACGTGGGCGCCCGCGCGCTGGCGGCGGCCGGCGCCGAGCCGCACCCTGGGACGCTGGAAGACCTGGACAGCCTCACGGCCGGGGCCGCCCGGGCGGACGGGGTGATCCACCTGGCCTTCAACCACGATTTCTCGACCTATCAGGCGAACTGCGACGACGACCGGCGGGTGATCGCGAGAAGCAGGGCCTCGTCACCTACGCGATCGCCGCGGCGCGGGAGCATGGCGTGTCAGCCTGGATCGGCGAGGGCGCCAACCGGTGGCCCGCGGCGCATGTGCTCGACACCGCGCGGCTCTACCGGCTGGCGCTGGAGCGGGCCGAGCGCGGGGCGCGCTATCACGCGGTGGCGGAGGAGGGCGTCGCGATGCGCGCCATCGCCGAGACCATCGGCCGGCGCCTGGGCCTGCCGGCGAGATCCATCACGCCAGAGCAAGCGCCCGCTCATTTCGGCTGGCTGGCCATGTTCGCCACGGCCGACCTCCCGGCCTCCAGTGCGCTGACCCGCCAGCGCCTCGGCTGGCGACCCACCGGGCCGGGGCTGATCGCCGACCTCGAACAGCTGACCGACGGCGAGGTTCGCGCGGGATAGGTTTCAATCCTATTCCCGGCCGCCGGGACTGGAGTCGTCGCACTGGAACAAGGAGCCGGGCCATGGTGAAGCTGCCCAGGTGCTGATGACCTGCGGCGCGTCAGGGGTCGGCTTCAACCCGCGATGTCCCCGACATGGCGACCCCGGCTTTCGCCTTTGGCGCGTTGGCGACCTGTTCGGTTACCCGGCGGTTTTGCGCGACCGGCGCACCTTCTCGACGACCGGCACATAGCCCGCCTCGAGGGCCTTCTCCCGCCACTGCTTGGCGGACTCGAGGAAATGCGCGCGCGTGATGCCGAGTGACGTCGCGGCGTGCGCATCCGCGGCCAGCGCGCGTTTCTGGAATTCTTCACCCTTGCTCATGGTGGAGAGCGGTATCCCTCACCCGCGAAAAGTTCAATCGTCGTGATGGATCGATGTCGAAATTGCGTCGAATTGGCCCACCTGAGCCACACTGCGCCGCAAAGATCCACCGACCCCATGCCCCCACGCCGCGCCCGCCTTTTGCGATCTGGCCGGTTTCGCGTAAATCGACGCGGCCCCAGCTGTCGGGGCGTTCCGTTGCTGTCGAGACCGAGCCCCCATGGCGAGCCTGAACGAAATCCGGACCCACTTCCTGGACTACTTCCAGCGCAACGATCACGCCGTCATCGCCTCGGCGCCGCTGGTGCCGCAGAACGATCCGACGCTGCTGTTCGTCAACGCCGGCATGGTGCCGTTCAAGAACTACTTCACCGGCGCCGAGACCCCGCCGTGGCCGCGCGCGGCCAGCTCGCAGAAGTCGGTCCGCGCCGGCGGCAAGCACAACGACCTCGACAACGTCGGCTACACCGCGCGCCACCACACCTTCTTCGAGATGCTGGGCAACTTCTCGTTCGGCGACTATTTCAAGGAACAGGCGATCACGCTGGCCTGGGAGCTGCTGACCAAGGAGTTCGGCCTCAACCCTGAGAAGCTGACGGTCACCGTCTATCACACCGACGACGAGGCCCACGGGCTCTGGAAGAAGATCGCCGGGCTGCCCGACAGCCGCATCATCCGCATCGCCACCGCCGACAACTTCTGGTCGATGGGTGACACCGGCCCCTGCGGACCGTGCTCGGAGATCTTCTACGACCATGGCGCCCACATCCCCGGCGGGCCGCCCGGCAGCCCGGACGAGGACGGCGACCGGTTCGTGGAGATCTGGAACCTGGTCTTCATGCAGTTCGAGCAGTTCGCCGACGGTCGGCGCGAGGCGCTGCCGAAGCCCTCGATCGACACCGGCATGGGCCTGGAGCGGATCGCCGCCGTGCTGCAGGGCGTGCACGACAACTACGACGTGGACCTGTTCCGCAACATCATCACCGCCTCGCGCGGCCTGGTCGGCGGGATGGGCGGCGCCTCGAACGGCCCGTCGCACCGGGTGATCGCCGACCACCTGCGCTCTACCAGCTTCCTGATCGCCGATGGCGTGACGCCGTCGAACGAGGGCCGCGGCTACGTCCTGCGCCGGATCATGCGCCGCGCCATGCGCCACGCCCACCTGCTGGGAGCGGAAGAGCCGCTGATGCACCGCCTGGCGCCGACCCTGATCGCCGGGATGGGCGAGGCCTATCCGGAGCTGAAACGCGCCGAGCCCGCGATCATCGACACCCTGCGTCAGGAGGAGGAGCGCTTCCGCCGCACGCTCGGCCGCGGCATGAGCCTGCTTGATGAAGCCACGAGTGGGCTGAACGCGGGCGACGTGCTCTCAGGCGAGACGGCGTTCAAGCTCTACGACACCTACGGCTTCCCGCTGGACCTGACGCAGGACGCGGTCCGGGCGAAGGGCCTGACGGTGAACCTGGCCGAGTTCGACGCCGCCATGGCCCGGCAGCGCGAAATGGCTCGCGAAGCCTGGACCGGATCGGGCCAAGCCTCGGCGGCGGGTGAATGGTTCGCGATCCGTGAGCGGCTCGGCCCGACGGACTTCACCGGCTACGAGGACGGCGAGATCACCGCCGAGCTGCTGGTGCTGGTCGAGGACGGCCGCGAGATCGACGGGGCGGTGACGGGGGCCAAGGTGCAGGCGCTGTTCGACCGCACGCCGTTCTATGCTGAAAGCGGCGGTCAGGCGGGCGACACCGGTGAGGTGGCGTGGACCGGTGGGCGCGCGCGGGTGAGCGATGTGCAGAAGCATGCCGGCGACCTGCATGTGCATGACCTGGAGATTCTCGAAGGCGGCCTGACGCCCGGCACGCGGGTGCGGCTGGCGCTGAACACCGAGCGGCGCGCGGCGACCCGGGCCAACCACTCGGCGACCCACCTGCTGCACGCCGCGCTCCGCAACGTGCTGGGCGCTCATGTCACCCAGAAGGGCCAGATGGTCGATGGCGAGCGGATCCGCTTCGACTTCAGCCACGGCGCGCCGGTGACCCCCGACGAGATCGACCGCATCGAGACGGAAGTGAACGCGGTGGTGCGCCAGAACTTGGCCGCCGACACCCAGCTGATGGCGCCCAAGGAGGCCATGGCCGCCGGCGCCATGGCGCTGTTCGGCGAGAAATACGGCGAGAGCGTACGCGTGCTGACCCTGGGCCGCGAGATCGGAGGGCCAGAAGGTGCGGAACGGGGGGCATATTCCGTCGAACTCTGTGGCGGCACCCATGTGGCCCGCACCGGCGACATCGCGCTGTTCAAGGTGATCCAGGAGCAGGGGGTCGCGGCCGGCATTCGCCGGATCGAGGCCCTGACCGGTGAGGCGGCGCGCCGCCATCTGTTGGAACAGGCCGGCGTGGCCAAAGGCCTGGCCGACCAGTTCAAGGTCCCGGTGGTCGAGGTGACGGCCCGCGTCGAGGCGCTGCAGACCCAGAGCCGGCGCCTGGAGAAGGAACTGGCCGACGCCAAGCGCCAGCTGGCCATGGGCGGTGGCGGGGCCGCCGCGACGGGGCCGGAGGAGATCGGCGGCGTCCAGGTGCTGGCGCGGATCATGGACGGCGTCGGCGGCAAGGACCTGCGGCCCATCGCCGAGGAATTCAAGAAGCAGCTGCCGGACGGGGTGATCATCCTGGTGGGCACTGCCGACGGCAAGGCCGCCATGACCGTGGCGGTCATCGGCGCGGCGCAGAGCCGGTTCAACGCCGCCGACCTCGCCAAGGCCGGGGTGCTGGCCATGGGCGGCCAGGGCGCCGGCGGGCGTCCCGACTTCGCCCAGGGCGGCGCACCCGATGCGTCCAAGGCGACCGAGGGGCTGGCCGCGGTGAAGGCGCTGCTGGCTGGCTGAGCACCCTCAGACGGTGACGTAGACGCAGAGCTTGTTGCCGGCGGCGTCGCGGACGTAGGCGCCGTAGAAGCCGCTGGTGGCCTCGGGCGGGCGGAAGCCAGGGGCGCCTTCGTCGGTTCCGCCATTGGCCAGCGCGGCTTCGTAGGCGGCCTTCACCTGCTCGACGCTGTCGGCCTTGAAGCCCAGCATGGCGCCGTTGCCGCCGCGGGCAGCCTGGCCATCGTGTGGCTTGCACAGCCCCACGCCCGGCGTTTCGCCGCGGCCGTAGAAGGCCCAGCCGCCCTCGACCGGTCCGCGCGCATAGCCGATGGCGCCCAGCACGGCGTCGTAGAACGCCACCGCCTGGGTCTCGTCGTTGTAGCCGAGGGTGACGTAGCCGATGGACATGCCGCTGCTCCTGAAATGTGCGAGATGTCTACCCGCGTCATCGAACGAAGCAAGAACAAACCGTCATTGACATGTGCTGTCGCAAGGCGCTCCGTGGCGACAGACGGCAACCAGATCGGAGATTCCGACATGAGTAGCGGCAGTCAGTTCGGCGACCAGACACAAGACGTCCTCGTCCACGAGAAAACCTACCACGCCTTCAGCCTCCTCACCCGATGGGCCATGCTGGTGATCGGCGACGCGGTGTTCTTCTTCACCCTGTGGTTCGCGACGCCGGCGGGCTTCTGGGGCGGGGCCGCCTTCGGGCTCGTGGCCTTCATTGCGGGCTACATGGTCCTCGTCCGCCACGAAGAGAATCAGCCCCTCGACGTGTGGGTCGAAGGCCGCTGACACGAAGACGCCGCCCGCGGAGCCCGCGAGCGGCGTTCGTGAAAGCCGTCCGTGAGACGTTGGCTTAAGCGGCCAGCGCCTTCTCGAGGTTCGCCGCGACCTTGTCGAGGAAGCCCTCGGTGGTCAGCCAGCCCTGGGTGTCGCCGACCAGCAGCGCCAGGTCCTTGGTCATCGAGCCGCTCTCGACGGTATCGACGCAGACCTTCTGCAGGGTCATGCAGAACGCATCGAGTTCCGCATTGCCGTCCAGCTTGGCGCGATGCTTCAGGCCTTGGGTCCAGGCGAAGATCGAGGCGATGGCGTTGGTGGAGGTGGCCTCGCCCTTCTGGTGCTGGCGGAAGTGGCGGGTGACGGTGCCGTGGGCGGCCTCGGCCTCCACGATCTTGCCGTCGGGGGTGATCAGCACCGAGGTCATCAGGCCCAACGAGCCGAAGCCCTGGGCGACCTGGTCGGACTGCACGTCGCCGTCGTAGTTCTTGCAGGCCCAGATGAACCCGCCCGGCCACTTCAGCGACGAGGCCACCATGTCGTCGATCAGGCGGTGCTCGTAGGTCAGGTTCGCGGCCTTGAACTTGTCGGCGAACTCGGCCTCGAAGACGGCGGCGAAGATGTCTTTGAAGTTGCCGTCGTAGGCCTTGATGATCGTGTTCTTGGTGGACAGGTACAGCGGGTACTTGCGGTTCAGCGCGTAGGCGAAGCTGGCGCGGGCGAAGTCGGCGATCGAATCATCAAGGTTGTACATGGCCATGGCCACGCCGGCGCTCGGGTAGTCGAACACCTCGTGCTCAATCACCTGGCCATCGTTGCCGACGAACTTGATCGTCAGCTTGCCGGGGCCGGGCACCTTGAAGTCGGTGGCCTTGTAGACGTCGCCGAACGCGTGGCGGCCGATGATGATCGGCTGGGTCCAGCCGGGAATCAGCCGGGGCACGTTCTTGCAGATGATCGGTTCGCGGAAGACGACGCCGCCCAGGATGTTGCGGATCGTGCCGTTCGGCGACTTCCACATCTTCTTGAGATTGAACTCTTTAACCCGCGCTTCGTCGGGCGTGATGGTCGCGCACTTGATGCCGACGCCATGGCGTTTGATCGCGTTGGCCGCGTCGATCGTCACCTGGTCGTCGGTGGCGTCGCGGTTCTCCATCCCCAGGTCGTAATAGTCGATCTCGACATCGACGAAGGGGAAGATCAGCTTTTCCTTGATCCACTTCCAGATGATGCGGGTCATCTCGTCCCCATCGATGTCTACGACGGGGTTGGCGACTTTGATTTTGGCCATGACTCGCGGGCGCTCCGGGCGACGGTTCCTTGTTTCGCCGTATAGCCGCCGCGAGCGCCGACGCAAAGGCTGCGTAGCGTTAACCGATCGCACGGACGCAGGCGGCCGCGACCTCGGAGACGATTGCGTCGCGCCCGGCCTCATCCAGGGTCGATCCGGACAGGAAGGCGCAGACAGCGTAGCTGCGTCCGTCGGCCAGGGTGAAGACGCCCACGTCATTGTGCGCCAGCGAGAGGCCCTGGTCGGTCCCCGAGGTCCCCGGCTTGTGCGCGAAGAAAGCGTCCCTGGGCAGTCCGGCCTTCAGGCGGTCCGCGCCGCGCGGCGTGCGGCCCATCAATTGCAGCAGCCGTTTGGTCGAGGCGGGCGAGATCAGATCGCCCCGGTCCAACTGCTGCAGGAACTCCAGCATGCCGCGTGGGGTGGCGGTGTCGCGCGGGTCGGCCATGAAGGCGCGCATGGCCGCCATGCGCGTCTGCGGGGGCACAGCCGCCTTGGCCGTGGCGAACCCCGATTCGGAATTCCACGCCGGCCGGAACGAGGCCATGCCGAACGCCTCGGGGACCATTTCGCGCTCGTAGCGATCGACGCGCAGGCCCTTCAGATGCTTGCCGGTCATCCAGGCGGTGAGCGCGCCCGGCCCGCCGATCCGCTTCATCAGCACGTCGGCGGCGGTGTTGTCGCTATCGACGACGGCGGCGGTGAGCAGGTCGTTGACCGTGTACTCGCGCCGGCCCGGGAAGGCAGCGGCGATCGGCGAGAACGGCGGTGACAGCTGCGCCTCCAGGAGCAAGAGCCTTTCGTCGAGCATCACCCGCCCGGCGTCGACCTCGGAAAGGGCCGCGGCGCCCAGCAGCATCTTGAACACGCTCATCATCGGGAACGCGCGCTCGGCGTTGAGGGTGAAGGTCTCGCCGCTCTCCAGATTGATCAGCCCTACCCCCAGCGTCGCCGGTCGGGCGCGGGCGGCGATGGCGTCGATGGCCCGGGCCAGGCCCGCCAGCTCGATCTTCGGCGTGGTCGAGACCGTGGTCGGCATCTTCTCCTGGCAGGCCGCCAGCAGGGCCGCGGGCGCCAGCGCCAGCAGGGTTCGGCGGTGCATCGGGGTTGCCATCGGGCGGTGGGCCTTCTTTAAGCGCAGCATGGCCGAAGCCTCCGTCCCAGACCCTGCCGTCATGGCGCCTGTCATTATCCTGAACGCGCCACAGCTCGCAGAGAACATCGGCGCGGTCGCGCGCGTGATGGCGAACTTCGGCCTGGCCGACCTGCGGCTGGTGAATCCACGCGACGGCTGGCCACAGGAACGCGCCTGGGCGCTGGCGTCGGGCGCCGAGTGGCCGCTGAATGACGCCCAGGTGTTTGACAGCGTCGCCGACGCCATCGCCGACCTGCAGCTGGTATTCGCCACCACGGCCCGGCCGCGCGAGTTGCAACTGCCGATCCTTACGCCCAGGGCGGCGGCGGGCGAGCTGTTCGAGGCCTCGGGTCGGGGCGAGCGCATCGGCCTGCTGTTCGGCGGCGAGCGAGCCGGGCTGGAGACGGCCGACATCGCGCTGTGCCAGGCGGTGGTCACGATCCCCATCGACCCGCGCTTCCGGTCGCTGAACCTGGCGCAGGCGGTGGCGATCAACGTCTATGAGTGGCGCACGCGGGTGGCCGATGCGCCGCCGGCGATCTTCCGCGAGCATTCGCCGACCGCCGACGGGGCGGCCATGTTGGGCCTGTTCGAGCACCTGGAGCGGGAACTGGACGCCGCCGGCTTCTTCCATCCGCCGGACAAGCGGCCGTCGATGGTGCAGAACCTGCGCTCGGCGTTGGGCAAGGGCCGGATGTCCGAGCAGGAAGTCCGCACGTTCCGGGGCGTGGTGACGGCGCTGTCCCGGGGGCGGGGGCGGGTGCTGGCCAAGCTGGCGGCCCAGAAGGCCGACAAGGTGAAGGCGGGAGAGGCGGAATGAGCCTGGCTGACCTGCTCGACGACCTGCCGATCCCGATCATTCAGGCGCCGATGGTGGGCGCCTCGTTCGACGCCCTGGCGGTGGCGGTCAGCGGCGCGGGGGGCCTGGGGACCCTGGCCATCGCCACCCTGGCGCCGGGCGAGATCGGGCCAGCCATCGCCGGTGTCCGCGCCCAAACCGACGCGCCGTTCGGCGTGAACCTGCTGATGGCGCCCAAGGCCGCGCCAACCGCCAGCGAGCTGGACACGGCGCTGGCCCGGCTGGCGCCCTGGTATCAGGCGCTGGGCGCGCCGTTGCCGGCAGCCCCCAACCAGTTCGCCCAGGATTTCGACGCCCAGTTCGCCGCGGTGGTCGAGGCCGGGCCGCCGATGGCCTCCTTCACCTTCTCCATCCTGACCAAGGCGCAGGTGGCGGCGCTGCACGCGGCCGGGACACTGGTGGTCGGCACCGCGACAACGGTGGCCGAGGCGCGGGCCTGGGCGGCGGTCGGGGCCGACGGGATCTGCGCCCAGGGCTTTGAGGCCGGCGGTCATCGGGGCCACTTCCTGGCCGAGGTCGAGGCCAGCCTGGTTGGGACCCTGGCGCTGGTCAGCACCATCCGCGCGGCGGTGGACCTGCCGGTGATCGCGGCGGGCGGGATCATGGACGGGCGCGGCGTGGCGGCGGCGCTGGCGTTGGGCGCCTCGGCCGTCCAGATGGGCACCGCCTTCCTGCTGGCCGAGGAGGCGGTAACGCCGGCGGCCTGGCGCGGCGCTGTGGCGACCGCAGGGGACGACGCCACGCGGCTGACGCGGGCCTTCACCGGCCGCCACGCCCGCGGCATCGAGAACCACTTCATGCGCGAGATGCGGGCCGTGCAGGACGCGGTCCCGGCCTATCCGGTGCAGAACCGCCTGACCCAGCCGCTGCGCGCGGCCGCCACGGCGGCGGGCGACCCGGAGATGCTGTCGCTGTGGGCGGGGCAGGGCGTCGGGCTGACGCGGCCGGGGTCGGCGGGCGAGATGATGCGGCGCTGGTGGGCGGAGGCCGGCGAGGCCGCCCGCGCGGTGGCGGCGCGGACGGGACGGGGAGAAGCGGAATGAACAGACGTGAGATGCCCGGCCCGCGCAATTCTTGACTCCGAGGGCGCCGGCCGTCATACACCGCGCCTTCCAGCCGCCGGGGCAACCTGAGTGGTAGGAAACCTATGACGGGTTGATGCGAAGCCGCCGTTGCAATCGCGATCTCCATGAGAGGTCGCCGGCTCGGATCGAATGATGAGTGATCTATGTCCAAGCGCCATAGCGCCAAGTACAAACTCGACCGCCGGATGGGCGAAAACATCTGGGGTCGCCCGAAGTCCCCGATCAACAGCCGCGCTTACGGCCCCGGCCAGCACGGCCAGCGCCGGAAGTCGAAGGTTTCCGATTTCGGGCTCCAGCTTCGCGCCAAGCAGAAGCTGAAGGGCTACTACGGCAACATCACCGAGAAGCAGTTCGTCCGCATCTATACCGAGGCCGCGCGCCGCAAGGGCAACACCTCGGAGAACCTGATCTCGCTGCTGGAAAGCCGGCTGGACGCGGTGGTCTACCGCGCCAAGTTCGTGCCGACCCCGTTCGCCGCGCGTCAGTTCGTCAACCACGGCCACGTGCTGGTGAACGGCAAGCGGGTGAACATCGCCTCCTTCCGCGTGAAGGCCGGCGACGTGGTGTCGGTGCGCGAGCGCTCGCGCCACATGGCCCTGGTGCTGGAAGCCCTGCAGTCGGGCGAACGCGACACGCCGGACTACATCACCGTCGACGGCAAGGGCATGGCGGCGACCTTCGTCCGCATGCCGGAGTTGGCCGAGGTGCCGTACCCGGTGAAGATGGAACCCAACCTGGTCGTGGAATTCTACGCGTCCTAACCGGCGCCTAACACCGACCGAGATTTGCGAGGGCCCCGGAGCGATTCGGGGCCTTTTGCTTGGGTGTGGCCGGCCAGTGCCCCGGACAGGGTGTTCGGCCGGCGCGCCACTGAACCGAACCTCCGGCCCAGCCGAAGAGCGCGGTGACCACACCCGGTCAGTTACACCACGCGGTGGGACACGACCCACCGCTCCCGCCTCACAGCGCTCAGCCTCCAGACCAGCGATTATCCAGACACGCTCCTGGACTCCCAGACTGGGTGAAGCGGACGCGATAGGCGTCGCGGTTCGAAATATTGATGTAATGTCCGCGGAGCAAAAGTGTTGCGACGCCCTCGTAACTTTTCGGGGGGAGACACCTGTCCGTCCTTAGGGGGATGATCCGATGACCCGTCTGACCGCCATGGCCGCCCTGTTGGCTTCGACCGCGCTGATCTCCAGTTGCGCCAGCGACGCCGGCGCACCGCACGCCATGGCCGCAAGCGCGGCCGCCAATGCCTCGGCCACGACGCCGGCCCGCGTCGACAACTTCATGCTGGTCGATGCCAATCTCGAGGCGCACGAGCTCTATCGCATGCCCGACGCCTCGGCGGTGGTGCTGATCACCCAGTCCAATGGCGACAAGGTCATCCAGGCCGCGGCGCCTACGCTGAAGGTCCTCGCCTCGACCTACGGCGCCAAGGGCGTCGAGTTTCTGCTGCTGAATTCGAACCTGAAGGACAGCCGCGAGGCGATCCAGGCCGAGGCCCAGAAGGCCGGCTTCGACATGCCGATCCTGATGGATGTCAACCAGTTGGTTGGCGAGTCGCTGGGCGTCAATCGCTCGGCCGAGGCCATCGTGATCAACCCCAAGACCTGGACCGTCGCCTACCGTGGCCCGGTGTCGGGCGCAGCGGCGGCGCTGGACGCCATGCTGGCCGGCAAGGCGATCCCGGCGGCGGCGATGGCCAGCGCGGGGGCGATGATCGTGTTCCCAGAGCGCGGGGTAACCAAGGCGTCCTACGCCAAGGACGTGGCCCCGATCCTGGAAGCCAAGTGCGTCGCCTGCCACCAGGAAGGCGGCATCGGCCCGTTCGCCATGAAGAGCTACGAGATGGTCAAGGGCTTCTCGCCCATGATCCGCGAGACCATCCGCACCGATCGCATGCCGCCCTACAACGCCGACCCGCACGTTGGTAAGTTTTCCGACGACAAGAACTTGAGCCCGGCCGAGATCAAGACGCTGGTGCACTGGATCGAGGCTGGCGCGCCCCGCGGCGAGGGTCCCGACCCGCTCGCCGTCACCCGCCGCGTGGCCGCGGAATGGCCGCTCGGCAAGCCGGACCTGGTCTTCAATATCCCGGCGTTCAAGGTCCCGGCTTCGGGGGTTGTGGACTATCAACGGCCGTTCACGGCGAACACCACGACGGAAGGCCGCTGGATTCGCGCCACGACGGTGAAGCCCGGCGACCGCCAGGCGGTGCACCACATCCTGACCGGCTGGATGAAGGACGTGCCGACCGGCGGCGCCACGTCCTCCGAGATGCGCTGGCGCGGGTCGGTCGGCGGCTACGCCGTGGGCGCGGAGTCCAATGTGTTCTCGAACGAGGTCGGCACCTATCTGCCGGCCGGCGGCGCCATCGGCTATCAGATGCACTACACGCCCTACGGCAAGGAAACGGTCGATAGCTCGCAGATCGGCGTCTACTTCCGCGACACGGTTCCGAAGTACATCATGCGGAGCGTGGTGGTGATCGACCCCACTATCCAGATCCCGGCCAACTCGGCGCGTCACACCGAGGTCGCCTACGTCGAATTCCCCAACGACGCGCTGCTCTATTCGGCGTTCCCGCACGCGCACTATCGGGCCTATTCCAATGACCTGTGGCTACAGACGCCGGACGGCAAGAAGACGTTGCTGCTCTCCATGCCGCGCTACGACTTCAACTGGCAGCGGTCGTACACTTTCGCCCAGCCGATCAAGATCCCGGCCGGCTCGAAGCTGATCGCGCACTACGTCTACGACAACTCCAAGCGCAACCCGTCCAACCCGGACCCGAATCGCGAAATCACCTGGGGCGAGCAGTCGTTCGAGGAGATGCTGTTCACCTCGGTCTCGTTCCGGTGGCTGGACGAGACGGCGGCCCAACAGGTCGATAACGACGCCCGCTTCGCCAAGACCCGCACGCTTGGGATGATGGACGACAACATCGACGGCAAGCTGCAGAAGTCCGAACTGCGCGGCCAGATGGGCAAGATGATGGGCACGTTCTGGGCCCGCCTGGACGCCAACAAGGACGGGGTGCTTGACCAGGCGGAACTGGCCACGGCCCAGGCCCTGATGGGCAATCGCCGCCGCGGCTCGGAAGCCAACTCCGACGGCCCGAACGAGAACACGCCGCTGGGCGGGAACTAGCGATCAAGCGGCCAGGGCGACCCGCTTCGCCCTGGCCCGCAGGCCCAGCAGGATCAGCGCCGCGAGCGTGAAGTTGATCGCCACCACGGCCAAGCCTGCGTGATAGGTGCCGGTCTGGTCCTTCGCGACGCCCCACAGGGACGGGATCACGAACGAGCCGATCTGACCCAGCGAGTTGATCGCCGCCACGCCCACGGCCGCTGAGCGCGGGTGCAGGATCGCCCCGGGGGTGGTCCAGAACAGGCCCATGGCCGCGAAATTCCCCACCGTGTAGATGAGATAGCCGGCGATCACCGCGGCCGGGAGATCGGTCAGGCTCAGCACCGCCATGGCCGCGCCCACCGCCAGCAGGGGCGCCACGACGAACAGGTGTCGCTCGCCGGTGCGGTCAGAGAGCCAGCCGTTGATCAGCATCGCCGCCGCCCCGGCCAGGCCGCCGGCGGCCGCGATGTAGCCCACCGTGGCGGCGTCGAAGCCGGTGGCGTCCTTGACGATCTGCGGGGCCGACAGGGTGAAGGCGTAGCCGGATCCCAGGACCAGGAAGTTGACGGCGACCAGCGCCGCGATCGTCGGGTCGAGCAAGGCGCGGAACGGATTGTGGCTGTCACCGCGTCGGCCGGCCGCGTCGGCGGCGAGGCGGACGCTGAGCCAAGTCTTCTCGGCCGCCGTCAGCCATTTGACCGCCTCCGGCCGGTCGGGGAGGGCGAAGAAGATCACCGCTGACATCAGGACGGCGGGCGCGCCCTGCACCAGGAACAGCCACTGCCAGCCGGCCAGGCCGGCCAGGCCGTGCAGCCCCAGCAGGCTGCCCGCCACCGTTCCCATCAGCGCCGCGCTGAGCGGGACGGCGAAATAGAAGCGGGTGATCGCCCGCGCCCGATGCGCCTCGGGGAACCAGAGGGTCACATAGTAGAGGACGCCGGGGAAGAACCCCGCCTCGGCCGCGCCGAGCAGGAAGCGCATCGTGTAGAACTGCCAGGGCGTCTGAACGAAGGCCATGCCCATGGCGATGACGCCCCAGGTCAGCATGATGCGGGTGATCCAGAGCCGGGCGCCGACCCGGGCCAGGATCATGTTCGAGGGTACTTCCAGGGCCGCGTAGCTGAGGAAGAACAACCCGCCGCCCAGGCCGTAGACCGTGGCGCTGAACCCAAGATCGCGGTTCATCTGCAGCGCCGCGAAACTGATGTTCACGCGGTCCATGTAGGCGATGCCGTAACCGATCGCGATCAGCGGCAGCAGCCGCCAGGCGATCTTGCGCAGGGCCGATCGCGCCAAGTTTTCGTCGGACATGGTCTTGCGCGCCCCCGCCGCGCCTGGCCAGCTTAGGCCAAAATGTGCGCCGCGTGTCGATGGGCGGAATGAAACGCGCGGTGGGCCCCTCTGACGCCTTGCCGCCGCGCCGATCCGGGCTAGGACCGAGACCATGATGGATCAAACACCTGTTCTCGCCGACGGCAGCAGGGTCGGATTTTCGGACGACGGTCTGTGGGACAACTGACGCGCCGTTTGCGCCGTCAGGCGGGGCGATTTCTGAGCGCGATCCAGCCGGCCAGGCCCGCCAGGCCGAACAGGCACGCCGCGGTCAGACGCACGGCCAGCAGCGATATCACCGGCGACGTCGCCCGCGCCTCGGTGTAGCTCAGCGAGGCGAACTTGTTATCCACGCCGGCCTGCATGGCGGTGTCGGTGAAGATGGCCAGGAAGTCGCGAAGCGAGCGGTAGCGGACCAGGGCGACGCGGCCGAAGTCGGCGTCGCTTTGCCCGATCAGCAGGCCTTGGATGCGGCCCACATAGACCGGCATGGACCCGTGCTTGAGCAGCGCTGGAAGCACGGTTCGGGCATAGGCGCGATCCGCCTTCGCGGCCTCCGGCCCGGGCCGGATGTGCTCGAGATTGATCATGTAGAACTCGCGCCCATTGTCCTGCGCGATCAGCCTGGCCATGGCCGCCAGGACTTCCGGGTGTTCAATCGCGGCGGACGAGGTCCTGACCCGCTCGAGCAGGATCTTGCCCTCGGCGGCGGTGATCGTGTGGCCGCCGCCGCCATACCAGAGCAGGAACCCGCCATAGGCGAGGACCAGCAGGCCGAGCCAGCCCCGGCGAAGCTTCTGTCGGGTGGTCATGTCGTATGGGCTCCGACCGATAGGGCCTTCAGGGGAACCGGCCGATGAAGGCGATCATCGCGTGCGCCATGTCCTCGCCCGCGTCCTCCTGCGAGAAGTGGCCCGCGGGGAACACCTGGTGTTCGACGCCGGGCAGGCTCGCGCCAGGGATCTCCGATCGGTAACGCGCGCCCTTGTCCATGTAGGTGAACGGACAGCGGTCACCCCAGAGGGTCAGGAAGGGCAACCGCGACTTTCGCAGCACCTCCCAGGCCGCCTCCCCGTGCTCGCGGGCCACATCGTCGGCGGTGATCGGCACCAGCATCGGAAAACGCCGCGAGCCGGCCTTGTACCGCTCGTCCGGGAAGGGGGCGTCATAGGCCGCCCGCGCCGCCGCCGAGACAGGGCGAACGCACCAGCCGGGAATGATCTTTGACGGCGTCAGCTCGGCGACCGTCTGGCTGTAGACCCGCCAGGCGAGGAAATAGATCGACGGCCCGCGCGCGATCATCGCCTGGATCTTCTCCGGGTTGATGGTGTCGTCCGCCTCCACGGTCTCGCGCCAGTCGAGGCCGAACCGTTCCAGCAGCTCCGCGGCCGAAAGCGGCACCTGGGCGGTGAGGCCGGGAATGGCCTGCCCACGCCCCGGCAGGGCGGTGTTGGACATCACGGCGCGCGCGAACCGTTCGATATTCTCCGCCAGCACCCGGCCGCCGATCAGGCCGCCCCAGTCCTGGCCGAAGATCGTCATGTGTTTGAGGTCCAGCTTGCGGACCAGCTCGGTGACCCAGCCGACGTGGGCGGCGTAGCTGTAGCGCGCTGGATCGACGAACTTGTCTGATCGGCCGAACCCGATCAGGTCGGGGACGATCACCCGATAGCCGGCAGCCACGAAGGGGCCGATCATCTTGCGGTAGAGGTAGCCCCACATCGGCTCGCCGTGGAGCAGCAGCAACGTCTCGCGCGCGTCGGGCGGTCCGGCGTCGATATAGGCCATCCGCACGCCCGGCTCGACCTCGAGGTAGCTGGGCGGCCACGGATAGTCCTCGATCCCGGCGAAACGCGCCTCGGGAGTGCGCAGGATCGCAGCACTGGATCGATCGTCGGACATCGCCGTTCCCTGGTCGCCGCGGGGGTAGCTGCGGTAGAGCTTGCTGTGAGTCTGACGCTGAGCGACATCGTTTCCCGGCTGCGCGGCTGGACCCGCCGCCTGCCTGCGCCCAGCCGAGGCTCTCATTCGGCCGCTCCGGCACCGTGATCGCCGCCTGGGGAATCTCCGCGCCAGGGATGAATACGGCGGCGACGCCCATGTCCTCCAGGGTCTTGAAGTCCGGGAAGCCCAGGTCGCGGTTCGTCCGCAAGGCCGCGAAGCTAACCTTGACCTCTCAGCCTTCGCTCGCGGCCAGCGGCGCGCGGACGTCTTGGACGCTGCGCAGAAGCTGGAAACGGTTGGCTGGCGACGGGATGAAGCCGCAGTGCCGCCAGAAATCGACGGCGGCCTCATCCACGGCGTTGACGATCACGGCGCGCCCACGGGTCAGATCGGCGCTGGCGACGATACGCTCCAAGGCGTGCATCACCAGCCGTCGGCTGAGACCCTTGGCCTGATGACGGCGGTCGATCGCAAGTTGGCCAAGGCGGAGGCAGGGAAGAGGATCGGGAGGCTGGCCGCGCCGCGCCCGGTCTCCTGTTTTGGCCATGATACAATCAATCAGGGCGAGGGGCGGATGATGCCGGGAACTCTAGGCGAGAAAGTCGGCGAGGGCGCCATGGCTGACGTCCACGCCTGGGCGCCCGGCCAGGTCGTGAAGCTGTTCAAGGCCCACATCCCGCGCCGGATCTCCTGGTACGAGGCGCACATCACCCGCGCCGTCTTCGCCGCCGGCGGCCCGGCGCCGGAGGTGCTGGATGAGGTGAAGGTGGACGGGCGCCGCGGCATCGTGCTGCCGCGCCTCGACGGTCCGACCCTGCAGCAGTCCCTGAATGCCGGCGAAATCACGCCGCAGGCGGCCGGCGCGATCCTCGCCGCCCTCGGCCTCGCCGTCCACGACACCCCGCCGCCGGCAGAGGCGATGTCGATGCGCGACTACATGGAGCGCTCGCTGCAGAACCCCGAGTCCTGGGTTCCGGAGCCGCTCGGTAAGGCCGTACTCGCCCACATCGATCGCCTGATGCCGGACGATCGCCTCAGCCACTGCGACATCCACCCAGCCAATGTGATCATGACGCCTCAGGGCCCGCGGCTGATCGACTGGACCGGGACAAAGCGTGGGGGCGCGCCCCTCGACCTGGCGTGTTGTCACTTCCTCATGACCGACCTGGTCCCGGACATCCTCGGCCCTCCAGACCGCCAGCGGGCGCTCGACGCCGCCGTGCGGTCCGAATACGCGCAGCTGTCCGGCATATCCCCCGCGGCGCTGACCGAGACGATGGAGGCCCATATGCCTATCATCCGGGTCTTCTTCCTCACCGTCGACATTGCGCGCCCCGCCACGCGCGAACGGCTGCTACAGCGCCTCGACGTGGACCTGTGCTCGGAGGACTGAAACCTTCCGTGGCGCCTACCCTGCAGCTTGCTCCTGCGCGTACCCCAACTGCTCGTTCAGCCGCTCCAGCACCGTGATCGCGGCCTCTGGGATCACCGTGCCTGGTGAGAAGATCGCCGCCACGCCCATGTCCTCCAGGGTCTTGAAGTCCTCCGGCGGAATGACGCCGCCGACGAAGACCAGGATGTCGGGCCGGCCCAGCCGGGCCAGTTCGGACTTCAGTTCGGGCACCAGGGTCAGGTGGCCGGCGGCGAGTGAACTCGCGCCCACCGCATGGACGCCGGTCTCGACCGCCTCGGCCGCCGCTTCGGCGGGAGTCTGGAACAGATCGCCGATCTCCACCTCGAAGCCCAGGTCGGCGAAGCCGGAGGCGATCACCTTCTGGCCGCGGTCGTGGCCGTCCTGGCCCATCTTGGCGACCATCAGACGCGGCCGCTTGCCGTCGGCCTGGGCAAAGGCGTCGGCCATGGCTCGGGCCCGCTCCGTCGCGGCCGTGGGGCCGGACTCGCGCAGGTAGACACCCTTCACCGCGTTGGCGTGGGCCTTGTGGCGGTTGAACACCTTCTCCAGCGCGTAGCTGATTTCGCCCACGGTGGCCTTGGCGCGGGCGGCGTTCACCGACAGTTCCAGCAGGTTGCCCGTGCCCGCCGCGCCGGCGGTCAGGGCGTCCAGGGCGGCGGCCACGGCCTCCGGGTCCCGCTCGCGCTTCAGCCGGGTCAGCTTCTCCAGCTGGGCGGTCCGCACGGCGGTGTTGTCGACCTTCAGCACCGGGATGTCGTCGGGAACGTCGGGGCGGTAGCGGTTGACGCCGACCACGCTCTGCTTGCCGCTATCGATGCGGGCCTGGATGCGTGCCGAGGCTTCCTCGATGCGGCGCTTGGGCAGGCCTTCCTCGATCGCCTTGGCCATGCCGCCGAGAGCCTCGACTTCGGCGATGTGCTCCAGCGCGCGGGCGGCCAGGTCGGCGGTCAGCCGCTCGACATAGTAGGAACCACCCCACGGATCGACGACCCGGTTCTGGCCGCTCTCCATCTGCAGGAACAGCTGGGTGTTGCGGGCAATGCGCGCCGAGAAGTCGGTCGGGAGCGCCAGGGCTTCGTCCAGCGAATTGGTGTGCAGGCTCTGCGTCTGCCCGCCGGTGGCGCCCATGGCCTCGACGGCGGTGCGGGCGACGTTGTTGAACACGTCCTGGGCGGCCAGGGACCAGCCGCTGGTCTGGGTGTGGGCGCGCAGCGCCAGCGAGCGGGCGTCCTTGGGGTCGAACTCGGCCTTCATCAGCTTGGCCCACAGCAGGCGCGAGGCCCGCTGCTTGGCGACTTCCATGAACATGTTCATGCCGGCGCACCAGAAGAACGACAGGCGCGGCGCGAACTGGTCCACGGTCATGCCCGCGGCGACGCCGGCGCGGACGTATTCGATGCCGTCGGCCAGGGTGTAGGCCAGCTCCAGGTCCAGCGTCGCCCCGGCTTCCTGCATGTGGTAGCCGCTGATCGAGATCGAGTTGAACCGCGGCATCTCCTTGCTGGTGTAGGCAAAGATGTCCGCCACGATCCGCATCGAGGGCGTCGGCGGGTAGATGTAGGTGTTCCGGGTCAGGAACTCCTTCAGGATGTCGTTCTGGATGGTGCCGCTGAGCTTTTCATGCGGCACGCCCTGTTCCTCGGCGGCCACGATGTAGAGCGCCAGGATCGGCAAAACAGCGCCGTTCATCGTCATCGACACGCTCATCTTGTCGAGCGGGATGCCGTCGAACAGGGTGCGCATGTCATAGATGCTGTCGATGGCCACCCCGGCCATGCCGACGTCGCCGGTCACCCGCGGATGGTCCGAATCGTAGCCGCGGTGGGTGGCCAGGTCGAAGGCGATGGACAGGCCCATCTGCCCGGCCGCCAGGTTCTTGCGATAGAAGGCGTTGCTGTCCTCGGCCGTCGAGAAGCCGGCATACTGCCGGATCGTCCACGGGTTGGTGGCGTACATGGTCGGATAGGGACCGCGCACGAACGGCGCAAGGCCCGGGAAGCCGCCCATCGCCGGGAAGCCGGCGATGTCGTCGGCGCCATAGGCGCTGAGGATCGCGATGCCTTCGGGGGTCAGCCAGGGGTCGGCGTTGCTGCCCGAGGGAGAGGCGGCGGCGCCATCGAAAGCCAGGGTGGCGAAGTCCGGGAAGCTGCTCATGCTGCGGCCTCATAGCGTTCGGAGAGCCGCACGGGCGCGAGCGGCAGGCACCGGCTGTCCGGACCGGGCAGGCGGGCCTCCGGGGGTTCGGCGGGGGCCATGGCCTCCACCTCCACAGGGGCGGCGTCGGTGGGTGGGAAGGCGGTGACGCCCAGAATCTTCGGCTCACCCCGAGCGGTGGCCGACGCTGCCACGTCGCGGGCGATCAGGCCGACTTCCAGGGCCGCGACCAGGCCGCCGGCGGCCTCGATCGCCTGCAGCCGGTCCCAGGCGGCGCGCGCGATCTCGTCGGTCAGGGTTTCCAGATAGCCGGAGCCGGCGGCCGGGTCGGCGACGCGGCCGATGTTGGCTTCCTCCATCAGCACCAGCTGGGCGTTGCGGCTCTGGCGGCGGGCAAAGGTGGTGGGCAGGCCCAGCGCGTCGGTGAAGGTTCCCAGCACGACGGCGTCGGCGCCTCCGGCCGCGGCGCCGAAGCCGGCGACGGTCAGGCGGATCATATTGGTCCAGGGGTCCTGGGCGGTCAGCATGCGGCGCGACGACCGGGCTTCGATCCTGGCGTCCGGCGCGGCGCCTGAGGCCTGGGCGATCCGGGCGAACACCGCCCGCGCCGCCCGCAGCTTGGCCAGGGTGATGAAGTAGTCAGCGTCAGCGGACAGGCCCAGGGTGATGCCGGCGAAGGCGTCGGCGACCGGCATTCCCGCGCCCACCAGGGCCTTGGCGTAGGCGATGGCGGCGGTGGCGGCGACCGCCACCTCCAGCGCCTCGCCGCCGCCGGCCTCGTGGGCGACGCGGCCTGACGCCAGGAACAGCTGCGCCTGCGGATAGGTCTGCGCCAGCCGGGCGGCGATCGTCGCGGCGCCGGCGATGTGGCTCTCGATCGGGCCGGGGCTCACGCCGGCCTCGGCGAAGGCGCTCAAGGGATCGAGGTTGAAGTTCAACAGCGCGGCGGGGGAGGCCTTGGCCACGACGTTCAACGCGTCCGCCGCCTTGGGGCCGGCGAACCCGGCGTCCAGCCCGACGGGGGCCAGTTCCACCACCACGCCCTTCAGCGCGGTCGCCAGTGCGCCCGTGGTCACGTGACCCTTGAGGATGACCGAGGCCGCGCCGCCTTCCAGGTCGGTCAGCAGCTCAGCGTTCACCCGCGCCGGGTCTGGATGGGCCGACAGGGTGCGCAGGTCCCACGGCCGCTCGGCGCTGAACGGCCGGGTCGGGAACGTCGCCGGCCGCTCGGCCGCGGCGTAGAGCGGCGCGATGGCCAGACCCTCGACGGTGGTGCGCTGCAAGCTCTCGAAGGGCTTGTCGCCCAGGGTCTTGGCCACCAGGGCGCGCCAGGCGTCCTCTCCGGCGGGCGGGAATCCGGGGTCGAGAAGGCGAGTGTCAGCCATGGCCCGGACTTGCCCCTCCGCGCCGCCGGGCGTCAAGGTCACGCAGCGGTAGCCGCGCCCCGGACCTGCGCGGCGAACGGCCAGGGTTTGCGGCCCGGCGCCAACCGGATACTAGACCGGCGCACAGGGGGTTCAGCGGCGGGTGTCAGACGAGTTGGAGCGTCGCGAGGTCGCCGCCGGAACGGGCGTGACGTCGTTCTTTGGCCTGCCTGAACCACCGGGCGCGGCCCGGCCGGTGCTGTTCGTGATCGCCTCCAGTTTCATGTCGGTCCGGTCGCTCAATCGGCTGCCCCGGCTGCTGGATGACGCCTGCCACGTCGTGGTCGCCGAGCTTCCGCTGTCGGGCCCCGGCGCCGTGCCGACTCCTACGACCGCGCGGCTGGCGGAGCATCTGGGTCTGGTCGCGCACGAGGCCTTCCGGGGTCGCCCGGTGGTGGTGGCCGGCTTTGGCGACGCCGCCCTGGTCGTGCTCCAGGCGCAGGCGCCGGAGATCCTGCAGAAGGTGGCGTTCGAGCCGCCGTTTCGGAGCGAAAAACTGTGGCCCCTGCTGGCCCTGGTCCGCGAGAAGACCCGCACGGCGCGTGAGCCGGTCGTCCTGGCCTTCCTCACCGAGATCTATGGCGCGTCAGCCGGCGCGTTGGAGGCGCGCGACCACCGGTCCGCGCTGGGCTCGCGCCCGACCCCCGTGGACGTGGTGGTGGGCGAGCGGCCCCTGATGCCCGAGCGGCCGGTCGAGAGCATGCCAAGCCTGGTGGACGAGGAGGAACGGGCCTGGCTGCGAGGCCTGGGCAACGTCACGCTCCGGATCGCGCCGAACGCCGGGCATGCCATCGAGCGTGAGGCCGGCCCGTTCGCCATCCAGGTGCTGCGGCAGGCCGTGGACTTCGCCGCCGCTCTGCGCCGGGCGCCCGGGGAGGTGGTCCACAGGGTCGCCGCCGCCGCGCCGCGCAACGCCCGACGCGTGCGCTACCTCGGCGCCGAGTCGGCCGGCTTTGAGCGCGCCTACCTCGGCTTCAATCCGCAGGCGCAGGTGGTGGGACCGCTGGACGAGAGCGGCATCGACCTCGTCGTGGTCCTGGACCCGGTCCCCGAAGGCTCGGCGGTCGAGAATGCGATCATGGCGCTGGAGCCTGGCGGCGTGATGCTGGTGGCGACCCCGCTGGGCGCCGGCGCCGGCGCGGCGGCGGAGCGGTTGACCGTCGCGGGCCTTGAGCTTCTTCCGACCGATCCCCTGAACGGGCCGCTCGGCGTCGCGATCGTTCGCGCGCGAAAGCCGCCGTCGGTCACGCGCACGGTGGTCGAGATCGTGCCCTATGCCCCCTACCTGATGGATATCCGCACGCGCCTGCCGGCGGAGGGGCTGAGCACCGATCCCGATCTTGAGATTTCCTACCATGGTCCGCCGGTGCGCCAGGCGCCGGGCGGCGCGCCGCGCGTGGTGATTCTGCAGCGGCCGGCCGCCTGGACCGCCGCGCGCTGGCAGGCCGTCGCCGCGCAGACGATCCGGGCCCGCCAGGTGCTGGTCCTGGAATTCGACGACCATCCACGCCTGGTCTCCCGCATCGCCGCCGGGCGGGAGATGATCGAGGACGGCTGGGAGCGGTTCCGGATCGCCCACGCCATCCAGACCTCCACGGCGCCGCTGGTCGAGATGTTCCGCGCGCTGAACCCGGAGGTGATGCTGGTCCCCAATGCGGTGTTCGACCTGCCGCCCTTCCCGGCCGGACCGCGGTCGCGCCGGGTGTTCTATGGCGGCGTGCTGCGGGGCGATTTCGCCGTGGCGGTGGCCCGCGCCCTGGAGCCGGCGATCCGCGCCTTTCCGGACCTGGAGTTCGAGGTGGTGGGCGACCGCGCCTTCTTCGACGCCCTGCCGACGGCCCGCAAGCGCTATGCCGACTACCTGGCCTATGGAGGTTACCTTGAGCTGATGGCGTCCTGCGGCATCTCGCTGTCGCCGCTGGAGGATCGGGAGTTCATCGAGACCAAGAGTGACGCCAAGTATCTGGACGCGGCGCGCGGCGGGGTGCTGACCATCGCCTCGGACGTGGTCTACGGCCGCGTCATCCGGTCGGGGGAGAACGGCCTGATCGCCCGGACGCTGGAGGACTGGCCGCGGCTGCTGGCCCAGGCCGTGGCCGATCCCGCCGGCGCCGAGCGGATGGCCCGGACGGCCTGGGAAGAGGTGGGTGCCGGACGGATGTTCGCCCACCAGATCCCCACGCGGCGCGACTGGTATCGCGACCTGCTGGCGCGGCGCGAGGACCTGGACCGTACGATCCTCGAACGATCGCCAGGGGTGGCGGCGCTCGTCGCGGGCGGCCGCTGAGCGTCTGTCCCCCCGTCACCCACGACACCTTCAATGGCCTGAACGAGGTGGCCAGGTTCGCCTATGACTACGACGCCGAGAACCGGCTGATCCGCGGGACCAATGGCGCCGCCACCCTGACGCTGGCCTACGATCCCACCGGGCGGGAATTGCCGTGACAGCGCATTAAATTCGGACTGGCGTTGGCGACAGGAATGGCAGCGCTGGTAGACGCGTTCGGGTAGGTCGCAATGATCAAGACATGGGACAAGCCCTGCGCGGGCGCGCGAGGCGGATTGAATTCACTTGAGAAAGAGCGTTCGTTTGTTCGTGGTTTGTTCCGATCATCCTGATCGTCTCGACGCAAGGATTTTGGAATTACGCGATGTCCCCCTATTTTCAAGTTCGCGGAATGTGGCCGCGTCAACCGTGGACCGTGATCTCCGCGATCCCGATGCCGCCTTCGCCCTTGACGGCGTAGAGCAGGTACGTGTGGCCGCCTTCCTCGTAGATGCAGGGGTCGCGGAACTGGTTCACCGGGTGGAACACCGCACTACGGTAGGACCGCTCCAGGGGGAGGTCAGCGCCCTCCCAGGGGCGCTCGGGCTGCATCACCAGGACCGGTTCGCTGGCCTTCCAGCCTTGCCAGTCACCGGAGATGTCGATCGTCGATGCCAGGATGCTCTCCGGAGCATCGCCAACCCGGGTCCAGAAGACATGCAGGGTCTCGCCCCGCTTCAGTAGAGCCGAGTGCCGCTGGTTGATCGGAAATAGCCGCGGCCCAGTCTCCCACCCGGTGAAACCGTCCCTGGAGCGCAGAAACTGCCCGGGCATGCCCTGGGCGTACGCCCATCCCTGATGGTGGAAAATCCGCATGTAGGGCGGGCCGATCCGGTCGGTCACCGTTCGGAAGTTCACCCCGTCGGGCGAGACGGCCACCTTGGTGTACTGGTCGTTGAAGCCCCCTAGTCCGTGGAAATACATCACGATTCGCTGGTTGGCCTCGTCCACGTGGACGTCGGGCGAGGCCAGGTGCGGCAGGGTGGCGTCGTCTATCGGTTCGGGAATGCCGGACGTACCCGCGGGCGCCCGGTCAGGTGCAACGCCGGGCTGTCTGAGCCGCGCGACAGCCTCCGGCGTTCCCTGCGGCGCGATGGTCGGAAGTCCGGACTGGGCGAGTTGAAGCGAACCCGGCGCGTGCACCGTCCAGGGCCCCTCCAGCCGGTCGGCATAGGCGAGCCGGATGTAGTCACCCTTGTGATCGGCGAAGTAGAGGTAGTAGCGACCCATGCGCCCGGGCAGCCAGTCGGGCGCTCGGATGATCGACGGTCCCTCGACGTTCGCGCCCATGCGGGCGTCCATGCCGGGCGTGATGATCGGCCGGTCGACGAGCCGGCGCAGGGCGTAGGCAGGCATCGCCGCCTGCGCAGATCGCGCGACGGCTGATCCTACGATACCGCTAATCCCGCCCGCTACCGTCCGCCGTGACATCATTGGCTTGTCCGCATGAATGCTTCGCATCCCTAGGGAAGCGCCGCCCGGTGTTCAAGTTCGCATCGCTCGGCCCCTCTACCTCCCGATCAACGCTGACCTCATCGCGGCCCACCGAATCCTGGGTATCATTGCATTCTGGGTATCATTGCGCACTAGAACGTAAGTCGAGGATGTAGGGTTCTGGGTCCACTCCATACTCCTGTCCCCCTATTGTAGCTTCGGCCACCCTACGGCCTATCTATGGGAGCAGGTCTGGCAGCGGGACAACTGGCTGGAGATCATCGGGCGCTACCTCGTCACCCAGAGGGACAAGAAGAGGCAGATCACGACCGTCCTGTTCCCACGCTATCTGCCGCGGCCCGAGTTGATGACCGGAGCCTGGCAGCCGCCGCCAGTGACGCTGGTCAGTGCTCGACCCCACTCTATACGCTGATCCATAGTGGCGCCCGGATCGCGGCAGGAGACGACCATGTTCGATAGAAGAACGGTATCAACTGGGCTGATCGGGGCGGCGGTGGCGTCACCAGGCCACGCGGCCACCGGCCGCGTGATCTCTGGACAGCCGACCTGGAGCGAGTCGGCGATGGTTCTCTATTTTGATGAGCCGCTGCGTAACGGCTTCAGCTTGCGACTTTCGCGCTACCCTGAGCGGAACGAGACCTGGGTATGGGTCCATGTGCTCGTCGACGGCGAGCTCTACGCGTTCACCGAGCGGCGGATTCGCTGCGGCCCCGAGCGCGTGACCCCTGACCTGGCCATCGGTATCTATTCAGCGCCCGGACTGGATGTGCGCATGACCCGCGCCGGCCCATCGAAGGCGATGACCGCGCTGTCCTTCACGGCCAGAGTCAACGCCCATCGCGGCACGAGCGGAGTCGATGGGCCGGGCCAGACACCCGTGGTTCTAGAGGGCGTCTTCCTGCCTGGCCCGCTGCGTGACGGCTCGCCCGAAGGCCGCTTTGAGCGCACAGGCAAGTTCCAGGCGACCCTGCAGGCCGGCGGCAAGCGCGCGTTTGTCCGGGGCCTAGGCAAGGTTCATGAGCAAACCCAGACAGCGCCCCGGTTCGATCCGCCCTTCACCTACGCCATGTGCTGGGGACCGGATGCCTCGATGGTCGGGCTGCTCAGCCCTAAGGGCGGCTATGGCGATGTCGAGATCGCCGGACGTGATCGGCCGATGGCGAGCTTCCGGATCGAGCCCTGGGCGCCGACCCGACGGTTCGTGGCGACGCTGAAGGACGGTGATCGCATCGAGGGCGAGGCCGAGACGATCTACCGCTACCAGGTCCCTATCTTCGGCAAGGCGTGGCAGGGACGGATCGTGCGCGCCAAGATTGAGGGCCACCCGATGGTCGGCATGATCAATGACTGGCGACCGGAGGCGCAGCCCTATGGACTTTGACCGCAGAACCCTGCTCTCGGCGGGTGCTGCCGTGCCTTTCGCCGGAAGCGCGCGATCGCAGGACGCCTCGTTGGAGGTCGGACCCTATGAAGTCGCCACTGTCGAGCAGATGGACCTCGTCGATACCGTCGGCGGCCGTACAATCCAGACCCGGGCCATCTATCCTGCCAAACCTGGCCGCTATCCCGGCATCGTCTTCAGCCATGGGTTTGGCGGCTCGTTGAAGACGTTCCCCAACACCGGCAAGATATGGGCGAGCCACGGCTATGTTGTGCTGCACCCGACCCACATAGACTCGCTGGGATTTCCCAGCACCAAGGTCGAACCGGCCGACGCCGAGGTCATGCGCAGGTTCCGCGAGACCCGCGCTACCCCCGATCCCGCGACCCTCGCCGCCTTCGTCCAGGTCCTTGATCACCCCTATTTCATCGCCAGCCGGTTGGAGGACGTAAACTGCCTGCTACGGCTTTGGAAGACGGGCGGGTCCGGCATGGACGAGACCGTGCGAGCCCGTACCGACACGAGCAAATTAGGCATGAGCGGCCACTCTTTCGGCGGCTACACCACCCTGGTTTGCGCTGGCGCCAGGCTCGACCCGCCGGTGGACAAACCCGTGCCCTCCGGCTTTGCCGGTTTCCTGATGATGAGCGGCCAAGGACCCGGGCGCATGGGCCTGAACGAAGGTAGCTTCTCGGGCGTCACCGCGCCCCTGATGGCCACCACAGGGACCCGCGACTTTGGCGCGGCGAACGAGACCCCGCCCTGGCGATTAAGGCCCTATGACCTGAGCCCGTCCGGGAACAAATACGCCGTCGTGGTCGAAGGCTTTCGCCATTCCGACTTCGATCCGGCAGCCGGCGATCCGGTGATGGGCGTGCGAGGCGCGGTGCTGCACCGCTTCCAAATCAATTTCTGGGACACGGTGCTGAAGAAGGACCCTGCTGGATTCCGCCGACTCGACGCCCGTGCTGCAGGCTCCCAAGCGGCCGACCCGGTCTGGATACGCCGCCGCTGACTTGATGCCCAAACAACAATCAACAATAATTTAGGGTTGTGAGGCGATTAAATGATTGAATTTAAACTAATGATTGAATTTTGCACTCATCTGTTAATAACAACAGTCGGAGCGTTTCTATTCTATTTTGTAGCAGTTTTATCACGTAGATCGTGGTTTATTGAAAAGCTTCCTAATTACTTTCAGGGAATTGCTCAGGCGCCCCTTCAGAGGACAATAACTCTTATTATAGCTTTATTTCTATTTTTCACGAATGTTTTTTACTTATCGCCAAAGTACTATATTTCGAAAAATAACGAAGCGCACAAAAAAATTGAAGAATCAGCTCTTCAAATTAAAAATGACAAATTGTCTGATAGATCATTGAAATTTGCAATTAGTTCTAGACCTGATGAGCAGGTTCAGTTTGAGAAACTGATTAAAGAACAATTAGACACGGAAGACGATCGGAAAAATGTTAAATCTGATGACCCAGATTTATTTGCTAAGAATATTAAATATAGAAATAGCCTAATAGAAACAGAAAAACTTATATGCAGTATTTTTCGGGGTGACAAATCTTATAAAATTAACAATTGGACTGGATACATCGTTTTTAATCTAGAAGATCTAGATAACGGGCGGCAAGTTAATAGTTCTAGATTTCTTTCTTATGCAATTTATCTTCCAACTAGCTTAGATGATAATAATTACCGCGGCGAAGACGACAAAATAGAATTAAGAAGTGGAAAGTTTTTCTACGACGCATATCATACTTTAGTAAAAGAAGAAGATAATCCTATCTTTTTTAAAGATTTATTGAACATCAAAAAGATGTCTTCTTCTGCTTATCCGGATCCCGGGAAAGATCCGGTCGTCGTGTTCTCAGGACGGTTTTTTTCAGCAGCTGACAAGGTCAAGATACCTGGAGAGAAGCCGGGTTTTGAATGCTTACGTAGAAATTCCGACATACCATCTGGTGGAATTTTCAGCGAAAAGCCCGAAGGTCCAGGATTTCACTTCAAATTGACAGCTGTGCGGCTCCAATAGCGGATTGGCCTGGTGCGGGGGGCATCGCGTAATTGAAGTAGGCCCATCCTCCTTCGTGAAGCGCAGCGATCCACTCGCTCCGACTTCGTAGTCCAAGGCTTGGATGGGCCTACTTCAATTACGCGATGTCCCCGCAGTAGCTCGAGCCACGAAGGGTCTAGCCATGGCCGGCGTTGCACGGCAATATATGAACTATACGATGTAAATCTAACAACTGTTCGAGGACCCGCCCATGGCCCTGCCGCCCGTTCTCCGCGACCGTCTGCGCCTGCCGGTCATTGCCAGCCCGCTGTTCATCATCTCGGTTCCCGAACTGGTGATCGCCCAGTGCAAGGCCGGCATCGTCGGCTCGTTCCCGGCGCTGAACGCGCGGCCGGCGGCGATGCTGGACGAGTGGCTGCACCAGATCACCGAGGAACTGGCGATCTGGGACCGCGACCATCCGGACACCCCGGCCGCGCCCTTCGCCGTGAACCACATCGTCCACAAGACCAGCGACCGGCTGATGCACGACGTCGAGGCCTCGACCAAGTGGAAGGTCCCGATCATCATCACCTCGCTGGGCGCCCGCGAGGACGTGAACGCCGCGGTGCATTCCTATGGCGGCGTGGTGCTGCACGACGTGATCACCGACCGCTTCGCCCGCAAGGCCATCGAGAAGGGCGCCGACGGCCTGATCCCGGTGGCGGCGGGGGCCGGCGGCCATGCCGGATCGCTGTCGCCGTTCGCCCTGGTCAGCGGCCTGCGGGAGTGGTTCGACGGGCCGATCGCGCTGTCGGGTTCCATCGCCAACGGCCGCGCCATCCTGGGCGCCCAGGCCATGGGCGCGGACCTGGCCTATGTGGGCTCGGCCTTCATCGCCACCCAGGAGGCCGCCGCTGCGCAGGGTTACAAGGACATGATCGTCGCCTCGACCGGCGAGGACATCGTCTACACGAACCTGTTCACCGGCGTTCACGGCAACTATCTGGCGCCGTCGATCGTGGCCTCGGGCCTGGACCCCAACGACCTGCCCAAGTCCGACCCCTCGGCCATGAACTTCGGTTCCGGCGGGAACACGAAGTCCAAGGCCTGGCGCGACATCTGGGGCTGCGGCCAGGGCATCGGCGCGGTGAAGGACATCCCCACGGCCGGCGAACTGATCGCCCGCCTGTCGGCGGAGTATGAGGCGGCCAAGGCGGAACTGGCGCTGAAAACCTCGTTCACCGCGGGCCGGGTGCTGCTGGCGGCGGAGTAGGCGAAGGCCGGCCCCAGAATTTCTGCAGGTCGCCATCAGCTTATTCCCACTTACTCGCTAGGAATAGCAGGCCTAGCTTTCCCCTCAGACCGCTGGAGAGGGAGAAAGCATGTCTGCGGCAGGATATTCGAGACCGATGACGGCGGCGGGCCTGGCCCTGTTGCTTTGCGGCGTCGCGCCGGCGGCCCTCGCCCAGCAGGCCCAAACCCAGCAGGCCCTGGCGACGGCGTCCACCCAAGCCACGGGCATCAGCCAGGAACAGCTGCTGGCGCTGGTCGGCCGCCTGGATGCGCTGGAGCAGCGCAACGAAGCCCTGGAAGCCCAGATCCTCGACCTGAAGGCCGCCCAGGCCAGCGGCAACCAGGCCCTGCGCGAGCAGGCCAGCGCCAACACCGTCTCCCTGGCCAATGGCCGGCCGACCTTCGCGACCGGGGACGGCCAGTTCACCGCCTCGATCCGCGGCATCATCCAGCTGGACGCCGCCCAGTATGACCAGCGTCGGCCGGGGACCCTGGCCGCCGACGTCCGCCGCGGCTCAGTGGGGGACGCCACCGAGGCCGACCGCGCCCGTGATCTGGGCGACGGCACCAACTTCCGCCGGGTGCGCCTGGGCGTCGAGGGCAAGGCCTGGGGCGACTGGAACTACAACCTGCTGCTCGACTTCGGCGGCTCCGGCGTCGAGGAAGCCGGCAAGATCACCAACGCCTACGTCGAGTACGCCGGGCTTCAGCCCCTGAAGTTCCGGGTCGGCGCCTTCGCCCCGATCACGGGTCTCGAGGACGCCACCCTCAACACCGCCTCGCTGTTCCCGGAGCGCGCGGCGGTGACAGAACTGGTCCGCGGGTTTGCGGGCGGCGACGGCCGGACCGGCGCGGCGGTGCTGGCCAACGGCGACCGCTGGAGTGTGTTCGGCGGCGTCACCGGGGCCACGGTCGTGACCCAGAATTTCGACGAACAGCTGGGCGTGGTCGGCCGGATCACCTGGCTGCCGATGAAGGGCCAAGACAGCCTGGTCCACGTCGGCGCGAACGTGAACCTGATCGTCAACCCGGCCACCACCGGCCCGGATATCGCGCCGGCTGGCGCGGCCTCCCCGGTGCGCCTGCGCGAGCGGCCGGAGTTGCGGGTCGATGGCACGCGGCTGATCGACACCGGGAATATCGACGCCGATAGCCTCTCCAGCTACGGCCTGGAACTCGGCTGGCAGCAGAAGCGGTTCACCCTGCAGGGCGAGTATTTCTGGATCGACGTGGCGCGGCGCAACAGCCTGCTCGCCGGCCCGAAGTTCAGCGGCTGGTATGGTCAGGCGGCCTGGACGCTGACCGGCCAGGCCCGGCGTTATAACACCGCCAACGGTGGTTTCGATGTGCCGCGCGTGGAGGCTCCCTTCAGCCTCAAGGCCAAGACCTGGGGCATCTGGGAGCTGGCCGCCCGCTACTCCGAGCTGGACCTGAACTATCGCCCGGGCGGCGCCGGGACCGCACCGAGCGCCTCGGCCGTGCGCGGCGGGGACCAGAAGATCTTCACCCTCGGGCTCAACTGGTATCCCAACAACAACGTCCGCTTCCTCGCCGACTACCAGCGCGCCGAGGTGCGCCGCCTCTCGCCGGGCGGCGCCACCTTTGGCGCCGGCGCGCTCACGCCGCCGGCGGGCGCACAGATCGGCCAGGACCTCAACATCTGGTCCTTCCGCACCCAGTACGCCTTCTAAGCCTGAACATCAGGGACCTAGACACATGACCCAATCCCATACCCTGAGCCGCCCCCTTAGCTTGAGCCGAAGGGGCCTGCTGGCCAGCGGCGCAGGGGCCGGCACCGCGGCGCTGCTCCCGGCCGCAGCGCTGGCGCAGGCTCTCAAGCCCGCCACCCTCCTGAACGTCAGCTACGACCCGACCCGGGAGCTCTACAAGGAGGTGAACGCCGCCTTCGCCGCGTACTGGAAGGGCCGCACCGGCCAGGTGCTGACCCTGCAGCAGAGCCATGGCGGCTCGGGCAAGCAGGCCCGCTCGGTGATCGACGGCCTCCAGGCCGATGTCGTCACCCTGGCGCTGGCCGCCGACATCGACGAGATCGCCGCGCGCGCCAAGCTGCTGCCGGCCAACTGGCAGAGCCGCCTGCCCAACAACTCCACGCCCTACACGTCGACGATCGTGTTCCTGGTGCGCAAGGGCAATCCCTGGAAGATTCGCGACTGGCCGGACCTGATCAAGCCCGGCATCGGGGTGATCACGCCCAACCCGAAGACCTCCGGCGGCGCGCGCTGGGCCTATCTGGCGGCCTATCAGGCGGCGGCGAAGACCGGCGGCGACGCGGCGGCTCAGGCCTATCTCACCAAGCTGTTCAAGAACGTGCCCGTGCTCGACACCGGGGCCCGTGGCTCCACCACCACCTTCGCCCAGCGCAAGATCGGCGACGTACTGCTGTCCTGGGAGAACGAGGCGTTCCTGACGATCGACGAGTTCGGGCCGAACTTCGACATCGTCTATCCGTCCAGCTCGATCCTGGCCGAGCCGCCGGTGGCGCTGGTGGACAAGAACGTCGATCGCCACGGCACACGCACTGTCGCCACCGGCTACCTGAACTTCCTCTACAGCCCGCGCGCCCAGGAGATCATCGCCAGGCACCACTTCCGCCCGCGCGATCCGGCGGCGGCGGCCAAGTACGCCAGTGCGTTCAAGCAGATCCCGCTGGTCACCATCGATGGCGCGTTCGGCGGCTGGAAGCAGGCCCAGGCGACCCACTTCGCCGACGGCGGGGTGTTCGACCGGATCTACAAGCCGTGACCGACCGCTTCACCGCAGCCCCGGTCGTCCGGCCGCTGAACGACCCCTGGCCCCGGCGGCCGCGGCTGGTGGAGCACTCGGTGCTGCCCGGCTTCAAGCTGTCGCTGGGGATCACCCTGGTCTACCTGGCGCTGATCGTCCTGCTACCGTTGTCGCTGCTGGCGATCCGGCCGTGGGAGCTCGGGTTCGACGGCATCGTCAAGACGTTGACCGACCCGCGCGTGGCGTCGGCGCTGCGGCTCACCTTTGGCATCTCGCTTTTGGCGGCGCTCACCAACGCTCCGTTGGGCCTGCTCGTGGCCTGGACGCTGACCCGCTACCAGTTCCCTGGCCGCCGGCTGATGGACGCGCTGGTGGACCTGCCGTTCGCCCTGCCGACCGCGGTGGCGGGCATCGCGTTGACCGCCATCTACGCGCCGACCGGGCCGCTGGGCGCCCTGGCGGAGAAGGTTGGGCTCAAGACCGCCTATTCGCCGCTGGGCATCTTCATCGCCCTGGTCTTCATCGGCCTGCCGTTCGTGGTCCGCTCCGTGCAGCCGGTGCTGCAGGACCTGGACAAGGATGTGGAGGAGGCGGCCCAGACCCTGGGCGCCAGCGACCTACAGCGGGCGGCCTATGTGGTGATCCCGGCGATCGGGCCGGCGCTGCTGTCGGGCATCAGCCTGGCCTTCGCCCGGGCCGTCGGCGAATACGGATCGGTGATCTTCATCGCCGGCAACCTGCCGATGAAGACCGAGATCGCACCGCTGCTGATCGTCATCAAGCTGGAGCAGTACGACTATGCCGGCGCTTCGGCGATCGGCTGCGCCATGCTGGCCATCTCGTTCGGGGCCCTGGTGGTGATGAACATTGCCCAGATCTACCTGGCGCGGCGGGGGCGGGCATGACCGCCGCCGCCATACCCACGCGCCGGCGCCGCGACCTGAACCTCGCGCCGCTGATGATCCTGGCTTCGGCCGCGGTCATGGCGGGGCTGATCCTGATGCCGCTGGTGGTGGTGTTCCATGACGCCTTGGCCAAGGGCGTCGGCGCCTATTTCGCGGCGTTGAAGGAACCCGACGCCCTGGCCGCCGTCCGGCTGACCCTGCTGGTGGCCGCCATTTCGGTGCCGCTGAACGCGGTGTTCGGTGTCTCGGCCGCCTGGGCGATCAGCAAGTTCGAGTTCCGGGGAAAGAGTGTGCTTCTGACTCTTATCGACATGCCCTTTTCCATCTCGCCGGTGGTCTCGGGCCTGGTCTGGGTGCTGCTGTTCGGCGCCCAGGGCCTGTTCGGGACCTGGCTGATCGACCACGACGTGAAGATCATCTTCGCCACCCCGGGCCTGGTGCTCGCGACCATCCTGGTCACCTTCCCCTTCGTCGCTCGCGAACTGATCCCGCTGATGCAGCAGCAGGGCGCTGACGAGGAAGCCGCGGCCCTTACCCTGGGCGCCAGCGGCCTGACCACCTTCTGGCGGGTGACCCTGCCCAACATCAAGTGGGCGCTGCTCTACGGCGTCCTGCTCTGCAACGCGCGCGCCATGGGCGAATTCGGCGCGGTCTCTGTCGTCTCCGGCCACATCCGTGGCCTGACCAACACTTTGCCCCTTCACGTCGAGGTCCTCTACAATGACTATGACTCCGTCGGAGCGTTCTCTGCCGCCTCCGTCCTCGCCGGCCTCGGAATCCTCACCCTTGTCCTCAAGTCGGTCCTCGAATGGCGTCATTCCGGTGAGCTTTCGGCCAACCGAAAACACTAGCTCCGCCTCCAAACTCGCGCTGGAGATCAAAGGGATCTCCAAGGCCTATGGCCGGTTCCCGGCCCTGAAGGACGTGTCGCTGCAGGCGCACGACAAGGAGTTCCTCGCCCTGCTCGGCCCCTCGGGTTCGGGCAAGACCACGCTGCTGCGCGTGCTGGCGGGGCTGGAAGAGCCCGACGCCGGCGAGGTGCGCTTCGGTGGCGAGGATTTCCTGTCGTTGCCGGTTCGTGAGCGAAAGGTGGGCATGGTGTTCCAGCACTACGCCCTGTTCCGCCACATGACGGTGGTCCAGAACATCGCTTTCGGCCTCACGGTCCGGAAGCGCGCGGAAAAGCCGAGCAAGTCCGAAATCAAGGACCGGGTCGAGCACCTGCTGCAACTCGTGCAGCTGGAAGGCCTCGACAAGCGGTTCCCCTCGCAGCTCTCAGGCGGGCAGCGCCAGCGTGTGGCGCTGGCCCTCGCGCTGGCCATCGAGCCCCGGATGCTGCTGCTGGACGAGCCGTTCGGGGCCCTGGACGCCCAGGTCCGCCGCGAACTCCGCCGCTGGCTGCGCGAGCTGCACGACCGGGCGGGTGTCACCACGGTTTTCGTGACTCACGACCAGGAGGAGGCGCTCGACCTCGCCGACCGCGTGGCGATTCTGAAGGACGGCGAGCTGGTTCAACTGGGCACGCCCAACGAGGTCTACGAGCACCCGAAGACGCCCTTCGTGTTCGACTTCCTGGGTCAAGCCTGCCGGATGGCCGGCGTGGTCGAGGGCGGGCGGCTGCGCGTCGCCGACTGGGAGTCCGAGGCGCCGAAGGGCGCGCCGCAGGGCCCGGTCGAGGTGTTCTTCCGCCCCGACGAGGTGGCTTTCGCGCCGGCCGATGGCACGGGTCTCGCCGCCGAGGTGTTCGGCATCTCCCAGCGCGGCCCGGACGTCCGAATCGACTGCCGGATCGGCGGCGAGCCGATGGAGCTGCAAGCCCACGGGCCCAGCCTCCCGCCCGGCGTCGCCACAGGCCTCTCGGTCCGCATCAAGCCGCTTCGGCCGAAGGTCTACGCGACGGGTTAGTTAGTCGGCGAGGATCCGCAGGCTCGCGACGGAGACCATCAGTGTCATGGGATCGAGCGGGGAGGGGAGGAAGCCGCGCTCAAGATAGAAGGTGCGGGCCTCGTCGGAGATTGCGTGCAGCGCCAGGCCGCGTACGCCGATGGTCTCCGAAGCCCTGAGGACCCGCAGTGCGGCGTCGCGCAGGAGTGCGCTGCCCAGCCCGGTTCGCTGCCGGGTCGCGTCCACGGCGAGCCTGCCGAGAATCACCATGGGCACGGGGTCCGGCATGTTGCGTCGCAAAGCGCCTGGGGCCTGAGCCAGCCTCACGGCGCCGGACGCCAGGGCGTAGTACCCGACCACGACGCCACGATCGCAGACTACGAAGGTCCGAGATGCCCCGCTTGCCTGATTCGCTTTCGCTCGTCGTCGAAGCCAATCATCAAGCGCCGCGACCCCGGAATTGAAGGCGCCTGTATCGTGGCGATCGCCGAGCACTTCGGGAGCTGAGAGCGTCAACCCTCAGACCATGGCGGCGCCGTCCGCAAAGTCTTGCGTAGGCGCTCGTTGGGGGCCGCCGGCGCGTCGAGCATGGCCAGGAAGGCGGCGTGGGCATCGGGCCCGAGTGAGAACAGCGTCTGCTCCAGCAGCGCCTCTTCGGCGGCGCGGCGCGCGGCGTCTAACACGAAGTCGGTGCGGCTCTTGCCCGTAAGCTCGGCCGCACGATCAATCAGACCGCGCACTTCGGGCTTGATTCGGATGTTCAGCGTTTCGCGCTTTGGGTTCGCGGTCATGCGCTGATGTTAGCCGTTCGTAATGACGATGTCATCGCGCGGATGTGTCGTCGCTCCTAGTCCCCGTTGGCGGCCAGCCAGCGATCTATTTCGGGCACCCGATCCCTGATGACCGCGATCCGGTAGCGGATGGAGGCGGCTGTTTTTTCGACCTCGCCGTGGTTGGAGGCGGGGATCGTCGCGGCGAATTTCGTCAGCTTGGCCAGCATTGCCGGCTCGTGAGAGCCAGTCGCCAGGCCAGCGAAGTACCCGGCGCGGCTGGTGGGCTCCAGCAGCGCCTCCACCTTGGCGCGGTTGGCGAGGGCGAAATCGAACGCGCGATCGGGGTCCATGACCGACACCGAGTTGATCAGGCTTGGCGCCTCGGTGGGCGTGGTCTCGCCGCTCAGCGCCAGCACCAACGCTCGCTCGGCCAGCGCCGGATCGCGGCTGGCGCCCAGCAGGCCGTAGAGCCTGACCCGGTCGGTGGGGTCCTTGGATTCCTGGGCCTTCCGATGGATCGCTTCCCAGGCCGCGACGTCGGCATTGGCCGCCACGATGGCCAGCACGGTGCGGCGGTTGCCGCCGCTCAGGCTCTCCGGATCGGCCAGCCAGCGGTCGAACCGCTTGCGCGCCTCGGCAACAGTGGCGGCGTCGCCCATCTGGCCCAGCGTGGTCAGCACCGATCGGCGGGCGACCGCGTCATTGTCGGCTTCGCCAGGCTTGGCGTCCCAACCCAGGCGCTGCGCGATGGGTGTGAGCCGGCCGATCGCGAAGGCGCGGAACGCCCTGGCGTTCGGCCCCTTATCATAGAGGGAGTCCAGGGCGTCCAGTTGATCGGACAGTGTCTGCAGCACCACCGGATCGGCGTTGGCCGGCGCGTTGCGCACCAAGGCCAGGAAATCGCTCATCGGCGCCAGGCCCGCCTCGCCCAGCGCCCGGCTGTCGTACAGCAGGCCCAGCTGGTCGGCAGCGGGCAGTTCGGCGAACTTCGGCGCGAGTTCCGCCCACAGCGCCGGAGAATAGGCGGTGCGGAAGTAGCTGGTCTGGCCGGCGTTCACGATGACCGGACCGTGGAGGGGGGCGATCCTGGCGGCGCCGGCCGAGACCACGCCGCGCCACGTGCCGCCGCCCACGGCTTTCGCCACCACCGGCGTGCGCCAGATGCGCATCGCCCGCTGGCTGGGCTCGGCGCCAAAGCGGTCCTGGGTCAGCAGCACGCCGTTCGGGACAGCCTTGGCCCGGATCAGCGGCACGCCCGACTGCAGGGTGAAGTCGTGGGCCAGCTGGGTGACCTTACGCGGTGAGACCTTGTCCAACTCAGCCCACAGGTCGTCGCTCACCGCGCCGCCGTAGGCGTGGGCCTTGATGTAATTGCGCACGCCTGCCCGGAAGGCGTCCTCGCCCACGTAGTCCTCCAGCATGCGGATCACCGCCTGGCCCTTCTGGTAGGTGATCATGTCGAAAGCGTCGGAGGCCGCGAACACGTCGCGGATGGGCGTGATGATCGGGTGCGTGCCGGCGCGGCTGTCGGTGCGCATGGCGCCTTGCTGCCCGGCCAGAGTGGAGAGCCAGATGTTCCACTCGGGATGGAAGTGGTCAGTCGCCTTGGTCTCCATCCACGAGGCGAAGCCTTCGTTCAGCCAGAGCTGATCCCACCACGCCATGGTCACCAGGTCGCCGAACCACTGGTGAGCCATCTCGTGGGCGACGGTGGTGAACACCTGCTGGCGGTCGGCCTCGGTGGACAGCTTTGGGTCGATCAGCAGGGCGTAGTCGAAGTAGAAAATCGCCCCCCAGTTCTCCATGGCCGAGAAGAACTGGCTGTTCCCGGGCCCGGCCACCAGATCGAGCTTGGGCAGCGGGAAATCCGTGTCGAAATAGTCGTTGTAGAAGTCGAGCAGCTTCACCGCGGCGTCCAGCGCGTACTGGCCCTTGGCGGCGTCGCCCCGGCGGACCACCACGCCGACGTCGGTCTTGCCGACCATCTGGTGAATTCGTTCGAAGTCGCCGAGCGCGAAGAACAACAGGTAGGAGCTCATCTTCGGGCTGTCGGCGAACTTGGTGGTCGTAAGGTTCAGACCGAACGAACCGTCGCGCGCCTTGTTGTCGGAGGTGGTCACCCAATCGGCGACGGGCATATTCGAAACCACCATCCCTCCGGCAGGAGCTGTGACGGACAGCGAGAACACAGCCTTCACGCCCGGCTCGTCCCACATCGGCGCGAACCGCCGGGCGTCGGAGTTCTCGAACTGGGTGTAGAGCGCCCGCTGCTTGCCGCCGGCGCCTTCGTAGTCCAGCGCGAACAGGCCCGAGGCCTGCTGGTAGATCTTGCCCGTGTAGTCGATGGCCAGCTTGTAGTGGCCAGGCGGCAGCGGCCTGGCGAACACGAAGGCCGCCGTCTGCTGCTCGGGGTCCAGTACGGTGCGGGGCGTCGCGCGGCCTTCGAGCGCCACCTTCTGGAAGGTGAGGTCGGCGGCGTTCAGCACGATCCGGTCGGTGGCGCGCAGCACGGTGAGCTGGATAGTCTCGCGGCCGGTGAAGCCGAGGCTGCCAGCGGCCGGCCTGATGTGAATCTCATACCGGTCCGGCCGCACGTCGGTGGGCAGGACGATGCGCGCCGGCGCGGCCGCCGGCGTCTTCGGCTTGGCGGGCGTAGCGGCCATGGCGGGAGAACTCGCCGCGAGCAGGATGGCGGCGAGGGCGGCAAGAAATTTCATTGTTACGGACTCTGGGCGGCAAAAACCAAGCGCGCACCATAGGATTGCAGGCCGGCTTTTTCTAGGCGGGCCAGCCGTCTTCAGGCCGGCTTGCGACCGTTCATCTCGTCGCCGGCGTCCTTTGGCAGGCGCACGAACCAGAACAGCGAGATCAGCGTCGCCGCCCCGATGATCGCGAAGGCCGGCGTCACCGAACCGGCCGTCAGATGGGTCTCACCGCGCGACACCATCACGAAATGCAGCAGGGTGGCGGCCAGGCCGATGCTCACCGACTGCATGAATTGCTGCGCCATGGCGGCGGTGGTGGTGCCGCGGCTCATCTGGTTCTGCTCGATGTCGGCGTAGGTCATCCCGTTCAGGCTGGTGAACTGCAGCGAGCGGAAGAAGCCGCCGACCGCCAGCGCCACCATGATCAGCCAGTGCGGGGTCTCGGGCCGGAACAGGGCGTAGACCATGAAGGTCGCCGCGCAGATGACGCCGTTGACCAGCAACACCTTCCGGAAGCCGAACCGGCGCAGGATCGGCGGCGCGGTGGTTTTCATCACCAGGGCGCCGACCGCGGAGATGAAGGTCATCAGCCCGGCCGCGAAGGCGCTCATCCCGAACCCCACCTGCAGCAGCATGGCCAGCAGGAACGGCGTCGCCCCCGGCACCAGTCGGAAGAAGGCCCCGCCGATCACCGAAGCCTGGAAGGTCGGGATGCGGAAGATCTTCAGGTCCACCACGGCGTTGGGCGTGATCCTGGCGTGCAGGCCATAGAGCACGATGAAGATCAGGCCCCCCGCGAACAGTCCGGCCACCGCCAGCGGCGGCAGCACGTCGCGGCCCAGGTTCTCGAAGCCGAAGATCAGGCCGGCCAGTCCCAGGCCGGTCAGCGCCATGCCCAGCCAGTCGATCGGCTGCACCTCCTGCTCCTTCACATTGGGCACGTAGGCGCGGACCAGCAACAGGCCGGCGATGGCGATCGGCAGGTTCAGGAAGAAGATCCACCGCCAGCTGACGAAGGTGACGATCGCCCCGCCCAGCACCGGGCCGATCACCGGCCCCAGCAACGCCGGCATCGTGACCACGCTCATCGCGCCGATAAGCTCCGCCTTGGGCGTGGTGCGCAGCAGCACCAGGCGGCCAACCGGCCCCATCATCGCGCCCGCCAGCCCTTGGAACAGCCGCGCCGCCACCAGTTGCGGCAGGTTGTTGGCGAAGCCGCAGGCGGCGGACGACAGGGCGTAGAGCACCATGGCCAGCATGAAGATGCGCCGGGCCCCGAACCGGTCGGCCATCCAGCCCGAGATCGGCAGGAAGATCGCCGAGGCCAGCAGGTACATGGTGATCGCCAGGTTCAGCCTGAGCGGCTCGACCCCGAACGCTCTGGCCATGGCGGGCAGGGCATTGTTGATCGAGGTGGCGTTCAGCGTCTGCATCAGCAGCGCCGAGCCGATGATCGCCGGCACGACCCAGCCACGGGTGACGCGGCCGGCATCCTTTGGCGCGGCGGCCTCGGGCGGCGGGGCGATCTCCAGGGACTCGTCGGTGGGGGTCATGTGTCGGCCACCAGGCGCAGCAGCGGCTCGGCGGCGGCCGCCAGCGTCGCGCGGTCAGCGTCCGACAGTCGCGCCAGCCGGACGGCCAGCCAGTCGTTGCGCTCGCGGCGGATGATCTCGAGCTTCCTCGCGCCGGCGGGGGTGATGGTGAAGCCGGATCGCCGGCCGTCGTCCGCGTCGGCGGCCCGCGCCAGCAGGCCCGCGGCTTCCAGCCGCTTGATGTGGGCGCTCATGGTCGGCTTCGAGGTGCGCTCCGCCTCGGCCATAGCGCTGACGCCGACGCCCGGGTTCTTGCGGACATGGCCCAGCAGCAGCGCGTCCTGCGCCGACAGCCCCGCCTTCTGCGCCTCCTGCCGCAACCGTCGCGACACTCGCAGGATCGCGGGCCGCAGGGCCTCGGCGAGGTCAACGACATCAATAGGGATGAGGGGGGCGGACATGAGACTCAATCTAGTTAGGTAGTCGAACTACCTAGTCTTGGACGCCGCACATGGCAAGGCCCGCTCCCTGGGAGAGCGGGCCCGCTTCAGCGCTCGCCTCTGTCCTAGAGGACGCCCAGCATCTCCGCGACCAGCGGGTGCCGCACGATGTCGCGATCCTCAAGCCGGACCACGGCGATGTTGGCCACCGCTTCCAGGCGGGTGGCCACGGGCCCCAGACCCGAGAGTTCCGGCAGCAGGTCCGACTGGTTCGGATCACCCGTCACCACCATCGTCGAGTGCCAGCCCAGGCGGGTCAGCAGCATCTTGATCTGGCCGTAGGTACAGTTCTGGGCCTCGTCGATGACCACGAAGGCATTGTTCAGCGTGCGCCCGCGCATGAAGCCGACCGGCGCGATCTCGATGGCGCCCTCGGAAATCAGCGCGCGCACCCGCTTCATCGATAGCCGGTCCGACAGTGCATCGTAGAGCGGCCGCAGGTAGGGGGCGAGCTTGTCCTCCGCGTCGCCAGGCAGGAAGCCGATGCTCTCGCCAGCTTCCACCGCCGGCCGCGAAAGCACGATGCGGCCGACGCGCCCGGCCTCCAGCGACTCCACGGCCTTGGCGATGGCCAGATAGGTCTTGCCGGTGCCGGCGGGGCCCAGCGCCAGGACCAGGTTCTTGGCTTCGATGGCGTCCATCAGCGCCTGCTGGCCGGGCGACTTGGCCTTGATGGTCTTGACGTAGGCCTGTTCGCGATCGTCGTTGTGATGCTGCAAGGGCGACCACCCCCGATCGATCGGCAGCCTGCGGATCTTGTCATCCCCCTCGAACTGACCGGCGTCGAACGCGCCTTCGCGCAAAGTACGCTTCAGAGCCCGCTTGCTCATTCAAAGGCCTCCTTAGGGACAAGAAAAAAGGGCGTCCCGAATGGGAGCGCCCTTGGTAATGCTGGTGACAACGATGCGGCGGCGTGACGAACGCCCCAAGCGAAGTAGACTTGGGGGTCCGGCCGGTTCAGCGAGTCCAGGCGACAATGCCCAGAGGTACGAAACACTCGACGCCATCCACTCCGTCCAGCGCGAGACGCGAAGGCGAAACCTCCGCGGCGGCTTCTTCAAGGGCTTTTGCCCCCTCGAATCGCCTGACTAGAATGAGCCTAACGTCCTTTACGAGCCGTTAAAGGCCGGATCGAAACAAGCATTGGGGTGCGAAAGTGGCTGTCTACAACTTAGGAAATGTGACACCTGAATTACCGAATGATGACGAATACTGGATTGCGCCGACAGCTTCGGTTATCGGCCGGGTGATTTTGAAGAAGAACGCCTCGGTCTGGTGGGGTGCGACACTTCGTGGCGACAACGACCCGATCATCGTCGGCGAGGGGTCCAACATCCAGGATGGCAGTGTCTGCCACACCGACACCGGCTCGCCGCTGACCATCGGGGCAAACGTCACGGTCGGTCACCTCTGTATGCTGCATGGGTGCACCATCGGCGACGGCAGCCTGGTCGGCATCGGCTCGATCATCCTGAACGGCGCGAAGATCGGGAAGAACTGCCTGATCGGGGCGAACTGCCTGATCACCGAGGGCAAGGAGATCCCCGACAACTCCCTGGTCATGGGTGCGCCCGGCAAGGTGGTGCGGGAATTGTCGCCGGAGCAGGCGGCGCGGGTGGCGATCGGCTCGGCGCACTATGTCGAGAACTGGAAGCGCTATCGGCGGGAGTTGACGCTGGTCTCTTGACGGACGCGACGGCGCCCCCTGACGGTTGGTCCCAACACTCGGGAGGACGACGCTATGGCCTATGACTTCATCAAGGTGGACCGCGACGGGCCGGTGACGACCTTCACGCTCAACCGCCCCGACGTGATGAATGCGCTGCATTCGCCGGCCCATTTCGAGATGGACGATGCGGTCAACGCCTTCGCGGCCGATCCGGACCAGTGGGTGGGCATCGTCACCGGTGCGGGCGAGCGCGCGTTCTCGGCCGGCAACGACCTGAAGCACCAGGCCACCGGCGGCAAGATGGGCAGTCCGCCGTCGGGCTTCGCCGGGCTGACCTCGCGCTTCGACCTGACCAAGCCGCTGATCGCGGCGGTGAACGGCGTGGCCATGGGCGGCGGGTTCGAGATCGCGCTGGCCTGCGACATCATCCTGGCGTCGGACACGGCGGTGTTTGCGCTGCCGGAACCGCGCGTGGGCCTGGCCGCGCTGGCCGGCGGCCTGCACCGGCTGCCGCGCGCCATCGGGACCAAGCAGGCGATGGGCATGATCCTCACCGCGCGCCGCGTCTCCGCCGCCGAGGGCAAGGACCTTGGCTTCGTCCACGAGGTCACCGCGCCCCAGGACCTGCTGCGCGAGGCCCACAAGCTGGCCAAGCAGATCTGCGAGCTGGGACCGATGTCGATCCGCGCGTCGAAGCAGGCGGTCTACCAGGGCCTGGACGAGCCCAGCCTGGAAGCCGCGCTGAAGGGCCAGAACCGCTACCCGGCAGTAGCTGCGCTCTATACGTCGGAGGACTTCAAGGAGGGGCCGCTGGCGTTCTCGCAGAAGCGGGCGCCGAATTGGCAGGGGCGGTAGGCGAGAACAACAGAGAGTCTCAGCGATGACGGCTGCACGGGCTGTACTGGGAATCGGTGGAGCGGCGTTCGCGTACGCCCTGCTGATGGGCGAAGGTCGGACCGCGCGGCGCCGGGAGGTCAGGTTGCGCCGGATGATGGCGTGGCCCCTCTCCGCCCTCTTCAAGCGCAGAGGGCCGCATTAGGCGCGGAGGCGCGCTTCGCTGTACTTGACTCATCCGGAACAAAAGGAGAATATCTGGCCTGCGAGGACGGCATGGCGACGATGATCTCGGAGGTCTATGATGCGCTGGTGGAAGCTGGCGCATCACAGGAAAAGGCCCGCAAGGCGGCCGAGGCTCTCGCCAACTACGAGAGCCGGTTTTCCCGCGTCGATGCCGACCTCCTGCTCCTGAAGTGGATGACAGGGTTCATCGTTGCCGGGGTCGGCGGGCTCGTCATCAAGGCCTTCTTCAACTAGCGCCCCACCTTGCCGCGCCGCACCAATCCCGGCACATTCCAGCGGCGTGTGACGGGGTAGGGCGCGATGGTGGATTTCGATGCGATCGGCGGGGCGGCGACCGGCGGCCTGATCGCGTCGCAGTTCGAGAAACCCACCGGCCACAGCGGCGAGCACAATCCCGAATGCGCCGACTGCGGGACGGTCACGGTCGGCCGCTTCTGCCACGTCTGCGGCAACCCCGCCCACGTCCACCGCACCCTGCTGCACCTGGGCGAAGAACTGCTGCATGGGGTGATGCACTTCGACAGCCGCACCTGGCGGACCTTGCCCTTGCTGGTGTTCCGTCCCGGACAGCTGACCCGCGAGTGGGTGATGGGCAAGCGCTCGCGCTATGTGTCGCCGCTGGCGCTGTTCCTGTTCACGATCTTCATCATGTTCATGGCGATCAGCTACTTGCCCAGCCCCAAGGAGACGGTCAGCCCCCAGCAGGCGGCCGCCTCGGCCAAGCTGGTGGGCCAGATCTCAAGGGTGGCGAAAGCGAAAGAGGCCTTGCGCGTGGCGACGCCGGACAAGCGCGCCGCCGCCGCCGTCGCCCTCCAGGCGGCCGAGGCCGGCACAATCGCGGCCAGCAACGACATGCGCGACCTGCGTGGCAAAAGTGTAACCGTGGTCAGGGACCAGCGCCATGCCACGGAGATGCTCGCCCAGGCCGCCGGGCTCAACAAGCTCGGCTTCGACACGGGCAGCGCGAAGCTCAATGCGAAGCTGGCGGAGAAGCTCGAGAACCCCGAGCTGGCGATCTACAAGCTGCAGCAGGCCTTCTACAAATTCTCGTTCCTGCTGGTGCCGATCTCGATCCCCTTCGTGGCGCTGCTGTTCCTGTGGAAGAAGGGCTTCACCCTCTACGACCATGGGGTCTTCGTGCTCTATTCGCTGACGTTCATGTCGCTGCTGGTCATGGTGGTGGCGGGGGCGGCGCGGATCGGCGGGCTGGTCGAAGGCGTTGCCTGGGTCGCCGCGCTCTGCATCATCCCAGCGCATATGTACCATCAGCTGCAGGGCGCCTATGGCCTCAGGACCTACTCCACCCTTTGGCGCACCTGGTTCCTGCTGTTCTTCTCGCTCTTCGCCCTGCTGACCTTCATTGGCGTGATCTTCTGGATGGAAGCCCACCACTGAAGTTGACGCAGGCGTCACTCTTGCGAGGCCTGCACGGGTAGGCCAGTGTCCCGGCGACTTAACAGTGTTCAGGACGGGCCCAGTGGACCGCTACGACTACATCATCATCGGCGCCGGCTCGGCCGGCTGCGTGCTTGCGAACCGCCTCTCGGAGGACGGGAGCAAGAGCGTCCTGGTGCTGGAGGCCGGCGGCAAGAACACGGCCCTGATGGTCACCATGCCGGCCGGCGTCGGCGGGCTGATCGGCAAGAAGGGCGCGCAGAACTGGGGCTTCTGGACCCAGCCGGAACCCAATCTGGAGGGCCGCAAGCTGTGGTGGCCTCGCGGCAAGGGCTGGGGCGGCTCCTCGGCGATCAACGGCATGGTCTACATCCGCGGCCACGCGCGGGACTATGACCAGTGGCGGCAGATGGGGCTGACCGGCTGGGGCTATGCCGACGTGCTGCCCTACTTCAAGCGCGCGGAGGCCCTGCAGGGCGGCGGCGACGCCTGGCACGGCGGGGAGGGGCCGCTGAAGGTCTCCAAGGCCTCGTCACCGAACGCGATCTACAAGGCCTCGATCGAAGCCGGCGGTCAGGCGGGCCACCCGCTGACCCAGGATTTCAATGGCTTCCAGCAGGAAGGCTGGGGCCCCTACCAATTGACCGTCCACGAGGGCGAGCGCTGGAGCGCGGCCCGCGGCTATCTGGAGCCGATCCTGAGCCGGCCCAACCTGACCACCCTGACGGGCGCGCGGACGACGAGGATCGTGGTCGAGGGCGGCCGGGCCACCGGCGTCGAGATCCAGGAGGAGAAGGGCGGCCGCCGCGTGATCCACGCGAACGCCGAGGTGCTGCTCTGCGCCGGCGCGGTGCAGTCGCCGCAGATCCTGCAACTGTCGGGCATCGGCGATCCGGACGAACTGACAAGGCACGGGATCAAGGTGCTCCATGAACTGAAGGGCGTCGGCGCCAACCTGCAGGATCACCTCGACGTCTGCCTGTCCTGGGAATGCCCGCAGCCGCTCACGGCCTATTCCCTGCGCAAGGGCCTGATCAAGACGCTGGCGATCGGCCTCAACTACATGCTGTTCCGCAAAGGTCTCGGCCGGCAGCAGTTCCTGGAATCCGGCGCCTTCCTGCGCTCGCGGCCCGACCTCGACCGGCCGGACCTGCAGATCCACACCGTGCTGGCGATCATGCAGGACCACGGCAAGGTGGCGGTGGAGAAGGACGGCTTTACCTTCCACGTCTGTCAGCTTCGCCCGGAGAGCCGCGGCCGCGTGGGCCTGAACTCGGCCGACCCGATGGACGACCCGGCGATCTTCGCCAACTACCTGTCCACGGACGAGGACCGCCGCGCGATCCGCGAAGGCATCAGGATGATGCGCGAGGTGGCCGCCCAGCCGGCGCTCAAGCCCTATGTCACCGCCGAGTACTCGCCAGGGGCAGCGGTGCAGACCGATGCCGAGCTCGACGCCTGGATCCGCCGCTCGGCCGAGACCATCTACCACCCGGTTGGCACCTGCCGCATGGGCGTGGCGGGCGATCCGATGGCGGTGGTTGACGGCGACTGCCGGGTGCAGGGTATCGCCGGCCTGCGCGTCGTCGACGCCTCGGTGATGCCGACGCTGGTCGGGGGCAACACCAACGCGCCGACCATCATGATCGCCGAGAAGGTGTCGGATGCGATCCGCGGCAAGGCGTTCCTGCCGGCGGACGATGCGCCGGTGTTCGAGGCGGCCTAGTCGTACCCTCCCCGGAACGGGGAGGGTAGGCGTGTGGCGTTCTAGTCCCCGGTCTTGCCCGCGGGGCGCACCACCAGCCGGAACGCGGCCTCCGGCTTCAGCCACTGCTGGGCGGCGCGCTTCACGTCGGCGGCCGACACGCGCGCGGTCCCCGGCACGATCTCGCGGATCACGTCCAGGTGGCGCGGGTCGGTCTGGGCGCCGGCCAGTTCGCCCAGCCAGTAGCCGTTGGTCAGCCGCTGCTTCTGAAGCAGCTCGATCCGCGGTTTCTTCGCGCGCTCCAGTTCATCCGGGCCGATCTCATTGGTGGCGAGATCCAGGGCGATCTTCAGGGTGTCGCTGAAGAAGCCCTCCATCTTCTCGGGCGGCGCTTCGACGTTGGCGGCGATGTAGCCCCAGCCGCTCCACACCAGGCTGTGCTGGCTGCCGACGTCCGGCGAGTAGGTCACGCCCTGAACCTCGCGCAGCTGCTCTGTCAGGCGCAGCTTCATCACCTCGCGCAGGACAGCGGTGTCGCGCGCCCGCTGGGGGTCGGCCCAGTAGTCGGTGGTGCCCCAGCCGATGTAGCCGATCGCCTGGTCGGCGCGGCCCTTGTGGGTCAGCACCACGGGCTGGGTTGAACCCTTGGGATAGGCCACCGCCCGGGCGGCGTCCGACAGGGGCTTGAGGTCCGGGCGATGTCCGGGCAAGGCCCCGAAGGTGGCGGCGGTGGCGGCGATCGCCTGGTCGATGGTGACGTCGCCCACGATCACCACCTCCAGCGGGCCGCCGGCCAGAGCCGGCATGACCGCGGCCTCGAGGTCGGAGCGCTTCACACCGGCGATCTCCTCGCGGCTGGGGAAGGTCCAGCGCCGATCACCGGAGTGGACCAGGCCCTGCAGGTCGCGCTGCATGACCCCGCTGTCGGTGGACTCGAACTGTTCGTGGATCGTCTTGGCCGAGGTCTTGATCCGCTGCAGGGCCGCGTCGCGCCAGGCGGGCTCGGTCGTATAGGCGGCCAGCACCTGCAGCTGGGTCGGGAGGTCGTTGGTGCGGGCCCCGCCGGAAAGGATGAAGGCGTCGTCGGTGACGGTGAAGCGGGCGCCATAGACCTTGGCGGCCAACACCTTCTCGGTGTCCTCGACGCTGATCTTCTTCAGGCCGCCTTCGATCATGGCATTGGCGGCCCAGAATGGGCTCTGGCGGTCTTTCGGCAGGCCCAGCAGCCCCTGGCCCACGTTCACCCGCACCAGCACTTCGTCGTCGCGGAACTTCGTGGGCTTGACCGTCAGCCGAACGCCGTTGGCGAACCTGACGAACGTGGCGCTCAAGTCCGCGACCTCGCGGCGCTCGGTGACCTTGCCGGCCGGGCCGAAGCTCTCGTAGGGCCAGGCCACCGCCGCGCTCTGCACGGTCGCCGTCACGGCCACCGCCTGCGAGGCGGTCAGCGCGGCCAGGACGGTGCTCTCGCCGCCCTCGATCGGCGTCGGCGAGGCCATGAACACCAACGGCCCCTGGCCCTTGAACACGGCCTTCAGCGCCGCATTGACGGTCTCGGCCTTCAGGGCTTTCACAGCGGCCTCGAAGGCGGTGAGGTCGTCGGCTGGCGAGGTGACGACGGAATGGTCGGCCAAAGACCCCACGATCTCGTTGGCCAGGTCGTTCTGCTTGCGGGTCGCGGCGCCGGCCAGCTCGGCTCGCAAGCCGGCGCGAATCTCCTCGATCTCGCGGTTCAGCTCGTCCTGGCGCACGCCGTATTGCACAAGGCGGCGCTGCTCCTGCTCGGCCGCCGCCAAGGCCTCGCGCCAGCGGCCCGGCGCGGCGCTGACGCCGATGCTGGCCACCTCGGCGGCGTCGTCCTGCTCATCCTTCGACGCGCCGGCCCCCTGGAAGGGTGGGTTCGCCGAGCGCGAGATCGCGGAATAGCGGCGGTTCAGCACCGACAGGCCCAGGTTTTCGATCAGGTCGCGTCGGCGCCTGGCCGTTGTGTCGAGCGATAGGTCGGGCGGTGTCACCCAGGCCACCTGCAGGGTCTGGGTGACGCCCGGATCGACGACCAGCCGGGCCTCGGCCCTGCGCGGCGCGACGGGTCCCTGGTCCGGTTCAGGAAGAGGCGGGGCTGCGGCCTTCCAGTCGAGGAACCGGGCCTTGATCTTGGCTTCCATGGCGTCGAGGTCGAAATCCCCCACCGCCACGAACACCGCCCGTTCGGGGCGATACCAATGTGTATAGTAGTCGGTGATCTGACTGGCGGGGGCGGTCTTCAGAACTTCGACCTTGCCGATCGGCAGGCGGGTCGGCAGCCGCTGGTCCTTCAGCAGGAATTTCATCCGTGCGATGGCGACGCGATAGCCGGGCGTGTCGCGGGCGCGTTCCTCCGACAGCACCACTCCGCGCTCGCGGTCCACGGCGTCCGGGGCGATGGTCAGGTTCGATGCGGCCTCGCGCAGCAACATCAGAGAGGTGTCTACCGTCTCGGTGTCGCTTTTCGGCAGGTCCAGCTGGTAGCTGGTCTCGGAGAAGCCGGTCGAGGCGTTGGTGTCCGGCCCGAACGCCAGGCCCAGGCGCTCCAGGATCTTCACCATCTCGCCTTCCTTGACCCCCTTGGAGCCGTTGAAGGCCATGTGCTCCAGGAAGTGGGCGAGGCCCTGCTGCGGGTCGGCCTCCATCATCGCGCCGGTGGCGAACCACAGGCGGAACGCGGTCTGGCCCGGCGGGATCGCCTGCGAGCGCAGGGCATAGCGCATGCCGTTGGGCAGGTGGCCGAAGCGAATCGCCGGGTCGGCCTTGAGATCGGACACATCCTGCGGCCATTGGCCGAGGGCAAGGCTCGCGGGGGCGGACCTGGCGACGAGGGCCTGAGGCTGGGCCAGGACGGGGGCAGGCAGGGTGAGGGCGAGGGCGAGCGTGGCGGTGAGGATCGGGCCAGCGCCCAGGAAGCGGGTCATTCAGTCTGCCAAAACAGAGGGAGCGAAAAAGCCGCGCACAATCGCGAAGGCTGACGGCGACAGCAAGGCGGCATCGCAGCAAGTCTCGCACACTGCGCCGACACCGCTTACAGGGAGCCTAATGGACGTTCTTTGTTTCGAATCGCCGGCCCAGGGCGGACCCGGCACGCCCGCGGCTCGGGGCTCGGGCGACCGCCTGCCCCCGGAGCCCCTGGTGAATGCGCCCTGGCCCGTGGTGGTGCTGACGGCGAGCATCGTGGTCGCCTACCTGATTCAGAGCCGCTTTCCGATCGCGACGGTCAGCCAGGTCTTCGCCTTTTCACCCGTTTCGCTGGCGCACGGCTCGCCTCAAGGGCTGGTCAGCTCGCTGTTCGTGCACGGCAGCTGGGCGCACGCCCTGATGAACTCAGGCTTCATCCTGGCCTTCGGGGCTCCGGTGTCGAGATTCTTCGGGCCCAGGTTCACCGGCGTGGTGATGTTCTTCCTGTTCTACCTGGCGTGCGGGATCCTGGCCTGCCTGGGCTTTGCCGCGCTGCACTGGGACCAGCCCGCCTCGTTGATCGGCGCGTCCGGCGCCGCCTCGGGCCTGATGGGGGCGGCATCCCGCCTGATCGCCGGCCAGGGGCGCGTGGGGCCGCTGTTTTCGCGCGTGGTTCTCAGCATGGGGGCGAGCTGGGTGGCGGTGAACATCGTCATGGCCTACGCCGGCGGCCTGCTGATGCCCGGCGCCGGGGACGGGCCAA
>CALQQB010000023.1 GCA_943332615.1 Phenylobacterium deserti
GCGATCCGGCGGAGATCGCCCACGGTATCGCCCTCGAGCTGATCCAGGTCGCCCGCACCCTCAGCACCCCGAAGGCCCGGGGCGCCAAGCCCATCGTCCTCACCCGCGACTACGAAACCCTGTGTCGCGATCTGGTCGCCAACGACCCCGAGCCGCCGGACAATCCGCCGATAGCCTTCGCCGCCCGCGGCCCGCCCTGAGGCCCCTTTCCCCCCTTAATGGGGAGGGACAGGCCGCGCAGCGGCCAGGGTGGGGAGGCCTGGGCCCGAACGCCCGCGCCTCAGGCGGCCCACCCATCGACACCACAATCACGCCATGCCGAGCTCCGGCCCACACTTCCCCACCCGCTCGCCTTTGGCGAGTCGACCTTCCCCGGAACGGGGAGGGAAGGCGCCGTCGTAGAGACGCCGCAGAGATCGCAGAACTCCATCTGCGTCCTCTGCCCGTCTCGGCGTCCTCTGTGGTTAAGCTTCCGCCCTTCGGACCCTACGCGATCCCACGCCCCATTTAAGGGAGGGCGCCGTCGTTGGCGTGGCCGACACCGTCTTCGACGGCGGCGTCGTTCTACCGCCGATCGCCCGGGCGATTACCCGGCAGGCCCTGGTCATCCTGCGGCAGCAGGCCACCGCGGCCCACGCTGCCCAGCAGCTGTTCGAGGACGGTCATCTCGCGGCCGCGGGTGGGCGTCTCGCGGTTGTTGAAGGCGATCACCTTGCCATCCTTGAGGGTGTAGACGTTCACCGTCTCCACCATCTCGCTCTCCTTGTTGAAGGCGATGGCGGTGATGTTGCGCGTCACGACGTGCGGCTTCTGGAAGGCTACCCGCTGCTTGATCTGGTTCATGTAGAACCAGACGTTCGGGTCGAAGGTCGAGGTCACCGACGGCGAGCCCAGCTTGGCGCGGACCGTCGATTTGGTGTCCGTGCCGATCTTCACGTCCTTGGGATCGGAATCGATCGCCTGGAATCCGGAATAGCTGGTGATCGGCGTGCAGGCCGAAAGGCCGCCGAGCGCCATCGTGGCCCCAAGGACGAGGGGGGCGAGGGCGGCGAAGGTGGTGTGTCGGAACATCGGACCCGTTTCTGTCTGCCCAGGTTCCGGCCGAAACCGGATTCCCTGGCAATCCTTATCCTAGCCAAGACCTGGGACGTTTGACCTATCGCCGCCCGCCCCCTAGTTCAATGCCGCACTTAGCCACGCCTTCGGGCGAAATAGAGGCCGCCGGATGCTCAACCGCCTGTTCAAGTCGAGGCCGGCCCAGGCTGCCGGGCGCGCGCTGTATGCCGCGACCGTGGCCCAGGCCCGCAGCCCGGCCCTCTATGCTGAACTCGGCGCCCCCGATACGCCCGAGGGCCGGTTCGAGATTTACAGCCTGCACGTCTACCTGGTTCTGGAGCGTTTGAAGGACCAGGGCGAATTTGCGGCCGAGACAGCCCAGGTATTGTTCGACACCTATCTCTCCGGCCTGGACGACGCGCTGCGCGAACTGGGGGTGGGAGACCTGTCGGTCGGCAAGCGCATGCGCAAACTGGGCGAGGCCTTCTATGGCCGCATCCAGAGTTATGAGGCGGCCCTTGCCGCCCTGCCGGACACCGGCCTGCTGGAGGCGTTGCTCGGCCGCACGGTCTATGCCGGCGTCGAGGCCCCGGGGGTCCCGGCGCTCGCGGCCTATGTGGTCGCCCGGCGCGACGCTCTCGCGGCCCAGCCGATCGAGATGTTCTGCGCCGGCGCGGCCGTATGGGGGACGACGTGACCTGGGCGCGTCCCCTCAAGCTGGGCGAACTGGCCCACGGTCCGGTGCGCGTGCGCCTTGCGCCCGACGCGGCTGATCGCGCCGCGGTCGCCAAGGCGCTTGGTCTTCAGAACCTTCGGCAGTTCACCGCGGACGTGACGGTGAGCGCGTGGCTGGACGGCGTCCAGGTCAACGGACGCTTCGAGGCGGTCGTCGAACAAATCTGCGGCGTCTCCCTTGATCCGTTCGAGGCTGAGGTCGAGGGCGAGATCGACATTCGCGCCGTGCCGGAGGGCAGTCCGCACGCGGTGACCCCTGACGGCGGTGACGTGGAGCTGGATTCCGACGCGCCCGACGCGCCCGACCTGCTTGAGGGCGACCAGATCGACCTGGCCGCCTACGTCGTCGAGCAACTGGCCCTGGAGCTGGATCCGTTCCCCCGCAAGCCGGGCGCCGAGTTCGACTATCAGCCTGAGGCGGCGGAAATCTCGCCCTTCGCCGTGCTCAAGAAACTCACCGACCCAAAGGCTTAGTTTCCACAGAGCAACCCGGCCGCTATGGTCGCCCCCGAATCCGGCGGGCGCCGAGGGACCAGACTCGACTTGACCCAAACCCTGGTTATTTCCATCGACGCCATGGGCGGAGACCACGGGCCGACCGTGGTGATCCCGGCCTGCGCCAAGGCGCTCGAGGGCCTGCCGCACGTCAACCTGCTGCTGCACGGCGACGAAGCGCGCCTTGCGCCGGAAGTCGCCCGGCACAACGGGCTCGCCGGCCGCGTCGAGGTTCGGCACACCGGCCGTGTGATCTCCATGGAGGAGAAGCCCGCCCAGGCCATGCGCCGGGGTAAGGGCACGTCGATGTGGAACGCGATCGAGGCGGTTCGCGAGGGCCAGGCAAGTGCCGCCGTCTCGGCCGGCAACACCGGCGCCCTGATGGCCATCTCGCGGCTGATCCTGCGCATGACCGGCGACCTGGACCGGCCGGCCCTGGTGGCTTCGATCCCGCATTCCAAGGGCCTGACCACCTTCCTCGACGTGGGCGCCAACGTGGATTGCGACGCCGCGCGCCTGGTGGAGTTCGCGGTCATGGGCGCGGCCTACCACCGCGCCGCCTTCGGCGTGGACAAGCCGACCGTTGGCCTGCTGAACGTGGGCTCGGAGGAAATGAAGGGTCACGAGGAGGTCCGCGAGGCCAATCGCATCCTGCGCGAGGGCAAGATCGATGTGGACTACCGCGGCTTCGTCGAGGGCGACGACATCACGGCGGGCACGGTCGACGTGGTGGTCACCGACGGCTTCACGGGCAATGTCGCATTGAAGTCCATGGAGGGCGCGGCGCGGTTCATGTACGCCGAGCTTCGCGCCGCCCTGACCACGGGCGCTCTGACCACGCTAGGGGCGATGCTGGCCCGGTCCTCGCTGCTGCGGTTCCGGGACAAGATGAGCCCGCCGCCCGCCGCCCCGCTGCTGGGCCTGAACGGGCTGGTGCTGAAGTGTCACGGCGGCGCCGACGAGCGGGATTTCGCCAAGGCGCTGACCCAGGCGGCCACTTTGGCGCAAAGCGGGTTTGCCGCGGAGATCGAACGGAATATGAGGCGGCTTCCCGCCGCTCTGGAGACGACGGGCGCCGCGTCCGCGGATGGAGCCGCCTGAATTGTCGAAAATCCTGCGTAGCGTCGTGACCGGGGTCGGCGGCTTCCTTCCGGAACGCATCGTCACCAACGATGAACTGTCCACTCGGCTCGACACGTCGGATGAATGGATTCGCGAGCGCACCGGCATTCGCCAGCGCCGTCAGGCCGCCGACGACCAGCCGGTGTCGGACCTTGCAACGGAGGCTGCGCGCCGCGCCCTGGCCGCCGCCGGCCGTACGCCGGACGACGTGGACCTGATCATCGTCGCCACCACCACCCCGGACCTCACCTTCCCGGCCACCGCCACCATCGTGCAGCGCAAGCTGGGCTGTCCGATCGGCATTGCCTTCGACGTCCAGGCCGTGTGCTCCGGCTTCGTCTACGCGCTGTCGGTGGCGGACGGGTTTGTGGCCCGCAACCGCTCCAAATGCGCCCTGGTGATCGGGGCCGAGTGCATGACGCGCCTGATGGACTGGACCGACCGCGGCACCTGCGTCCTGTTCGGCGACGGCGCCGGCTGCGTGGTGGTGGAGCCGATGGAAGGCGAGGGGACCATCCACGACCGCGGCCTGCTGGGCTTCGCGTTGCGGGCGGACGGGACCAAGCAGGATCTGCTCTACGTCGATGGCGGCGTCTCCACGAACCGCCAGACCGGCTACCTGCGCATGCAGGGCAACCAGGTGTTCCGCCACGCCGTGGTCAACATCTCCGAGGCCGTGGTCGCGGCCGCCGCCGACGCCGGCATCGCGGTGGCCAGCGTCGATTGGTTCATCCCGCACCAGGCCAACCAGCGGATTCTGGAGGGCGTGGCCCGGCGGCTGGGGATTGACGAGACCAAGGTGATCTCCACCGTCGCCGAACACGCCAACACCTCGGCGGCCTCGATTCCGCTTGCGCTCGACCAGGGCGTGAAGGACGGTCGCATCCAACCGGGACAACTTCTGTTGATGGAGGCCATGGGCGGTGGACTGACCTGGGGAGCCTGTGTTCTGCGGCTTTGACGGTCGAGGTCGATTTTAACGGTAAAGTGTGACTTGAAGTCTTTGTGCTAATAGGACAATCAGGTTTATGGACGACGTTGGGGCGAGGGTGCGGGCGAGTATGACGGGGGCGACGGTGACGCGCGCTGACCTCTGTGAGGCAGTGCATGAACAGGTGGGCCTGACCCGGCAGGACTGCTCCGAACTCGTCGAGCGTGTTCTCGAACTGATGTGCGTCGCCCTTGAGCGGGGCGAACAGGTCAAGCTTTCGGGCTTCGGCGTCTTCCAGGTGCGCGCCAAGCGCGCCCGGATGGGCCGCAATCCCAAGACCGGGGAACCGGCCGCGATCGACCCGCGACGGGTGATCGGCTTCCGCGCCAGCCAAGTGATGAAGGCCCGCGTCGACACCGCCCTGTCGCGGTGAGGCCCGTGTAGTCCGGTGGCCAAGGGGCCCGACGCCTTTCGTACGATTTCCGAAGCGGCGGACGAACTTCACGTGCCTCAGCACGTGCTCCGGTTCTGGGAAACCAAGTTCACCTTCATCAAGCCGATGAAGCGCGCCGGTGGCCGCCGGTTCTATCGCCCCTCCGACATCGCCATCCTGGCCGGCGTCCGCCGCCTGCTGCACGACGAGGGCTACACCATCAAGGGCGTCCAGAAGCTGCACCGCGAGCATGGCGTGAAGCGTCTGGTGGCGGCCGGCGAGGGGGCTTCGGCGCCTGCGCCCGTTGCGCCCGTTGCGGCCGAAGCGCCCGCCAAATCCAACGGCGGCGCCTCCGCCCTGCTGGAAGCCCTCCGCAACCTGGAGACCGCCAAGGCGCGGTTGGACGGGCTGCTGAAGGAGTAACTCCCACTTCCCTTCCGTCCATGACGATCTGAAACATGGAAGAAATTCTCGCCGCCGGCGCCTGGTCGGAGCGACAGGATTTGAACCTGCGACCCCTTGACCCCCAGTCAAGTGCGCTACCAAGCTGCGCCACGCTCCGAAGGGCCAGACGGCGAGGCGCGTCTTCTAGCCGGTTCCCGCGTCAGGGCAAGCCCCAGATCGAAGCGCTACCTCGGCGGCTCGTGGTTCATCCACCGGATCAGCGGAAACAGCGGGAAGCCCCACACCGTCCCGGCCACCCCGTAGAACACCAGCCGCGCCAGCCAGTGATCCGGCAGCAGGCCGCCGAGGGTGATGATGAGCACCACGTAGGCCGTGCAGAAACCCAGGATGCCGAACATTCCGATGAACTTGCGCAGGCGAGGGGACATGCCCCGCTCATAGCGGGCTGGGCGCGGGGGCGGAACCCCGCTAGAGAGCGCGCCTGATTTCAACCGTGAACCTGCGTCACTCGCAATCATGACTTCGTTCCTGCGTTCCGACCGTTCCAGGCCCGTGGCGATCTGGCTGATCGTCGTGGCGGTGATGGTGCTGGCCATGGTGATCGTGGGCGGGGCGACCCGGCTGACCGACTCGGGGCTCTCGATCACCGAGTGGAAGCCGGTGACCGGCGCCATTCCGCCGCTCAACGCGGCCGACTGGCAGGCCGAGTTCGCGCGCTACAAACAGATCCCGCAGTACGCCCAGCTGAACGCCGGCATGAGCCTGGCCGACTTCAAGATCATCTACGGGTGGGAGTGGTCGCACCGGCTGCTGGGCCGCCTGCTGGCGGTGGTGTTCTTCGTGCCTTTAGTGGTGTTCGCGGTGCGGCGCATGTTGTCGCGGCGGCTGTTCATCCGGCTGGGCGGCATCTTCGTCCTGGGCGGTCTGCAAGGCGCGGTCGGCTGGTGGATGGTGGCCAGCGGGCTGGCGGGTCGGGTCTCGGTCGCGCCGGAACGGCTGATGACCCACCTGGGGCTGGCGTTCGCGCTGCTGGGCCTGTTGCTGTGGACGGCCTTCGACGCCTGGTCCGGCGCGGCGCGGCAGACGCTGCCCAGCCCCTGGGGGCGTCGTGCGGTGGTGCTGATCGGCCTCATCTATCTGCAGATTCTGCTGGGCGCCCTGGTGGCCGGCAATGACGCCGGGCTGATCTACAACGACTGGCCGTTGATGAACGGTCGCCTGCTTCCCGACGACTACGGGACCGGCGGACTGTGGGCCGTGCTGGCGCACGACCAGGGCGCGGTGCAGTTGCATCACCGGCTGGTCGCCTACCTGCTGGCCCTGGCCGCCATCGCACTGGGTGTGGGCGTGTGGCGTTCGCGGACGCTGGGGGCGTCGTCACGGCTGCTGGGCGGCGTGCTTGCGGGCACGATCCTGGCCCAGGGCGGCCTCGGCGTCGCGACCCTGATGTTGCGCGCGCCGCTGGGCTTCAGCATCGCTCACCAACTGGCCGCCGCCGGGGTCTTCTCGCTGGCCACCGCCTTCGCCTGGCGGGTCAGGCGGGTCTGATCCGGCCAGGATGGCGGGAAACGATGCTTTCCTGTCATTGCCCCGCGGCGCTCCGAACCGGCAGATAGAGCCTTCAGAATTCGGGTGAGGCGATATGATGAAACGGCGCATGCTCGGGGCCTCCGCGCTCGTGGCCCTGACCGCCAGCCTCGCCGGCGGCGCGATCTCCCAGGCCGAGGCGCCCAGGCGCGCGGCGGTCTACACCGCCGACGGCAAGCTGGAATTTCCCAAGGACTACCGCACCTGGGTGTTCCTCTCCTCAGGCGTGGACATGACCTACTCCGACGCCGCCATGGCGATGGCGGCCAATAACCACGCCTTCGACAACGTCTTCGTCGATCGCGCCGCCCATGACGCCTTCCAGAAGACAGGGACCTGGCCGGACGGGTCGGTGTTCATGCTTGAGGTGCGCCGTGGCGAGACCAACGGCTCGATCAACAGGAGGGGCCAGTTCCAGACGGGCGTCCTGGGCCGCGAAGCCCATGTGAAGGACAAGCGCTTCAAGAGCGGCTGGGCGTTCTTCGGCTTCAGCGGCGAAGGTCCGGGCCGGGAGATCCCCCAGACCTCCGACTGTAACCAGTGCCACGAGAAACATGCGGCCGTGGATACCACCTTCGTGCAGTTCTATCCGACCCTCCAGGCCGCCGCCCAGGCCAACAAGACCTTCAGCGCGGCCTACCTGGCGGCGGAAAAAGGCGCGGTAAAATAGTACCGGATTGTGTTTGAGTAATAAATACAAACAACTAGGATGTTGGGCGCTCCGCCATCCATATTGACTTCAAAGCGCCATGTCGGCATAAGCCCGGCCTCACGTCGGGGCCGCGTCTTTCGCAGACCCGCAAGTCTTACGGAATCGTCCCTCATGCTGAAGAGCACTACGGCTTCGCTGAAGCCCGCCGAGGTCGAGAAGAAGTGGATCGTGATCGACGCTCAGGACGCCGTTGTCGGCCGCCTGGCTTCGTTCATCGCCATGCGTCTTCGCGGCAAGCATCGCGCTGATTACACCCCGCACGTCGACTGCGGCGACTTCGTCGTCGTCGTGAACGCCCACAAGGTGAAGTTCACGGGCAAGAAGGCCACCAACGAGATCTACTACTGGCACACCGGCCACCCGGGCGGCGTGAAGCAGCGGACCCCGGCGCAGATCCTGGCCGGCAAGTACCCCGAGCGCGTCCTGCAGAAGGCCGTCGAGCGGATGCTGCCCAAGGAAAGCCCCCTGGCCCGCAAGCAGATGACCCATCTGCGCATCTACAATGCTCCCGAGCACCCGCACGCGGCGCAGAGCCCTGAGACCATCGCGTTCGCCGACCTGAACGCCAAGAACGTGCGGAGCGCCTGATGAGCGAAGCCACCACGACCGAAGCCCCCACCGGCTTCGACGCCCTGAAGGGCATGGGGACGCAGGCGGAAGCCGTCGTCCACGAGCGCAAGGTTGACGCCCAGGGCCGCGCCTACGCGACCGGCAAGCGCAAGAACGCCGTCGCCCGCGTCTGGATCAAGCCCGGCAAGGGTAAGGTCACGATCTACGGCGGGGACAACCCAAAGGGCAAGGAAGGCCGCGACCAGGTCGAGTACTTCGCGCGACCGGTGCTGCGGATGATGATTGCGCAACCCTTCCAGGTTACCGACCGTGAAGGTCAATTCGACGTGGATATCACCGTCACCGGTTCGGGCCTGTCCGGCCAGGCCGGCGCGATCCGTCACGCTATTTCCAAGGCCCTGACCTACTACGAGCCGGGCCTCCGCACCCTGCTAAAGCCGCACGGCTTCCTGACCCGCGACAGCCGCGTGGTCGAGCGGAAGAAGTACGGCAAGGCCAAGGCCCGCCGCAGCTTCCAGTTCTCGAAGCGCTAATCCGCGCAGCGATTACTCGCGTTTACGGATCAGGGCGCTTCGGGAAACCGGAGCGCCCTTTTTCTTTGTGCCCACATCTTTCGGACCGAACTCCATGGCCCACACAGTCTTCATCGACGGCGAAGCCGGCACCACGGGCCTGCAAATTCGCGAGCGGCTGGCGAAGCGCGTCGACCTCGAGGTGGTCTCCATCGACCCGGAGCGGCGCAAGGACGCCGGCGCCCGCGCCGAGCTGTTGAACGGCGTCGACGCGGTCGTCCTCTGCCTGCCGGACGACGCGGCCCGGGAAGCTGTCTCGATGATCACGTCCAACAGAGTGCGCGTCATCGACGCTTCCACCGCCTACCGTGTCGCGCCCGACTGGGCCTACGGCTTTGCCGAGATGTCGCCAACCCAGCGCGACACCATCCGCAATGCCACCCGGGTCTCGAACCCCGGTTGCTATCCGACTGGCTTCATCGCCCTGGTGCGCCCGCTGGTGGCCGCGGGCCTGATTCCGGCCGACTTCCCGCTGACCGTGAACGCCATTTCCGGCTACTCCGGCGGCGGCAAGGGCCTGATCGCCGAGTTCGAGACAGGCATGGTCCCGGACAACACGGACGACGCCTTCCGCGCGTATGGCTTCACCCTGGCGCACAAGCACGCACCGGAGATGACGGTTCACACGGGGCTCGCTCAGCCGCCGGTCTTCGCGCCATCCGTCGGCCGCTACGCCCAGGGCATGCTGGTGGAAGTCCCGATGCAGCTGTGGGCGCTGCCCGGCAAGCCGGCCCCGGCCGACCTGCACGCGGCCCTGACTGCGGCCTATGCTGGCGAGGCCTTCGTCGAGGTGGCCAGCCAGGCCGAGTGCGCCGAACTGGCCCAGGTCCGCGCCGGCGCCGCCGGCTACGTTAAGGCCCTGGACCCGCAGGCGCTGAACGGCACGAACCGCATGCGCCTGTTCGTGTTTCCCAACGCGGCGGGGACCCAGGCCCGGCTGGTGGCCATCCTCGACAACCTGGGCAAGGGCGCCTCGGGGGCGGCGGTGCAGAACCTGAACCTGATGCTGGGTCTCCCCGAGGACGCCGGGCTGTGATCCTGCGGCCGGCAATGTTTGAGGAGGCGCCGACGCTGGGCGCTATCCACATTCAGGCCATGCGCACACTCGCGTTCCTGCCGCAGCTGCATACGGTGGATGAGGCGATCACCTGGATGGGACATCAAGTGCTGCTGAAGGACCGCGTGTGGGTCGCCGAAGCGGACGGTGCGATCGCGGGGTACATCGCGTTCACGGAAGCGTGGATCAACCAGCTCTACGTCGATCCTGGGCGGCAAGGGCAGGGCGCGGGAAACGCGCTTCTGGCCCACGTGCTGGCCGCCGGGAGCCCGAAGCAGCTCTGGACCTTCCAGCAGAACGACCGCGCCCGGCGCTTCTATGAGGCGCGCGGTTTCCGGGCCGTAGAGTTCACCGATGGTGAGGGCAACGAGGAGAGGACCCCCGATGTCCGCTACCTATGGGAACCATGACTTCGGCGTGACTTGCATCCGCCCCGCCTGGGAGGCGTAATTCGGCCATGAGCAACAGCGAATCTGCCCCCATGACCACCCTCGATCGACGCGGTTTTCTGTCCGCGGCCTCCATCCTCGCCCTGGCAGCCCCGGACTTGGCTCTGGCCGCTGCGCCGGACGCCTACGCCGCCTCACCGTTCCGCAAGCTGGCCGACGCCGACTGGCGCAAGAGGCTACCGGCCGCGAGCTACCTGGTTCTGCGCCAGGAGGACACCGAACGTCCCGGCTCCAGCGCGCTGCTGAAGGAACACCGCAAGGGGACTTTTGTCTGCCTCGGCTGCGACCTGCCGCTGTTCAAGTCGGACACCAAGTACGAGAGCGGCACCGGCTGGCCCAGCTTCTTCCAGGCGATCCCGGGCGCCGTGTCGTCCAAGACCGACTACAAGATCGGCGTCGCCCGCAACGAGTACCACTGCGCCCAATGCCTGGGCCACCAGGGCCACGTCTTCGAGGACGGCCCGCGGCCCACCGGCCTCCGCTACTGCAACAACGGCGTCGCGATTCGGTTCATCCCGACATAAGGGGGCCGCCGGCCCGCGCTGCTACGTCTTGGCGCCCTTTGCCACCGGTGACGGGGAAGGCGAGGGCGAGGTGCTGTCCAGGGACTGATCGCCTTGCCGTATCTTGCCGGCGCCGGAAATCTCAGTTTCCAGCTTGCCCGGCCGTGTCAGGAGCCGCACGTCGCCCATCCCTGTGACATCGATCCTGGCCCAGTCGGTGGGGGCGATGGTGGCGTCGGCGGCGCCGGAGATATCAACGTTGGCGCCCTTGGTCTTCAGGGCGCCGAGATCGGCATCGCCACTGCCTGAGATATCCAGATTGAGCTCATCGGTCTCGCCGCTGACCTTTACGTCGCTGTCGCCGGAGACGTCGAGACGCAGCCGGGCCTGCTTGTAGCCCTCAATCTCCAGGCTGTTCATCCCCGAGACGTCGAAGGCGCTGATGTTCGGCGCGCGGATGACGATCGTCAGCTTCGGCAGCCAGTTGTGCCGGAAGTTGCGGTCGTAGCGGATGCTGTCGCCTTCAATCACCACGTGGTCGAGCGCGCGTTGTGGCCCGGTGATCTGCACGGAGCCTGCGCCGGCCGTCTGGATGTAGCGGACGTCGGCGGCCAGATCGAGGTCGAGGCGCTCGGCGCCGCTCCAGGCCAGATTGCGGTTCGCGCTGGGCCCGCCGCCGTCGGCCCAGCGGTTTTCGTCGTCGCGACCGCCATGGCCATGGCGATGGTCGCTCCAGCCCCAGTTCCAGCTCTTGTCGTTGGCGAGATTCCAGCCGCCGCGGGCGATGGCGTCCGGCCCGCCGATGGCGACGGCGGCGGCCAGGGTCCCGACGCTGAGCACGAACCCGGCGGCGGCGATCATGATGAGGACACGGATCATGGCTTCAAGCCTCCCTGGCGTTCGTTAGGATTCGAGGGCCGGCTTCAGCAGCCGGTAGTGGAGCCGTCCGTACCAGACGAGCGCGTTCATCAGCCCGATGGAGACGATGGTCAGGATCGCGCCGCCGGAGGCTGAACCGGCCATTATGCCGATGCCGGCGAGGACCGCGGCGGCGGGGCCGCCGGGCGGGTCGGCGAAGGGTCCTGCCGCAAGCAGGAAGGTGCCTACGAAGAACATCACCACCACGGCCACGAACAGGCCGAAGATCGTCGCGGCCACACCCATAAGGATCGGCAGCAGGATCAGGATGTCGAGGGCGCCCAGGCCCAGAACCGCGAAGACGGCGGAGGCGGCTGAAGACGGCGTGCGCTCCTCCCGCCAGCGGGTCATGGTGCTCTCGGCGCGGATCTCGCGGGCCAACCGGTCGGGATTACCCAGGGCGGCGGCCACCTCGTCTTCGCTCCGCCCGGCGGAGGCGCCATCGGCGAAGTGGGCCTCGTAGTCTGAGATCACATCGATCACGGTCTGCGGGGGCAGGCCGCGCAGGCCTTCCCTCAGCCGGGCCATGAAAGCCTGGCGCGTCATTTCACCCCTCCAAGAATGATCTCGACGGCCCCGGAGAACGACTTCCAGGCCATCTGCTGGTTTTCGAAGCTCTTCTTTCCGGCGTCGGACAGCCGGTAATACTTGCGCGGCGGACCTTCCTTGCTCTCAACGAGATAGGTCTCGACGAGGCGATCGGACTGCAGCCGGCGCATGAGCGGATAGATGGTGCCTTCGCCCATCCCGATCGCATCGGCCAGGCGACTGGCGATCTCGTAGGCGTAGCTGTCATGCTGGTGGAGCAGGGCTAGAACACAGAGTTCGAGAGCCCCTTTCTTCAGCTGGATTTCAATGGCCTCGGGCACGTCTTGCGCCTCCTCGCTGACCCAGTGAGTACGGCAAGGTAGTGATCGGTGCAAGGTACTGTGCATTAAACGTTAGTAACGAAACGCAAAGTCGCGCAGAGGGACCTCGTGGCGTTCTGAGGCGAGGGCCCTGGTCATCAACGGGCAGACACCAGCGCGATGGAACGGCGTGATAGCCCCGAGATACAGCCGACCGAACAGGTTGTGGACGTTGCAGATGATGGAGACCGCGACGCGGGCCCCGTCGGCCGATTTCAAGATGGAAAGCCGGAAGTCCATACGGCCGTTGTCGCGCCCGGCGATCAGCTCCCGGTCGGTGATGGCGAAAATGGGCCAGGGGCCGATCTTGTCACCCACCTTATAGGGGCCGGCGATCCGGGGCAGGATCTCTGCCACGCTCTGAACCTCGAGACCGCTGAGCCCCCCACCGCCCAGTTGCGGGTGATCAGCAACAGCTTCATGTCCAAGGGATGGTGACCGAACACCGCGGCGAACAACTCGACCATGCCAAGGTCACGCCGCAGTGGGGCCCGGTATGCGTCCTTGAAGGCGGCGGTTTCAACGGCGCGGCGATCCAGCCCGCTCTCGCCGGGCGTTTCGCACGCTACCACCGTGGCCCTAGCTCTTCACCTTCACATAGGTCCCCGGCGCATCACCCAGCGGCTTCAATGGGCCCTTTGCCGGGTCGCGGGCCGGGATCAGCTTGCCGGAGCGAGCCTTCAGCCAACCGGCCCAGTGCGGCCACCATGAGCCCGCCGCCTCGACCGCGCCGGCCTGCCAGTCTTCGAGCGAGGCGGGCAGGGCGTCGTTGGTCCAGTGCTGATACTTGTTGGCCACCGGGGCGTTGATCACGCCGGCGATATGGCCCGAACCGGCCATGGTGAAGGTGGTCGGCCCACCGAACAGCTTCGCGCCCTTGTAGACCGAGCGGGCGGGCGCGATGTGGTCCTCTTTCGAGGACTGCACGTAGATCGGAACCTTCACCTTCGAGAGGTCGATCTGCACGCCGTCCAGCGTCAGTTCGCCCTTGGCCATGGCGTTATCGCCGTAGAACCGGCGCAGGTAGAAGGTGTGAAGCGTCTTGGGCATCCGTGTCTGGTCGGAGTTCCAGAACAGCAGGTCGAAAGGCTTCGGTTCCTTCCCCATCAGGTAATTGTTCACGAAGAATGACCAGATCAGGTCGTTGCCGCGCAGCGCATTGAACGTGTCGGCCATGGTCTGGCCAGAAAGCACCCCGCCGCCCTGATCCATCTTGGCTTCCAGGTCTTTCAGCCAGTCCTCGTTGGTGAACAGCAGCAGGTCGCCGGCTTCCGAGAAATCCTGCTGCGCGGCGAAGAAGGTGGCCGAGCCGATCGAGGTATCCCCTTTGACCGCCATGTGGGCCAGGGTCGCCGACAGCAAGGTGCCGCCGATGCAGTAGCCGACGGTGTTCACCTGATCGACGCCGGCCTGTTTGCAGGCCGCGCCGACGCCCTCGTAGATGCCCTGGCGCATGTAGTCTTCGAAGGTCTTGGTGGCCAGGCTGGCGTCCGGGTTCACCCATGACGCCACGAACACCGTGATCCCCTGGCTGGCCAGCCAGCGGATCAGCGAGTTCTCCGGCCGCAGGTCCATGATGTAGAATTTGTTGATCCACGGAGGGAAGATCATCAGCGGGATCTCGTAGACCTGCTCGGTCGATGGCGAGAACTGCAGCAGCTCAATGATTTCGTTGCGAAACACCACCTTACCGGGCGCGGTGGCGACATTCTCGCCGATCTTGAACATGTCGTAGTCGGTCTGGGCGATCGACAGGGCGCCACCGCCACGGTTCAGATCCGCCTGGAAGTTCTCCATGCCCTTGACCAGGCTGGCGCCGCCGGTGGCCATCACTTCGCGCAGCGCCGTGGGGTTCGAGGCCAGGAAGTTCGACGGCGAGAAGGCGTCGGTAAGCATCTTCATGAAGAACTCGACCCGGCGCTTCTCCAGTGGATCGACGCCGTCTACCTCGGCCACCATGCCGTTCAGGAAGTTGGCGGTGAGCAGGTAGGACTGTTTGATCGCGTCGAAGACGGGATTGTCGCTCCAGTCCGGATCGGCGAATCGCTTGTCGCCCTTGGCCGGCGCCACGACCGGATCGGGCGTTTCGCCGCCGGCGCGGCGCGCGGTGGATTGCCACAGGTCGAGGTAACGGGAGAACAGCTCACCCTGGGCCCGCATCATCCGGTCGGGCTGGGCGGCCAGGCGGCCCATCACCTGAGTGAGCGCGGGGCCGACGTGGAAGGGGTCGGAAGACAGGGCCGCGGGGCGGTCAGCCTGCCGCAGCGCCATCTCGGCGATCGCGCCCTGGGCGGTCAGCGCCGCGCGGGCCAGATTCATCGACAGCTGCTCGATCTGGCCGCGCTGATCGCCGGTTAAGGCACTGGTGTCGAAGGCCGGCATACGGGGCAGGTCGCTCGTCGCGGGGGTCGGCTTCGACGCGGAAGGCGGCTCGACCGTGAAGGACTTGGCCTCGGGCGCGGCGGCCTCTGGCGTGGCCTTCAACGCAGCCTTGGCGGCCGATTTCTTGCCCGACTTGGCGCCGGTCTTCTTCACCTTGGCCTTGGGCGGGCCCGCGGTTTGCTCGCTCATCTCGTCCTCCAGAACGGCGCCTTTGACGCTCGCGCTCTTTCGCCGTCAGCGATGATCGCATAAGACCTTGCCGCAAATGAACGTCCCGCGCCCGCTTTTTCCGATCGTCGCCAGAACAGCCGCCGGCCTCATCGTCGCCGCGGGGGGCTTGGCCCTGAATGGCTGTGTGGGCAATCCGTTCGGCGAAAACAAGGTGGATTTGGCCTCGCCGGTGGCGGCCGAGGTGGCGAATCTGTCTCGCCAGAACGGCAAACTCCCGACCTTCGCCAGCATTCCCAACCCGCCCAAGGATCTGCGGCCGGCGCCGCAATACGGTCGCGACGCGCGCGCCGCCGCCGCCGCGGCCGCCGATCTGATCGCGGCAACCGAGCCTGGCGCCTGGACCCTGAAGGACACCGAGGCTTTCGCGGCCGCCGCTCGCAAGAATGCGGGCCCGGCCCTGGAGCCGGCGAATCCCGCCGACGCCGAGGCCTTCGCCCGGGAGTTGCGCGAGCGAGCTACGCCGCCTCCGCCGCGCTGACGCCCCCGGTCGCCCCCGCGACCGTGCTGGCTTCATCCGCTCGGAGGCGTAAAAACCCGCAAAGCCGGCTTGGCGGACTCTGCCCCAGAGTCTATCGAAGCCTCACCTCAGCTCGCAGATCAGCCGCAAGGGCGCTTAGCGGCGAAAGAGCTTCATAGATGACACCCGAATTCCACCGTATCCGCCGCCTCCCGCCCTACGTCCTGGAGGAGGTCAACCGCATCAAGGCCCGCCTGCGCGCGCAGGGCACCGATATCATCGACTTCGGCATGGGCAATCCCGACATGCCGACGCCGAAGCATATCGTCGACAAGCTGATTGAGACTGCGCGCGACCCCAAGGCTGGCCGCTACTCCGCCTCCAAGGGTATCGTGGGCCTGCGCAAAGCCATGGCCGGCTACTACGACCGTCGATTTGGCGTGAAGCTCGATCCGGACCGCGAAGTCATCGCGACCCTGGGATCCAAGGAAGGCTTCGCCAACCTCGCCCAGGCCCTGACCGCCCCGGGCGACGTGATCATCTGCCCGAACCCGGCCTATCCCATCCACGCCTACGGTTTCATCATGGCGGGCGGGGTGATCCGTCACGTCCCGGCCCTGTCGCCAGAGGAATATCTGTCGGGCGTCAGCCGGGCGGTAAAACACTCGGCCCCGCCGCCGACCGTGCTCATCCTCAGCTATCCGTCCAACCCGACAGCCCAGTGCGTGGACCTGGACTTCTATCGCGACGCCATCGCGCTAGCCCGCAAGCACGACATGCTGGTGATCTCCGACATCGCCTATTCGGAGATTTATTTCGACGACAACCCGCCGCCGTCGGTGCTGCAGGTCGAAGGGGCCAAGGACATCGCCGTCGAGGTCAATTCGCTCAGCAAGACCTTCGCCATGGCCGGCTGGCGGGTCGGCATGGTGGTCGGCAACGAGCGAATTTGCTCCGCGCTGGCGCGGGTGAAGTCCTACCTGGACTACGGCGCCTACACCCCCATCCAGGTCGCCGCCGCCGCCGCCCTGAACGGGCCCACCGACTGCATCGATGAGATCCGCGGGATCTACAAGGCGCGGCGCGACGTGCTGGTCCAGACCATGAAGCGAGCCGGCTGGGACATCCCGTCCCCCTCGGCCTCGATGTTCGCCTGGGCCCCCGTGCCCGAACAGTTCAAGGAGGCCGGCTCGCTGCTGTTCTCCAAGCTGCTGATCGAAGAGGCCGGTGTCGCGGTGGCGCCTGGCATCGGCTTCGGTGAATACGGCGAAGGCTACGTCCGCGTGGGCCTGGTTGAGAACGAACATCGCATTCGTCAGGCGGCCCGCAACGTGAAGAAGTTCCTGTCCAACGCAGACGAGATTCTCGGCCGCGCCCACAATGCCCTGGCTGCGCAATGATGAAACTAGAAGACCGCAAGCCCTGGGGCATCGGCGTCGCGGGGTTGGGCACCGTCGGAGCGGGCCTGCTCAACTTCCTATCGGAGAACCCGGCTTTCGCGCCGGCAGGCGGCCTGGCTTATGTCAGTGGCGTCTCCGCCCGCTCACGCTCGCGGCCGCGGCCGTTCGACATCTCGAAGCTACCCTGGTTCGACGACCCCGTCGAACTGGCCAAGTCCGACGAGACGGACCTCTTCGTCGAACTGATCGGCGGCTCCGACGGACCAGCCAAGGCCGCAGTCGAGGCTGCGCTGAAGGCGGGGAAGCCAGTCGTCACGGCGAACAAGGCCCTGATCGCCGAACACGGCAAGGAACTGGCCGAACTCGCCGAAGCGAAGGGCGTGCCGCTGCTGTTCGAGGCCGCTGTCATGGGCGGAGTGCCGGCCGTAAAGGTGGTTCGGGAGGCCCTCGTCGGCGACGAAATCCACTCGATCGCCGGCATCCTGAACGGCACCTGCAACTACATCCTGACCGAGATGGAAGCGACCGGCCGATCCTTCGCCGACGTACTCGCCGAAGCTCAGGGCCTGGGCTACGCCGAGGCCGATCCGACGATGGACGTCGGCGGCTTCGACGCGGCGCACAAGATCACGATCCTGGCCGCCCTGGCCTTCGGCTGTGCGCCAAACTTCGCGGCGGCCGAGATCGAGGGGATCGAGCAGGTCGAGCTGTTGGATATCCGGATGGCCAAGGACCTTGGTTATCGGATCAAGCTCGTGGCCTCGGCCGAACGGTCGGCGCACGGTGTGCTCGTCCGTGTGCATCCAACGCTGGCGCCGCTGGACCACCCGCTCGCGCGGGCGGGCGGGGCCCTGAACGCGCTCTTCATCGAGGGCGAACGGACGGGCCGCATCTTCCTCCAGGGCCCGGGCGCCGGCGCCGGACCGACCGCCGCTGCGGTGGCCGCCGACATCGCCGACGTTTTCGCCGGTGCTCGCCGCCCCACCTTCCAGGCGCCGGCCGGCTCCCTGCGGCCTTTCGCACCCGTCGATCCGTCGAAGATGATGGGCCGCGCGTATCTGCGTTTTCTGGTGAAGGACGAGCCAGGCGTGATCGCCGCGGTCTCCGAGACCCTGGCCGAGGCCGGTGTCTCCATCGAGAGCTTTTTGCAGAAGCCCACCGAGGGCGCGCAGGGGGTACCGATCGTGCTCACCACCCACGCGGTGGCCGAATCGGTGCTGGCTGCCGCCATGGAACGCATCGCCAGCCTGCCGGCGGTGCTGGACAAGCCTCGTTTGCTTCGGATCGCACGTATCTAAGGACTTAGACATAATCGCGCTTTAAGAAGCCGCGCACGCTTTGGGTTGGAAACACGACATGAGTTCTGAAGTTCTGGATCGCGGCCTTGTCCTGGATGCGGTCCGGGTCACCGAGATTGCCGCCATCGCCGCCTGGAAGCTTGTCGGCCGGGGCGACGAGAAGGAGGCCGACCAGGCCGCCGTCGATGCCATGCGCACCGCGCTGAACGACCTCGACATCGATGGCGAGATTGTCATCGGCGAAGGCGAGCGCGACGAAGCCCCCATGCTCTACATCGGCGAGAAGGTCGGTAAGGGCAAAGGCCCCAAGATCGATATCGCGCTGGACCCCTTGGAAGGAACCACGCTCACCGCCAAGGCCATGGCCAATGCGTTGGCGGTGATGGCCTGGGCGCCGAAGGGCACGATGCTGAACGCCCCCGACACCTACATGGACAAGATCGCCTGCGGACCCGGCTATCCGGCCGGCGTCATCGACCTGGACAAAAGCCCCGCCGACAACGTCAAGGCGCTGGCCGCCGCCAAGGGCGTCGAGTCGAGCGAGATCACCGTCTGTATTCTTGATCGTCCCCGGCACGCCGAGATCATTGCTTCTGTCCGTTCGGTCGGCGCGCGCGTCTATCTGATCACCGACGGCGATGTGGCGGGGGTGATGAACACCGCTGACCCCGAGACCGGCGTCGATCTCTACGTCGGCTCCGGCGGCGCGCCCGAGGGCGTGCTGGCCTGCGCGGCGCTGAAGTGCGTGGGCGGCCAGTTCCAGGGCCGGCTGGTGTTCCGCAACGCCGACGAAAAAGCGCGCGCCGCCCGCATCGGCATCACCGACTTCGACAAGAAGTACGACCTGCACGAGATGGTCCGCGCTGACGCCATCTTCGCGGCCACCGGTGTTACCAAGGGCGCGCTGCTGGACGGCGTGACGGTGAAGGACGGCTTCGTCCACACCCACACCCTGGTCATGAACTCCGCAACCCACACCGTGCGCGAAGTGCGGATGAAGCGACCGGTCTAAAGAGTCCTCATCGCTGGCGACTCGGGAAACGCAGGCCGATAGTGGGCGCTGCGATCGGAAAGACCTGAGAGCCCGAGAGGATGACCGCGCCTATGGCGGATGGAAGCGCCCACCCGGGCTACCTCGGCGTCACGCGGTCCCTGTCTGGGCGGCTGTGGCGGCAGCGGGCGGCGGACCCGGATATTACGCGGCGCCACCAACTGGACCATGGCCTGTCGGAACTGCTGGCCCGCGCCCTCGCGTCGCGAGGCGTGACCATCGAGGCCGGCGCGGACTTCCTGAACCCCACTCTGAAGGCGCTGTTCCCCGATCCCTCGTCGTTCATGGACATGGACAAGGCCGCCGCGATCCTGGTGGACGCCCTGGCCGAGCGTCGGCGTGTGGTGGTGTTCGCCGACTATGACGTGGACGGCGCGTCTTCGGCGGCGCTGATCGTGCGCTGGTTCCGGGCCATGGGGATGGAAATCGCCATCTATGTCCCCGACCGGATCCTTGAGGGCTACGGCCCATCGCCCGCCGCCTTCCGCCGACTGAAGGCAGACGGCGCCGAACTGGTCGTGACGGTGGACTGCGGCGCCGCCGCCCACGACGCCCTGGCCTGCGCCGCTGAGATCGGCCTGTCGGTCGTGGTGATCGACCACCATCTGATGCGGTCGGGCGAGATCCCTGCGGTCGCCGCACTGGTGAACCCCAACCGGCCGGACGATACCTCGGGGCAGGGGCATCTGGCTGCGGCCGGGGTCAGTTTCGTGCTGCTGGCGGCGCTTTCCAGGGAAGCTCGCCGCCGTGGGCTCTTCGACGCCGCCGCCGAGCCTGACATCCGCGCCTGGCTCGACCTGGCGGCCATGGGCGCGGTCTGCGATGTCACCGAGTTGACCGGCTTCAACCGGGCGCTGACGGCGCAGGGGCTGAAGGTGATGTCCGCCTGGCGCAATCCCGGGCTGAAGGCCCTGATGGACGTCGCAAAGGGCCAGGGGCCGGCCTCGGTATTCCATGTGGGTTTCCTGCTGGGGCCAAGGATCAACGCGGGCGGACGGATCGGTCGCGCCGACCTGGGCGCTCGCCTGCTCTCCACCGACGATCCCGAAGAAGCCGCGGCCCTCGCCGAGGAGCTCGATGCGCTGAACGCCTCGCGCAAGCAGGTGGAGGCCGAGGTCCAGGAGGCCGCGGTTCGACACATCGAGCGGACAAGCAACCAGGGCGACGCGCCCTGCCTGGTGGTGGCGGAGGACGGCTGGCACCCGGGCGTGATCGGCATCGTCGCCGGCCGGCTGCGCGAACGCTACCGCAAGCCGGTGATCGTCATCGGCGTGGATCGCGCCGCCGACGTGGGCAAGGGCTCGGGCCGCTCGCAGCCGGGCGTGAACCTGGGCCGCGCCGTGCAGGCGGCTTATGAGGCGGGCCTGTTGCTTGCCGGTGGCGGGCACGCCATGGCGGCCGGGCTCTCGGTGCGCCCCGACACGATTCCCGAACTTCGCGCCTTCCTCTGCGACCACATGGCCGCCGAGCAGGAAGTTGCGATGGCAGAGGACGGCCTGGACATCGACGCCCTGGTCACCGCCCGCGGCGCGGATCGCGCGCTGTGGACAGACTTCCAGCGTCTGGCCCCATTTGGTCCGGGCAACCCGGAGCCGCTGTTCGCCTGCGCCGACGTGCGAATCGAACGCCCGATGGCCATGAAGGGCGGCCATATCCGCTGCACCCTGGCCGACGGGTCAGGCGGCAAGCTGAAGGCGGTGGCCTGGCGCGTGGCCGACACCGAATCGGGCCGGCGGCTGATGACCGAGGGCGGCGCGATCCACGTCGTGGGAAAGCTCAAGCCCGATGACTGGCAGGGCCGGGAAGGGGTCCAGCTTGAGATCGAGGACGTGGCCGACCCGCGACGTATTTGACCGCCCCCGCAGGCGCTTGCGCGCTAGGCAGGCAAGCGCTTGCGCCCCAAAAGGAAGGCCGCTATAGACCCCGCCTCGCGCCACGTGGTCCCTTCGTCTATCGGTTAGGACGCCAGGTTTTCAACCTGGAGAGAGGGGTTCGACTCCCCTAGGGACTACCAGGCGACTTCCCCCCTCAGGTGTTCGAGCTTGACGCTGCGAGATTTCGCGTCAGCGAATCCCCATTGACGCCTCAATGGTTACCAGAACACTGTTATAGTAGGCCCTGGAGTCGTTGTTCGGGGGTAGCGGGCCGAGGGACGAATGGCTGGTTACGAGTTCGAACACGTTGAAGGTCCGCCTCCGGTGCGGATTTCAGGGCGCGTGAAATGGTTCGATGCGGGCAAGGGCTACGGTTTCATCGTGCCCGACGACCCCAGCATCACGGACCTCAAGGACGTTCTGCTGCATGTCACGAGTTTGCGGACATGCGGGCGCGAGAGCTGCCTGGAAGGGTCGCTGATCACCTGTGACGTCGTCCGCCGGCCCAAGGGCTGGCAGGTCGCCGAGGTGGTGCTGGTGGACGAGACCTCCGCCACGCCGTCTGACCGGCGGGCGTTGGACCTGACCCGCAGCCATCCCGAGGGCGTTTTTCCCGCCCGCCCCGCCCGGCTGCCGCCGGCCGCCTCGGGGCCGCTGGAAAGCGCCAAGGTGAAGTGGTTCAACCGCGCCAAGGGCTATGGCTTCGTGGTCCGCGACGCCGATCCCGGCGACATCTTTATCCACATCGAGACCTTGCGCCGCGCCGGCATGGAAGACCTCCAGCCCGGCGATTGCGTCATGGTACGGTTCGCCGAGGGACCCAAGGGCCTCGTGGTGGCCGATATCGAGCCCGCGAACCTCGCCTGATCGCCTTGCTCGAACCCGGTCTCTGCCGCAAAGGATAGCCGCTTCGGCCTCCCATCCGGTCCTAGGAGTTCGGCTTGCCCCGACGGTTGCGTGTTCTCTCCAGCCTGGTGGCGGCGGCTTGGGGTCTGGCCTGGGGGGCATCCGCGTGGGCGGCGCTGCCGGTCTACGGCGTCAAGGTGAAGGCGACCTATCCCCACGACGCCCGCGCCTACACCGAGGGCCTGTTCTGGCTGGACGGCGCCCTGTTCGAAAGCACCGGCCTGGTTGGCCAGTCCAACATCCGAAAGGTGCGCCTTGCCGACGGCGCGGTCCTCCAGTCCCAGGCCATCTCGCCCGGCATGTTCGGCGAAGGCATCGTCAACTGGGGCGGTGAGATCATCAGCCTGACCTGGCAAGACCGCGTGGGCTTCCGCTGGGACCTGAAGACCCTGACCCTGAAGTCCAGCTTCAGCTACCCGGGCGAGGGCTGGGCGCTGACCCAGAACGGCAAGACCCTGATCATGAGTGACGGCACGCCCGCGCTGCGCGTGCTGGATCCAAAGACCTTCAGGGTGCTCCGCAAGATCCCGGTCACCGCCGAGGGCAAGCCGGTGGCCAACCTCAACGAACTGGAGTGGGTGAAGGGCGAGGTCCTGGCCAACATCTGGCAGACCAACCTCATCGCCCGCATCGATCCGCGCACCGGCGCCGTGAAGGGCTGGATCGACCTCAGCAGCCTGCCGGAGGCCACCCGCCGACGCAACGCCAACGCCGTGCTGAACGGCATCGCCTATGACAAGGACGGCGACCGGTTGTTCGTCACCGGCAAGAACTGGCCCCACCTCTATGAGATCACCCTGACGCCAGTGAAGGGCTCCCGATGAGCGCGGCGGACACGCCCGACCCCGAGATGATCCCGCCGCCGCCGGAGGGCTTCGTGCGCGCCCAGGGGCGCGGACAATTTTCGACCCTCAATGGCCCCTATTTCCACAAGCTGGGTGACGGCGATCTCGTGGCGCAAGCCTTCTACGCCCTGCCACGCCATCTGAACGGCGTCGGCATTGTGCACGGCGGCATGCTGTCGGCCTTCATGGACGGGTTGCTGGCCTCGGCCGCCGGGCGCGGCAGCGGCAAGCTGTCCGTCACCATCCACCTGTCGGTCGATTTCCTGCATATGGCCCGTCGGGGCGACTGGGTGATCGGCGAGGCGAAGATGACGCGGGCCACCCGCGACGTCGCCTTCGCCGAGGGCCGCGCCCACGTCCGCGGCGTCGATGTCATCCGCGCCTCCGGCATCTTCAAGATGATGACGCGCCACGGATGAGCCGGCCCGAAGCCGACGACGCGCCCTATCACGCGCACATCTACTATCCACCGGCGGAGCGCAGCCGGGCCAAGGCTTTGCGCGAGACGCTGAGCCAGGCTCCGGGCGTGTTGTTCGTCGGCGAATTGCGCGACGGCAAGGTCGGCCCGCATCCGATCCCGCAGTTCGAGATTCATTTCCCCAAGGCCGCGCTGCAGGTCGTCCTGCCGCTCATCGAGGCTTCGGGGCTGACGACCCTGATTCACCCCCTCACCGGCGACGACCTTGCCGACCACACCACCCTGGGCCAGTGGATCGGCGCGCCCCTGGACCTGGACCTCAGCGTCCTGGACCCGCCCGGCGTAAACCGGGGCATAGCCCGCTTCGGCACGACCGATTTCTGAGCCGCCCCGGGGTCTTGCCGCCCGTTAGGTTTGCGCAAACGCCGAAACGCCGATAGTGCAGGCCCGCCGGCATCGGGGCGTAGCGCAGCCTGGTAGCGCATCTGCTTTGGGAGCAGAGGGTCGCAAGTTCGAATCTTGCCGCCCCGACCAGCCGGCGGAACTTGTAAGGGTCGACACTGCATGCTCGCGCGCATCTTCCGTCCGTCCAAGACCGCCATGCAGTCGGGCCGCGCCAAGTCTGCGGAATGGGTGCTGGAGTTCGAGCCCACGGCCGCGCGCCGCTCCGACCCGCTGATGGGCTGGACCGTGACGGCGGACACCCAGTCCAGCCAGCTGAACCTGACGTTCGCGACCAAAGACGAGGCCGTCCGCTACGCCGAGGCCCACGGCATCGCGTTCCAGCTGGTCGATCCGGCGCCGACCAAGCGAATTCTCAAAGCCTATGCCGACAATTTCGCTTTCGGGCGAAGAACGCCCTGGACGCACTAGACCATTCGTCGCCGAAGTTGGTTCAGGCTCAGCGCGACGAATGGTCTATCTTTAGGCAAGAGTCTTGAGCGTTCGACGGTTCACTTGAACGGTCGAACGCTCAAGGGCTGCGGAATGACCCGACCTGAGCGACGAACAGTCTAGAGCGCCCTTAGCTCAACCGGATAGAGCACCCGCCTTCTAAGCGGGCGGTTGCAGGTTCGAGTCCTGCAGGGCGCGCCAACCTCGCTGGAGTCGCAATGGCCTGGACCCGCACCTACGAAGAGCCCGAGCCCCAGCGGGTGAACCGCTGGCTGGCCCAGAGCGGCGTCTGTTCGCGCCGCGAGGCCGAGGCGCTGATCGGGGAAGGGCTGGTCTATATCGACGGCGAGCGCGTCGAGGACGCCGGGCGCAAGATCCAGCCCGGCCAGACGCTGACCCTGACTGACAAGGCCGAGGGGCGGCTGGAAGGCTTCACCGCCGTGCTGCACAAGCCCACCGGGGTGGTCTCGGGCCAGCCTGAGCCGGGCTATACGCCGGCGGTGAGGCTGCTGACGCGCGGCCGGCTGGTGGGCGAGAGCGTGACGATCCCCGACGTGCAGATGAGCCTGCCGCCTCTGGGCCGGCTGGACCTGGACAGTCACGGCCTGCTGATTCTCTCCAACGACGGGGTGCTGGCCAAGGCGGTGATCGGGCCGCAGTCGGAGCTCGACAAGGAATACGTCGTCCGCGTCGCCGGGCGGATCGATGAGCCGACGCTGGCGCGCCTGCGGCATGGGCTGGAACTGGACGGCCGGCAGCTGCGGCCCGCCAAGGTCACCGTGGTCGAGGGACAGATCCTGCGGTTCGTGCTGAACGAGGGCCGCAACCGGCAGATTCGCCGGATGTGCGAGCTGGTCGGCCTACGGGTCATGGACCTGCTGCGGGTGCGGATCGGGCCGCTGGACCTGGGCGACCTGCCAGAGGGCAAATGGCGCGTGCTGAGCGTGGCGGAGCGCGAGGCGATCATCGCAGCGTCTCAGGGCCGATAGATCCGCGTCGTTAGACGAGTGGCATCCGGTCCGCGTCGAGCGGGATCACCCAGTCGGCGCGTCCTGGCATCTCCTCCAGGATCCACCGCGTCAGGCGCTCGTAGTGCTCGACGAAGCGTCCGACGGCGTCGTCGGACATGCCGCCGCCGGTGCGGTCGCGCAGCTTGTGCTCCTGCTCGGTGCGCCAGGTGCGGACCACCTCGAACCCAGGCGCGGCGAGCAGGACCAGGGCGTCCAGGCGGTCGAACAGCGCCTGGTAGGGACCCGCGAGCTGGCGGTCCACGTAGCGACGCCAGCGGCCATCGGCGTCATGCAGGTCTTCCAGCGCGTTGATCGGGCGGGCCAGCATGGCTTCGGGTTGCGGTCGGGCGCCGATGCACCAGCCTTCGAGGATCACCACGTCCAGCGGGCCCTGAACCTCGCGCCACGCGGCCTTGGGCCGGCGTTCGTCGAGCGCCTTGTCGAAGGCGGGCAGCCGGGTGAGGGCCGGCAGCGCCAGGCTGTCGAGCAGGGCGCAGGCCAGCGCCGCGTCGTGGGTCCCCGGCGGGCCGCGAACGGCCATCAGGGGGTGGACCTTGTCGGCAAGCCAGGCGCGCGCCTCGCCGCTGAGGTAGAAGTCGTCAAGGGAGACGGCGACGGCGTTCAGGCCTCCGCTGGCCAGCAACCTGACCGTGGCCGCAGCGATCGTCGATTTCCCGGAACCCTGGGCGCCGCAGAGGCCGACGCAGACTGTGCGGCCAACGCGAGCGCGCAAAGCCCCCGCCCGCGCGGCCAGCGGTCGGCAGACCCGCTCCAATGTCAGGCGGAACGTCTCGGGCAGCCGCTCCTCGGCCAGGAAGGCGTCGAAGTCGGCGTCGCTCACCCGGCCAGCTTCGCGTAGGCGTCCAGGCCGGCGCGCAGGTCGGCGATCAGGTCGGCCGGCGCTTCCAGGCCGACATGCAGACGGATCAGCGGACCGCCGTAGTCGCGCTGGGTCTTGCGCGCTTTCAGCTGGGGATCGCACCAGATCGCCAGGCTCTCGAATCCACCCCAGGAGAAGCCCAGGCCGAACACCTGCAGCGCATCCAGGAAGGCGTCCACCGCCGCCTGCGGCGCGGGCTTGAGCGTGAAGCCGAACAGGCCGCAGGCGCCGCTGAAGTCCCGGGCCCAGAGGTCATATCCCGGACAGCCGGGCAGGGCAGGGTGGTACATGGACGCCACCTCTGGCTGGTCTTGCAGCCACGCCGCCACCGCCAGGCCATTGGCGCCCTGTTTCTCCAGGCGGAGCGGCAGAGTGCGCAGGCCGCGCAACATGGCGTAGGCGTCCTCGCCGCTGACCGCCCAGCCCATGTGGTTGATGCCGTCGGCCAGGCGGCGCACCAACGCCGGATCGTTGGCGGCGACCGAGCCCATGAACACGTCGGAATGGCCGCCGACATATTTGGTCAGCGCCTGGATCGAGAGGTCGAGGCCGTGCGCCAGCGGCCGGAACAGCAGCCCCGCGCCCCAGGTGTTGTCCGCCGCCGTCAGGATGCCCCGGGCGCGGGCCAGGTCAGCCACGCGCGCCATGTCCTGCATCTCGAACGACAGCGACCCGGGGGTTTCCATCAGGATCAAGCGCGTGGCCGGCGCGGCGGAACTGACCAGCTCCTCGGGCGCGATGCGCGGGTCGAAGTAGTTCACGCCCACCCCGAAACGGCGCAAGACGTTGTCGCAGAACCGACGGACGGGCTTGTAGACGTTGTCGACCACCAGCACCTCGTCGCCAGCCTTCAACAGGGCCAGCAGCGCGCCGGAGATGGCGGCGATGCCCGAGGGATAGAGAGTGACCCCCGCGGCCCCCTCCAACTCGCCCAGCGCGTCCTGCAGGGCGATCTGGGCGGAGAGGCCGCCCCGGCCATAGGTAAGGTAGTTAGCGTCGTCGTAGAGCGCCGCGGCGTTCGGCAGCAGCACCGTGGAGCCCTTCTGGATCGGCGGGCCGACGGTGCGGGCGAGGTCGCCCTTGACCTTGCCGGCGTGGATCAGGCGGGTCTCGTCGGAGCAATTCGGGGGCAGGCGGGGTGACATGCGGGGTTGCGGGCCCAGGCGACACTGGCGAAAGTGCCATCCCACTTAGTGCCATCCCCATGGGGGCCTCAAGCCCTTCCGGGCTTCCCCCTGCTGGCTTCGAAGGAACAAAGATGTCCCGCGAGCTCGCGGTGTTGGCGGCCATCGGCGTGATCCTCGCCGGCTGCACCGCGCCCAAGCCCGCGGCGAAGGGGCCGGCGGACGCGGCTGCCCCCAAGGCAACGGCCACCGATCCAGGCTATCGGCCGGCGAAGAGCCCGACCCTGGAGGCAGTGCGCAAGCGCGGCTCCTTGGCCTGCGGCGTCCATCCGGGCCTGCCCGGGTTCGCCTTGCCGGACGCGCGCGGTGCCTGGCGCGGGTTCGATGTCGATGTCTGCCGCGCCGTGGCCGCCGCCGTGCTGGGCGACGCTTCGAGGGTGCGCTTCACGACCGTGGACGCCCAGGATCGCTTCGGCCCGCTGCAGAAGGGCCAGATCGATATCCTCAGCCGCAACACCTCGGAGACCTTCGCCCGCGACGCCGGCCTGCGCGTGACCTTCCCGGTGATCACCTACTATGACGGCCAGGGCTTTCTGGCGCGCAAGGCCCTGGGCCTGGGCAGCGCCGAGGAACTGGCAGGCGCCCGCATCTGCATCCAGCAGGGAACCGCCAGCGCCGGGAACCTCGAGGACTGGTTCCGCGCCCGCGGCGTCCGCTATCGGGCGGTCATGGCCGAGAGCGAGGCCCAGGCCCGCCAGTTCTACGAGAATGAGACCTGCGACGTCTTCACGGCCGACGTCTCGGCGCTGGCCGGCTCCCGCTCGCTGCTGTCGAACCCGGGCGCCCACGTCATCCTGCCGGAGGTGATCTCCAAGGAGCCGCTCGGGCCGGTCGTGCGCCAGGATGACCCGGCCTGGGCCAACATCGTCCGCTGGACGGTCTATGCCACCTTGGCGGCTGAGGAACTGGGCCTGTCGTCGCGGACGGTGGAGCGGGCCCGCGAGACCGCCACCGATCCCGAGACGCGGCGCCTGCTGGGCCTGGACGGCGACCTGGGCGCGCTGCTGGGGTTGAAGTCCGACTGGGCCTATCAGGTGATCCGGCAGGTGGGGCCGTACAACGAGGTCTTCCAGCGCGATCTGGGTCCTGACTCCGCCCTGCGCCTGGACCGCGGGCTGAACGCCCTCTGGAACGCGCCCAAGCCGGGTCTGATGTATCCGCCGCCGCTGCGGTAGCTCAGAGGTCTAGGATCATGGCGCAGCGGTCCTTGAGACCGGAGCTGGCCTCGTACATCAGCCGCTGGCGGATGACAGCCGGCGCATCCTCGGCCGGCCAGTCCCGAAAGCCGAAGGCGGCGTAGAACGGGGCGTTGAACGGCACCGATCGGAAGGTGGTCAGGCTGAGGCTGGCGAAACCCTCGACGCGGGCCCAGTCGCGTACGATCGCCAGCATGCGCCGACCGAGGCCTTGGTCCTGCTGATCCTGGGCGACTGCGAACTCGTCGATATGCAGACGACCGTCCTCACCATGCGCGCCGAGGAAAGCCACCACCGCGCCGTCGGCTTCGGCGACCCAAAGGGTCCCAGCCTGCTGGCGGCCCCGCCAGTCCTCCGGGGGTGTGAAGTCGGTGAACACGCGGTCTGGCACGTCGCGGCCGGCGAAGCTCTCCGCGGCGGAGAGTTCGACTCGGGGGAGTTCCGAAAGGTCGGATTCGCGGGCGAGGCGGATTTCGATGGATCAGGCTCCGGTGACGACGGCGGTGTCGGTTCGGCCGCCCCACTCGGTCCACGACCCGTCGTAGACCGCCACATCGAAGCGGCCGAGCCGGGCCAGGGCCAGGGCCAGGACCGAGGCGGTGACCCCGGAGCCGCAGGTCGTAACGATGGGCTGGCGCAGATCGATGTGCGCGAAGGCCGCGGCAAGGTCGATGGCGGACTTCAACGTCCCGTTCTCGCCCACCACCAGGTTGAACGGCAGGTTCAGCGCGCCGGGCATGTGGCCGGAGCGCAGGCTGGCGCGCGGCTCGGGCGCCTCGGCCGTGAAGCGGGCGGCCGACCGGGCGTCCACCACCTGGGCCGTGCGGTGGGCGAGCGCCTCGGTGACGCCCGCAAGGTCTGTGACCAGGCGCTGATCGAACAGCGGCGCGACCGTGACCGGCGTCGGCGTCGGCGTCGGCTCCGTGGTCTCGATCGGCCGGCCCTCGGCGCGCCAGGTTCTCAGGCCGCCATCGAGGACGAAAACGTTCGGGTAGCCCATCACCCGCAGCGTCCACCACACCCGGGGCGCAGAGTAGATGCCGTGGGCGTCGTAGACGACGATGATCGCCTCGCGCGCCAGCCCCAGCGCGCCGGCGGCTTCGGCGAAGGCCTCTGGTGTCGGCAGCATGTGGGGCAGGTCGGTGTCAGGGTCGGCGATGGCGTTGATGTCGAAGAACACCGCGCCGGGGATATGGCCCGAGACGTAGCTGTCGCGGCCGTGGCCGGACTGGCCGACCAGGGGCAGGGTTGCGTCCACGATGCGGACACCTGGGTCGCCCAGGCGTTCAGCCAGCCAGGCGGTGCTGACGAGGGGATCGACTAATCCAGCCATGGCGGAACCGGCAGGCCTTTCTCGCGCAGGAATGCGGGGTTGAAGACCTTGGACTGATAGCGTTGTCCGTGGTCGCAGAGCAGGGTGACGATGGTGTGGCCGGGGCCCAGGTCCTTGGCCATGCGGATGGCGCCGGCGACGTTGACGCCGGTCGAGCCGCCCATGACCAGGCCCTCGAACGCCATCAGGTCGAATATCGTCAGCAGCATCTCCTCGTCGGAGATCCGGTAGGCGTGGTCGATGGCGAGGCCTTGCAGGTTGGCGGTGATCCGGCCCTGACCGATGCCCTCGCTGATCGAGGAGCCTTCCGACTTCAGCTCGCCCTCGGTGTAGTAGGCGTAGAGCGCCGCGCCGTACGGGTCGGCCAGGCCGATCTTCACGCTCGGATTGTGCGCGCGGAGCGCCTGGGCCACCCCGGCCAGGGTGCCGCCCGAGCCCACCGCGCTGATGAAGCCGTCCACCCTGCCGTCGGTCTGCCGCCAGATCTCCGGGCCAGTGCCCTGCACGTGGGCCTCGCGGTTGGCGAGGTTGTCGAACTGGTTGGCCCAGACCGCGCCCGCGGGCTCTCTGGCGTCAAGTTCCGCCGCCAGCCGCCCGGAATACTTCACGTAATTCATTTCGTTGGAATAAGGGACCGCGTCCACCTCGACCAGCTCGGCGCCGAACAGCCGGATGGCGTCCTTCTTCTCCTGGCTCTGGGTGCGCGGGATGACGATGGTGCATTTGTAGCCCAGCGCCTTGCCGACCATCGCCAGGCCGATGCCGGTGTTGCCGGCCGTGCCCTCGACGATGCGGCCGCCGGGCCGCAGCAGGCCCCGCTGTTCGGCGTCGCGGACGATGTAGAGCGCCGCCCTGTCCTTCACCGACTGGCCCGGGTTCATGAACTCGGCCTTGGCGAGGATCTCGCAGCCGGTCATCGCGCTAGCGCGGTTCAGGCGGATGAGCGGGGTGTTCCCGATGGCGTCGAGAACCGAGCTGGCGATTTGCATGGCCGCCTACTTAAGGAAGCCGGTCGCGCTCGAACAGGGGGTCAGGTCAAGCTTTGGCGAGGTTGAGCTGGACCACGTCGGTCCGCTCGGTGCGGAAGCCGGCCTCGCAGTAGCTGAGATAGAAGCGCCACAGCTTGCGGAACCGCTCATCGAAGCCGAGGTGCTTGATCTCATCCCAGGCCGCGTCGAAGCGCACGCCCCATTCGGCCAGGGTGTCGGCGTAGTTGACGCCGAAGCGGCTGATCCCGGCCCAGCTGAGGCCGGCCCGGTCGGTCTCGGCCTTCAAGCGCTCCTCCGAGGGCAGCATCCCGCCCGGGAAGATGTATTTCTGGATGAAGTCGGGCGTGCGGCGGTAGTGGTCGAACAGTTCGTCGCGGATGGTGATGATCTGCAGGCCGGCGATGCCGCCCGCCGGCAGGCTCTCGCGGATCTTGTCGAAGTAGGTGGGCCAGTACTGCTCGCCCACCGCCTCGAACATCTCGATGGAGGCCACGCGGTCGAACTGGCCGTCGACGTCGCGATAATCGACCAGGCGGATATCGGCCCGCTCGTTCAGGCCCTCCTTGAAAATCCGCGCCTTGGCGAACTTGAACTGTTCTTCGGAGATGGTGATGGCGGTGACCTTGGCGCCGACCTCCTTCGCCGCGAACTCCGCGAACCCGCCCCAGCCACAGCCGATCTCCAGCACATGGTGGTCGGGGTGCAGGAACATGCCCTCGCACAGCGTCTGATATTTCCGCTGCTGAGCCTCGGCCAGCAATTCGCCCGGCTTCGCATAGATGGCCGCCGAATAGGTCATCGTCGGGTCCAGCCAGCGAGAATAGAAAGCGTTGCCCAGGTCGTAGTGGGCGTGGATGTTCTTCTTGGACCCCAGGCGGCTGTTTCCGCGCAGGGCATGCTGGATCAGGTTGACCAGGGCCATGCAGGGATTGCCGAACGCCACGCGCTCGAAGCGGGCGAAGTTCGACGCCAGCACCTGCAGCAGGATTGACAGGTTGGGCGTGTCCCACTCGCCGGCCATGTAGCCTTCGCCAAAGCCGATGGTCCCGGTCGCCATGGTGCGACGCATGAAATTGTAGTCGTGGATCAGGAGCTCGGCTTCCGGTCCCGGCTCGGCGCCCTCGAGGCGAATCTTGCGACCATCAGGCAGGACAAACGTCATCACGCCCACGGCCCAGTTCTGGACAATCGACCGCGCCGCGGCGCGGAATGTGAGCGGTGTGCCGCCAAGGTCCCGCGAACTCACGCTCATTACGTACCATCCCCCAGACCTGGGCTTCGAACATAACACCGAAGCGGTCTCGCCCGGCGCCATTTGACGGATCAGGATACGGGCCGCAAGGGGTGGGGGAGGCGCCGGGGCCGTGATTAAGGTTGAGAAGCCCGCTCTCGCGCGCCATTGAGCGGCCGTTGCCTGCCAAAGGAGCCCCATGGCCGTCCTCCGTCTCGACCGCTGGAACCTTGCTGTAGGTGACGCTCAGCCCCTCATGGTCATCGCCGGACTGAACGTGCTGGAGGACCTCGACCTCGCGCTGGAGGTCGGTCGGCATCTGCAGGCGGTGACCTCCGAGCTGGGGCTGCCGTTCATCTTCAAGGCCAGTTTCGACAAGGCCAACCGGTCGTCGGCATTCAGCTATCGTGGCCCCGGCCTGGAGGCGGGACTGGAGATGCTGGCGGCCGTGAAGGCCGAACTGAAGGTGCCGATCTGCACGGACCTGCATGAGATCGCCCAGGCTGAGCCGGTCGCCGCGGTCGCCGATCTGGTGCAGATCCCGGCCTTCCTGTGCCGTCAAACCGACTTCGTGATCGCCGCGGCGAAAGCGACCCAGGCGGCGGGTGGCCTGCTCCACATCAAGAAGGGCCAGTTCCTGGCGCCGGGCGACTGCCGCAGCATCCTGGACAAGATCAAGGATGCCATCGGCGAGGACCGCGTCATCCTCTGTGAGCGCGGCGTCTCATTCGGCTACAACAACCTGGTGGTCGATATGCTGGCCATCCCGCAGATGCAGGAACTGGGTGCGCCGGTCAGCATCGACGCCACCCATGCCGTGCAGCTGCCAGGCGCGGTGACGGGCGCCAACGGCGCCTCGACCGGCGGTCGGCGCAGCGGCGTGCCGGTGATCGCCCGCGCCGCGGTGGCGGCAGGCGCGGACGCGGTGTTCCTGGAATTTCATCCCGACCCAGACAAGGCCAAGTGCGACGGTCCCAGTGCGCTGCGCCTCGACGCAGCGGCAGGGCTCCTGAAGTCGCTCAAGGCCCTGAGGGACGCGCTCCACGCCGCTTGACCGGCCGCGCGACCCGCCGCACACCCTCACGCCATGGATCTGGCCGCCCTCCAAGCCCTCCTCGGAGACCTTCCCGGCAAGCGCGTCGCCTGCGTCGGCGACCTGATGCTCGACCGGTTCGTCTACGGCACCGTCAGCCGGGTCTCGCCGGAGGCGCCGATCCCGGTGCTGGTCCGCTCGCGGGAGCTGAAGATGCTGGGCGGGGCGGGGAACGTGGCCCGCAACATCGCCGCGCTGGGCGGCTCAGTGGCCTTGGTCGGCCTAGTCGGCGGCGACGCAGAGGGCCACGACGCAGTACGGCTGGTGGGCGAAGAGCAGCCGGCCATCGAGGGCTATCTGGTCACCGACGCCGAGCGGCCGACGACCCTGAAGACCCGGTTCATCTCCGGCGGCCAGCAGTTGCTGCGCGTGGATCTCGAGGAGAGCCGGCCGGTCTCGGGCGAGGTCGAGCAGCGCCTGATCCGCACCATACGTGACGCCGCGCGGGGGGCCGGCGTCATCCTGATCTCCGACTACGGCAAGGGCGTGGTGACCGATGCGGTGATTGCCGCGGCCCGGGAGACCGCCGCGGAAGTGGGCGCCAAGGTGATCGTGGACTCGAAGGCGCGTTCCTTCGCCCGCTATGGCGATATCGACCTCGTGAAGCCCAATGCGGCGGAGCTGAGCTACGCCACCGACATGCCGACCGAGACCGACGACGAGATGGCCGCGGCGATCGGGCGGGCGCTCGATCTCTGGTCCACCAAGGGCGTCCTGGTGACCCGGGCCGGCAAGGGTGTGTCGCTGGGGCTGCGCGGCAATCCAGTGCGCCACTTCCGCACCACTCCACGCGAGGTGTTCGACGCCTCGGGGGCCGGTGACACGGCCCTGGCGGCGCTCGGTCTGTCGTTGGCCGCGAAGGCCGATATCGAGACCGCCATCGCCTTCGCTCAGCTGGCCTCGGGCGTTGCGGTCGGCAAGGCCGGAACCGCCACCGTCAGCCCCACAGAACTGGTCGAGGCCGTCCTATCGGCGCACTCGGCCTTGGCGGAGGGCAAGGTCGCGACGATCCAGCGAATGACCGAGGAAGTCGCCCGCTGGCGCGCCAGGGGCCTGAGGGTCGGGTTCACCAACGGCTGCTTCGATATCCTGCACAAGGGCCATGTGGCCTATCTGGCCCAGGCCCGGACCTGGTGCGACCGGCTGATCGTCGGGGTCAATTCCGACGCCTCGGTGCGGGCGCTGAAGGGCACAGGCCGGCCGGTGAACGACCTGGAGAGCCGCGCCCTGGTGCTGGCGGGACTGCGCAGCGTGGATCTGGTGGCGCCGTTCGACGAGGACACGCCGCTGAAGCTGATCGAGGCCGCCCGGCCCGACGTGCTGATCAAGGGCGCCGACTACGCCGAGCACGAGGTGGTGGGCGGCGACCTGGTGAAAACCTGGGGCGGCGAGGTGAAGCTGGCGGAGATTATCGATGGCTATTCGACCACGGCCGCGATCGCGCGGATGACTAGGAAGGAGGGTCACGCATGACCCGGCGGATTGTCTTCGTCACCGGCGGCGCGGGCTTCATCGGCTCGAACATCGTCGCCAGACTGGCCGAGGACCGCGACCTCGACGTCGTCGTCTGCGACAGCCTGCGAGAGGCGGACCTGGGCAAGTGGCGCAACATCGCCAAGGCGCCGCTCGGTGACTTCGTGGCCCCCGAACACATGTGGGAATGGCTTGAGAAGCGCTGGCGCGACATTGAGCTGGTGGTCCACATGGCCGCGGTGTCGTCCACGACCGAGCCCGACGCGGACAAGATCATCCACTCCAACTTCACGCTCAGCCGCGACCTCTTCCGCTGGTGCGCGGACCATCAGCGGCGGCTGGTCTATGCTTCCTCGGCGGCCACCTATGGGGCGGGTGAGGTCGGCTTCGAAGACGACAACGGCTACGAGGCCCTGGCGGCGCTGCGGCCGCTGAACACCTACGGCTGGTCCAAGGCGCTGTTCGATCTGTTCGCCGCGCGCCAAGCGAGCCGGGACTACGCGCCACCGCAGTGGGTCGGCTTGAAGTTCTTCAACGTCTACGGGCCCAACGAAGAGCACAAACACGCGATGAAGTCGGTCGCCTCGCAGTGGTGGCCCAAGGTGCGCGAGGGCCATGCGGTGCAGCTTTTCAAGAGCTATCGCAAGGACGTGCCCGACGGCGGCCAGGCCCGCGACTTCCTCTATGTGCGCGACGCGGTGGACGTCACCCGCTGGCTGTTCGAGAACCCGCAGGTCAGCGGCATCTACAACCTGGGCTCCGGCCAGGCGCGCACGTTCGACGAAATGGCGCGGCAGGTGTTCCAGGCCGCGGGCCGCAACGCCCAGATCGAATACACACCGATGCCGCCGGCGATCCGCGACAAGTACCAGTACTTCACCCAGGCGAAGATGGAGCGCCTGGCGGCGGCCGGCTACGCGGCGCCACTGACGTCGCTGGAGGATGGAATCAGCGACTACGTCGGTCGCTTCCTCAGCCAGCCCGACCCCTACCGCTGAGCATGGACGCGCCGGCCCGCAAACGCCGGCGCTGGCTGGTCCTGACGCTGGCCGGCTTGGCGCTGGTGCTGGCCGCCGGCGTGGTGGGTTTCTGGGGCGACCTGGTCTCCACGGCGCTTGACCCCAAGGTGCCGTTCCAGACCTACCAGCCGCCGCCCGCGCCGGATTACGCCACCCAGCGGGCCTGGTATCTGCGCCCGGCGCCCGGCGCGACCGCGCCAGCGGACGTCTTCTTCGTCGCCCCCACCACGTATGACGGCGGCCGCAACTGGAACGCTCGCGTCGATCACCCCAAGGCCAACCGTCAGTTCCGCGAGGTGATGGCCCCCAACTACGTCGGCCCGTTCGTCCAGGTCGGCCGGGTGTTCGCGCCCCGCTTCCGGCAGGCCAGCCTCTACAGCCTTACGACGCTGCGCGAGGACGCCCGCGAAGCGCGGCAGTTCGCCTACCTTGACGTGCGCAATGCCTTCGACAGCTACCTGGAGCACGACAACGGCGGTCGGCCCTTCCTCATCGTGGGCATCGAGCAGGGCGGCACTTTGGCCACGCGCCTGATCGCCGACGCGGTCGCCACCGATCCGGCGGTCAAGAACCGCATGGTGGCCGCCTATCTCATCGACACGGTCGTTCTGGCCGATGCGCCGCCGGTGGAACCTTGCATGCGGCGCGGCCAGACTGGGTGCGTCGCGGCCTGGGCGGGGGTCTATGAGGGCGACTTCGACGCCGCCAGGCGCCTGCTGGAACGCGCCCTGGTGTGGAACGACAAGGGCGAGTTGGTGAACATCACGCCGCGCCCGGCCTTGTGCTTCAACCCGATCCTGGGGGCGGTCACCGACGAGACGGCGCCCGCCCGCCTGCATCTGGGCGCCGTGAACGCCACGGGGCTGGAGTGGGGCGCGCGGCCGGCTTTCATGGCGCGGCAGGTGTCGGCGCGCTGCGAAGGGGGCGTGCTGCGGGTGACCCGGCCGAAATCCGGTGCCTTCCGCCAGACCGGAGACTGGGCGAACCGGCGCAAGGAACCCGGATTCAACCTCTTCTACGCCGACGTCGAAGCCGACGCGAAGCAGCGGCTGGCGGCCTGGCTCGCGGGGTGAGAAGGTCGCGGCCAAAGACATAAGGAAAACGCCTCATGAACAACCGCCAGATCGTGCTGGACCGCCTGCCCGCCGGCGACAAGCTGGCCCCGGACCACTTCGCCCTCAACGTCGGCGAGCGCCCGACGGCCGGCGAGGGGCAGGTGCTGCTGAAGACCCGCTACATCTCCCTCGACGCCGCCAACCGCGCCTGGATGCAGGGCGCGACCTATCGCTCGGCCCTGGAAGGCGGCCAGGTGATGGCCGGCGGCGGGCTGTCAGAAGTGGTGGAATCCAACGTTGGTCATCTGAAGCCTGGCGACCTGGTTTTCGCCGACGCCGGCTGGCAGGAATACGCCGTGCTGCAGGGCAAGACCCTCAGCAAGCTGCCAGACCTGAAGCCCGAGACCCACCTGCTCAGCGTCTATGGAATCGCCGGTCTGACTGCCTATTTCGGTCTGCTGGAATGCGGTCAGCCGAAGGCTGGAGACACTGTCGTGGTCTCTGCCGCCGCAGGCTCCGTCGGTTCGATCGTGGGTCAGATCGCCAAGATCAAGGGCTGCCGGGTCGTGGGTATCGCGGGAGGCGAGGAGAAGGGCCGCTGGCTGACCGAGGAACTCGGGTTCGACGCGGCGGTCGACTACAAGTCGCCGGAGTTCAAGCGACAGCTGCGCGCCGCCGTGCCGGACGGCATCGATGTCTTCTTCGACAACACCGGCGGCCCGATCTTCGAGGCCTGCCTGTTCGCTATGAAGAACTTCGGCCGCATCGCCTGCTGCGGCGCGCTCTCGCAATACGACGGCGCGCCACCGCCGCACGGGCCGCGCGGCATTCCCGGCCTGATCGTCACCAAGCGGCTGACCCTGCGCGGCTTCGTGGTGATGGATTTCGCAGCCCAGAACGACCAGGCCCTGGCCGACCTTCAGGGCTGGGTCGCCTCAGGCCAGCTCAAGGTGAAGGAGGACATCATCGACGGGCTGGAAAACCTGCCGTCAGCGCTGATCGGCCTGCTGGGTGGCGAGAACCGCGGCAAGCGGATGGTGCGGGTCTAGATGGCGGGATCGCCGTTCAGCGCGACCTACGCGGAGGCTCGCGGTAGGTTCCTGAAGGCGGCGAAAACGGCCAGAGCTTCGCTCTCGGCCTATGCGCATCCCGAGCGCGGTCCGGACGGCGGCGACCTTTCCACCGACGTGGCGTGGATAGGCCCGGCCGACGCGCAGGGTGTGCTGGTGCTGGTCTCCGGCACTCACGGCGTCGAGGGTCACTGCGGGTCGGGCGCCCAGGTGGACTGGCTGCGGCGCGGGGAGGCGGCGCGGCTGGGTTCGGGGCTGGCGGTGTGCCTGGTCCACGCCATCAACCCCTACGGATTCGCTTGGAGCCGGCGGGTCACTCACGAGAACGTCGACCTGAACCGCAACTTCATCGACTTCGCCCGGCCCCTGCCGGAGAACCCGGAGTACGACCGGCTCGCCGATGCCGTGAAGCCCGCCGACTGGAGCGCGGCGACACAGACCACGTCGCGCCGCGTGCTCCTCGGCTATGCACGCGAGAACGGCTTCCCGGCCCTGGTGCAGGCGCTCTCGGGCGGCCAGTATCGCCACTCCGATGGCATTTTCTATGGCGGTCAGGGCGAGACATGGTCGCGGCGGACCCTCACGACGATTTTTCGCGAGCGGCTGTCGGCGGCCCGCGACATCGGGGTGATCGACTACCACACCGGCCTCGGCCCCGAGGGCTACGCCGAGCAGATCGTCAGTGCCGGGCCTGACACGGACGAGTATCGCCGCGCGGTGGCTTGGCATGGGCTGGCGGCGATCAGCATGACCAGCGGCGACTCGGTCTCGGCCAAGCTCGCCGGCGATTGGCTGGACGCGGCGCCACGGCTCCTGCCCCACGTCCGGGTCACCGGCATCGCTTTGGAATATGGCACCGTTCCCAGCGCCGAGGTGATGGACGCCCTGCGCGCCGACAACTGGCTTCATGTCCATGGCGACCCGACCGGCCCGGGCGCGGCGGCCATCAAGGCGCAGATCCGCGCGGCCTTCTACATCGACACGGATATCTGGCGGGGCATGGTCCTGGGCCAGTCGCTGATCGCCACACGGCAGGCGGTGGCCGGTCTGACCCAGGCGGTGGCGGCGCGCTGATCAGACGCCGTCAGAGGGCTTCCAACTCGGCTGATCTTCGAAGGTCGGAAGGGCTGGATCCATGGCGTCCCAGCCCCGCCGGGCTCTGGCGAACACGGCCACCTGCGGGATCAGCGCTTGCGAATTGTCGAGCGTGCCGACGCAGACGGTCATAAGGCCCGGCATGCCGGTGTTCATCCCGAACAGCGGGCTGCCGCAGGCGCGCCGCTCCCGGCGTTATCCCGCATCCCTTAGCGCCAGCCCGGCCTTCCAGTCGAAGAGTTCCTGCAAGACCTGCAACGCCTTGCCCCGCTCGGACGTCAGCTCCGGGTCGCGGGCCACGATCAGGCGCGCGTCGTCCCCGGCGACGGCGATGAGGTCACGGTGGACGAAAGGGTCGGCGAAGACGTAATCGGGCAGGCCGGACTGGCGCAGACCCAGCGCGTCGCCGCCGCCGCGCAGCTCCAGGTCCTTCTCGGCAATGACAAAGCCGTCGTCAGTGCGGCGCAGGATGTCCAGGCGCTGCTGGGCCGTCTCGCTGAGCGGCGGGTCGTACAGCAGGACGCACGCGCTCTCCCGCTGGCCCCGGCCGACACGGCCGCGCAGCTGATGCAGCTGGGCCAGGCCGAAACGCTCGGCCTGCTCGATGACCATGATGGTTGCGTTGGGGACGTTGACACCCACCTCCACGACCGTGGTCGCCACCAGGACCGACAGCTTTCCGTCGGCAAAATCGGCCATGACGGCGTCCTTCTCCGCGCCGGTGAGCTGGCCGTGAACCAGCCCGACGCCAGGGCCCAGCAGCATCCGCAACGCCTTGGCCCGCATCTCGGCGGCGGCCAGGTCGCTGAGCTCGGACTCGGCCACCAGGGGGCAGATCCAGAAGGCTTGCGCCCCGCCCGCCGCCGCGTCGCGGAGACGGCCGACGATCTCGTCCAGGCGGCTCATGGGCACGGCGCGTGTAGCCACCGGCGTGCGGCCCGGCGGCTTCTCGTCGATGCGGCTGACATCGAGGTCGCCGTACATCGTGAGCTCAAGTGTGCGCGGGATCGGCGTGGCCGACATGGCCAGGAGATGCACCGCCTCGCCCTTGGCCTGCAGTCGCTGGCGCTCGGCCACGCCGAACCGGTGCTGCTCGTCGATAACCGCCAGTTGGAGTTGGTGGAACGCCACCTCGTTCTGGAACAGCGCGTGGGTGCCCACAACGACCCGGGCCGCGCCCGAGGCCAGCGCCCGCAGCTTTTCCGCCCGCACCACGCCCTTGTCGCGGCCGGTCAGCAGCACGATGCCGATACCCTGGGCCTCCAGCGGGCCGGACAGGGTCTCGTAGTGCTGGCGGGCCAGGATTTCGGTCGGCGCCATCAGGGCCGACTGGCCGCCGGCTTCGGCGACATCCGCCATCGCGCACATGGCCACCACGGTCTTGCCAGAGCCCACGTCGCCCTGGATCAGCCGGCTCATCCGCTCGCCGACGGCAAAATCGGCGCGGATATCGGCCAACGCGCGCGCCTGGGCGCGCGTGAACGCGAAGGGCAGGGCGGCCCGCAGCCTGCCGGCGATCTCGCCGGCGGCGACCCGGGCGCCCGGCTCACGCCGTCTTGCTGCCTTGCGCTGGGCCATGGCCAGCTGGTGGGCCAGCAATTCATCGTAGGCCAGACGGCGGCGGTGCAGGCTGAGCGGCGAAAGATCGCCCTCGCCCTGCGGATTGTGGGTGCGGGCCAGCGCCTCGCGCCAGCTTGGGAACTGTTCTCGCGCCAGCCAAGCGGGGTCCTGCCACTCGGGCATCTCCGGCGTCTTGTCCAAGGCTTCATGGGCGAAGCTTCGCACCCGACGCGGCGGCAGGCCCTCTGTGGCCGGGTACACCGCCTCGATCTCCGGGATTTCGTCGGCCTTCTCGGGCGCGACCATGTAGTCCGGGTGGACCATCTGGCGGCCGAACTTGGTGTCCTCGACCCGACCGGAGACCAGCCTGTGGGCGCCCACCGGATGGCGCTGCATCAGCTGGTCGCCGAAGCGGCCGAAGAACACCAGCATTAGCAGGCCCGTGTCGTCGGCCACCTGCACGCGCCACGGCTGGGCGGCGCTGCGGGGGCGCTGGTAGTCCTGGATCGCGACCTCGAAGGTCATCACCTGACCATCGATCGCGTCCGACAGCCGCGCCCGGGTGCGACGGACGATGGCATGCGGCCGCAGCCACAGCACATCGCGCACCTTCTCGCCCGCGACCCGCTGGAGCAGCGGCGCCACGCGCGGGCCCACCCCCTTCAGCGAGGTGATCGGCGCGAAGAGGGGGAACAGAATTTCCGGCCGCATCGTTCGACTCTATAGCCGACTGGCGCTTGCCCGCGCGCCGCTCTATATCCCGCCGCTGCTGATGACGGATGAAAACGCCCGACTGAAACGACTGAAGATGCGTTCCTGGCGACGCGGCTTCCGAGAAGCGGACCTCATCCTGGGGCCGTTCGCGGACAAGTACGCCTCGGGGTTCAGCGACGCGGATTACGTCTGGTTCGAGGCCCTGCTCGACGAGAACGATCACGACATATACGGCTGGATCCTAGAGCGCATGTCGCCGCCGCCGGAATTCGATGGCCCGTTAATGAACAAACTCAGGATCTTCCGGGACGAAGCTCACAAGGCGATCGGAAATCGAGGCACGGCCAATGGCTGACGGCGCGCGGCCGGCCGGCGCGGCGTCGATGCGCCGGGTGGCCGACGACCCGGGCCGCCTCGACCTTGTCGGCGCGCCGGAGGGCTTTGACGCCCTGGTGATGGCGGACCTGGTGCGGGCGCGGAAAGGCCTTTCGTTGTTCGTGGCTCGCGACGGGACGCGGCTCTCGGCCTTCGTCGATGCCTTCCGCTTTTTCGGCCAGGGCATCGAGGTGCTCAGCTTCCCGGCCTGGGACTGCCTGCCCTACGACCGGGTGGGTCCGTCGGCCGGCGCGTCGGCGCAACGCATGGCGACACTGTCGCGCCTGGCCGCTGGACTCGATGCGACGCCGCGCCTGCTGGTCACCACCGTGCCGGGGCTGCTGCAACGGGTCCCGCCGCGCACCTCTGTGCAGGATGCCGGCTATTCAGCGCGGCCCGGCAACCAGGTGGAGATCGCCGACCTGGAGCGCTACTTCGCGATCAACGGCTACAGCCGCGCTTCGACCGTCTCGGAGAAGGGCGAATTCGCGATCCGTGGCGGGGTGATCGACGTGTTCCCGCCGGGCGGCGAGGAGCCGGTTCGGCTGGACCTGTTCGGCGACACCCTGGAGTCGATCCGGGCCTTCGACCCCGAGACCCAACGCTCGACCAGGCAGTTGAAGGAGGTGTCCCTCCTCCCGGTCAGCGAGGCGTTGCTGGACAAGGCCGCCGTCAGCCGCTTCCGCACCGGCTACCTGGAGACCTTCGGCGCGCCGGGCGACGACCCCCTGTACGCCACCATCTCCGCAGGCGGTCGCCGCGCTGGGATGGAGCACTATCTGTCGCTGTTCTATCCGGACTTGGCGACGCTGTTCGACTACCTGCCAGACGACACCGCGATTGCCCTCGACCACCTCGCCAAGGAGGCCCGCGACGAGCGGATGGCGATGATCGCGGACGCCTATGACGCCCGGGCCAACACCGAGCGGCGGGCCAACTACCACCCTCTGGAACCGGCCCGGCTCTACCTCGACGCCGCCGAGTGGGACAACGCGCTGAAGGTGCGCGCCACCCGCCGGTTCTCCGCCTTCAACGAGGTGGAGGGCGAGGTCGTCATCGACATGGGCGCACGCGCCGGGCGCAGCTTTTCGGCCGAACGCAAGCTAGACAGCGTCAATCTGTTTGAGGCGACCGTCGATCACGCCAACAAGCTTTCGGCCGCCGGCAAGCGGGTGCTGTTCGCCTCCTGGTCGGACGGGTCGTCGGACCGACTGATGCACATGCTGGCCGACCACGGCCTGAAGAGCCTGCCGCTCGCCGCCTATTGGGACGCCGCCCGCGCGGCGGACCCGAAGAAGCCGCAGCGGGTGGTGCTGCCGCTCGACGCCGGGTTCGAGACTGACAGCCTCGCGGTCATCTCCGAGACCGACATCCTGGGCGACCGCCTGGCGCGGCCACGCAAGCGCCGGCGCGCCGCCAATTTCCTGGCCGAGGCCTCGGCGCTGACGCCGGGCGACCTGGTCGTCCACATCGATCACGGCATCGCCCGCTATGAGGGCCTGAAGACCCTCGAGGTCCAGGGCGCGCCGCACGACACCCTGGAACTGCAATACGGGGGCGAGGCCAAGCTGTACCTGCCGGTCGAGAACATCGACCTGCTGACCCGCTACGGGGCCGACAACGAGGGCGTCCAATTGGATCGCCTGGGCGGGGCGGCCTGGCAGGCGCGCAAAGCGAAAGCCAAAGAACGCCTGCGCGAAATGGCCGACGGCCTGATCCGCATCGCCGCTGAACGCGCCACCAAGCTGAGCGATCCGGTCGAGCCGCCGGCCGGCCTGTTCGACGAATTCTGCGCCCGCTTCCCCTACGAAGAGACCGAGGACCAACTCAACGCCATCGGCGACGTGCTGGAAGACCTAGCCGCCGGCAAGCCGATGGACCGCCTGATTTGCGGCGACGTGGGCTTCGGCAAGACCGAGGTGGCGCTCCGGGCCGCCTTCGTGGTGGCCATGAGCGGCCAGCAGGTGGCGATCGTTGCGCCGACCACCCTGCTGGCCCGCCAGCACTACAAGACCTTCACCGAGCGCTTCGAGGGCTGGCCCATCCGCGTGAGCCGCCTGTCGCGCCTGGTCCCGGCCAAAGAGGTCGCAGAGGCGCGCGAGGGCCTGGCCAAGGGCGAAATCGAGATCGTCATTGGCACCCACGCGGTGCTGTCCAAGCAGGTCAGTTTCAAGAACCTGGGCCTAGTGATCGTCGACGAGGAGCAGCACTTCGGGGTCAAGCACAAGGAGAAGCTCAAGGAGCTTCGTGCCGACGTGCACATGCTGACCCTGACCGCGACGCCGATCCCGCGCACGCTGCAGATGTCGCTCAGCGGCATACGGGAGATGTCGATCATCGCCACCCCACCGGTCGATCGGCTGGCGGTGCGTACTTACATCACGCCCTGGGACCCCGTCGTGCTGCGCGAGGCGCTGCTGCGCGAGAAGTATCGCGGCGGCCAAGCCTATTTCGTCGCCCCGCGCATCTCCGACCTGCCGTACCTGGAGCGGTTCATCCGCGAGCAGGTGCCTGAGGTGAAGTTCGTCGTGGGCCACGGCCAGATGGCGCCCACGCAGCTCGAGGAGGTGATGAGCGCCTTCTACGACGGCCAATACGACGTGCTGCTATCGACCACGATCGTGGAGAGCGGGTTGGATATCCCGACCGCCAACACCCTGATCATCCACCGCGCCGACATGTTCGGCCTGGCCCAGCTCTACCAGCTGCGCGGCCGGGTAGGGCGGTCCAAGGCCCGGGCTTTCGCATACATGACCACGCCGGCGGAGAAGCAGATCACGCTTTCGGCCGAGAAACGGCTGAAGGTGCTGCAATCCCTGGACAGCCTAGGCGCTGGCTTCCAGCTGGCCAGCCACGACCTGGACATCCGCGGCGGCGGCAACCTGTTGGGCGAGGAACAGTCGGGTCACATCAAGGAGATCGGGGTCGAACTCTACCAGCAGATGCTGGAGGACGCGGTGAACGAACTTCGCGCCCGCGCCGGGGCAGAGCAGGTCGCCGACCGGGGATGGTCACCACAGATCAACACCGGCGCCGCGGTGCTCATCCCCGAGGACTACGTGGCCGATCTCAATGTGCGCTTGGCGCTCTACCGGCGGATCTCCGAGGCGGAGAAGTCGCAGGACCGAGAGGCGCTGGCCGCCGAACTCATCGACCGCTTCGGGCCGCTGCCGCCGGAGGCCGACCAGCTGCTGAAGGTGGTGGCCATCAAGGGCCTGTGCCGCGAAGCCAATGTCGCCAAGATCGACGTCGGGCCGAAGGGCGCGGTCGTCAGCTTCCGCAACGACGACTTCAAGAACCCGGGCGGCCTGGTGGCCTTCATCGCGAAGAACCAGGTCGCCTGGCGGGTGCGGCCGGACAACAAGGTGGTGGTGAGGGGCGAGTGGGAAACCCCCAAGCAGCGTCTGGGCGCCGCCGAGCGGATTCTCGCCGAACTGGCCAAGCTGGCGGTTTAGGTCTTAGGACAATCGGAACGCTCTCCCGCGATGTTCGGGGGAACACTGGAGATTTACGAATGCGCAGCGCAGCCACAGCCGTAATCGGCGCCCTGGCCCTGGCCGCCATCTCCCCGACGGCAAGCGCCCAGTCAGCGACGGACAAGGCCGATGCCCGCTGCATCCTGGTGCTGCAACTGGCGGCCCGGGACGCCAAGAACAAGGAACCCGCGGTCCAGGGCACCTTCTATTACCTCGGCCGCCTTATGGCTCACGGGCTCTCGGGCAAGCTTGAACCACTGCTGCTGGGCGAAGGCAAGGCGATCACCAACGGCGCGATGGTGCAGGCGGAACTCACCCGATGCGGGGCCGACCTCACCGCCCGGAGCGCCGAACTGCGGACCGTGTTCGTGAACCTGCAGCAAGCCTCCGCCGCCGCGAACCCCGGGGCCACCGCTCCGACCCCGCCGCCGTCCAAATAGCGACGGTTGGCGACGGGCCCGTATGAGGGCATGCTCCCCGCAACGCGTCAGCGAAATGACGGGGGAAACATGAGACGGGGGGAAACATGAGGAAGACAAGCTTGGCCGCCATCCTGGCGCCAATCCTGGCCCTGGCTGCGGCGCCAGCCTGGGCGGTGGATGACCCCACGAGGGCCGATGTCCGCTGCCTGCTAGGCATGAGCCAGATGGCGAAGAACGAGGCCTACAAGCAGTGGGGACAGTTCGGGGTTTTCTACTACACGGGGCGCCTGCAGGCTCGGGACGCGCACGTGGACCTGGCTGCTGAGATTCGGCGCGAGTACCGCCAGTTCCCGGCCTCCGAGTACAACGACGAAATCAAGCGCTGCAGCGAAGCGTTGGGCGAGACCAGCCGGACCCTGGAAGACCTGAAGCCGGACCTGAAGCGCGGCAGCGGTCGCTAGACCGCCCGGGCGGCGGCGAGCATCCGGCGCGCCCGCATCAACCACTCGATGCGCTGCGCGGAAACCAGTCCGACCGCCAGGATCAGGAAGCTGTCGCTGGCCTCGATGGCCGAGATATGCAGCACCGTGGCGTCGGACGCGAGGACGCTGCGCAGCACGTAGCGTGCGGCGAAAATGCCGAGGATCAGGAACATCCCGGCAGCCGAGACCTTGCTGGTGATGATGTGCGTCTCGGCATCGACGGTGAAGCGGCTGGCGCGGGCGCGCCACCACCCGAGGCCCGCGCCCAGCGCCAGGGCGACGAAATCCATTGCGATACCCACCGGCGTCGGCGGTGGGCTGGCGGCGAAGGTCAGGACCGTCATCGCCATGACAATGGTCGGCGAGATCCATAGCCGTTCAATCCGCAGCGTTCTGGCGCGCGAGTTCCGCAGAATCACCAGGCCAAGGAAGAGCAACGGAACCAGGTTGGACCAGAGTTGCGCATTCGCCGGTGCGCCGTGCATGTCACCCCGCCTTGAGAGTCTGGGCCATCGCGGCCGCTTGCTCCAAGGCATAACCAACTGTTTCGGGTGATGCTACCTCAGCGACACCGAGGTCGAACTCGACAACGAACGGCGTCGCCCCCTGGCCGGCTTCGAAGGCCGTGCAGCCGATGACAGCAGCGATCCGTTCGCCAGCCGCGCGCGCGGCCTGTAGCGGCGTTGCAGGCAGCGCCAGGGCGAAGACCTCCGGCGCAAGCCGCGCGGCGGTGTCCTCCACCCGCACCAGGCGGCCGATCATCGACCCTATCTGGGGAACCGCCCGGGCCACCCAGCCGCCGGCGCGTGGCGCTTTCAGATCGATCCGCTCAGCCACCTTCAGCACACAGACGCTGAGCGCGCGATTGCGCAACCGAGCGCTGCGCGCCAGCCGCACCAGGTGGCCGGCGAACAGGTCGCGGGTGAAAAGGCCGGTGGCGGCGTCCATCAGGCCTGAGGCGCGGGCCTGGTCCAGAGCGGCACGCACCGATTTCTGGCGGCGAAAGGCGCGGGCCAATTCCACAACCCGCAAGGACGTGACGGCCTCGGGCGTATCGGGAGAGGCCACGTCTGAAATGCCGCGATGATAGGCCTCCGCCGCCGTCACCGGCGACTCAGCCCGCATGTAGAGCAGGGCAGGGGTATGGTAGAGGCGCGTGTTGCGACGCAGGCCGGCCGCGATGCTGAGGGCTTCCTGTGGGTTCTCGCCCGCCCACAGTACGACCGCATCGAACGGCCGCTCGTGCAGATAGTCAAAGGCGGTGAAGGCTGTGAACGCGCCGACCACCTCGGCGCCGTCGCGCTGCAAGGCGTTGGAGAGCGCCAGGAACTGCGGCGCGGGCTCGCCGATAGCCAGAACCCGGTAGGGTGTGCCGTCGGACGCCGGGGGATCCAGCTGGCAGTTGCGCTCGGAAAAGGTTTCGACGCGGACCTCGAACTCTTCCTCAGCCACCGCCGTGCGCACCAGAGTCTCCAGGCGCATGATGGCCTGGGCGGGGTGCAGCGGGCCGGCCAGCGTCAGGTCGAAGCCGCGATCGCTTTGGAAGGGTTCCGACGCGCCCATGGCCATCACCGGCAGACGGCGCGGCGCGCAGGCGGCACGCAGGCGATCGGCCAGCCCCTCGGTGTCGTCAACGGCGCCGAGATCTACGATGGCGGCCTGAATCTGCAGATCGACCAGGGCGGTGCAGGCTGCCGCTTCGCTGCGGGCGGTGACGGTTCGCCAGCCAAGACGATCCAGACCCTCTGCCAGCGGACCGGCTGCGGAATCATCGCGCGCGACGATCAGTACTCGCGCTTGAATCCCTGGCGACATATCCCCATCCAACTATGCCCAGTCGCGACTCCCAAGCTGGAATCGCAGAAGGCGTAAGAGCTCTCTCATAACCGCTTCCAGGTTGCGGAAGCGTTTCACTGGCGTGCGGAGTGGACGTATGGAACGAATTTTGGGTGGAAGCGCCGCCTTTATCACCGGCGCGAGCGGTGGCCTGGGTGCGCACTTCGCCCGACTGCTCAGCCGGAACGGCGCGGCGGTGGCGATCAGCGCCCGGCGGGTGGACAAGATAGAAGCCCTGGCTGACGAACTGAACGCCGCTGGCGGCCGCGCCATCGCGCTGCCCCTGGACGTAGCCGACGCTCACGCCATCGGGCCGGCGCTGGATCGCGCCGCCGCTGAGCTGGGCACGATCGACATCCTGGTCAACAACGCTGGTGTGGGCGGGGAGGGGATGGCGCTGGATCTTAGCATCGACGACTTCGACGCCACCTTCGCGGTGAACGTGCGCGGAACCTACTTCGCAGCCCGCGAGGCCGCCGCTCGGATGCTGGCGGCCAAGATCCAGGGCCGCATCGTCAACATCGCCTCGATTGCCACGCACACCGTTCTGCCCGGCCTGTCAGCCTATTGCGGTTCGAAGGCCGCCGTTGGGATGCTGACGAAGAGTTTCGCCCGGGAATGGGCGCGGCAAGGCATCGCGGTCAACGCCCTTTGCCCCGGCTACATCGAGACCGGCATCAATGATTTCTGGTGGCCCACCGAGGGCGGCCAGCGGCAGCTGAAGGCCTTCCCGCGCCGCCGGCTGATGGACGCGGAGGACCTGGACGCGGCCTTTCTCATGCTGGTCGGCCCCGCCGCCCGGACCATCACCGGCAGCATCATCACCGTCGATGACGGCCAATCGCTTCCCGGGGGCGGATAGGCGGCCGGTTGGGCGCTTCGGCCTACCGTCTTGGCTGACTGAGGGGCAATGCGGCTAGATCGCCTGCAAACAAGGGAGGTCACGCATGCGCCAGGGTCCGCTGACGGGTCTTAAGATCGTGGAGTTCGCGGGTATCGGCCCGGGTCCCTTCTGCGGCATGCTGCTGTCGGACCTCGGGGCTGACGTGGTGCGGGTGGACCGTAAGGGCGGACGCGGGGGCGCAGCCTTTTCGGTGACCGAACGTGGCCGGCGCTCGGTGGCGCTGGATTTGAAATCGCCCGAGGCGGTCGAAGCCTGCCTGAAGCTGATGGACGCCGCCGACGGTATCATCGAGGGGTTCCGGCCCGGTGTGATGGAACGCTTGGGCCTGGGTCCCGATGTTGTGCTCGCCCGCAATCCGAAGCTGGTCTACGGCCGCATGACCGGCTGGGGCCAGACCGGCCCCTGGGCGCAGGCCGCCGGACACGACATGAACTACATCGCCATCACCGGCGCCCTGCACGCCATCGGCACGGACGATAAGCCGGTGCCGCCGCTGAACCTGGTGGGCGATTTCGGGGGTGGGGCGCTCTACCTCGCGTTCGGCCTGATGGCCGGGATCATCCAGGCCCGCGAAACCGGCAAGGGCCAAGTCGTGGACTGCGCCATGAGCGACGGCGCGGCCAGCCTGATGGCGATGTTCTACGGCATGAAGGGCGCGGGGGTCTGGAAGGACGAGCGCCGGACGAACATGCTGGATGGCGGCGCCCACTTCTACGACACCTACCAGTGCTCGGACGGAAAATGGGTCTCGATCGGTTCGATCGAGCCGCAGTTCTACGCCCTGCTGCTGGAGAAAACCGGCATAAACGATCCGGACTTCCAGCGTCAGCACGACCGCGCCATCTGGCCGGACCTGCACGACAAGCTGGCCCACGTCATCGCCCAGAAGACCCAGGCCGAGTGGACGCAGATCATGGGCGGAACCGATGTCTGCTTCGCCCCGATCCTGAACCTGGAAGATGCGCCGAAGCATCCGCACAACGTCGCCCGCGAGACCTTCGTCGAGGTTGCCGGCGTCGTGCAGCCGGCGCCCGCGCCGCGGTTTTCCGTCACACCGGGCAAGATCCAGGGACCGCCCCCGGCCATCGGCGCGCACTCGAAGACCGCGCTGGCCGACTGGGGGTTCAGCGAGGCCGAGATCGGGGCGCTCGAGAGCTCCGGGGCGCTGGCCAGTTGACGGCATAAGCGTAGCCGTAACAGACGCTTACCTGAATTCGCCGTGCAGACGGGGTTCAGCCGCCAGGGATCATGGCTCGGTATGAGCCGGGCGGCGCGCTCTCCCGTCCCTCGAAGCTGCGAACAGCTCTGATGGATCGATACGCCCATCGGACGGCGCGCCGTGTCACATCCGTGAGGGCTCGTTCCGGGTCGGGGTTGCGTCAGGCCGCATTCCTCCTCACCTTCCGCTCTCATGAGACCGCTGGAGTACGTCCGCCGGTTCCGGGAGCGGGACTGGGACCCGGTCTACGGGCTGCGCCTGAGTCTGTCCGTCCTCGGCAAGGCGCTGGGGCGGATGTGGGGCCGCGATGTCATGCTCTACACGGGCGGGACCTCATTCTTCGTGATGCTGGCGATCTTCCCGGCCCTGGCGATTGCCATGGGACTCTACAGCCTGCTGTCCGACCCCGCCCGCGTGGCCGAACAGGGTGAACGCATGGCTCAGGTGATGCCCGACGCGGCGCGTCTGATCTTCCAGAGCGAGTTGATTCGGCTGTCTCGGGCTCCGCATGCGTCGATCTCGGTGCAGAGCGGCGTGGCGCTGGTGATCGGAGGCTACGCCTCGCACCGGGGCTTTAAGGCTTTCCTCGCCGGCCTCGGGTTCATTCACGATGAACATCGGCCGCGCGGCTTCCTCAGCTTCAACTTTATGGCCTTGGTCGTGCTGTTCGCCACATTCGGCCTGCTCGGCATGCTGTCGACCGCCTTCTTTGTCTTCCGAATCCTGGGCGAGACCCTCGACCTGCGGCCTCTGCGTGGCGTGCTCTGGCTCTACAGCGAGTGGACCTGGGCCAGCGCCGGCATGGCCGGGGGCATGACGATGATCTACCGCTGGGCCATGTCGCGCGATCCGGTGGATTGGCGCGCCTCTATCATGGGTGGGGCCGCGGCCTCCGCGCTGTGCATCTTCGCCTCCTGGGGCCTAGGTATCTACGTCGAGCAGATCGCCGCCCTCGGGGCTACCTACGGTTCGGTCGCCACCGTCGTGATCTTCCTGATCTGGCTGAGTTGGAACGTGAATGCGCTGTTCTTCGGCGGCGCCCTGGCCACCGAGGTCGAACTCGCCCTGCACCGCCATCGCCGGTCACCGATCGCGGACCCTGGCGGGTTGAAGATCTAAGGCTTCGAGATCAGGAAGGTGAGGGCGTTGCCCGACTCGCCCTGTTCCAGCAACCGCGCACCCGCCTGAGCCGCAAAGTGCGGCACATCGATCCGGGCCAGCGGATCGTCGGCCAGCAGGCGCACGCGCCCACCTGCCGGCGCTTGCTCCAGCGCTCGTCGCAGCCGGAGCGTTGGCACCGGGCAGCGGTGCCCACGCGCGTCCACCAAGATCTCGTCGGCATCCATGGGAGAAGCCATGGAGGCCGCATACACGGTCGGCCCGCCTAGCGCGAGAGGTGTAGGGCGGCGATCTGGCCGGCGATCGACTGGAACACCTGGGTCAGGGTCGAAGAATTCTTGACGTCGTAGTAGTAGTCCGGCGCCGTCGCGCAGTTCTTCAGGAGGGTTGAGGAGCCCGTATCGACCTCTACGCGGATCGTATAGATTTCAACATCCTTAGCCTTCATGTTGGTGCAGAGCAGCGTCAGGCGGGAGTCGAGGGCGGCCGTCCGCTCGGCGTCGGAGGCGCCCTGGGCCAGCGGCGAGCCGCTCGCCTTCAGCACACGGCCCTGCCAGATGTAGCCCGTGCCGGCATAGGCTCCGTCGTTCGGCGTGTCGCGCTGGTCGATGGTGTTCTCGCCGTCGGTCATCAGCACGACGATCTTCTTGTACTTGGGCGTGCCGTAGGCGACCCCGTCGGAGAACGGCGCGTAGGGCGAGACCACGTTCCAGCCCCAGGCCATGCCGATGGGGATGTTGGTGTTGCCGGCGGCGTTGAGATTGTCGATCGCCGTGCGCAGACCACTGAAGTCGGTCGTCAGCCGCATGACTTTCTGCAGCTCGCATCCACGGTTGGGCCCGTAGGTGTTGTTGTACGTACCCTTATGCGTGCCCCCGTACTTGCTGGTCATTCCCTGACGCACCCGCCAGTTGGAGCTGGACGTGCCGTCGGCGACATAGTCGTTCTGATAGTCCTGGCCATAGCCAGAGGTCTTGCTGTCGGGCTCATCGACCGCGAAATAGGGCGTGTAGAGCGTCGTCCCGGAGGTTGGCGCGGTGTCCTGCACGTCATAGGGTGCCTTGCGCATCTCGACGCAGCCCCGCCAGCTCTGGCCCGTGCTGGTGAACAGGGAGAAGCGGTTGGCGTGTTGCGTGCCGCTGGCCGTCGTGAAGATCTCGTCATTGATCGGCGAGGTCCCGGTCTGGTCGATCCAGGCGGAAAAGCGATAGGTCGTGCCGTCGATCCGCACGCTGTTCGAGAACGGCACCAGGGCGATTTTCACGGAATTTGGTTCGACGGCCTTGGTCGAGGCCTCTTCCATCTTGGTGATGAAGTCCTTGGCCGCCTTCTTGAGGTCGGCCAGCTTCGTGCCCTCGGACATGGAGCCGGTGTTGTCGAGCACCAGGGCGATCTCGACCTTCACGGAGGCTCGCACCACCTCGGCGGAGGCTCCGACCGCCATGGCGCCGCCCGTAACCAGGCCCGCAATGAACGGATGCACTTCGAGCCTCGCCACCGCGCTGACTTTGCCGCCGTCCTCAAACTTGAACGTCGACGAGGTCAGGACGAAGTCTTCGGACAGGGCCAGGTTCTGCTTCAGAAACCGATCGCCCGCGACTTTCAGCTGGGCGTCGGTGGTAGAGTTGGTCCGGGCGGCCGCCAGCGCCGCGGCGTCCAGGGCGTCCTGCAACTGAACCTTGGCGCTGGTCGCCCGCGCCAGGTCGATCGCGCCCAGGCCGGCCACGCATATCGGGCCCATGGCCAGAGCCGCCACCACAGCCACGTTGCCGCGTTTGTCGAACAGGAACCGCCGGCGGCCGTTCTTCGGTGCTGGTCTACGCATGAAGCCGATCCCGAGAACAAATAGATACTAAACAATTGAATAGTTCGAGACGGATAATCTCTTGTTATCCTAGATCGTTAAAGTATGTTTACTGTCTTTGAGCCTGATCTTAACGGTTCGTTTGGGTCGATCTGTGATTCATCGACCCATGGCTCGCGTATTCCGATCCTCCAGCGCCACGCGCTCGTTCCGCAAGGATCAGGGGGGCGCCACGGCGGTGGAGTTCGCCCTCGTGGCGCCGTTGCTCTGCTTCGCGCTGCTGTCGATCGTCGAGATCGGCATGATGGGCATGATGTGCAGCGGCCTCGACAATGCGGTGATCGAGGCCGCGCGCCGCATCCGGACCGGTCGCGCCGACGGCCCAACCTCGGCGACCAGTTTCGAGGATCAGATCTGCGCCCATCTCGGGGGCTCCGGCAGCGCGTGCCGGACGCGACTGGTGACCAGCGTCCAAAAGTTCAGCAAGTTCGGCGCCGCCAGCGCGACGATCGGCGCCGCGCCGGCCAACCAGTTCGACAAGGGTGCGGCAGGCGACATCATCATCGTGAAGGCCGACTACACGTGGCCGCTGATGTCACCGTTCCTGGCCACCGCCTTCGACCGGCACGAGCCGCTCAGCGTCACGCTCGGGTCGCGGCTGACCTTCAAGAACGAGCCCTTCACATGATCCGCCTGCTGCGCCGCGCGACGGCCGACCAGGGTGGGGCGGCGGCCATCGAATTTGTGCTGATCTTCCCGGTGCTGTTCGTGCTGCATGTGGCCGCAGCCGAGGCCTTGCAGGTTTACCTGGCGCAGCGAAATGTCGCCCACATCGCCGCCGCCATGGCCGACATCATGGCCCAGAGCCGGACCGTCACCGCAGCGGATGTCGATGATGTGCTGATGGCCAGCACCGCCATGATCCATCCGTTCCCGAACGTGAACCTGCAGCAGCGGGTGTCGAGCCTGAGCGCCAGCGCCAGCGGAACCGTCTCGACCGACTGGACGGTGAAGAAGGCCTACACCGGAACCGGCGCGCCCTCGGTGCCGACGGGCTACCTTCTGGCCAACGAGAGTGCGATCGTGACGGACGTGATCTACGACTACAAACCCACGTTCGGCCTCTTCCTGCCAGAGACCATCCGCTTCACCCGCCACGCCTATGTGCGCCCCAGGCTGTCGGCCAAGGTCGAGAAAAGCGGGTGATCAGTCGTGGCGGCGGGCCACGAGGTAGGTGCGCAGCACCAGCGCGCCGGCGGGACGGGTCCGCGTCGCCGCGACAAAGGCTTTGAGCGTCGGCGGCAAGGCGCTGAAGGGCGGCAACCGCGCGCCGTAGTTAGGCGGGAACACGAGTAGCGCCGCCAGGGCCGAGAAGACGATGTCCAGCACGCCCGGGGACTCGCCGCCCAGAAAGGCGCTTCCGCGTCGCGCGAGTTCAGCTTCGACCATGACGAAGGTCTCTTCGATTCGCGCCGCAGCTTTGGCCAACTGCGCCGGCGCGGAGCCCGGGCCGCGCGTCATAATCCCACGCCAGACCGGATAGATGAGCCATACGAGGGCACGCTCCCAACCGGGCGCCCGATGCGTCGCAGCCGGGAAGGCGAGGTCCTTGAACGGCAGCACGGATTGGTAGACGTGGCGCGGCGCATCCGCCAGCAGCCCCGTCAGCAGCCGCTCCACGAAGGCGTGGTTCATGGTTCTCTCTAGCAGGCTGTTGAAGAAGTTTCGCGGCGAGCGATGAAGTTGGCTTCATCGCCGCCGTGGAAGCAGATTTGACCCTTGAGGGAACCGTCGGGCTGGAGTTCGGCCGATCCGTCGCCCTGAGCTTCGTCCATCTCATCGTTGCCGGTCCAGGA
>CALQQB010000024.1 GCA_943332615.1 Phenylobacterium deserti
CCTACCAGACCTCAGACCACCGCACCGCCGAGCTCCCCACCTGGCTCCACCGCTACAACTGGCATCGACCCCACGGCGGGATAAAGTCCCAGACACCCATCAGCCGCCTCGGCTTGGACGCGGACAACCTATTGAGGCTCCACACCTAGCGACAAGCAGTCGCGGTGGTCACAAGCGAGACGGTGACCGAGATGACCCGCAAGCTGACAGAGGAGATGATCCCGATCTACGCTGCGACCTTCTCTGAGAAGGAACTGAGCGACTTGCTAGCCTTCTACCAGACCCCGAGCGGCCAAGCACTGATCGAGAGGTCGGGCGTCATGGCGGGAGGCCTACAATCGGTGATCGCCGAGATGATCCCGACGATGATGACCAAGTACCAGCAGCGCATCTGCGCCGAGCTGGGATGCCCGGCGCAGGCCGCGAACTAAGGTCTACTTCTTCGCGTTGAACGCCTTCACCGCGTTCAGGGTCTGGGCGACGTGTTCGCTGGGATCCATCTTGGAATAGGCGTGCAGGATCGTGCCGTTGGGGGCGATCACATAGGAGGTGCGGTCCGACCAGTCGGGCTTCACGGTCATCACCGACTGATAGGTCTTGGCGATCTTGGCGCCCGGGTCGGCCGCGACGGCGAACTTGCCGCCGCAGTGTTCGGTTTCCTTGGAGAAGTCGGCCAGTTCGTTGAGCTTGCCGGCGGTGACGCCGATCACGGTTGCCTTCTGGGCCTTGAACTGGTCGATCGCTTCCGAGAACAGGTGCGCCTCGAGATTGCAGCCCGAGGTGTGGGCGGCCGGGAAGAAGTACAGGACCACCGGGCCCTTCTTCAGCGAGTCCTGCAACGACAAGGTCACGGGATTGCCGGCCAGGAAGCCGGCGGCGGTGAAGATGGGGGCCTTGTCGCCGGGCTTCAGGGCGGCAGACGCCGGAAGGGCGAGGAGGCTGGCGGCTGCGACGGCCAGGGCAAGACGCTTCATGGTGGAAATCCTTGGGGGGGAGCTGAGCACAGGTTGGAAGTTGAATACCGCGGTTCGCATTTGCGCAAGCCGGTTCAATTGTAGTCGACGCCGACCACCAGCGTGCCCGAATAGGCGCCCGCGGGCGTGGTCGTGGTGATGGTGAAGCTGCCGCCCAGGGTGAAGCTGTAGCTGCCGACGGCGCCCAGACCGCCGCTCAGGCTTGGGGCGGGGGGCGCGGTGCTGGTGACCGTGACCGGCAGGGTCGCCGGGCCCACGAGGTTCAGGCTGGTGGGGATCGACAGCGAGAACTGCTGGCCGCCTTCGCCGCTGGCCGTGAAGGCCGCCCGGGTCGGGGACGGCGTGGGGTAGGCGAAGGCGGTCCCGGTGAGCGTGCGCACGCCGGTGCTGGCGTTCAGCGTCACGGTGCTGGACCCGGAGGACGGAAGCTGGATGCTGCCGAAGCTGAGGTCGGCGGTCTTGTTCACGGACAGCGCCCGGAAGGCCTTGACCTTGCCCTTGTCGGTGTCGCTCGCGAACGGCAGACCCAGCGCGTCAACGACATAGACGTAGAAGCTGTTCTCGCCGTTGCCGGTGGCCAGGCCGGAGTCGTCGCCGGCCACCGGGAAGTCGGCGCCGATGAAGAAAGTTTTCGAGGTGCTGTTGCCCAGCGGCGCCAGGGTGGCGCTGAGGGGGTTGGCGCCTGTGGGCGCGCCCAGGATGGTCGCTGTGCCGGCGGCCAACGAGAAATTGGTCAGCGCCCGGGCGCGGCCCGTCACCAGTCCCAACGTGCCGATCCGGATGGCGACGTTGTCGTCCTTGCACTTTTCGTCGGCGGAGCGGGCCGGCTTGCAGGTGACAGTGACCTGGGCGCGCACCGAGGTGGTGGAGAGCCGGCGACCACCGCCACTTTGGACGGTGGTCGCGCCGGTGGCCGGGTTGGCGCGGAAGACGGTGTCGCCCGCAGCCGCCGCGGCGACTGATCCCAGGTCCAACCCGCCTGTGACGTTGACCGTGTAGGTCGCGGCTCGAGCCGTCGGGCCGATCATCAATGCGAGGCCGGCTATTGCGGCGAGCAAGGCCAGGACGGGCTGTGCGTGGGCGCGTCGCATCATCTCATCGGCCGCCGCTATCGCCGGCCCGGGCGACGTTGGTGTCGGGCGCCGGGGGCAGGAAGCGGACCTGGACGGTCACGTCCGGCGCGAAGTCACCGCCGCCCTTGATAGTCACTTCCGGCTGCTGGATCAGGCGCATGCGCAGCTTCTCGGCCTGCCGTGGGTCCAGCTGAAGGTGATAGCGCCCGATCGGGATGGCGTCGAACATTGCCGAGCCGTCGAATTCGGTCACCGCCTCCACCGGCGGCCCCACCTCGGACGCGAGCTGCACCCGCACCGAGGACAGCCCCACCCGTTGGCCGTCCTCGCGCAGCAGCTCCACCTTGACCATCACCCCCCCGGTGGGACGCATCGGAAAGTCGACTCGCGCAACGCTGCCCGGTCGTGGCCGCAGGTCAAGCCGCTGGGGCGGGGTGGAAACCGAGGCGTCGTCGAGCTGTTCCAGGTTCACATCCATGTGGGCGGAGGGGCCGCCGCCCAGGCCGCTGATCAGCACTCGGCCGTCCGCGCCGGTCACCGCGCCGCGCTGCGAGCCCCCCTGCAGCGCCACTTTGGGGGCCGGTGGCTCGCCGGCCTGGCGTATGCCGTCGCCGTTCTCGTCGATGAAGGCGTTGAACAGCACGGATCCGCCGGTGCCGGGGCCGGAGCGCATTAGGTCGTAGCCGCGCCGCACAGGGTCCCAACCTAGGCCGAAGCTCCATTGGGCGGCCACGCGCCAGTCCGAGTCGGTGTTGTCGTACTCGCCGGTCAGCGCCAGGTCGCCGTACCTGGTGGCCATGATGGTGGAGGCCGTGACGTTCCAGCCGGAAAAGCGATTCAGCGGCTGGCCCAGACCGAAACGCATCGACCAGATGTCGTTCAACCGCCGATCGACCGTGAGGCTCAGGAATTTTGCGCGAAAGTCCGGCAGGATCTCGTAATCCAGGGTCGTGCGCACCTGCCAGCGGTAGCTACGGTAGGTGGAGGCGGCGAGGTAGCCGGTCAGGGTCTCTGTCGGTGGCGCGGGCCGGTAGGACTGGCGCTGATACTCCAGGCCAGCGGAGACCAGCACCTGGCCCAGGCTGGACGACGCCCGCGCCGCGCCCAGCAGGTCGTGCGATCCATCCGAATAGGCATTGCGGATCAGGCGCATCGAGGCGGGCACGATCCGACCGCGCAGATTAACGTTGGCGTCCACCGACAGCTCGGTGCGGCGCTCCATCTGCAGGCGGGAATTGAAGCCCAGGTTGTTCTCGTCGATGAACCCATGACGGTACTCGGCGTGGCGCAGGACCGCCGAGGCCTGGCCCGCCTGGCCGGCCAGCCCAAGCGATACTCCGTCGCCGCCGCGGCTGTCCCAGCCGGCGTCGAACTGGGTCGCGAGACCCAGCACCGAGGTGCGGGCGCCAGCCGTATAGACCCCCATTGCGCCGCCGTCGGCCCTTGGAACCCGCGCCATGCCGGCGGTGATGCTGAGCAGATCGGTCAGGCCGTAGTTGAACGACCCCACGAACCGCACCCCGTCGTCGGCGAACACACCAGCCTCACCCAGGACGGTGTTGTTGAGGTGGCGAAAACGGAGCAGCGGCCGGTTCTGATCCACGACCCCGAACGCGAACTGCGCCTCCTTCGGCCGCAGCAGGGCTGCGCCGACGTTGATGACCTGGACCTCCTCGGTCCGCTCCCCGCGCGGGCCGAAGGTGACCAGCCGCAGCACATTCAGGCCCGGTGAGAGCGGTACATCCAGGAACTCGAAGCGGCCGCTGACCGCCTTGTTCGTCGTGCCTTTGAGCACGTCGTTGACATAGATCTCCACGTCATAGCCGGGCGGCAGGTCGCCACGCAGGTCGATGCGGTTGAAGATGTTGGTCTGTTCAAGGGGCGCTGTGGAGAGCGATATGCCCCGTCCGGAGATGCTGCGCGGGCCGATGGCCAGCGAGGGCGTGTAGGTGTCGCCGGCGTTAAAGTCGCGCACATGCAGGGCGCCCAGCATCTCGCCTTCCACTGAGCGGCGCTGAAGCAGGACGCGCGCGTTTGCGGGCCGGCCCACCTCGTCAGAGCCCAGGTAAGCCTGGACGTTGGCGAACAGCAGGTCGCCCCCGGCGCGCACATCGTAGCGGAAGTCGCGGTTCCGGCCCCCGGACTCGAAGCCGCCGTCCAGCACTACGTCGAAGCCGGGCGGGCTGAAGAAGGCGTACGGCTGCGGGACCTTGAGCGAATCCTGCTCGAGCGTGCCGATCTGGCCGCCGTCCGGACGGCTGGCCAGGCGCTGGAGGCGGCCCTGGACCGGGAACTTCTCGGTTGCGCGCAGCCGCAGCGCCAAGTCCTCGCTGGAGATTTCGATGCGGACTGGCAGCAGCTTCTGGATCACCGAGACGCGCAGGTAGATCTCAGTCGGCGCGACGACCGCATCCTGCGGTGCGAGCGTAATCTCCTGGGGGCCGATCCGAGCGATCCCGGCATCGAGATCGACCACCAGGGAGCGGCGCGCCTGGCCGATCCGGCCGACGATGCGCCGCTCGGCCGGCATGACGTCGATGTCGGCTTCCAGCAGGCGGGCCAGCTCGCCGACCGGGATCAGCGGATCCCCAGGTTCACCGTAGGCGCCCAGCCCATCGGACAGAGTCAGGTCGTCGAGGAACACCGAGAAGAGCAACAACCCGGTAGGGTCGAGCGCGTAGGCTTCCGTCGTGAGAGAGGTGGCGGCCGGCTTCGCCGCCGGCTCAGCGGCAAGCGCAGGCGCACCGCGCAGCAGGGCGAGGAGCGCGGTCGCATATATCGTCAGCCATCTAGAGGGCCGCTTTCGCAAGGACCTTCCCCGGTGACGTGTCGTCGTCCGTGAAGATGACCTCGAGGCGCTCGCCCGTCGCCGGAGAGCGGTTCAGCGGTATCCGGACCACACGCTTGGCGATCTCAGGATAGACGCTGACGCCGCGCGCCAGGCCGATGGGTTCGGACCCCTTCTTCTCGCCGATCACATGAACTTCGAAGTTACCGTAGACCGAGCCGGTTCCGGCGCGGAGGAGGTCCAGCGAGATCACCGGCGTGCGGCGAGCGGCGGCGCGGCCGTCTGTCGAGACCTCGGTAAAGTCCAGCCGTGCGCCCTCGATGCCGGCGCGTACGTCAGCGTCGGCCGGGCGGACGATCAGCGGGATCGACAGGCCGTAGACGGCGGTGATCTGAAAGCGCAGCTGGTTCGCCGTCCCGGTATTCGCCGCGGCCTCGGCCGTGGTGCCGGTGTCGCGGGGCGGGATCGTGGTGACGGTGAGGTGGGTGCGGTGCTCGCCGGTCTCCGCCTCTGGCATGGTCGACAGACGCACGCGCACGGTCTGAGGCCGTCCAGGCTGCAGGATGGTGCGACGGGGCGAGACCTGGAACAGGTCCTTGGCCGACTTCAGCTGACCCGCTATGGCCTTGCCGTCGTCGCGCCGGGCGGCGTCCTCGACCGCAAAGATCTGGCCATCAGGCAGCATGACCCGATCCACTAGGCCGATATCGACAGTCACCGGCGCGTCGCCTTGGTTGAGCAGCACGATCGACCCATTGCGACGGGTCCTGTCGAAGGTCAGTCGCTTGGGCGTTATATTGAGCGCAGCGCCGACGCTGATCGCCGGCGCGGTCTGCGTCGTGGTCGGTTGAGCCTGGCCGGGCGCGTTCAAGGGCGCGGTCGCCAGCGCGGCCGCCAGACCCAGGCAATACCCGGCGCGCATCAGTTGTACTGCACAACGACGACAAGCGCTGCCTCGGGCGTCCGCAGATCGGGTCCGCCGTAGGACGCCAGGATCACGCCGCGCGCCACTTCGATGCTGGCGGCCGACCCACCCTGCAGGGCGCCGCCGACGATCGCGCCTGCATCTGACATGGAGAACTCGGTGTCGGCCCCGGTTCTGATGGTCAAGGCTTCGTCCCCCTCGGTGCTGATGACCTGGAACCCGGTCGGCGCGGTGACAGGCCCGCCGGCGGCATCCTGGCGACGAAGAATTAACTGTGCATTGCGCGGCATGGTCAGGCCGACGGCAAGGGATGGCGCATTGCCGATGAAGTCCGCGCCGGTGTCCGATCGGCGCACGCTGGGCGCCGAGAGGGCCCACATGAGGCGAACGTTGGCCGGATCGACGATTGTCGCCTGTGCCGAGGCTCCCGCGGTAGCGGCCGCAGCAGACTGCGAGGCCGCCAGGGCGACGATCGACACGGCGATGATGAGCGCGGCTCGGGTCATGGTCCGCGAGGTCTGGCCCGCGTCGCGGCGGACGGGAAGGGGTCCTGTCGCCGCAGCGCGGAAGGGGGTCAGGGGAAGTTGATCGTCAAAGTCAGGGTGCCACTATAGGTGGCAGGTGTTGTCGAAGGGGAAATATCGAAATGTCCGCCGACATAAATGTCGTCAAAGCCTGACGCTGGCAGAGTCAGCAGCGTCCCGCTGGCGGCGACCGGCGATTCCGAGCCGATCGCGGTGAGGTTGGCCCCGGCGGTCGGGAAGCTGAGCGTGTTTGTCGCGATCGTGTAGCCCGTCGATGCCGGGCCGGTCAGGCGGAACGTCGCGGCCCGGGCGAGTCCGGCCGTCGGCACAAAGCCGTTGCCGCCAGACACGCTCGGCGTGGCCGTGGCGGTGGCGGCCGAGGCCACGGTCACCGTCGTGGTTCCGGTCGTCGGCTTGGCGACGGTGCCGAAGTCCAGATCGCGGGTGGAGGCGAGCGTGCCGGGCGCCACGATGCTGGCGGTGGCCGTTGCGTTCGCCGTCGCGGCGTGGGCCCCGGAGGCCGCGGCGATGGCCGCCGCGGCGGTGGCGAGTGCGATGCGGAGCTTCATTGGAACACCCTCAGGAAACTGCAAAGTGCGTTACGCGGTACTTGATCGAAACTTGCGACTGGGGCGTTCGCCGAATATTCCCCTGCCGAGGGAAAATATAGCTGACCGCCCGCCTGTGGTTGCAAGGCCGAAATTCACATTCTGTTAGCCTCTTTCGGCTCTAGGACCGCACCCTCCGACTGTCAAGCCAACGCCCCTGAGGGTTGAACGCCTTGCGGGCGAACGGCCCGTTGCTTGGGTGACCTAGGGCATCGGCGAGGCGGTGCTGGTCGCCGGGTCAAGGAATTGCCGGAGACCGGACCGCGTCTTTCGGTGTAGCGTGGCGCGGTGGACCCTGTAGTCCGTGAACCTGGGGGACGCATGGCCGCCGGAGGCACCTGGTCACGAAGGCGAGGATCTCAACCGGACGATGCCCGGACCCGTCGCGCGGTGGATCAGGTGCGCGGTGTGCTCGGCGACCTGGAGGGCCGGCTCTCAGCGCCGACAGCCGTGCCGTTGCAGCCGGAAGCGGTGGCGGCGCTTGGCGAGGCTCTCCAGACCCTGTCGCGCCGAATGGCGCGGCACGAAGAGGTGACAGCTGAGACCTGTGAGGCCCTTGGCTCGAGCCTGAGGGCCCTTGCACGGCGGCTGGACCTCTATTCCGAGCAGCAGGCGGCTCTGGCGGCGAAGGTGGCGGACGGCGAGGCCAGGATTGTCATCCGCCTGGAGCAGGCGCTAGCGGAGATCGCCGCCGCGCGGGCGGCTCCGGGCGCACGGGCGGTGCGAGGGCGCGTCGTGGGGCTTATGATCGCCGTCGGCGCCATGGGCGTGGTGGTTGTCGGCGCAACGATGCTGGCCCGCGAACGGGCCCCGCCGACCGCCAGATCACCCAGCGCCACGACACTTGTGAGCCTGCCGCTCCGGGCCAGCCTACGGATCGCGAGCGACGTTCTGCAGTCTCCCCCGCCAGCGCCGCTGCCCGTGGCCCCGATCCCGCCCCCTGCCGTGGCGGGGCGCGACGCCTACCCAGCGATCACCGCGGCGCTTGGCCGCGGCGACGCAACGGCGCTCCCACGACTGGTTGGCCTTGCCCAGGCCGGTGACGCCCGCGCGCAGCTGCACCTGGCCAGCCTGTATGAAGGCGGTGCGCCTGGTGTTCCGCGCGACCTCGCAGCTGCCCGTTCGTGGACGCGGCGGGCGGCCGAGGGCGGTGATCGCGTGGCCATGTATAATCTCGCGCTCTTTCTCATGGACGCCGGCGGGACCGACGGCGAGGCTGCCAACTGGTTCCGCCGCTCCGCGGAGCGGGGGGTAATTGACGCGCAGTATAACCTGGGTCTGCTCTACGAGGCCGGTCGCGGCGTGGACCGGAACCTACGCGAGGCTTACCGCTGGTTCTCGGTCGCCGCCAACGCGGGGGACGCGGCCGCGCGCGAAAAGCAGGTCGAACTGGAAGGCCGCCTGCAGCCGGCCGAGCGCGGTGGCCTGGACCGTGACGCGGCGGGCTTCCAGCCGAACACCCCGGCGGCTTCGGATCTCGCGACGCTTGTCCCGCCCGCTGAGACCCTGGCCGAGACCCAGGTCTTGCTGGCGCGTAAGGGCTACTACGTGGGTCCTGTTGATGGCGTGGCCACGCCGGCCCTGAGGACGGCGGTGGCGGCCTACCTGCGAGATCACCCACAGGTCATGCCCTAGCCGTTCGGTTGCACCATGATCTTCACGTGCGCTTCTGGGTCGCCAAGCGCTTTGAACGCGCCGGAAACGCCGTCGAGGCCCACCGTCCCGGTCACCAGCCCGCTCACGTCGATGACGCCTTCGGATAGGTGACGCAGCGTCAGGGCGAACTCCTCCGGCGAGTAGCCAAACACGAAGGTGAGTTCGATTTCCTTGGTGATGGCGATCGAGGGTTCGATCCGGTCGGTCTCCATGCAGACGCCGGCGACGACGATCTGGCTGCCGGCGGGCGCGGCCTCGATCAGGGCCTGGAGCACGCCGGGTGAGCCGACGCATTCGAAAACCACCGGCTGGGCGATCGGCGCGCCCATCATCCGCATCATCGACTGAGCGGCTCGCGTCTTGGGCACGCCCAGGCTCTCCCACCGTTCGTGCGGGCTCTCGGCGGCCGGGTCGATCACGATATCGGCGCCCAGTTTCTCGGCGGCGGCGCGGCGGCGGGGCGAGAAGTCGGCGGCGATGACCGGGCCGTAGCCCTGCGCCTTGAGCGCCGCGATCACCGCCAGCCCGACCGGACCGCAGCCGACGACCAGCGATACGGATTTCGGCTCCAGCCGGGCCTTGGCCACCGCGTGCAGACCCACCGCGAAGGGCTCAGTGAGCGCGGCGCTTTCGGTGGGCAGACCGTTGGGGACCTCCAGGATCAGCGCTTCGGACAGGATCATGCGCTCGGCGAACCCGCCCGGCAGCCGGTTCGAGAACCCCAGGGCCTCGACGCCTCCGCCGGTCATGGTGATCGGGATGCTGACCACCCGGGCGCCGGCCTTCAGCGCCTTGGCCGAGCCTGGCCCGTGGTCGAGAATCTCGGCGCAGAATTCGTGGCCGAAGACGGTGTCAGCGGCGGGGTCGAAGCCGCTTTCGGGCGCGCCGCCCCGGCGGCCTAGGTCGATCAGGTGCTCCATGTGGTGGAGCGCGTGAAGGTCCGATCCGCAAATCCCGCAGGCCAGGGTTTTGACCAGCACCTGGCCTTCGCCCGGCGTCAGTTCACCGATCTCGTCGCACACCAGCGTCTTGTTGCGGCGGACCACGGCTCTCATAGGTTCACTCCCGATCAGCTTGTCGTCATGGGTTCTATCCCCTAACCCTCGCGCCTTGGAATCAACAGGGAGCTCGTTCCAAATGAGCCTCGCCTTCCTCTTTCCCGGACAGGGTAGCCAGGCCGTCGGCATGGGCCAGGACCTGGCCGAAGCCTTCGCCAGCGCCCGCGAGGTGTTTCAGGAGGTCGATGACGCCCTGAATCAGAAGCTGTTCAAATTGATGAAGGATGGGCCGGAGGACCAGCTCACCCTGACCGAGAACGCCCAGCCGGCATTGATGGCTGTCAGCGTGGCGGTGATGCGGACGCTGGAGAAAGAGTTCGGCGTCGCGATCGGCAAAGCCGCGTTCGTGGCTGGCCACAGCCTGGGTGAGTATTCGGCCCTGGCGGCGGCAGGCGCTATCAGCCTGCCGGATACGGCGCGTCTTCTGAAACTTCGCGGCCAGGCTATGCAGCGGGCCGTTCCTGTCGGCGAGGGGGCCATGGCTTCCCTCATCGGGCCCAAGGCCGATGTCGCCCTGGCCGAGGAGGCTGCGAAGGCGGGTTCCGCGGTGGGTGTCTGCGTGGTGGCCAACGACAACAACGCCGGCAACGTCGTGATTTCTGGCGACAAGGCAGCCGTGGACGCGGCGATTGAGGCGGCCAAGGCGCTGGGCGCGCGCGCCATCCTCCTGAACGTCTCGGCGCCCTTCCACTGCCCGCTGATGCAGCCCGCCGCCGACGAAATGGCGGAGGCGCTGGCCGCCGCGACCATCATCTCGCCGCGCGCGCCGATGGTGGCCAATGTCAGCGCCCAGCCGACCAACGACCCCGAGGCGATCCGCCGGATGCTGATCGAGCAGGTGACCGGCCGGGTGCGCTGGCGCGAGAGTATGATCTGGATGGCCGGGGACGGCGGCGTCAGCCGCTTCGCTGAGGCGGGCGCCGGCAAGGTCTTGTCGGGCATGGCCAAACGGATCGCGCCCGACGCGGAGGCGACGCCCCTGAACGGTCCCGCCGACCTCGAAGCCTTCGCAAAGTCGCTGTGAGGACGTCTGCATGTTTGACCTGACCGGCAAAACCGCCCTCGTCACCGGCGCCACCGGCGGCATCGGCGCCGAAATCGCGCGAACCCTGCACGCCCAGGGCGCCCATGTGGTGCTGTCGGGCACCCGCGAGGCCGTGTTGCGGGAGCTGGCCGACGCGCTCGGCGAACGGGTCTCGGTGGCCGCGGCGAATCTCTCGGACTCGGCGGCCGTGGACGGCCTGATCGCGGCGGCGGAAGCCGCCGCCGGTTCGCCGCTGGACATCGTGGTGGCCAACGCCGGCATCACCAGGGATGGCCTTCTAATGCGCATGAAGGACGAGGACTGGGAGACCGTTATCAAGGTCAACCTGGAGAGCTACTTCCGCCTCGCCCGCGCCGCGATGCGCGGGATGATGAAGCGCCGCCACGGCCGCATCATTGGCATTACCTCCGTGGTGGGCGTGATGGGCAATCCGGGACAGGCGAACTATGCTGCCTCGAAGGCTGGAATGATTGGGTTTTCCAAAGCGTTGGCGCAGGAAGTCGCCACCCGTGGAATAACGGTCAACTGCGTTGCGCCCGGCTTCATCGAAAGTCCGATGACCGACGCGCTGAATGAACAGCAGAAGGCGGGCATTCTGACCACCATCCCGGCCGGCCGCCTGGGCGCGGGCGCCGACGTGGCCGCTGCCGTGGCCTATCTCGCCAGCAACGAAGCGGCCTACATGACCGGCCAGACGCTGCATGTGAACGGCGGCATGGTGATGATCTGACTTTCACCGGGCGTGTGGAACATGCTACCCGACGCCCGAATTTCACCGCGTAGGCGAGAGTTGACTTCGCAGTCCGCCTCGCCGATGCAATGACCAGACTAAGCCCTGAGGGACCTACCTAAATGTCCGACGTCCTTGAACGCGTCCGCAAGATTGTCATCGAACACCTCGATGCCGACCCCGAGAAGGTGACCGAGAAGGCCAGCTTCATCGATGACCTGGGCGCCGACAGCCTCGACAACGTCGAGCTGGTGATGGCGTTCGAAGAGGAATTCGACATTGAAATTCCTGATGATGCCGCTGAGCACATCCAGACGGTCGGCGATGCCGTGAAGTTCATCGGCGAGCGGCTGGGCGGTTAGCCGTCACTTCCACCGGAATCAAAGCCGCCGCGTCCCTGGGGTTCGCCCCGATGGCGCGGCGGTTTCGTTTTTGAGGCCTTGCACATGCGTCGAGTGGTCGTCACCGGCATCGGGCTCCTGACCCCGCTGGGGCAGGGGACGGAGCTGACCTGGAAGAAGATCCTGGCCGGAGAGTCCGGCGCGGGGCGAATCAGCGCTTTTGACGTGGACGGCTGGGCCTGCCAAGTCGCCTGCGAGGTGCCGCGGGTCGATGGCCAGGGCGGGGGCGGGCCTGACGTGCCGGGCAGCTTCGATCCCGACGCTACATTGTCGCCCAAGGACCGCCGGCGGGTCGATGATTTCATACTTTATGGAATCGCGGCGGCTGACGAGGCCGTCAAGGATTCGGGCTGGGTCCCAGAGACCGACGAGGACCGCGAGCGCACCGGCGTGATGATCGGCTCCGGCATTGGCGGCCTGGGCACGATCGCCGCGACCGCGATCGAGCTGCACGAAAAGGGCCCCCGCAAGGTCAGCCCGTTCTTTATCCCCTCGTCGCTGATCAATCTGGTCAGCGGCCAGGTGTCGATCCGCCACGGCTTCAAGGGCCCGAACCATGCCGTGGTCACCGCCTGCGCAACCGGCGCCCACGCCATTGGCGACGCCTGCCGGATCATCAAGTATGGCGACGCCGACGTCATGGTGGCCGGCGGGGCCGAGGCCAGCGTGGTGCCCGTGGGCATTGCCGGCTTCATCGCCTGCCGCGCCATGTCCACCGGCTTCAACGACACGCCGCAGAAGGCCAGCCGGCCCTACGACAAGGACCGCGACGGCTTTGTGATGGGCGAGGGCGCCGGCATCGTGGTGGTCGAGGAGTTGGAGCACGCCCTGGCGCGCGGGGCCAAGATCTACGCCGAGATCATCGGCTACGGCATGGCCGGCGACGCCTACCACATCACCGCCCCGGCCGAGGACGGTGACGGCGGTTTCCGAGCCATGAAGGCAGCCATCAAGGACGCCGGCATCGACCCCTCTGAGATCGACTATATCAACGCCCATGGCACCTCGACGCCGCTGGGCGACGAGATCGAACTGCGCGCCGTGACGCGGCTGCTGGGCGAGGAGGCGGCCGCGAAGGTCTCGATGAGCTCGACCAAGTCGGCGACCGGCCACCTGCTGGGCGCAGCCGGGGCCATCGAGGCGGCGTTCGTCTGTCTGGCGATCCGCGATCAGATCGCGCCGCCGACGATCAACCTGGACAACCCGTCGGTCGAGACGTCCATCGACCTGGTCGCCCACAAGGCCAAGCCGATGGCGATCAATGTGGCGCTGTCGAACAGCTTCGGCTTCGGCGGCACCAACGCCTCGGTGATCTTCAAGAAATACCCGTGACGAGACGCCGCCTCAGCCGGCGAGCGGCCGGCGGCGGCGCTCTGATCGCGCTGGGCCTGGCGCTGCTGCTGGGTCTGGCGGCGGCGTGGACCTATGTGGGGCCCGGCCCGAAGACCAAAGACGGCAGCATCACCGCGGTGATGCTGCCCAAAGGCTCTGGCGTCCGGCAGATCGCTGGGTCGTTGAAGGCTGCGGGCGTCATCACCTCGCCCGGCTTGTTCGGGCTTGCCGCGCGGTTGACCGGGGCGGCGTCGCACCTGAAGGCCGGCGAATACGCGATCGTCTCGGGCGCCTCGATGGCGCAGATCCTCGCCGACATCCGCGCCGGCAAGGTGGTGCGCCATCTGGTCCGCGTCCCCGAAGGGTGGACCAGCGGCATGGCGCTGGACGCGGTCAACGCCGAGCCAGTGCTGATCGGGACCGTGGAGGAGCCGCCGGAGGGCTCGATCCTGCCCGACACCTACGAGGTGCAACGCGGCGAGACGCGGGCCGAGGTGATCGCCCGCATGCGCGCCGCGCGCGACAAGGCGCTGGCCGAGCTGTGGGCCGGCCGCGACCCGGGCCTGCCGCTCAGAGACCCCGATGAAGCGGTGACCCTGGCTTCGATCGTCGAGAAGGAAACCGGGGTTGCGGCGGAGCGGCCGCGGGTGGCGGCGATCTTCGTCAACCGGCTGCGGGTCGGGATGGCGCTGCAGAGCGACCCGACGATCATCTATGGGCTCACCCGCGGGCGGCCGTTGGGGCGGGGCATCCGGGCGTCTGAGCTGGTGGCGATAAGCCCTTATAATACCTACAAGGTCGTGGGATTGACGCCGACGCCGATCGCCAATCCGGGGCGCGCGGCGCTGGAGGCGGTGCTGCATCCGGCGAAGACCGACGAGCTCTATTTCGTGGCCGATGGGACCGGGGGGCACGCCTTCGCCTCGACCTATGCCGAGCATGAGAAGAACGTGGCGCGGTGGCGCGATATCGAGCGCGCGAAGGCGGGGGCGAGGAACTGATGCCGATCTCGGGGATGACGGGGTTTGGGCGGGCTGAGGGGGCGCAGGGCGGGTGGACCTGGGCGGTCGAGGCCCGGAGCGTCAACGGGCGGAACCTGGAGACTCGGTTCCGCGGGCCGCCGGGGTTCGACGGGCTGGAGCGGGCGGCGCGGGAGGGAGCGCAGGCGCGGTTCCAACGCGGGCAACTGACCGTGGGCGTGCAGGCCAAGCGCTCGGAAGGCGCGGGCTCGGTGCGGGTGAACGTGGAACAGCTGGAGCGCTACCTGGCGATCGGCGCGGCCTATGTGGACGACGGGCGGGTCAAGCCGCCCCGGCTGGATGGCCTGCTGAGCCTGCGCGGCGTGATCGAGGCGGAGGACGCGGGGCTGGATCCCGAGGTGCAGGCCAGCCTGGAGGCCGCCATGGCCACCTCCCTTGCCGTGGCTCTTGACGGGCTGGCGGTGGCGCGCCGCGAGGAAGGCCTGGCGCTGCTGCCTGTGCTGAGCGCCCAGATGGACCGGATCGGCGACCTGGCGGACCAGGCGGCGCAGACCGCGGCCGGCCAGCCGGCGGCGATCAAGGCCCGCTTCGAGGCACGGCTGAAGGAGCTGGCCGGCGAGGCGGCCAGCGAGGAGCGCATCATCCAGGAAGCCGCCGCCATGGCGGTGAAGGCCGACGTCCGAGAGGAGCTGGACCGGCTGGCGGGGCATGTCGACGCGGCCCGCGAGCTTTTAGCCAGTGACGGTGGCGTTGGGCGGCGGCTGGATTTTCTGACCCAGGAATTCATGCGCGAAGCCAATACCTTGTGCTCGAAATCTCAGACCGGGGCCTTGACCAAGCTGGGCCTGGATCTGAAAGCCACCATCGAGCAGTTCCGCGAGCAGGTGCAGAATGTGGAATAGAACCCTGCCGCTCATCTTGGCGAAGGCCAGGACCCAGATGGAAGAACCAGGACGTCTGCTCGAGGCGCGCAGCGCCCCTTCCAGCCCACCTCGACGTCATGCGATCTGGGTCCCGGCTTTCGCCGGGATGATCGGGCTTCTAAAGTGAACGCAGCGCACTCTGACGAACATGCAAAGCCGTGGGAGACCACGCGGCGGGGGCTGCTGCTGCTGGTTTCGAGCCCGGCTGGGGCGGGGAAGACTTCGCTGACCCGCAACCTGGTCGCCGACCACTCGGACCTGACGCTGTCGATCTCGGCCACGACGCGCGAGGCGCGGCCGGGCGAGAGCGAGGGGCGCGAGTACTTCTTCAAGACCCGCGCCGAGTTCGAGGCGATGATCGGCGCCGGCGCCTTCCTGGAGTGGGCGGTCGTCAACGGCAACTACTACGGCACGCCCGAGGCGCCGGTGATGGCCGCGCTGAAGGCCGGACACGACGTGCTGTTCGACATCGACTGGCAGGGCGCAGCCCAGATCGCCGAAAAGGCGCCGCACGACAGCGTGCGCCTGTTCATCCTGCCGCCGGCCTGGGGCGACCTAGAACGCCGCCTGCGCGCGCGGGCCCAGGACAGCGAGGAGACCATGACCGCGCGCCTGGAACTGGGCCGCGAGGAGATCACCCACTGGGCGGAATACGACTACGTCATCGTCAACAAGAACTTCGACCGGGCCTATGCGGACCTGGGGCACATCTACCGGGCCGAGCGGATGAAGCCCGGGCGGAACGTGTGGCTGCCGGGGTTTGTGGCGGGGTTGCTGGCTGAGGATGAGGTGGAGGGGGTGCGCGAGCAGGAGCCGCCAAAGACGGTGAAGATGCGGCCGGTGCAGAAGTAGGGCGCATGGACCGCAGTCGGTTTCAGGATCAGGCGGCGTCCTGAAGGACGTTGGCTCCCACACTCCCCCCGACCGTCCCGGCGAAGGCCGGGAGCCAGATGGGAGGCGCCGAGGCGGGTTCCAAAGGCGCTGCGCTGGTCTCGACAGCCATCGAGCCATCGGATCTGGATCCCGGTCTTCGCCGGGACGGTCGGGGTAGGGGTGGGGTCTTGGAATTGCGGTGCAAATACAGAATCCGGCCGCTCCGGGGGGCTGTGCCGGCCAGTCAGGCGCCCCCGGTCAGTTTCGCCTTGATCGAAAACAACGTCGTCGGGCGGCGATGGCGTACAGGCCATGGCGAGTTGAGGACGCCTCGCTATGACCATGACCGCTCCAAGGCCGCGCTATTCGACGCTGTCCATCTCGCTGCATTGGCTGATGTTGATTCTGCTGGTCGCGGTCTACGCCTGCATGAACCTGCGTGAATTCTATCCGAAGGGAAGCGACATCCGGGAAGGGCTCAAGGCGTGGCACTTCATGTTGGGCCTTTCGGTGTTCCTGCTGGTCCTCGTCCGGATTGTCGCGCGCCTCGCTGGCGGGGCGCCCCCGATCACACCCCAGCCGCCCGCGTGGCAGACGATCCTCGCGAAGGTGACCCACCTAGCCTTGTACGCCCTGATGCTGGGGATGCCGATCGCGGGGTGGGTCATTCTCAGCGCGTCGGGAAAGGCCATCCCGTTCTTCGGGCTGGAGCTTCCGGCCCTGGTTGGACCGGACAAGGCGCTGGCGGAACAGGTGAAGGAACTGCATGAAACCACCGCCACGGTCGGCTACTTCCTGGTCGGGCTGCATGCTGTGGCGGCGCTGTTCCACCACTATCTCGTCAAGGACGATACGTTTCGGCGGATGATGCCCGGCTCGCGCTGATGCTGGATATGGCGACCCCTATCCGCGCAGGATCGTCGCCATGGCCTTTCCCTTGGCGAGTTCGTCGATGAGTTTGTCCAAGCGGATTTCGCGCATCAGCGGCTCGGCGATGTCTTCGACGCGGACGCCGCAGACCACGCCCTTGATGTTGGCCCGGGCAGGGTTGGGGCTGGGAGCCTCGACCAAGAAGGTGTCGAAGTCCAAACCTCGGGCGATCTGGGCGTCGAGGGCATCCTGGCTGTAGCCGGTGAACCAGCGGACGATCTCATCGACCTCGGCTTTCGTGCGCCCCTTGCGCTCTGCCTTGGCGACGTAGAGCGGATAGACGCTGGCGAAGCTGTAGATGCGGGGCTTGGTCAGCATGATCGGATCCGCTGGGCCGGTTTGGTGGGCTGCGGATAGCACGCGCGGACCTTTGGCGCAGGTCAGCGCCTTGACGAATGTCGATATGCTGTCTCGACGCTTGCGCGCGAATTCGACTGCGGAGAGCCGCGGGGTAGCTTGTGGAGCAGGACCGGCTGGAACTCTTGAGCGCCAAGAGCCAAGCCCCGCTGTGCCGCGACCGGCCTACCCCTCAGATCGGCTACTCCTCAGATTGGGCAGCTGGCGATTTCCAGCTGCAGCATGGCCAGCACGCGACCGAAGCCGATGTACTGGCCGGTCATCATGGCCAGTTCGAGGAATTCCGCGTCGGTGAAATGACCGCGCATGGCCGCGATGTCGGCGTCGCCGATATTGTGGTGATCCAGCGCCATCTTCTCGGCGAAGTGGATGGCGGCGCGTTCGCGGGGGGTGAAGTCGGCGGCATCGGCATTGTCCACGCCGGAGACCGCCTCGTCCTCGGCCACCACCTCGGGCGCCATGCGGACGGTCTTGCAGAGCACGCAACCGTTCAGGGTGGCGATGCGCAGGCGCACCAGTTCCTTCAAGCGCGGCCCCAGCACGCCGGCCGCACCGGTATGCCAGGGGTGGTAGAAGCCTTGGTAGGCCTGTACCAGCGCCTCGTTGGGCGCGAAGGCGCGGGCGAAATGGCGGCCGATCCAGTTTTCCTCGGGCGTCGCGTCGTGGATCGCCTTCAGGTAGGGCGGCAGGGCGTCGGGTTCGACCAGGGGCATGCGGGACATCGGCGGGGTCTCCAGAGGGTGTTTGGCCGCCATATTGCGCGCGGTGTCGGGCGCCGCCGCGTCATCCGAGGCGCGGTTTTCCTGGACGGTGTGGGCTGGCGGCGAGGCTACCGGGCGTCTGCTAGGGCCAGGGTCTCGCGCAGTTCGCGCTTGAGGAACTTGCCGTTGGCGTTGCGCGGGATCGGGGTGTCGAGCAGCCAGATGTAGCGCGGCGCCTTGTGCCGCGCGATCAGGGCGATGCAGTGGGCGCGGATGGCGTCGGGGCTCAGAGGCTGGTCGGCGCGCAGCACGATGGCGGCGGCGACCTCCTCGCCCAGCCGGTCGTCCGGCACGCCGAAGACGCAGCATTCGGCGACGGCGGGGTGCTGGTGAATCGTGGATTCCACCTCGGCGCAGTAGATGTTCTCGCCGCCGCGCAGCACCATGTCCTTCTTGCGGTCGACCAGATAGATGAAGTCCTCGTCGTCCAGGTAGGCCACGTCGCCGGTGTGCAGCCAGCCGTCGGTGATCGACTCGGCGGTGGCCTCGACCCGGTTGATGTAGCCCTTGATCACCGACGACCCCCGGACCCAGAGTTCGCCGGGCTGGCCCGGGCTCAGCGGCTGGCCGTCGTCGCCGACCACCAGGGTCTCGAAGGTGGGCATGGCGCGGCCGCAGCTGGCCGGCTTGTCCACGAAGAAGTCGCCCGAGATCGAGGTGATGATGCCCGAGGTCTCGGTCATGCCGTAGCCGGTGTTCGGCCGCGCGGTGGCGATGGCGCTGTCGATCTTGGCCACCAGGTCGGGCTGCAGCTGCGCCCCGCCGCCGCCCACGGACAGCAGGCTGGAGGTGTCGTACGTGTCGAAGTCGGGGTGGGTGATCAGTTCGCGCGCCATCACCGGGACGCCGCCGGCCGAGGTGCAGCGCTCACGCTCGATCAGCTTAAGGGCCTCGCCGGCGTCCCAGCGATACATCAGCACCATCTTGCCCCCGGCCGCCGTGGTGGCGTAGGCGCCGCAGTTGTTGGCTGTGACGTGGAACAGTGGCGTTGTGACCAGGGTCACCGGGATCGGCGGGGCGACGGTCGGATCTGGTACGACGCCGGTGGCGCGCTGGGTAGCCAGCGCGCTGACCTGACCGGCGAACATCATGTTCATCAGGTTGCTGACGCAGCTGCGGTGGGTGAGCTGCGCGCCCTTCGGGAAGCCGGTGGTGCCGGAGGTGTAGAAGATGCAGAGATCGTCGTCCGGTTCGATGGCGACGTCGGGCAGGGCGCCGCCGTGGGCCACGACCTCGGACCAGGCCACGGCGCCGGCAGGCAGGATGTCCACGCGGGTGGCGACCAGCAGGGCTTCGCCCAGCATGCCCGGCTTTTCGTCCAGGCGCGCGATGCGCTCGGCGTCGGCGAACAGGACCTTCGGCTCGGAGTCGGTGAGGCCATAGGCCATCTCGGGCGCGGTCCACCAGGCGTTCATGCCGACCACGGCCACGCCGGTGCAGGCGCAGGCCCAGTAGATCAGCATCCATTCGGGATAGTTGCGCATGGCCACCGCCACCCGGTCGCCCGGCCGCACGCCGCGGCTGATCAGCCAGTTGGCGATCGAGGCCACCTGCCGGTGGGCCTCGGCGTAGGTGACGCGTTCGTCGCTATAGACCAGGTAGTCGCGCGCGGCGAAGGCGGCCGTGGAGAGCCACAGGGCGCGTACGTTGGGCGGCGCGGACTTGAAGGTGCGGATCGGGGCGCCCCGAACCTGCGCCACGGCGATTTCGAAGGGCGCACCCGGTTGGGTGAGTTCGGCCCAGGCCTGGTTCAGTTCGGCGTAGTGCATGTTCGTCCCCGCTGGCGTCGGCGTCTGATGGACCGGCTGCTGGGATGCTCCTAGAGCGTTTGCCGCTTCACTTGAACCGCCAAACGCTCAAGACTCTTCCTTTGAAACAGACTGTGCGTAGCGCTGAGCCTGAACCAACATCGGCGACAAATAGCCTGGCGCTTCGGGCGCGCGCTCCGCGAGACCTTTTCCTTGTTGTTTGATGCAGTTCCTGTGGCTGACACCCTGGATCGGGGTGACGCGGACAGGCGTTCGGCTCAGTTGTAACGCGGCTTCTTCAGCAGTTTGGTGCGGTCGGCGGAGCGAATCTCGACGTCGAAGGCGTCGCCTTCGCGCTGGAGGCGCAGGGGGATGACGCAGCCGGCGGGACCGTGGGCCCATAGGCGGGTGTAGAAGTCCGCGAGCTCGGTGACCACCGCGCCGTCGATGGCGAGGATGATGTCGCCGGCGCGGAGTTCGGCACGGGCGGCGGGGCCGCGGGGGCTCAGACCCACAACCACGACGCGGTCGTCCATCTCCTGGGCCAGGACGCCGAGCCAGGGGCGGGGCGGGTGTGCGGGGCGGCCCTGGGCCAGGTCGTCCAGGATCGGCGGCAGGAGCTGGGCGGGCACGAACATGTTGAGCGGGGTGACGCCGGCGCGCGACTGGCGTTGCAGGCTGAGCGAGCCCACGCCCATCAGCTCGCCGCCGGCGCCGATAAGGGCTGCGCCGCTCCAGTGCGGGTGAGCGGGCTCGGTCAGGATGGCGTCCTCCAGCAGATATTCCCAGTAGCCGGCGAAGGGCATGCGGGTGAGGACGTGGCCGGCCGCGGCGTGGGCCCGGCCGCCGCCGCCGGCGATCACCACCGGGCTGTCGGCGGTTAGCATGCGGGAATCGCCCAGCGGCAGGGGCGGGACGTCCAGCGGCTCCAGTGCCTGGACCAGGCCGAAGCCGGTGACGGGATCGGCGCCCAGGGCGTGGCCGGCGACGCGGCGGCCATCGTTCAGGGTCAACGCGATCTCGACGGCCTCGGTGACCAGGTAGCCGATGGTCAGGACCAGCCCGTTCGGGCTGATGACCGCGCCGTTGCCGAGGCGCTGGGTCCCCACGCTGCCCGCCGTGAAGGCGTCGTCGGGGACGCGGGCCTCCAGGGCGACGACGGCCGAGAGGGTCTGGTCGAGGTCGAAGGTGTAGCCGCGGGCGGAGGGCCGGTGCGCGGCCTCGACCTCGTAGCCGTCAAAGGGGAATGTCACGCTTGGAGTTCTCCTGGGAGCCCTGAATCTTGGGGCGCGGGGAGGATCGCGCAAGAGGGCGCGTGGTCCCGGTCGCAGGCGACCCACGTTCGACGAGCGTTAACGGACGCCTCGCCCAGCGCGTGTCCCGATCATGGATGAGACGCCGATCTTCAGCGCCCGGGGGGGCCTCCGGCGCTATAGTGCTGTTCGCGGCCGGAGGACCATGCAGCATGAGCGACGTGCGTGAAGGCGGATGCCGGTGCGGGCAGGTGCGGTTCCGGCTGACAGGGCCGGAACTGCTGACCATGGCGTGCCACTGCAAGGGCTGCCAGCGGATGACCGGCGCGCCGTTCTCGGTGAGCATCGCCATGCCGGTGGATGGGTTCGCGCTGACCGCGGGCGAGCCGGTGATCGGCGGGATGCACGGGGACATCCAGCACAACCACTGCCCCCACTGCATGAGCCGGGTGTTCACCCGGATGCCGGGGTTCCCGATGGTGAACGTGCGGGCCACGATGCTGGACGACCTGGCGGGCTTCACGCCCTACGTGCAGACCTGCACCGACGAGATGCTGCCCTGGGCCAAGGTCCCGGCGGTGGAGAGCTTCCCGGCCTTTCCCGCCAACGCGCATTGGCCCGAGATGATCGCCGCCTACGCGCAAGGCCGGGGCGGCTAGGCGTGGCCGTCGCCCTTACCCGCGAGGAGGACTACGAGGCCCAGGCGGCGAACCTGCCGGATCGGCCGGTCTCGACGCATCCAAACCTGGTGACGGCATCCGGGCTGGCGGCGATCGAGGCCGAGCTGGCGGCGGCGCGGGCCGGCTATTCCGCGGCGCAGACTGTGGGCGGGATCAGCGCCGACCGCACGGCGATGGCGCGGGCGACGCGGGACCTGCGCTACTGGGGCGCACGCCGGGCTAGCGCCCAGCTGACCGAGCCGCAGGGCGGGGCGGACGAGGCAGTGTTCGGGCGCACCGTGGAGGTGGAGCGCGAGGACGGGCGGCGCCAGGTGTTCCGGATCGTGGGCGAGGACGAGGCGGACCCGAAGGCCGGCAGCGTGTCCTACGTCTCGCCGCTGGCTCGGGCTCTGCTGGGCAAGCGGGTGGGCGACGTGGTGGCGGTGAACAGCGCCGAGGTGGAGATCGTGGGGGTTCGTTAGCCTTTCCCCAGCCGCCGGCGGTTAGCGCCTACATCAGGCGGTCGATGGCCAGAGGCACGAAATAAATCAGTAGCAGCAGCCCGAAGCCGAGCAGGATCGCGCGGCCGATCAGGCGCGAGCGCCGGGTCTCGCGCTCTTCAGGTGTTTCGGCGTCCGGGGCTTCAGCGCCTGGGGCTTTTGCGTCAGGGATCTTGATGGTCATGGACGTATCTTAGCAGACGGTGCGGCCAGCCTAAACGTCGTAGCGCAGGGCGAAGTCGGCGTGCTGCGGGCATCCTCGAAGTCGAGTAGGGTGTCTGCGAAACGGAGACCGAAAATGGCCGAATCCAATGACGCGCCGAAGGGCGAGACGCCCATGCAGAAGGCGCTTCGGATGAAGAAGGCGTCGCTGGTGGCCAATGCCGGACCGCCCACGCGAGGCGGCAAGCTCACCGACGAACGGCGGGCGGCCGCACGGTCGTCATCGAAGTCTCAGCCCTGGATGAAGAAGTAGGGGCTTGGATGACAAAGTAAGGGTCTGGTGAAGACATAGGGCGCGCGAGATCTCAGTGCTTCACGACCCACTGGCTGACGTAGGCGTGGGTGGCGCGGACGAGGCTGGGGGGACCCGAGAAATAGAACTCGCTGCCGAACAACACGCGGCGTTCGCGCCAGGTGACCGACCCGGTGTCCTCGGCCTGGAGGACGGATCTGAGTTTCGCGCTCATACCGGTTGGCACGAAGGCGACGTAGGTGGCGTCGGTCATCAAGCGTACTCCAGCAGAGCCCCAGGGCGCATTTGAGGGTGAGTCCGGGGGCCAGGGCCACCCCGAGGGCGGCGGACAGGGCGTCGCAGGCTGGACAAGCTGTGGACGAGCGGGCGAGGTGGAGCCTTCGAGTCCGCAAGACATAGGTCGGGGAGACACGCCGTGAAGCTGTTCGGATGGGTCCTGGCGTTCGGGCTTCTGGCGTCGGCGGCGCAGGCCGCGCCGGACGCGGGGGCCGAGATGGGGCGCTGGAAGGCGCAGGCCGCGCGGATCAGCATCACCCGCGACGACTGGGGGATCGCCCACGTCCACGGCAGGACCGACGCCGACGCGGTGTTCGGCATGGTCTATGCCCAGGCGGAGGATGACTTCAACCGGGTGGAGGCCAACTACCTGACCGCGCTGGGCCGCACCGCCGAGGCCGAGGGGCCGGGCGCGATCTGGGCAGACCTGCGCCAGAAGCTCTATGTCGATCCGGCGGACCTGAAGGCCAAGTATGCGGCGAGCCCGGCGTGGCTGAAGGCGCTGATGGACAGCTGGGCCGGGGGCCTGAACTATTACCTGGCGACCCACCCGCAGACCAAGCCGCGGGTGATCACGCGGTTCGAACCCTGGATGGCGCTTTCGTTCTCGGAGGGCAGCATCGGCGGCGACATCGAGGACATCTCGCTGTCGGCGCTGGAGAGGTTCTACGGCGGGACGAGGAGCGTGGCCGTCGAGGACCGGCTGGCGTTCAAGGAGCCGCAGGGGTCCAACGGGATCGCGATCTCGCCGTCGATCACCAAGGACGGCCACGCCCTGCTGCTGATCAACCCGCACACATCGTTCTTCTTCCGCTCGGAACTGCAGATGACCAGCGACGAGGGGCTGAACGCCTATGGGGCGGTCACCTGGGGGCAGTTCTTCGTCTACCAGGGGTTCAACAGCCATGCCGGCTGGATGCACACCTCCAGCGGCGTGGACGTGGTGGACGAGTTCGCCGAGGCGATCGTGCGCACGCCGGGCACCCTGATGTACCACTATGGGCGCGAGGCGCGGCCAGTGACAGTGAAGACCCTCGTCGTGCCCTATCGCAAGGCCGACGGGTCGATGGGAAGCCGCAGCTTCGAGACCTATCGGACGCACCATGGCCCGATCGTGCGTGAGCAGGACGGCAAGTGGGTGGCGTTTTCGATGATGTACCGGCCGGTGGAGGCGCTGCAGCAGTCGTTCCTGCGGACCAGGTCGGTGGACTTCGCGTCGTTCATGAAGACGGCGGAGCTGAGGGCCAATTCCTCGAACAACACCCTGTTCGCCGACGACAAGGGCGAGACGGCCTATCTGCACCCGCAGTTCATCCCCCGGCGCAATGGCCGGTTCGACTATACCAAGCCGGTCGATGGATCCGATCCGGCGACCGACTGGCAGGGGCTGCATGCGCTGGACGAGGCGCCGCGGGTGCTGTCGGCGCCTTGGGTCTATAACGCCAACAACGCACCCTGGACGGCGGCGGGGGTGGGCAACCCCGCCAACCCGAAGCGCGAGGCGTTCCCGAAGTACATGGACGAAGCCGGCGACAATCCGCGCGGGCCGCATGCGAACCGGGTGCTGGGCGGGCGCAGCGACTTCACCCGGGAGAAACTGTTGGCGGCGGCCTACGATCCGTTCCTTACGGCCTTCGACCGGCTCGTGCCGACCCTAGTGGCGGCCTACGACGCGACCCCGGACGCCGATCCGGTCAAGGCGCGGCTGGGCGCACAGGTGGCCGCGCTGAAGGCGTGGGACTTCAAGTGGTCGGCGGCCTCCACGGAGACCTCGCTGGCGGTGTTCTGGGGTGAGGCGCTGTGGGCCAAGGCGGCGTCCGGCGCCGATGCTGCGGGAATGAGCGTCTGGGACTACATGGCCGACCGCAGCCCGGCGGCGGACAAGCTGGCGGCGCTGGCCGAGGCCAGCGACCGGCTGACGGCGGACTTCGGGAGCTGGAAGACGCCCTGGAGCGAGATCAACCGCTTCCAGCGGCTGAACGGCGACATCGTCCAGACCTTCCGCGACGACGGTCCCTCTATCCCGGTGCCGTTCACGTCGGCGCAGTGGGGCTCGCTCGCGTCGTTCGGGGCCAAGCGTTATCCGAGGACCAAGCGTTACTATGGCACCAACGGCAACAGCTTCGTGGCCGTGGTGGAGTTCGGGCCGAAGGTGCGCGCGCTGGCGGTGACGGCGGGCGGCGGCAGCGGCCACCCCGAGAGCCCGCACTTCAACGATCAGGCCGCGCGATACGCGAGCGGAAATTTGCGGGAGGTCTATTTCTGGCCGGAGCAGCTGGTGGGACACACCGAGCGGAGCTACCGGCCGGGGGAGTAGGCCGCGCCGTCACGGCGAGGTGATTCAATTCTGGGGAACATCAGATCGGCGGCAAGATAACCTGTCGTAACGGATGTGGTTGCAATTGGTTGTACGGAATTTAGCTCTCGTAAAGATTCGCCTTTCCGACAGTAGCCGCTAGAATATACGGGTGTGATCGTTCGCGGAGAATGATTTTAGGATCGCCGAAGAACTTCTGATTGCACGCGACTCGCCAAGTATTGTTGCGCTGAAAACCACACGCAACGCCTTGGCGAGCGGGCTAAAACTGCAGTCGGGCAAGACTCTCGTTTCGCGAGTCTCCGGTTCACCCCAGGCGCGCCATGACGTCCCGACTCCCGATCAGCCCCAAGACCGATCTGCAGCGCCTGGCCGGCGGTGGACAGACCCAGGAGTCGATCGTCAAGGCCGACGCCCTGCAGAACGCCATTTTCAATAGCGCCAACTTCTCCAGCATCGCGACGGATGCCAAGGGCGTGATCCAGATCTTCAACGTCGGGGCCGAGCGGATGCTGGGCTACATGGCGGCGGAGGTGATGAACACGATCACGCCGGCCGATATCTCCGACCCGCAGGAACTGATCGATCGCGCCGAGACGCTGAGCGCCGAACTCGGAACCCCGATCACGCCGGGCTTCGAGGCGTTGGTGTTCAAAGCCTCGCGTGGGATCGAGGACATCTACGAGCTGACCTACATCCGCAAGGATGGAACCCGGTTCCCGGCGGTGGTGTCGGTGACGGCGCTGCGCGACGCTCAGGACACCATCATCGGCTACCTGCTGATCGGCACCGACAACACGGCGCGCAAGGAGGCCGAGGCGGCCCTGCTGAAGGCTGGCGCACTGCAGAGCGCCATTTTCAACAGCGCCAACTTCTCCAGCATCGCGACGGATGCCAAGGGCGTGATCCAGATCTTCAACGTCGGGGCCGAGCGGATGCTGGGCTACATGGCGGCGGAGGTGATGAACACGATCACGCCGGCCGACATCTCCGACCCGCAGGAACTGATCGATCGCGCCGAGACGCTGAGCGCCGAACTCGGAACCCCGATCACGCCGGGCTTCGAGGCGCTGGTGTTCAAAGCCTCGCGTGGGATCGAGGACATCTACGAGCTGACCTACATCCGCAAGGATGGAACCCGGTTCCCGGCCCTGGTGTCCGTGACCGCCCTGCGCGACGCCCAGGACACCATCATTGGCTACCTATTGATCGGCACCGACAACACGGCGCGCAAGCGGGTGGAGGAAGAGCAGAAAAAGTCCGAGCAGAGCCTTCGAGACCAGCAGTTCTACACCCGCTCGCTGATCGAATCGAACATCGACGCCCTGATGACCACGGACCCGGCCGGGATCATCACCGACGTGAACAAGCAGATGGAGGCGTTGACCGGGTCCACGCGGGACGAGCTGATCGGGGCGCCATTCAAGGACTGTTTCACCGACCCGGCGCGGGCCGAATCCGGCATCAAGCGGGTGCTCGCGGAAAAGTCGGTCACCGACTATGAGCTGACCGCGCGAGCCCGCGATGGCACCAAGACCGTGGTCTCCTACAACGCCACCACTTTCTACGACCGAAGCCGGACTCTGAAAGGCGTGTTCGCCGCCGCGCGCGACGTCACCGAGCGCAAGCGGGTCGAGGTGGAACTGCAGCTGGCCAAGGCCGCCGCCGAGAGCGCCAGCCGTACCAAGTCCGACTTCCTGGCCAGCATGAGCCATGAGATCCGCACGCCGATGAACGCGATCATGGGGATCGCCGACCTGCTGGCGAAGACCGCACTGACGCCCGAGCAGGACAAGTTCGTGCAAATATTCCGCCGGTCCGGCGACAACCTGCTCAACCTGATCAACGACATCCTGGACCTCTCCAAGGTCGAGGCCTCGCAGCTGGACCTGGAGCGCACCGGATTCTCGCTCAGCGATCACCTTGAGAAGGTCATGGAGATGGTCGCGCCCAAGGCGCAGGAGAAGGCGCTGACCCTGGTCTGCGAGATCGCGCCCGGCGTGAGCAACGACCTGGTGGGGGACCCGACGCGCCTGCGCCAGGTGCTGGTCAACCTGCTGGGCAACGCCATCAAGTTCACGGAGGCCGGTAGCGTCTCGCTGCGGGTCGAGCCGGACGCCGACGATGCTGTCCCGACCGCGCTGCGATTCACCGTCGTTGACACCGGGATCGGCATCGCCAGCGAAAAACTCGACCGCGTCTTCGAGCGGTTCACCCAGGCCGATTCCTCGACCACGCGGAGGTTTGGCGGATCGGGGCTCGGATTGACGATCTCGCGGCGCCTGGTCGAGCTGATGGGCGGGCGCATCTGGGTGCAGAGCGAGGTCGATCTGGGTAGCCTGTTCGCCTTCGCTGTGCCGTTTGAAGTTTCGACAGCGGCCCGGCGGCCGGTTGCGGCTCCGATCGGGATCGGTCCTGCCGTGCCGCTCCCGGCGCTGCGCATCCTGATGGCGGAGGACTCGCCGGACAACTGCACCATCGCCTTGGCCTATCTCGAGGACACGCCCTACCTGATCGACGTGGCTGAGACCGGCGTGCTGGCGTGCAAGATGTTCAAGGAAGGTCACTACGACCTAGTGCTGATGGACCGTCAGATGCCCGCCATGGACGGGCTAACGGCGACGCGGAACATCCGGGCGTGGGAAAAGGCCAATGGCCGCGCGCCGACGCCGATCATCGCGCTGACGGCGTCGGCCCTGAAGGGGGACCGCGAGACCTGCCTCGCGGCCGGCTGCACCGCCTATCTGACCAAGCCCATCAAACAGGATGTGCTGCTTCACGCTATCAGCCACTATGCCGAGGCGGCCTCCGCGCTGCCGATGATTGACGCGGTGCTGGACATCACGTCGCGGGCCGGCCGTCGGGTGGCGGAACGGACACCTCAATACCTGAGCAACTGCCGGCGGGACCTGCAGCTGATGCAGGAGGCGCTGGAGCGCGCCGATTTCGGGACGCTGGACCTGCTCGGCCACAGCCTGCGGGGCTCAGGCGGCTCGTTCGGCTTCCAGGGCATCACCGACATCGGGGCTCGGGTTGAGGCGGCCGCCAAGCGGGGCGACGTCGCGGCTTCTCGCTCCGGGGTGGTCGATCTCGCCGCCTATCTGGATCGACTCGAGCCCCGGCCCCTGGCGCCTGTGCTCAGCTAGAGTCTAGCCGTTGGCCTTGCGGGCGCCCTTCTTGGCAGGCGGGCCCTTGAACGGTGGCCCCGCGCGGGGCGGACCGCCGGTCGGACGAGGAGCCCCGCCGGCGGGGCGGGGCGGACGCGGACCATCTGTGCGCGGACTGTCCGCGCGGGCACCGGCGGGGCGGGGGCTTGACGGCCTGGGCGCCTGCGGACCCGGAGCGCTGCCTGGGTTGATGCGGATCTCGCCGGCGTCGGCGGCGGCCTTAATAGCGATGCGGAAGCGGGCCTCGACGTCGGGGCTGATCTCGAACTTGGTCTCATGGTCGTGGATCTTGATGAGGCCGATGTCCTTCTTGGTCACGTGACCGAGGCGGCAGATCAGCGGTACCAGCCACTTGGGGTCGGCATTCTTGCTGCGACCCACAGGCAGGCGGAACCAGGTGGCTTGGCCGCCCGCCACGCCGTACTCGTCGCGAGGACCGGCGTCGGGCCGACCACGATCTGTGGGCGCGCGATCGGTTGGGCCGCGATTGGCGGACAGGCCATCCGCGGGGCCCCGATCGATGCGGGGGCCACGCTCCTGACGGGGCGGGCGCTCGGACTGGACGGGCAGGTCGAACATGTCCTCCGGCTCCGGCAAACGGGCGCGGTGCAGGCGGATGAGGGCGGCGGCCACGGCCTCTGGCGTGCGGTCGGCCAGGATGCGACGGGCAAGCTCGAGGTCCTCCTCGGAGGCCGGCTCGTTCAGCAGCGGGTCGTCCAGCAGGCGGGCCTGGTCCTTGGCGCGGATCTCCTCGGGCAGCGGGGCGCCGGACCATTCGGCGCCGACCCCGGCTACCTGGATGAGGCGTTCGGCGACGCGGCGCTTGGTGTGCGGCACGATAACGACGGAGACGCCCTTCTTGCCGGCGCGTCCGGTGCGGCCACTGCGGTGGAGCAGCCCTGCGGTATTGGCGGGAAGATCCGCATGGATGACTAGGCCCAGGTCCGGCAGGTCGAGGCCGCGGGCGGCGACATCGGTGCAGATGCAGGCGCGGGCGTGGCCATTGCGCAGCGCCTGGAGCGCGTCGGTGCGCTCTTTCTGTGAAAGTTCCCCGGAGAGTTGCACGACAGAGAAGCCGCGTTCACGCAATGAGCCGTAGAGGTGTCGCACCCGCTCGCGGGTGGCGCAGAAGATCAGGGCGCCGGGGCTCTCGAAATAGCGGAGCAGGTTGACGACGGCATTCTCGATCTCGTTGGGCGCGACGCGGACGGCGCGGTACTCGATGTCGCCGTGGGCCTCGTCTCTACGGATGGTGTCGATGCGGTGGGCGTCGCGCTGATAGCGCTTGGCCAGCGCGGCGATCTCGCGGGCGATGGTGGCGGAGAACATGAAGGTCCGCCGCTCGGGGGGCGTGGAGTCGAGGATTTCCTCGAGGTCCTCGCGGAAACCCATGTCGAGCATCTCGTCGGCTTCATCGAGGACCACGACCCGCAAGGACCCCAGGTCCAGGTTGCCGCGCTCCAGGTGGTCGCGCAGGCGGCCGGGGGTGCCGACCACGATGTGACAGCCGGCGGACAGCACGCGCTGTTCGGCGCGGGCGTCCATGCCGCCGACGCAGGTGGCGATGCGGGCGCCGGCCGGGGCGTAGAGCCAACCGAGTTCGCGGGCGACCTGCTGGGCCAGTTCGCGGGTGGGGGCGATCACCAGGGCCAGGGGCGCGCCGGCGCGGTCGAACCCGTCGGCGTCGCCGAGCAGGGTCGTGGCCGCGGCGAGCCCGAAGGCGACGGTTTTGCCGGACCCGGTCTGGGCGGAGACCAGCAAGTCTCCACCGGCGGCGGCCTCAAGGACGGCGGCCTGAACGGGGGTCGGTTCGCGGTAGCCCTGCGCTTCTAGCGCGCGGGCCAGCGCAGGGTGCGTGGCGGGAAATGGCATGGGCAGGGCTCCGGGAGGGCAGCGTACGGCGCCTGCTCCCAGGAATCTGTACGAAATACGAGAAGTTCGCCCCGGACGTGGCGCGAGTGACGGGACTTGAACCCGCGACCTCCGGCGTGACAGGCCGGCGCTCTAACCAACTGAGCTACACCCGCGCAGGACCGTCCGGTCGTGCGAAGCCGGCTCCAATAGGGGCGGGTCTGAATCGAGTCAACGGAAGACTGCGTTGGCGGGCGGTACGTCGCGGTTTGATGATGCGCGAAACGCTCTGCGAGGGCGGTTGCAACCGGTTCTATGTGGCTGGCGAGGAACGTCGCCGCGGTGGGTGTAACGATGGTCGCCAAATGCGACCTCCGGTCGCGGTCTTTCGCGCTGCACAAGGCGGGTTTGAAACGCCCGGATGATAGGTCTAGAAGGGCGCCGCGACTCCCTCCGGAGACTCCATGAACGCCTTCCTGCTCGAGTACCTGCCGATCGTGATCTTCCTGGGGATCGCGTCGGCCCTGGGCATCGTCTTCATCCTGTTCGCCGCGATCGTGGCGCCCAAGGCGCCGGACCCGGAGAAGCTCTCGTCCTACGAATGCGGCTTCAATGCCTTCGATGACGCGCGGATGAAGTTCGACGTGCGGTTCTACCTGGTATCGATCCTGTTCATCATCTTCGACCTGGAGGTGGCGTTCCTGTTCCCCTGGGCGGTGGCGCTGATGAAGATGCCGCCGGATGCAGCCAAGTTCGCCTTCTGGTCGATGATGAGCTTCCTGGGCGTGCTCACCGTGGGCTTCATCTACGAGTGGAAGAAGGGAGCCCTGGAATGGGAGTGATCGTTCCCGCCGGGTCCGCCGGCCGGTCTACAGTCGAGGGCTACGATCCGCAGACGCATGACCCGTTCTTCGACGGCGTGTCGCAGCGGCTGGCCGACAAGGGATTTGTCACTGCCAGCGTCGATGATCTGATCACCTGGGCGCGCACCGGCTCGCTGATGTGGATGACCTTCGGCCTGGCGTGCTGCGCCGTGGAGATGATCCAGACCTCGATGCCGCGCTACGACCTGGAGCGGTTCGGCGCCGCGCCCCGCGGCAGCCCGCGGCAGAGCGACGTGATGATCGTGGCCGGGACGCTGGTGAACAAGATGGCTCCGGCGCTCCGCAAGGTCTACGACCAGATGCCGGAGCCGCGGTACGTGATCTCCATGGGCAGCTGCGCCAACGGCGGCGGGTACTACTACTTCAGCTATTCGACCGTGCGCGGGTGCGACCGGATCGTGCCGGTGGACATCTACATCCCCGGCTGCCCGCCGACGGCGGAGTCGCTGGTCTATGGCGTTTTGCAACTGCAGAAGAAGATCCGCCGGACCGGGACCATCATCCGATGAGCTGGCCGGCGAGCGACGCCGAGCTGGAGCAGCTGGGCCTGGCGATCTGCAAGGGCGCCAAGGGGAGCATTGCCGACGCTGCCGTGACGTTCGGCGCCTTGACCCTGACGGGGCCGGCGGCGTGGATCGTCGAGGCCTTGACCTATCTGCGCGACGTCGAGGGCTTCCACCAGCTGATCGACCTCAGCGGCGCTGACTATCCTGAGCGGCCGCTGCGGTTCGACGTGGTCTATCACCTGCTGTCGATGACGAAGAACCGCCGGGTGCGGCTGAAAGTGCAGACCGACGAAAACATCGCGGTGCCGTCGGTGGTGAGCGTATTCCCGTCGGCCGACTGGTACGAGCGCGAGACGTTCGACATGTACGGCGTGTTCTTCGACGGCCATCCGGACCTGCGCCGGATCCTTACCGACTACGGCTTCCACGGCCATCCGCTGCGGAAGGACTTCCCGATGACCGGCTACGTCGAGGTCCGCTACGACGAGGAGCTGAAGCGGGTGGTCTATGAGCCCGTGAAGTCTGTCGAGTGGCGCAACTGGGACTTCCTGAGCCCCTGGGAGGGCGCGGAGCGCGGTTTCGCGACCCACCTGCTGCCCGGCGATGAGAAGTCCGGCGAAACGGGGGGCAAGTGATGGCTGACGACCTTCCCGTGACGACCAGCACGGATCTGGTGGAACCCGGCGAAACGCCGGTCCGCAAATTCAACATCAACTTCGGCCCGCAGCATCCTGCGGCGCACGGCGTGCTGCGCCTGGTCCTCGAACTGGACGGCGAAGTCGTCGAGCGGGTGGACCCGCACATCGGCCTGCTGCACCGGGGCACCGAGAAGCTGATGGAGGCCCGGCCCTATCAGCAGACGATCCCCTATCTGGACCGGCTCGACTACGTCGCGCCGATGAACCAGGAGCACGCCTACTGCCTGGCGATCGAGAAGCTGCTGGGCGTCGAGGCGCCGCGGCGCGCGCTGCTGATCCGTACGCTGTACGACGAGATCGGTCGGCTGCTGAACCACATCATGAACGTCACCACCCAGGCGATGGACGTGGGCGCGCTGACGCCGCCGCTGTGGGGCTTCGACGAGCGCGAGAAGCTGATGGTGTTCTATGAGCGGGCCTCGGGCGCGCGCATGCACGCCAACTACTACCGGGTCGGCGGCGTCCGGCAGGACCTGCCCGAGCAACTGATCCGTGACATCGACGACTGGGCCGACCACTTTCCGAAGGTCTGCGACGACATCGAGGGCCTGATCACCGGCAACCGCATCTTCAAGCAGCGCAACGTCGACATCGGCGTGGTGACAAAGGACGAGGCGATCGCCAACAGCTTCTCCGGCGTGATGCTGCGCGGGTCGGGCATCGCCTGGGACCTGCGCCGCGCCCAGCCCTACGCCTGCTACGACGAGATGGAGTTCGAGGTGCCGCTGGGCGTGCACGGCGACTGCTACGACCGCTACCTGTGCCGGATGCAGGAGATGCGGGAGTCGATCAAGATCGTGAAACAGTGCTGCGCCCTGCTGCTGAAGACGCCGGGGCCGGTGCTGATCGAGGACAACAAGGTGGCGGCGCCCCGCCGGGGCGAGATGAAGCGTTCGATGGAAGCGCTGATCCATCACTTCAAGCTGTTCACCGAGGGCTATCGGACCCCGCCGGGCGAAGTCTATGCCTGCGTCGAGGCGCCGAAGGGCGAGTTCGGCGTCTATCTGGTCAGCGACGGGACCAACAAGCCCTACCGGGTGAAGCTGCGCGCCCCGGGCTATCCGCACCTGCAGGCGCTGGACTGGATGACGCGCGGCCACATGCTGGCCGACGTGTCCGCCGTGATCGGCTCGATCGACATCGTGTTCGGGGAGATCGACCGTTGAGCATCCGCAGGCTTTCCCCGAACCAGCCGGCGAGCTTCGCGTTCACGCCGGCGACGCTTGCGGCCGCCAAGGCCTGGATGGCCAGCTTCCCGGCCGGGCGGCAGCAGTCGGCCATGGTGCCGATCCTGTGGCTGGTCCAGAAGCAGGAGGGCTGGGTCTGCGAGCCCGCCATCCGCGCCGTGGCCGAGTTGCTGGGGACGCCGGTGATCCGGGTGCTGGAGGTGGTGACCTTCTACACGATGTTCATGCTGGAGCCCGTGGGCACGCATGCGCTGGTGCAGGTCTGCGGCACGACGCCGTGCCAGACGCGCGGGTCCGAGGCACTGTTGGCTGTCTGTAAGAGGCGCTTTGGACCGGCGAACCATCGCACCGCCGACGGCAAGTTCTACTGGCAGGAAGTGGAATGCATGGGGGCCTGCGCCAACGCGCCGATGGCCGCCATCAACGACCGCTACTACGAGGACCTGACGCCGGAGGGCTTCGAGGCGCTGCTGGACGCCTTCGCGGCGGGCGAGACGCCTGCGCCGGGTTCGGCCATCGGGCGCCAGGGTTCTGCGCCCGCGGGCGGGGCCACGACCCTGACCGACGCCAAGTTGTATGACGGTTCGCTGGGCAGGAAGATGAAGATCCCGAACCTGCCGCCCAAGGCGTCGAAGACCCCAAGAAAGCCCACGGGGGCCCCGGCATGAGGGGGATAGTGACAGCGAGGCCGCTTACCTCCCCCGCGCAGCGGCGGGAGGGGGACCGCGCCCCGCAGAGGGCGTGGTGGAGGGGGCAAACCTCAGACTCGGCGGATCGATCGGCCGTTGCTGGCGCGGCGAATGGGGCTTGCCCCCTCCACCCCCGGCTCTTCGGCCGGCGGTCCCCCTCCCGCCATCGCTGCCGCGATGGGGGAGGTAAGAGATGAGCGACGTGGACCTCGCGGCCGTGAAGCGGCGGCGCAATGTGATGATGATCGCCAATGTGGCCGCCGCGGTGACGGCGATCGCGGCAATCGTGCTGTATTATTTCAAGTTCGCGCAATCGTGGGCGCTGGTCGCTTTCGTCCTGGCTCTTCTCGTAGGGTTCGGCGCGCAGATCTGGTTCATCGCCGGCCTGCGCCGGAAGGGAGCTTAGGCGTGGCGGGACTCCTGGCCGACAAGGACCGCATTTTTCTGAACATCTATGGCCAGCGTGACTGGGGCCTGGAGGGCGCGAAGGCGCGCGGGGCGTGGAACGGGACGGCCGATATCGTGACCCAGACGCCGGAGTGGATCTGCGACCAGATCAAGGCGTCGGGCCTGCGCGGCCGGGGTGGGGCAGGGTTCGCCACCGGACTGAAGTGGACCTTCATGCCGAAGGTGCAGAGCGAACGGCCGCACTATCTGCTGGTCAACGCCGACGAGAGCGAGCCGGGCGCGTGCAAGGACCGCGATGTCCTGCGCAACGACCCGCACCTGCTGATCGAAGGCTGCGTGATCGCGTGCCGGGCCATGCGTTCGCACACGGCCTACATCTACATCCGCGGCGAATATGTGCATGAGCGCGAGCGGCTGACGGCGGCCATCAAGCAGGCCTACGACGCCAAGCTGCTCGGGCCGGGGAGCATCCTGGGTTACGACGTGGACGTCCGCCTGCAACATGGCGGCGGGGCCTATATCTGCGGCGACGAGACGGCGCTGATGGAGAGCTTCGAGGGCAAAAAGGGCCAGCCGCGGCTTAAACCCCCATTCCCGGCCGGCGCCGGCATCTATGGCTGCCCGACGACGGTGAACAACGTCGAGACCATCGCGGTGGTGGGCACGATCCTGCGGCGTGGCGCCGAGTGGTTCTCAGCCTTCGGAACCGAGAAGTCGACGGGGACCAAGCTGTTCGCCGGCTCCGGCCATCTGAACACGCCGTGTGTGGTCGAGGATGCGGTCGGCATCAGCGTCAAGCAGTTGATCGAGGATCATTTCGGCGGCGTGCGCGGCGGCTGGGGCAACCTGAAGGCAGTGATCCCGGGCGGAATTTCCGTGCGCATGATCCCGGCCGAACAGTGCGAAGAGGCCCTCATGACCTATGAGGATCTGCAGGCGCGGGGTTCGGGCCTGGGCACCGGTACGATGATCGTGTTCGACAAGGACGCCGACCTGGTGAAGGCGATCGCGCGCGCCAGCTACTTCTACAAGCACGAGAGCTGCGGCCAGTGCACGCCGTGCCGCGAGGGCACCGGCTGGATGTGGCGGGTGATGGAGCGGATGGTCACCGGCGAGGCCGAGATGTCCGAGATCGACACCCTGCTGGACGTGGCTTCCCAGGTGGAAGGCCACACGATCTGCGGGCTGGGCGACGCGGCCGCCTGGCCGATCCAAGGCCTTTTCCGCCACTTCCGCCACGAGGTGGAAGACCGCATCAACAGGTATCGCGCGCGCAAGGGCAGCTATGCCGGCGCCACGATCGCGGCGGAGTAGGACGCGATGAGCGAAGGCCCGGACAGCATTGTCCTGCGCTACTTGCGGCAAATCGACCAGAAGGTTGACCGGTTGAGCGAGGACATGAGGGACGTCAAGGTTCGTATATCGTCCATGGAGCAGAACATGACAGTCGTTCAGCGGCGTCTCGACCGCGTCGATGATCGGCTGGACCGGATCGAGCGTCGGCTTGAGCTGCAGGATACCCCTCCCGGAGTTCGCGAATAATGCCTATCGCCAAAGTCGACGGGGTCGAGGTCGAGTTCGAAGCCGGCATGAATGTCCTGCAAGTGGCTGAACTTGCGGGGAAAGAGATTCCACGGTTCTGCTATCACGAGCGGCTGAGCATCGCCGGCAACTGCCGCATGTGCCTGGTCGAGGTAAAGCCCGGGCCGCCGAAGCCGCAGGCGTCCTGCGCGCTGCCGGCCGCCGAGAACATGGAGATCTTCACCGACACGCCGATGGTGAAGAAGGCGCGGCGCGGGGTGATGGAGTTCCTGCTCATCAACCACCCGCTGGACTGCCCGATCTGCGACCAGGGCGGCGAGTGCGACCTGCAGGACCAGGCCATGGGCTATGGCCGCGACGACAGCCGCTATTCCGAGAACAAGCGGGCGGTCGAAGAGAAGTACATGGGGCCGTTGATCAAGACGGTCATGACCCGCTGCATCCAGTGCACGCGCTGCGTCCGGTTCATCACCGAAGTGGCCGGCGTGCCGGACATCGGTCTGATCTCCCGCGGAGAAGACGTTGAAATCACGACCTATCTCGACAAGGCGGTGGCGTCGGAGCTGAGCGCCAATGTGATCGACCTGTGCCCAGTGGGCGCGCTGACCTCCAAGCCCTACGCCTTCAACGCGCGGCCCTGGGAGCTGAAGAAGACCGAGAGCGTGGATGTGATGGATGCGCTGGGCTCGGCGATCCGGGTGGATGCGCGCGGGCCGGCAGTGTTGCGGGTGCTGCCACGCACCAACGAGGCGGTCAACGAAGAGTGGATCTCAGACAAGACGCGCTATGCGGTTGACGGACTGTCGCGGCAGCGGCTGGACCGGCCGTTCATCCGCGAGGGCGGCAAGCTGCGCGCGGCGAGCTGGGCCGAGGCGTTCGACGCGGTGGCCGCGAAGGTCAAGGCGGCGAGCCCTGAGCGGATCGGGGTGATCGCGGGCGATCTGCAGGATGCGGAGTCGATGAAAGCCGCGCTGGACCTGTTCGGCGGGCTGGGCGTGAAGAGCCTGGACTGTCGGCAGGACGGGATGGCGCTGGGCGATGGGCCGCGCGAGAGCTGGCTGCTGAATTCGACGATCCAAGGCCTTGAAGACGCTGATGTTGTCCTGCTGGTCGGGACCAATCCGCGGCTGGAAGCGCCGGTGCTGAATGCGCGGCTGCGCAAGCGCTGGATGGCAGGGACCTTGCGGCTCGGCGTGATCGGCGAGGCGGTCGATCTGACCTATGGCTACGACCTCGTGGGCTCGGGGCCGGCGGCGCTGACCGGGCTGGCCAAGTCCAAGTCGCCGTTCCTGGCGGCGCTCAAGGACGCCAAGAACCCGGCGATCATCTTGGGCGCGGGCGCGCTGTCGCGGGCTGATGGCACAGCGGTGCTGCAGGCCGCGGCCGGGGTGGCCAAGGCGTTCGGCATGACCTGGAATGTGCTGCACTCGGCGGCCAGCCGGGTCGGTGGCCTGGACCTGGGCTTCGTTCCCGGCGACGGCGGCAAGACGGCGGGCGAACTGGCAGCCAAGGGCGGGGCTGATGTCCTGGTCCTGCTGGGCGCCGACGAGATGGACCTGTCGGCGACCGACGCCTTCGTCGTCTACGTGGGCACGCATGGCGACGCCGGCGCGCACCGAGCCGACGTGATCCTGCCGGGCGCGGCTTACACCGAGAAGAACGGCCTCTATGTAAACACCGAGGGCCGGGTGCAGATGGGCTTCCGCGCCGTGTTCCCGAAGGGCGAGGCCAAGGAAGACTGGTCGATCCTGCGGGCGCTGAGCGAACGCCTGGGCGCGAAACTGCCCTACGACACCCTGGACCAGCTGCGGGCGAAGCTGTTCGCCGACCATCCGACCTTCGGGCGCATCGACTATGTGCCGGACGCGCCGGGTGCGCTGGACCTGGGCGCCCTGGGCGCGAAGGGCATGCTGACCGAAGCGCCGTTTACGAGCTCTGTTTTGGCCTTCTATCAGTCCAACGCCGTCGCGCGGGCCAGCGTCACCATGGCCGAGTGCGCCCAGGTCGCCGCTGGCGCGACGAAGATCGCGGCGGAGTAGGGCGCATGGGATTCCTTCCCAACTTCGGCGTCTGGTGGGACGCGTTCCAGGCCAGCCCGGCGGGCTGGGTCGCCTGGACGGTGGGCCATATCCTGCTCATTACTGTGGTGCTGCTGCTGACGATCGCCTTCGTGATCTATGGCGACCGCAAGATCTTCGCCGGCGTGCAGGCGCGGAAGGGCCCGAACGTCGTGGGCCCGTTCGGGCTACTGCAGTCCTTCGCCGATCTCGGCAAGTTCCTGATCAAGGAACTGGTCATCCCGGCCGGGGCCGACAAGGCGGTGTTCCTGCTGGCGCCGCTGATCAGCGTGACCCTGGCGCTGGGCGCCTGGGCGGTGATGCCGATCGCGCCCGGCTGGAGCGTCTCCAACATCAATGTGGGCGTGCTGTACCTGTTCGCCGTGTCGTCGCTGGGCGTCTACGGGATCATCATGGGCGGTTGGGCCTCGAACTCGAAGTACCCGTTCCTGGGCGCGCTGCGCTCGGCGGCGCAGATGGTCAGCTATGAGGTCTCAATCGGCTTCGTGATGATCACGGTCATCCTGCTGGCCGGGACCCTGAACCTCAACGAGATCACCAAGGCGCAGGACGGCGGCATCTGGCACTGGTTCATGTTCGGCGGCGGGCCGAACTGGCAGACCAACTGGCCGCTGCTGCTGGTGATGTTCCCGATGGGGGTGATCTTCTTCATTTCCGGGCTGGCTGAGACCAATCGCCCTCCATTTGACCTGCCGGAAGCGGAGTCTGAACTCGTCGCTGGCTATGCGGTGGAATATGGTTCCACGCCCTACATGCTGTTCTACCTCGCTGAGACCTCGAACATCGTGCTGATGAGCGGGTTGATGGCGGTGCTGTTCCTGGGCGGCTGGCATGCGCCGTGGCCGGAGGGCTACCTGGCCGCGTGGCCGGCGTGGCTGGCCAGCCTGCACGGCCTGGTATTCTACGCGATCAAGACCTTCTTCGTGTTCTTTATGAACGCCATGGTCCGCTCGATCGTGCCCCGCTACCGCTACGACCAGCTGATGCGGCTGGGCTGGAAAGTGTTCCTGCCGACCTCGCTGGTGGCGGTGTTCATCGTCTCCGGCTGGCTGGTCTACACGGGGATGGGGGCATGAAGCTGGCTGCATTGATCCTGACGGCGGCGGCTTTGGCCGGCTGCAGTTCGATGGGAGACGCCGGCCCCGGTCACAGCGGCGGCGTCGCGACCTATGATGACCTTAAGACGGCGACGGCGGCCTGCACGGCGAAGGGCGGCCATCTGAGGCTGCACAAGAACGGTGACGCCCAGTACCTGGAAGACTACGCCTGCGAGAAGGACAAGTGATGCTGGGCCGGATCGGACAGGCGCTGAAGGGCGCGGCGATGCTGGACTTCATCGGGGCTTTCGGCCTGGGCATGAAGTACATGATCGCGCCCAAGAAGACCGTGCAGTTCCCGCACGAGCGCAACCCGCAAAGCCCGCGGTTCCGGGGTGAGCACGCGCTGCGCCGCTATCCGAACGGCGAGGAACGCTGCATCGCGTGTAAGCTTTGCGAGGCCATCTGCCCCGCCCAGGCGATCACCATCGAGGCCGAGCCGCGCGAGGACGGCAGCCGCCGGACCACCCGCTACGACATCGACATGGTGAAGTGCATCTACTGCGGCCTGTGCCAGGAGGCCTGCCCGGTGGACGCCATCGTGGAAGGGCCGAACACCGACTTCTCGGTCGAGACCCGCGAGGAGCTCTACTACGACAAGGCCAAGCTGCTGGACAACGGCGACCGCTGGGAACGCGAGATCGCGAAGAATCTGGAACTGGACGCGCCGTACCGATAAGCACGGCGGCGCATGTTCGCCGCCCGAATCTGAAGTCCAATCTGAAGCGTAATTCGAAGGATATTAGAGAGCCGAAATGGCCCTGCAGGCGATTGCATTCTACCTGATGGCGCTGATCACCCTGGCGTCCGGATTCTGTGTGGTTTCGGCCCGCAACCCGGTGCACTCGGTGCTGTGGCTGATCCTCAGCTTTTTCTCGGCCGCCGGGCTGTTCGTGCTGCTCGGCGCGGAGTTCCTGGCGATGCTGCTGGTCGTTGTCTACGTGGGCGCGGTCGCGGTGCTGTTCCTGTTCGTGGTGATGATGCTGGACGTGGACTTCGCGTCCCTGCGCCAGGGCTTCGCCCGCTACATGCCCCTGGGCCTGGTGGTGGCCGCGATCCTGGCGGCGGAGATGGTGCTGGTTTCATCGACGGTCGCTGGCCGCGGCGCGGCCAAGGCCAGCCTCGGGCCGATGGCGACGGGCGGGGCCCCCGCCAATGTCACCAACGCTGAAGCGATCGGGCGGGTGCTCTACACGGACTACGTCTATTTCTTCCAGGCAGCCGGCATGGTGCTGCTGGTGGCGATGATCGGAGCGATCGTCCTGACCCTTCGCCACAAGCCCGGCGTGCGCCGGCAGGTGGTGATGGACCAAGTGCTGCGCTCGCCCGCCAGCGGCATGCGCATGAGCAATCCCCGTTCTGGTGAAGGTATTGGGTCGGGCGAGGGGATCGGAGAATGACCATCGGTCTCGAGCACTATCTGGCCGTCGCCGCGATCCTGTTCACCATCGGAGTCTTCGGCATCTTCGTGAACCGCAAGAACATCATCGTCATTTTGATGTCGATCGAGCTGATGCTGCTGGCCGTAAACATCAACCTGGTGGCCTTCTCGGTCTATCTCGGGAACGTCACCGGGCAGATCTTCGCGATGTTCGTGCTGACCGTGGCGGCCGCGGAGGCGGCCGTCGGTCTGGCCATCCTCGTGACCTTCTTCCGCAACCGCGGCGACATCGCCGTGGACGACGCCTCGATGATGAAGGGCTAGCGTTCGTGGATCCCAAGCTCCTCGTCACCGTCATCCTGTTCGGCCCGCTGATCGGCGCGGTCGTGGCGGGCCTGTTCGGCCGGCGCATCGGCGACAACGTTTCGCGTGGCGTCACCACTGGCTTCCTGTTCCTGTCGGCCATCCTGTCGTGGGTGGTGTTCAGCCAGTGGACCTGGGGCGGCCTGGAGCCGTTCACGGTGACCTATGCGCCGTTCATTCACGTGGGGAGTTTCGTCTCCAACTGGTCGTTCCGGCTGGATGGCCTCAGCGCCGTGATGCTGGTGGTGGTGACCAGCGTCTCCTCGCTCGTGCACCTCTATTCGTGGGGCTACATGGCTGACGATCCGAGCAAGCCGCGGTTCTTCGCCTACCTCTCGCTGTTCACCTTCTCCATGCTGGCGCTGATCAGCGCGGCGGATTTCATGCAGCTGTTCTTCGGCTGGGAAGGCGTCGGCCTGGCGAGCTACCTGCTGATCGGATTCTGGTTCCACAAGCCGACCGCCAACGCCGCGGCGATCAAGGCCTTCGTGGTGAACCGGGTCGGCGACTTCGGCTTCGCGCTGGGCATCGTGACGGTGTTCTGGGCCTACGGGTCCATCGAGTTCGCCAAGGTGTTCCCGCAGATCGCAGCCTCCGTGCCGCGTGGCTGGGACTTCGCTGGCGGCCACTTCGCGCTGGTCGATCTGGCTTGCGCGCTGCTGTTCGTAGGCGCCATGGGCAAGTCGGCGCAGTTCTTCCTGCACACTTGGCTGCCGGACGCCATGGAGGGCCCGACTCCGGTGTCCGCCCTGATCCACGCCGCCACCATGGTGACGGCCGGCGTCTACATGGTCTGCCTGCTGTCGCCGATGTTCGAATATGCCCCGGTGGCCAAGGCCATCGTCACCGGGATTGGCGCGATCACGGCGCTGTTCGCGGCGACCGTGGGCATGACGCAGAACGACATCAAGCGGGTGATCGCGTACTCGACCTGTTCGCAGCTGGGCTACATGTTCATGGCGGCGGGCGTGGGCGCTTATCAGGCCGGGATGTTCCACCTGTTCACCCACGCTTTCTTCAAGGCGCTGCTGTTCCTGGGCGCCGGATCGGTGATCCACGCGATGGTCCACGAGCAGGACATGCGGCGCTTCGGGGCGCTCGGAAAGTTCCTGCCGATCACCACCGCGGCGATGCTGATCGGGACGATCGCCATCACGGGCGTCGGCTTGCCGATCGATATCCTCGGCCAGGAGTGGGGCTTCGCCGGCTTCTACTCAAAGGACTCGATCATCAACGCGACCTACATCGCCGGCGCGAGCGGCAACGGCATGGCGATGTTCGCCTTTGTGGTCGGGATCCTGGTGGCAGGCCTGACCAGTTTCTACTCGTGGCGCCTGGCATTCTTCACCTTCAACGGCCATGCGCGGTGGACGTCCGAAGACCTGGAGCACCACTGGCACAACCGCGACCATGCCCATGGGGATGACCACGGCCACGCGGACCCCGCGCACGCCGAGCCCCACGCCGAGCCGGACCACGGCGGCCATGACCACAAGCCGCACGAAAGCCCGTGGACTATGCGGCTGCCGCTGATCCTGCTGTCGATTGGCGCGATCGCGGCGGGGTTCTTCTTCCACCACCAGTTTATCGGCGCCGAACAGCATGAATTCTGGCGCGGCGCGATCTTCACCGCGCCGAACAACCATGTGCTCGACGTCCATGGGCTGCCGGCCTGGGTGCTGTGGGCGCCGCTGGCGGTGACCCTGATTGGCCTGTTCGCGGCCTGGTGGGTCTATATCCTGAAGGAAGGCCTTGGCGCGAAGATCGCCGCCCGCAACGGACCCCTCTATGTCTTCTTCTACAACAAGTGGTTCTTCGACGAACTGTACGAGGCGACCTTCGTTCGTGTCTCCAAGCTGCTGGGCGACCTGTTCTGGAAGGGCGGCGACCAGCGGATCATCGACGGCTTCGGCCCCGATGGAGTCTCAGCGGTGTCCGTGCAGGTTGGCAAGGGAGCCGGGCGTATTCAATCCGGCTACGTCTACCACTATGCCTTTGTCATGCTGCTGGGCGTCGCGGGTCTGCTGACCTATGCGCTGCTGGCCTGGAACGCCTGAGGGGGATGACCATGCCGATCCTTTCCCTCATCACATTCGCTCCGCTGGTGGGCGTGGCTGCTATCCTGGGGCTGCGCCTGACAGGTGGGCCGGACAACGCGCGCAGCGTCGAGCGCTCCAAGTGGATCGCGCTGATCACCACCCTGGTGACGCTGGCGCTTTCGGTCCTGCTGGTCGTGCGGTTCAATCCGAACGACTGGGGCTTCCAGTTCGTCGAGGAGACCCCCTGGTTCGCCGGGATCGCCTACCGGATGGGCGTGGACGGCATCTCGGTGCTGTTCGTGCTGCTGACGGCGTTCCTGATGCCGATCTGCATCGCAGCGTCGTGGAAGTCGATCGAGACCCGCGTCCACGAATATATGATCGCGTTCCTGCTGCTGGAGACGCTGGTCGTGGGCGTGTTCTGCGCGCTGGACCTGGTGCTCTTCTACACCTTCTTCGAGTTCGGCCTGGTGCCGATGTTCCTGATCATCGGGATCTGGGGCGGGGCGCGGCGGGTCTACGCGGCTTTCAAATTCTTCCTCTACACCCTGCTGGGCTCGGTCCTGATGCTGGCGGCGATCCTGTACATGATCGGCACGGCCCACACCTCGTCGATCCCCGAGCTGATGGCCTATCACTTCAGCCCGGCGGTCCAGACTTGGCTATGGCTGGCGTTCTTCGCCTCGTTCGCGGTGAAGATGCCGATGTGGCCCGTGCACACCTGGTTGCCAGATGCGCACGTCGAGGCGCCGACCGCGGGTTCGGTGATCCTGGCCGGCATCCTGCTGAAGATGGGCGGCTACGGCTTCCTGCGCTTCAGCCTGCCAATGTTCCCGAACGCTTCTGAGATGTTCACGCCGCTGGTGTTCGCCATGAGCGCGATCGCGGTGATCTACACCTCGCTGGTGGCCTTCCGGCAGACCGATATCAAGAAGCTGATCGCCTACTCGTCGGTCGCCCACATGGGCCTTGTGACCATGGGAATCTTCTCCGGCAACGTCCAGGGCGAGCAGGGGGCGATCTACCAGATGCTGAGCCATGGGGTGATCTCCGGCGCGCTCTTCCTCTGCGTGGGCGTGATCTATGACCGGATGCACACCCGCGACATCACCGCATACGGCGGGTTGGTGAACCGGATGCCGTGGTACGCGGCGGTATTCATGCTGTTCTCGATGGGCAATGTCGGCCTGCCTGGGACGAGCGGGTTCGTCGGTGAAATTCTGTCCGTGGTCGGCGTGTACAAAGCCTCGACCTGGACGGCGATCCTGGCGACCAGCGGGGTGATCCTGTCCGCGGTCTATATGCTCAGCCTCTATCGCCGGGTGGTGATGGGCGAACTGACCAACCCGAAGCTGGCGGCGATCACCGATCTTGAACTGCGCGAGGTCCTGATCTTCACGCCGCTGATCGTGGCCACGCTGTATCTGGGTATCCAGCCCAATTCTGTCTTCAGCCTGACGTCGTCGTCGGTGGACCACCTTGTGTCCGTCTACCAGGCGGCGACCGCCGGGGCCCTCTAGATGACTTTTTCGTCCAACCTGCTGATCGCGTTTCCGCAACTGATCCTGGCGGTCAGCGCCCTGCTGCTGCTGGTCGTGGGGGCATTCGCGCCGAAGCAAACCACCCTGGTGGCCGGCGGTGGCGTGCTGGCGCTGGCGCTGGCGGCGTTCGCGGCGGCGATCCAGCCGCTGGGCGTGGCTTTCGGCGGGGCGCTGGTGAACGACGCCGGGGCGGTCTTCGCCGAGGTGGCGATCTATGCGGCCTCGGCCGTGGGCATCGTGCTCGGGAAGCCCTGGTTCGAGCGGCGCGGCGTCAGGAACTTCGAGTTCCCGGTGCTCGTACTGCTGGCGGCGCTGGGCATGGGGATGATGGCCGCTTCGGGCGACCTGATCTCACTCTACGTCGGTGTCGAACTGCAATCGCTGGCGCTCTACGTGCTCGCCGCCATGCACCGCGATGACGCTAAGGCCTCCGAGGCCGGGCTGAAGTATTTCGTGCTTGGCGCGCTGTCGTCAGGGCTGCTGCTCTATGGGGCCAGCTTGATCTACGGCTTCGCGGGTTCGACAGTCTTCACCGACATCGCTGTGGCGGCCGGCGGGCACGCCAACACCGGGTTGCTGTTCGGGCTGGTGTTCCTGATCTGCGGCCTGGCGTTCAAGGTCTCCGCGGCGCCGTTCCACATGTGGACGCCGGACGTCTATGAGGGCGCGCCGACGCCGATCGTGGCGTTCTTCGCCGCGGCGCCGAAGCTGGCGGCCATGGTGCTGTTTGCCCGGGTATTGGCCAACGGTTTCGCCGGCGCGTCGGACCAGTGGCAGCAGATCCTGGTGGTTATCGCGCTGATTTCGGTGGCGGTCGGCGCCTTCGCGGGGCTGGTGCAGAAGAATCTCAAGCGCCTCTGGGCCTACTCCTCGATCGCCAATATCGGCTACGCCCTGCTAGGGCTGGCGTCCGGCACGTCCGAGGGCGTGCAGGCCATGCTGATGTTCATGGTGCTCTACATGGTCGACGTGACCGGCTTCTTTGCGTGCCTCGCTGCGCTCTCGCGTCAGGGACGCGCAATGGAGACGATCGACGACATGGCGGGCCTGATCAAGGAGCAGCCTGGCATCGCGCTGGCCATGACGGCGTTTGCGCTGTCGGCCCTGGGTCTGCCCCCGTTTTCCGGCTTCTGGGCCAAGATCTATGTGTTCAAGGCAGCGCTGGACGCCGGCCTCTGGGCGCCGGCGGTGATCGGGCTGGTGGGCTCGGTCGTGGCTGCCTTCTACTATCTGAAGCTGATCAAGGTGATGTGGTTCGACGGCAGCGCCGGCGCCACCGACAAGCCGCCGATGGAAGCCCGCGCGATTGGTCTGGCGGCGGCGCTGTTCGCCTTTCCGATCGTGATGTTGGCGCTGAAGTTCCTCGACCCGCTGGCCGCCACCGCCGCGCATGCCTTCGGGCTGGCCTGAGCGGTTGGGCGTCCACCCGCCGATCGAAGCCTACGACGCGCTCGACTCCACCAACGCCGAGGCGCGTCGGCGCGCGGAGGCGGGCGAGGGCGGGCCGGTGTGGATCACCGCGGCAGTGCAGACTGCCGGGCGTGGCCGACGTGGGCGGGCCTGGTCGACGCAACGTGGAAACCTGGCCGCGACGCTGCTGACGACGACGGATCGGCCGGCGGCGGAAGCAGCCCAGATGTCGTTCGTGGCGGCTCTGGCGGCCTGCGACCTCGCCGACACCTGCCTGGGCCCTGGCGCGGCGCGGCTGAAATGGCCCAACGATGTGCTGGTGCATGGCCGCAAGGCGGTGGGTATCCTGGTGGAGTCCGGCGCGCGGCCGGATGGGCGGCTTTGGCTGGCGGTCGGGATCGGGGTGAACCTGGCGCACGCGCCGCAGGATGTGGAGCGCCCGGCGACGGCCTTCGCCGACCACATGGCGATCCGCCCCCCGGAGCCCGCGGCGGCGCTGGCGGTGCTGGCCGACGCCTTCGAGCGCTGGCGGAATGCCTGGACGACGCAGGGCTTCCCGACGATTGCGGCGGGATGGTCGGACCGGGCGACCGGCCTGGGCCAGCGGTGCGAGGCTAGACTGCCGAACCGGACAGTGACGGGCGTCGCGGAAGGTCTCGATTCCGATGGCGCCCTGCGTCTGCGCCTGGACGACGGGGCCCTGGAGCGGATAACGGCGGGCGACGTGTTCTTTGGAGGGGCGTGAGATGCTGCTGGCGATCGAACAGGGCAACACCAACACTCTCTTCGCCGTTCATGACGGCGAGCGCTGGATCGCCCAGTGGCGCACGGCCACCCAGTCGACGCGGACCGCCGACGAGTACGCCGTCTGGCTCTCGCAACTGCTGGCCATGAGCGGGTTGGCGCTGGGCGCGTTCACCGGCTGTATCGTCTCCAGCGTGGTGCCGCAGTCGATCTTCAACTTGCGCAACTTGGCGCGGCGCTACCTGCATGTGGAGCCCCTGGTGATCGGGGAGAATGTGGACCTGGGCATCGAGGTGCGGATCGAGAAGCCGTCCGAGGCCGGCGCCGACCGGCTGGTGAACGCCATAGGGGCGCACATCGTCTACACGGGCGACCTGATCGTGATCGATAGCGGCACCGCCACCACCTTCGATGTGATCGCCGCCGACGGCGCCATGGAGGGCTGCGCCATCGCGCCGGGGATCAACCTCAGCATGGAAGCGTTACACCAGGCGGCGGCCAAGCTGCCGCGCGTCGCGATCCAGCGGCCGCGCGGCAACACCGCTATCGGCAAGGATACGGTAGCGGCCATGCAGTCGGGCGTCTTCTGGGGTTACGTGGCCCTGATCGAGGGCCTGGTGACACGGATCAAGGCCGAGTGGGGCAAGCCGATGACGGTCGTTGGGACCGGCGGCGTCGCCTCGCTCTTTCACGGCGCGACGGACGCCATCGACCACTTCGACCCGGATCTGACGATCCGCGGCATGCTCGAAATTTATCGCCGAAACACGGCCCCGAGTGCTTAGGGGGCAGAAAGCTTAGATGGCCAAACCCAAACCAGACGACGAACTCGTTTTCCTGCCGCTCGGCGGTTCGAACGAGATTGGGATGAACTTCAACCTCTACGGCTACGGGCCGCCGCACGATCGCAAATGGATCGTGGTGGACCTGGGAGTGACCTTCGGCGACCAACTGACGCCGGGCGTGGAACTGATCCTGCCCGACCCCGAGTTCATCGAAAAGCACGCCGACCGCATCCTGGGCATCGTGTTGACCCACGCCCACGAGGATCACATCGGGGCGGTGGCCTGGCTGTGGCCGCGGCTGAAGGCGCCGGTCTATGCGACACCGTTCACGGCCTTCATCCTCCGCGAGAAACTCCGCGAGGCGGACCTGCTGGACCAGGTGAAGATCACCGAGGTCCCATTGGGCGGGATGATCGAGCTGGGGCCGTTCTCCCTGGACCTGATCACCCTGACGCACTCGATCCCGGAGCCCAACGGCCTGGCGATTCGCACGCCGCTGGGGGTGATCCTGCACACCGGTGACTGGAAGATCGATCCGGACCCGCTGCTGGGCGGCCCGACGGACATCGACTTCATCCGCAAGCTCGGCGACGAGGGCGTGCTGGCAATGGTGTGCGACAGCACCAACGTCTTCGTGGATGGGCACGCCGGGTCCGAGGCCGACGTGCGCAAGGCGATGGTCGCCCTGATCGGAAACCTGAAGGCCGGCGTGGCGGTGGCCTGCTTCGCGTCCAACGTGGCGCGGATGGACAGTGTGATCCGGGCGGCGGAGGCCAATGGCCGGCGCGTGGCCCTGGTGGGCCGCTCCATGCACCGGATGGCGGCGGCGGCGAAGTCGGTCGGGCTGATGCAGGACATCAAGCCCTTCCTCGAAGACAACGAGGCCAAGCGTCTGCCGGCCAGCGCCGTGCTCTATCTCTGCACGGGCAGCCAGGGCGAGCCGCGCGCCGCGTTGTCGCGGATCGCCGAGGGGACGCATCCGCATGTGAAGCTGGGCGCCGGCGACGCCTGCGTGTTCTCCAGCCGGGTGATTCCCGGCAACGACATCCCGATCCGCAACCTGCAGAACCGGCTGACCGAGCGCGGCGTACGGCTCTACACCGAGCGCGATCATCCGGGTATCCACGTCAGCGGCCACCCGTGCCGGGACGAACTGGCGGAGATGTACGCCTGGGCCCGGCCCGAGATCTCGGTGCCGACCCACGGCGAGCGGCGCCACCTGATGGAGCATGCCGCCTTCGCCCGCGACCTGCAGGTGCCGCAGCAGGTGACGCCGCGCAACGGCGACATGGTGCGCCTCGCCCCCGGTCGCGCGGAGATCATCGATGAGGTGCAGGCAGGCCGGCTGTATGTGGACGCTGGCGTGGTGGTGCCTGAACATGGCGACGCCCTGCGCGAGCGGCGGCATGCGGCATTCAACGGCATGGTTGCGGTGTCCGTCGTGTTGGATGGGCGGGGCAAGATCGTGTCGGGTCCGCAGGTGCGATGCCTCGGCCTCCCGGCCGAGAGCGAAGCCGCGATGGACGATGTGCTCGACGACCTGGCCGACGAGGCCGAGAACGCCGTGAAGCGGCTGAAGGGCGACGCGCTGGAGTTGGACGACAGCATCGAGACGGCAATCTCGCGGGCGGTGAAGAAGGCCAGCCAGCGGATCTGGGGCCGTCGGCCGGTCGTGGAAACGACGGTGCTTCGGATCTAGATCGCCAGCCCCAACCCGTCGATCTCCGCCATCTGCGCCGCGTCCAGCGGGCCGGCGGCCTCGGCCTCGACGCACTGGAGGAGTTCGTCGCGGTTCTTCACGCCCAGCACCACGGTGTCGATGTTGGGCATGCTGAGTGCGTAGCGGTGCGCCACGGCGGCGGGGTCTTCGCGCCAGCGGACGCACACAGCACGGAAGCCTTCAGCGCGGTCGTAGTCGGCGCGGTCGGGGCTGTTGGGGCGCAGGTCGCGATCGACCTGCAGGGTCAGCGCGCCGGCCTGGACGGCCCGGATGCCCATCACCCCGATGCCGCGCGCCTTGGCGGCGGCGGCGATCCCGCGGGGCTGGGCCGGTTCGGCGTAGCGCTTCAGGGCGCCGGGTGAGTCCATCAGATTGGTGATCGCCTGGACCACATCGGGCTTGGGATCATGGGCGAGGGCGGTCTGAACGGCGGTGGGCACGCCGATGCCGGTGATCCCCCAGGCGCCGATGCGGCCTGAGGCCTTCAGGGCCTCGAAGGCCGGGACCACCTCATCCCGGTAGACCGACATCGCCGTGGAGAAGGCGTCGCGGTTGTGGTTGCCGTGGGCGTAGTCGAAGCCATCGGCGTGCAGGTTGGAGTGCAGGAAGAACAGATCGACGCGGTCCAGGTGCATCGCCTTCAGCGTCGCGTCCAGGGAGGCTTCCAGGCGTGCCGAGGTTTCCCCACGCTCCGGCGTGCCCAGCTGGTGCTTGGTGGTGATCTTCACGCCGGCAGGCAGGCGGCCGGCGAAGGCCTCGCCGATGTTGGCCTCGCAGGCGCCGTACATCGGTGCGGTGTCGAGCACCGTGATTCCCGCGTCCAGCGCGGCGGTCAGGGTGGCGATGGCCTCGTCGTGGCTGACCTCGCCCCAGATCTGGCCGATGCCGCCGCCGCCCAGGGTGAGCCGGCTGACTTCGCCCAAGGACCCCAGTATCGCCGTACGCATCGTCATTCCTCCCGTTGCCGTCGCACGCTAGCATGGCCGTCCAGCACGAACGTGTCACACGGTCGGGCTAGGTGACGGAAGCGCCATCGCGGCGGGCGACGGGGTGATGGACATGAAGCGGATCTTGGGCGCGACCTTGGCCGTTGTTGCGGGATGGGGTGTGACGGGGTTGGTTGGAGCGCAGGCGCAGCCAGCTTCGGCCCCGCGCGAGATCGGGCGTCCGACCTCGGAGTCGCCCCACCCGATTCCAGGCGGCTTCGACCTGCCCAACGGCTGGCGGATCACCCCGGCCGGCCAAAAGCTCGCCGATACCGGCGACCTCGTCATGCGCATGACGTCCGCGCCCGACGGCAAGGCGCTGATCGCGGTCAACGCCGGCTATCTGCCGCATGGGCTGACGGTCCTGGACCCGGCGACGGGCAAGGTCGTGCAGCGGATCCCGCTCAAGTCGGCCTGGCTGGGCCTGGCCTGGTCACCCGACGGCCGTATCCTCTATGTCTCTGGCGGCAACGCGGCGGGGCCCCGTCAGCCGACCGCCGCGCCGATCTATGCTTTCGCGTACAAGGCCGGCCGCCTCAGCGAGCAGCCCGCGGCGCAATTCGACGAGTCGATCCCGATGCAGTCGATCTGGTGGGCCGGCGTCGTGCGCCATCCCACGAAGCCGCGCCTCTACGCCGCCAACCAGGGTGTGGATGAGACGCCGACCAACGTCGTGGTGTTCGACACCGAGAGCGGAAAGCTGCTCACCCGGATCCCGGTGGACATCAGTCCCTATCAGCTGGTGCTGTCCAAGGACGGCGGGCGGTTGTTCGTGTCGAACTGGTCGAGCCGTTCGGTGAGCGTGATCGACACAGCGACCAACAAGGTGACGGCCACCATCGCGGTAGGGGCCAATCCCAACGACATGGCGCTGAGCCGCGACGGTCGGCTGTTCGTGGCCTGCGCCAGCGACAACACCGTCCACGTCATCGACACCCGGGCGATGCGGGTTATCGAGCGGCTGTCCACCACCATGTCGCCGCTGGCGCCCGAGGGTTCGAAGCCCAACGCCCTGGCGATCGACGAGGCGCGCGGGGTGCTGTTCGTGGCCAACGGCGACAACAACGCCCTGGCGGTGATCGACATCCGCAACCGCGCGCGCAGCGAGGTGATGGGGTTCATCCCGACCGGCTGGTATCCCTCGGCGCTCAGCGTCGCCGGCGGGATGGTCTACATCGGCGCGTCGAAGGGCGAGGCGGCCTATCCGGACCCAAATGGGCCGCATAGCCCGCTGAACGTGGCCGGCGGCGAGCGGGGCAGCGTCAAGAGCCTGCAAACCGGAAGCGTCTCGCGGTTGGCGGTGGCGGACATCCCGAAACGCCTGGCGGCCTGGACGAAGCAGGCTGCGGCCAATTCGCCGTACAACGACGACCTGTTGCAGCGGGCGCGACCCTCCGCGACGCCGTCGATCATCCCGAGCGAGGTGGGCGCCGGCTCGCCGATCGAGCACGTGATCTACATCATCCGCGAAAACCGGACCTACGATCAGGTGCTGGGCGACCTGCCGAAAGGGAACGGGGACCCTGTCCTGACCGGATAGAGGGGTGACGGAATCGACCGGAAGGATGGGTGACAGTTCTCTGTCGGTAGGGGGACCTGCCGATGCCTTGGTTGGAGAGCTGCGCCATGGATCAGCGCGTGGGGTTCATTGCCGATTGGCTGAGCGGGCTA